>NZ_MUXU01000118.1 GCF_002014985.1 Moraxella caviae | reverse complement strand
GATTTTGAAAATAGCCAAATAATCTTGTTTTAATTTATTTTAAGACAAGATTATCAAAACAAAAACCACCGCCCGATAAGTCTCTTTGATGGCGGTGGTTTTTTATGAGTACATTATTGGTTTGTTTTGACTTTTTTAATTTAACAAAAAACCACCCACACCGCCCTTTTAAACCTTTATCAATTCAAGCAAACTGATTTTAAGGCATTGGGCTGCTGTGAGTGGTTTTGTTTTTGATGATGAAAACTTATTTTAGCAAAAATAAGCTCACAAACATCAACTCAGCCTTTATTTGGCTCGCTGGTCAGCTGGCTGATTTTTTTGGTAACCACAAGCGCAATCGGCACACTGATTACAAGCCCAGCCACGATGGCGGCGATAACCATCTTGCCGCTGTCATAGCCCGTTACCACTGCCAAAATAATCAGCAGACCCATCGCCACGGTTGAAGCGATTGAAAAAATTGCCGAAAACAAAGGAATGTTCATCACTTTCTCCAAAACTTAAAACACGACAAACAAAAACACGATAAGAGACATTAAAAATCTATGTATATTTATACACTTTTCTTGCCAAAACATATAAATATTACAACACATTGATTTAAAACATTATTT
>NZ_MUXU01000117.1 GCF_002014985.1 Moraxella caviae | reverse complement strand
ATTACGCACGATAAGTTAAAATTACTGCTCATAGCATAATCTCTTTATTTTTGACTAGGTTGAAAAGCATTTTAATCAAGCGGTGGTCGCCTGTTTTTGCTGAATGCTCATCATACCCCTAATCATTTGATTGATGATATTTTTGGTATCTTGGTCTTGACGCACTACCCACGCCATTACATCATCGTCAAGTAATCTTGCTTGCTCTGTCTTGACGTTGGTTTGATTTTTGGCTTGTAAGCGTGCGATTTGCGGTGGTATGCCACGAATTGCCCCTGTCATGTCAAAGTCTTTGTATTCTTGATAGTCTTTATCCACGATGAAACTCCTTAGTTTGGTCTTTGGTGGCTTTAAAGCCCGTGATGAGTCGTATTCTGTCGCCTCTATCCGTCCAAATCACCGTTAAAATCTTTGCTTGGTTGCTGTAACCTGTGCTGATAAAGCGTTCTTCATCATAGTGTCTATAATCAGGTTTGGTGATGGTGGTTTCGTTGATCAAAACACTGGCGCATTCTTGCATGGTTAGGGAATGCTCTTTTAGCACCAGTTCCGCTTTATTGCTATCCCACTCAAACAAAACTCCGCCAATCAAACAATTTTCGCTCATAGCGATAACTCGGCTTGACGGTGTTTTTTAACGTACTCACGCATAAAATCACGGATAAGCTGCGCTGATGGTCTATCATTGGCTTTTGCTATCGTTTGGAACGTTTTGAGTAGATTTTCATCTACTCGAATTGTAAAACTTTTGTCTTTGTTTATGTCTTTGTTTAGCAGGTCGTTCATATAAAAATCCAATTTTTTGT
>NZ_MUXU01000116.1 GCF_002014985.1 Moraxella caviae | reverse complement strand
AGGGAGGGGAGTACGTCACGGTTAAAAATCCTGATTGTTTGCGTTCAGAGACTTTTACGCTAAATAAGATTGCTCTAGAAAAAGGTCGTATCGGCGATAACAACAGTGGTTTGATTGACGACAGACCCCAAAAAACCAACACCGTCACCATTGAGGATAAGACACATGAGCAATAAATTTATCATCATTGCTGACGAGATGTTTTCAGCAAAAACTAAAGACGCCATCACTGAATACTTTGAGAAATACGATGTTGGTATTTGGCATTGGGTTAGCAATGTATGGCTGATAGTAGATAAAGGCAACGCTCTAAGTCGCCTACAGATACGAGATGACTTGCGTAAAATTGCCAGTGCAGGCACTCTCTTGGTGATGGAAGATGGCATCTGTACAGGTTTTGCACCGTCAGAAGCTGGTGAATGGATTAAGGATAATTGGAATAAACAGTCATGATTTCAAAGATTTAGCGTGAGCAATCAATGCCGCCTTAATCGCCCCACTGGCTGAGCCATACACTTTTTCAAGCTCGCACAGCGCAGCATAGCTTTCGGTGTCGTGCTGGCTGAATGTAAGGCTCATGTTTTTCAGTGATTTAGCGCGGTAAGTTTTGGTGGCGTTTTTGTGGGCTTGGCTAACCATGATAAATCCTTTGACTTTTAAAAAGATTGTGCTAGTATAGGGGTAAGTAAGGGGTGAGCGGTGTTTCCTATCCGCTCCGCCATATCATCGGCTTTTGGCTGATGACTTAGGCGTTTATCTTAATAAGCTGGTAAGCTGTACAAGATAAAGACCGCAACGATGATGATTTGAAGGGTTCTCATCGTTTACTCCTTACATCGGTTGGCTTTATACTTTACCATTAGGTGATAAAGCTTAACCTACAAGGCAAGGCTCCTACCCCTTGCCTTGTTGCTTATATTATATACTAGTAGTTAAAAGAAGTCAAATGTTTTGCATTCAAAATGTTTGGCTTTTTTATCGTCTTAAAAATATTTGACAAAAGCCAAAAAATGGGCTATTATATCGCTTAAGGTGTCGTAGCCTTTAAGTAAGCGGTAATAATCGCCCCGAAAGACAGCGATTTTTTTATTGCTTTTAAGATGTGCAAATTCGCACATCATAAAATCAAATAAAACCCTTTCATACCGATGTGCAAATTCTCACATCGCCAAGTTATGTTAGGGGTGGTGGTGAAATAAGGCGAGTAATCGCACGAATAAGCCCAGCCGTCTTACTTCGGCTTACGAACACCCCTAGCGCCCTTTTTTGGGTAAATTTCGTAAAACTAAGTAAGGAGTTCGCAATGAACTTAATCATCTCAAACCAAACCATTTCACAACATAATGGTTTCTTTTCTTTAAATGATTTGCATAAATCCGCTGGCGGTGAAGACAAGTACCGTCCAACTTTCTTTATGCGCAATCAACAAACCCAAGATTTAATCGCAGAAATTGAAAGCGAAGGCAAAATCGCTTACGACACGGTAAAAGGCGGTGATATTAAAACAGTCCGCCAAGGCACATACGCCTGCCGTGAACTGGTCTACGCCTATGCGATGTGGATTTCTGCTAAGTTTCATCTGATGGTCATTCGTGCGTTTGATGCGCTAAATACTGGTGCTATTCCAGTGTTAGACCCATATCACACCAAAACCGACCGAGCCACTGCTGCTCAATTGCAAGGCATTAAGGATAAAGTCCATCGTTTGTCCTTTTGTTTTCGCAAGACAGGTTCAGCAAGCAATGAAATGTACAATCTTTTGCGTGTCAAGCTAAGCTTAAGAAACATCGCTGACATCAGCGAAAACCAAATCCCACAGGCTCATGCCATCTTAGACGGTATTGCTCCGCACTGCGAAGCCTATTGCGACTATCGCCGTGAGATTGACGAATATGC
>NZ_MUXU01000115.1 GCF_002014985.1 Moraxella caviae | reverse complement strand
ATAAGTCAGTTTTACTAACTGCATGGGTGTGAGCTGCCTGCCACGCTCTTTTGTTATTTTCAAGATAGCATCAGCAACGGCAAAGACATCATAAGGCGCTTGGCTAATCATTGCCATCCCAGCCATCTGTAAAACGTTTCATAGGCTTAACTCCTTATTGGTTGATATGACTATAATAGCAATCGTGAGCTATGTAATCAAGAGGGGGTAAACTATATTTTTATATTTGTCAAGGGTGTCAGGGTGTCAGGTGGGTGTCAGGCATAACAAAACCCTTACAGTGCAAGGGCTGTAAGGGTGTCAGGTAAAAATTAAAAAAGCCCCTAAAATATCAGGGGCTATCAGGCTTAAATTCCACATTGCCAAACCTCCATGCTAAATCAACGAGACCTTCTTTGCTTCTCAAGGTATTTATTGACACCTTCTACATCGTCCATTTTAAAAACAGGAACAAATCGTAATTTGCCAACACTCTTTGACAATACCTTCACCTCTTCGGCAGACAGTTGTAAACCTTGGTTTAGTTCCGCATGTGTGTTGATTTTTTCAATGATTGTTTCGATGGTCATCTAGTTACTCCTAGTATTTAACCCATTTGCCTACAACTTTTCCTACCAAAACCCATTCGCTTTTTGGCAACATTTTTTGTTCGTGCCAGTCTGGGTTTAGTGGCTTTAGATACATATCTTCGGTTGTTTCGCCCAGCACCAACTGCTTAAACGTCGCTTCGTTTTTATCGCTTTCTTGCACAACGACCAAATCGCCATTTTTCAAATCCCATACAGGAAATGCTGGCTCAACAAAAATATAATCATTGGGGCGAAATTCAGGCAACATGCTTTCACCTCGCACTTGTAAAGCGAAACCATCTTTTGAAAGATTATAAGGTCGTGGCAACCAGTCAAAAGCGTCATCTACGGTAACTGTATTGGTTTCGCTCCAAGCACCTGCAGCAACCCATGAAATTACAGGCACTGGATTGGCTGCACTTAACACATCTTTTTTGACAAGCTGCCCTTGTTCCTTATCCATAATGGCATCGATTTTATCTTGCAACTCGCCAATGCTAGGCTTGGATGTCATCTCGCCTTCGCCGGTGGCGAGCCAAGAATAATTGACACGAGTTAAGTCAGCCAATCTTTGCAGCGTACTTCTGCTGATTTGACCCTTCTTCCATTTTGTAGCAGCTTGAGGGGACAAATCCAATAATGTTGCTGCTTTAGACCAATTTAAATCTGCATGGTCAAATATTGCTTGCTCAAGTCTAGTTGCCAAATCGGACATAGATGTATCCCCTTAAATTATACCAACGGTATAAATATAAAATATTTTTAGGGAAAAATAAAGCAACCTAGAGTTTAATTTTTTACTTTACTTGTTTGTAAACTTATGGTTTAATATGGTTTATTTTTATCATTAGATATTTGGTTATGAGTAAAAACATCATTTCGGAAGTTATTAATCATTTTGGTGGCAGAAAAAAAGTAGCTGATATTTTTGGGCTTACCTATGTTTCTGTAGCAAAATGGGAAAAGAAAGGTCGTTTGCCTTACACGGATTACATAGGCGAGACACAGTACGCAGCCACATTGGCAAGATTAAGCAATGGGGCTTTTACGCAAGAGCAACTATTACAAAAAACCCCTAGCGCAAACTAGGGG
>NZ_MUXU01000114.1 GCF_002014985.1 Moraxella caviae | reverse complement strand
TAGGGAGGGGAGTACGTCACATGAGCAATTTACCGATTATGCAAATCTTGACTGTTGGATAAATTTGATGCGTCCGAATTCGGACGCTGATATGCGATACTAAAATTTAAATCCTGTGCATCTTTTAGGGAGCGAGCCAACTTTTCAGATTGGCTGGCTAGGTCGGGTTCATCATCAATTACTGCTTTTACAATGTCATCAATATTCATGTTTTGCATCCATTAAATAAAGCCCACACAATGTGGGCTTTATGCTTATTGACTCTTGGCGTTTTCAAGTGCCAATTCAGCTTTGGCGACCTTTTCAGCCAGTTCTTTTTCTTGAGCAATGCCCTGTTCTTTGAACAGCGAGTTTTGGAATTGCTGATTCATTTGCTGACGCTTTAACAATTTATATTTTAGATGATTAAGCTCATTCTTTTTAGCGGTGATATTTCTGTTAATCGCCGCTTGAGCGGTGTTTGCATTTGTGCAGTTTTCTGTACTTTGCTTGTTTGCTTTGCAAGCTTCCAAGATTTCCATACGCTTAGCTTTGTCAGTCAAAAGATAGTCAGCGGTGTAGGTTTTTTCGCTGCATCCAGCTAACGCAATGAGCGCTGAAGCGGTGATGATTAATTTTTTCATAATAAAATCCTTATGTTTGATTGATTTGATGCGTCCGAATTCGGACACATCCAGTATTTATTCTGCCAACAAGTTATCCAAAAATTTCAGCAATTCTTGTTCTTGTTCGGCGGTCAAGCTTGGCGCTGATAGTTCAACAACAAATTTCTTACCGTTTGATTTGACCTTGCCGATTGGCTTGCCTTCACGCACATACATCTTTTTAACATCAGATGTAGCTGGCGCTTTCATTTCGCTGGTTTGTTCAGCTTCATCTGCATCAGTTGCTGCTTCATTATCATCACCTGATACCACTTCTGACATAATAAAGTCAGTAAGATGTGACTGCTTTAATTCACCTGATTTTAGCATAGTTACCGCTTTTAGCAATATGCCGCCAAACATTCCATCATCAATCGCCAAATCTTTTTTCAAAGATTTGATTTGTTCGGCTGTGTCAGCCGATAAGATGCTTGGGTTATCAGCCAAGTACGCCAAAATGCTTTTTGGTAGCTCACTGAAAGACAACAGCTTGTACAGCTTGGCACGGCTAATGCCTAGTGCTTTTGCTAATTCGGTTTTGTTCTCAAAACTATCTTGGATTTTTTCGATAGCCAAGGCAGTTTCATAGTCGCTTAAATCTTTGCGAGCCAAGTTTTCAGACAGTGCCAGTAGTGCATTTTGCTGGTCAGTGATGTGTACCACGATACATTCAACACTTGTTTTGCCAAGCAGCTGTGTCGCACGAAAACGGCGTTCACCAGCCACAATCTCATAGCCATGTGCAACTTGTCGCACAGTTATTGGCTGCAATAGACCATTTTTATCAATGTTATCTGCCAATTCTTGCAATGCTTCAGCGTCAAAGTCAGTGCGTGGTTGTGCTGGATTTGGGCGGATGTCAGCAATAGCGATGCTTTCCAATCGGCTTGTCTTGTACACATCAAAGCCATCAAAGCCCTTTTCGGCAGCTGCATGAATTTCTAAATTTTCAGCAAGTTTTGCTTTAAGTTGTTGTGCTAGTTTGCTCATTGTTTAATCCTTATTCCAAGCCCAATTCATCAGCGGTGTAGGTTTTTAAGCGTGTTTCGTGTGCGACCCACATTGCCAAACTTTTAAAACGGCGTGTGATTTTTGATGTTGCATCAACTTTGCGCAAGCTTACGCCTAAGATTGCAGCTTTATCAATATTGGTGCTGCTTGGGATTTCCACAGGGATGATATTGCCAATTTTTTTGGCTGCTTCATCCTTCATCATTTGGCAAGTCAGCTGGCGCTTATCATGGCGCATCAATAGCGCACCTAGCAGATTTAGGCTTGGATTGATGTATTTAATTTTTTCGATGTAGGCTTGCAAGTCAGCTACGCCATACATTCCGTACTGCGAACCGCTGAATACAGGGATGATATAGTCAGTAGCACAAGCCAAAGCGTTACCAGTCAATGTGCGTAAGCTTGGCGGTGTATCAATCAAAATCACATCATACACATCCATCAGCGGCTTGATGATGCGACCTAATACTTCTAATGGGCGTGGCTCATTGTCTTTGATTTTATCTTCATCAGTGGTAAGCGCCAGTGATGACGAAATCAAAGATACGCCTTCAATGCTTGTTTCTTCTTGTACTGCTTCAAGTAAACGAGCTGGCGAACCGTCAAGCAACAAATCACGAATCGTCACAGGCAATTCGGATGGATGTTTTAATCCAATATGCGTTGATGCGTTGCCTTGTGGGTCAAGGTCAATCACCAACACGCTAAGCCCAATGTGCGCTAATTCAGCTGCCAAGTGTACCACTGTTGCAGTCTTGCCACAGCCGCCTTTATGATTAGCTACCGTAATAACTTTTGCCATTCTTTCATCCTTACTGTCCGATTCGGACGCTGGTTGTTTATTTCTTGATTGATATAATACAATATACTTGAACGATATACAAGCATATTTTGCTAAAATATGCGAAAAAATGGCTATTTTTGCCAAAAATTACCTAATTTTTGACTGATAAAGCGGTTTTTTTTGAACGATATGTAAATACATGGCAAAGTTATGCGATTAGAGTGTCCGAATTCGGACACAAAAAAGACTGCAAATGCAGTCTTTTTTTAAACGGTTCTGGTCAAATGCAGGTAGGGTCAAAGTCAGAATCTGAAAAAAATCTAAAGTCAAACAAGTAATCGTTTTCAGCTACCGCCACTTCTAAAGCATCTCTTAGTGATGGCAGATGATTTCTAGCTTCCCACAGTCGCCCCCAACCAACAGGCGCAAAATTAGCACCTTTGGCAATCAACGCCCCTAACATCATATTTTCGGTTTGTATCAGTGATAAATAATGCAGTGGGGTTGGTTCTTCAATGAATACTTTGACACAATCAACGACAAAATGCATTGTTGCACCCAAGCTATAATCTTCATCTTGGATATCGTATAAATAGCGTGCTTTGCGTAAGTGCGACAATAGCCATTCAACCTGTCTAGCATTACAAAGCTTATCCCACTCTTGCAGTTCATTATCGGCATCACACATAATCAAATCCTTTTTGACTAAATTTTGTACAGTATATCACTATTGCCATCCCTTTTAATAGTATAATTTTTTTAAGCGAATAATGCTCGTAGCACTGTATTCAAGCAGCCTATGCGGCTGATAATTTGACTTTGGCAAACACTTAAGCGACAAATACTTTCTAAGCAGCCTATGCGGCTGATAATAAATATTGTGTTTGATGGTTTCATCTGTGGTTTTTCTAAGCAGCCTATGCGGCTGATAATAAAAAGCACATTGGGCGAATGTTCAGCGTTGTTTTCTAAGCAGCCTATGCGGCTGATAATGTCAATAATTTTGACAATCTTGTGTATTCGAATTTCTAAGCAGCCTATGCGGCTGATAATAAAAAGCACATTGGGCGAATGTTCAGCGTTGTTTTCTAAGCAGCCTATGCGGCTGATAATGTCAATAATTTTGACAATCTTGTGTATTCGAATTTCTAAGCAGCCTATGCGGCTGATAATTGTTATCCACCCCGCCGTAAAA
>NZ_MUXU01000113.1 GCF_002014985.1 Moraxella caviae | reverse complement strand
TCTGTGTAGACAATGCTATCAGGCTTGATTTTACTTGTGATAATTGGCATTAGTGTATTTGTCTTAGTATCTTTAACAACAACAGTGTAAACTTTATCATTGCGTTTTAATAAACCAAATACAGCAGTTTTACCAGCTGCACCACGACCACGTTTGCCTTTACGAATACCGCCGAAGTAACTTTCATCAAGCTCTACTTCACCGTCAAAAACAGTGTTGGCTTCAAGAGCTAAGTGATATTCTATCACAAGGCGGATTTTGTGGTAAAAAAGGGCTGCTGAATTAGGGTGAATACCCAGTAAATCAGCTGCACTTCTAGCAGTAACTTCAAGTACAAAAAACTCAAGTAGTCTTTTTTGAACTTTTTTACTTAGTTTACAATGGGTTATCTTCATAAAACTAGTATAACATGGTTGTTATTCTAGTACAGCCCCATATTGTATATTACAACAATGAAAAAAGCCTTACAATCGGTACGCTTCCCCACCTATTGGATGACCGTGGTCACCCCGTGGGAGTAGTGCCGAGTAAGGCTTTGGATGTAATTGTACTAAAACCTGAAGATATTGTCAAGCGCCATTTTGAGAATTTGGATAAAAATTCACTAAAAATGGCTTTGCGAGCTGACATTCCGCATAGCGTACACGAAGTTGCCAAGCTGGATAAACTGCTTGAAGATAAAGTATTGATGCTTGCCGAAAAGTCAGCTATTGCGGACAAAATCCAATCTGTTGATAACGAACAGTTAAAATCTTTCGTTCGTGGTATCAAATCTGCAATGGATTTTAACGAGCATAACCATAAACAGTTACTTGACCTTGCAACTTATAGCAATAATGCATTTGATGCTAGAGAATTTGCATTGCATACTGGCATGGTTGGCGATCAAGGTGTTGTCGCTTATGACAAAGCTTTACAGGACTTGGCAGATGCTGGCATTTTAAAAAGCGTTGATGATGGATGGAAGTATAAGCTGACGGATGAAGCTGCTTATCTTATTAAGCAAACATATAATGTTGTTGAAGCTGAAAAAGTCACTCAACAAGAAATATCAGCATCACAGGCCAATATCTCTGCCGAAAATCATCGCCTTTTTGTGCCTTATGAACAAAAAGATGTTGCGTCATCGCTGGGTGCAAGATGGGATAAAGAAAATAAATACTGGTATGCGCCAGCTGGCAGTGATTTGGATAAATTCAAGCCTTGGTTAAAAGAACCAGTGCGTGAATTTATCAGTCCAGAGACTGAATTTGCACGCCAACTGGAAGCTCATGGACTGCACTTAGAATCAGGACATCCGATCATGGATGGGCGTTGGCATCGCCTCAAAGTTGATGGCGACAGAACTGGTAAATCAGGTGCTTATATTGGTCACTTGGATGGTGTGCCAAGAGGAACAGTCAAAAACTTCAAAACTGGCCAAGAAACCAACTGGACTGCCAAAGATGCAGTGGTCAAATCTGTGCCATCATCACTAGATATTGAGCGTGCAAAAGCCGCCGCTGAAGCCAAGCAAAAAGCCAGTTATAATCAAGCTGCTGATGCTGCTAAGCTTGTGCTTAATCATGCACAACCAGCACAAAATCATCCTTATCTTGATAAGAAAGGTGTGGCGGCGCATGGCGTGTATGTCGTCCCTGATAAATCAGCGGTCAATCTTGACAATACCAATCTTGCTATTGCAAATGATTGGCGTGAAGCCAAAGCCATGCGTGAAAACTTCAAGGCAAATGGGATTGAAAAGCAAGTCTTGACCAAGGGCGATTTGATTGTACCAGCCATGAATGAACATGGTGATGTGCGCACATTCCAAACCATCAGCGGTAACAATGGTAGCTTTAAATCATTTGTCAAAGGCGGTGAAAAGTCAGGCTCATTTCATGTCATTGGTGATTTAAATAATGCCAAAGATGTGATGATTGCTGAAGGCTATGCCACAGCTGCTACTTTGCATGAACAGACTGGCAAGCCAGTCGTGGTTGCGTTTGACGCTGGCAACCTATCGCCAGCTGCCGAAAAAGTGCGTGCATCCCTGCCTGATGCTCGCATCTATATCGCTGCTGATAATGACCGTAATAATGCGGTTAATACTGGCATCGAAAAAGCTAATGCAGCAGCTGAAAAAATTGATGCTAAGGTCATTGTGCCACAGTTTGACAAGCTGGATGGCGCAGAGAAACTAAGCGATTGGAATGATTTACACAAAGCCAATCCCCATGATTTTGTTGCACAGCTCGCTACAAGCGATATGGGGCGACAAGATTTTACTGACAAGCTTGCTAATCTGCCGCCTGAACGCCAAGAAGTGTTCAAAGGCTGGTATGATTATATCAATGAAAAATTGGCAAATCACCCTGAAGCTCGAAACACCAAACAAGCATCGCTTGAGCAGGAAATTTTGAAAGCCGAACAAGGTAATTCAAACCTGCCAAGTGTTGCGGACTATCAGGCGCAGCAAGCGGTAAAAAAGCAAGCAGCACAGGTTGTCACTCAACAACCAACGCAACAAGCCACGGTCGCTATTCAAGCGCCAGCGGTCGATACAACCGCTGGTAAAGGAAAAGGCGGATTTGACCGATAAATAAAAGCGCTTGTTTTATATGCCTATTATGTATATAGTAGGCATATAACAGGCATATTTAATAATTCTGTTTTTGATGCCGCAATTTATCAAAAACATTAGTTTTTGATAAAGAATAAAAACCGATTTTTTGCAATCGGTTTTTATTGGCTTAGCAATTATCAAAAACATTTATCAATATTATTATCAAAAACATATTGATATATTTTGATAATAGGCATATACTATCAAAGGTTTGTTCTCATGCAATTGAACCAGTCGTTATCTGATATGTTTTCATTCTTATTTGAGCAAAATACCATTGACTTTATTAGTGGTTTAGTGGTTATATTCTTTATACTTGGGTTGTTGCTGCATATGAAAATGAATACACATGGAAAATTGTTATTTGCATTATCCGTATTGTGGACAGCCTTTATACCAGTTGTTATGTCCTTGCCCTTTGTTTTGGGTGCAGGTTTGATATTTTGGCCACAACCTACATATCTAAAGTATTGGCAGTAATACTTGTGCCACTTTTTTTATGGGCTATGGTATATGCAATATTTACACTATTGTTTTTACCTGTATTTTTAATGGAAAAAGTGACGTACTCCCCTCCCT
>NZ_MUXU01000112.1 GCF_002014985.1 Moraxella caviae | reverse complement strand
TTTACGGCGGGGTGGATAATCTGTTGAATCTGATGCTGTTTATGTATACACGATACAACCACAACAATGAAGCAACTAGCCGCCATGGAAAAAAGAAAATACTGGGACGACTTACCTTTAAAGAAAAGAAAGACTACGAGCGCTCCAAGAAATGTTATTAAAATGAACAGTAATAGTATTAAAATGTGCATGCCGAACTCCTTGATAACCAAGCAAAACATTTAGCTTAGCTTTCGCAAAACCTAGGACAAGGTGCGCATCTAACTCACTACCAACGCAACCATGAAGCAACTAACCGCTATGCAAAAAGAAAATGCCGAAACGATTTTACCTTTACAGGAAAGGAAGACCACGAGTGCCACCATTCCAAACAACATCATTAAACTGTACATATTGAATTCCTTGATAAGATGCCAAGCAAAAACATTTAGCTTAGCTTTCGCAAAACCAGCGTAAACGCCAACGAAAACAACAATAAAGCTTGCAACAGCAAAATATAGTAATCACCTACCAAATATTTGGCTGCCGCTAAAAATACTAAGAAAACTGTTGAGGCCGCCAATGACAGACAAAAAACAATGACGAACAGCTCACAAAAATCTTTCTTTGGCGAAGCTATTGAGTTCGCGTTGCTCCTAATACTAATCTTCACAATGCTCTCCTGCTTGCCTAGGTGGGCTTGTCTGCATTGCTGCTTTTACACCCACCGCTACCACAAATGCTAAAATCAAATAAGGTACTATCAAATCGGCCTCCTGCCCATCTCTTCCACGAACTTGCTGTTTTGCACAGACAAATCAACAAAAGTTCCGATTTTTTGGCGGTCGATCAACGTTTGTGGATCAAAGTAGAAACCATGCAGCCTACTAAACACGCCTGCCAAAGCCTTCGCATGGTCTACACCAATGATTTTGCGGTCATTGGCGTAAGCAAAAATATCAGCGGCATCAAGTCCACTACGCTCGCATAGCGTGTGATAGGTCTCTCCACGGTCGCTCAAAAGCTCTTGCAGCATGATTGCCAGCACCGATAAGAACTTGAACTCTTTCAATTCAGACACTTGCACAACCATGGCGCAACCCCTTCCAATAGTTTTCCAAGAACATCAAGAAGTTTTCTTCACCGAAGATTGAAATCAAATGTGCGATTTCTGGATTTGGGTGGTGTTTTGCCACTTCTTGAATGCGGCGACGCACGGCAGTATTAAGCTTTGTGTCAATTTGATATGTAACAAAGATGCTCGGTTCTTCGCCATTGAAAAAAGCACGTCTTGCATACCATACCGCTTTTCTGATGTCATCGTACATATCGCCTTTGCGCCCTGCGCGGTACAAATACTTGAAGCAGTTACCCATGCTAAAACTCAAATGCTCGGTAATCTCAATGCACTCAATGCCACTGTCTTGGTAATAACTTGGATTGATTAAGCCGTCATCTTGGCAAGCTTCTGGCTCGTTATTCAACTCGTCTAGGGGCAATTCTTGGATTGCGCCAGATGTGTGAGTACCACAAGCATCGCTTGTCGCCATCGCCAAAAAATCCGCTTCTTGCGCTTTGATTGCAGCATACTGGCGAGAATCTTCTTTTAGAATATCTTCACAGTAAAAAACATTGCTCACAAATTGTGCGTCATCCGCCCAATTTTTTCCGCCACCAATGTGCGCACTGTCGATATAGATTTTTTCGCCTTCACCAAACAGGTAGTCCACTGTGGTATCGTTACGAGCAAAGACAAATACTTCGCCATTGCTAAAACGCCAGATGTCGCCAATTTTTGGTTGCTCTGTGTTTGATTTAACTGGTTGATTGATTTTTTGCATGGGGCTGTACTAGATTAG
>NZ_MUXU01000111.1 GCF_002014985.1 Moraxella caviae | reverse complement strand
AGACAAATAAAAATCCCGCCATGGGGCAGGGCAAAATGCGACAGTTTGTTTAAATCGTTAAATCTTTTAAAATCTCTGCAAGCTTGATATAGTTTATTTCGCTGCTTGCTACTTTCACCATTAAATCATCTAAGCCATGATTGGCAATAAATACAGCACTTCAATTAAAGCCGTATCAAGCCCACCATGTTTTTTGAAATACGGTCAAAAATTAGTCTAATTGAATACTCCTATTTTGCGCATGATGAGATAAGCTGCAAGCCAAGTTTTGTCAAACGATACTGTTGATTACGGCTGCTCGGTTTATCTGTAATCGTCATTTCTATTAAACCTTGCTCCAACGCTTTTTGTAAAAAACGTTTTCTAAAATAGGTTCTGTGTGAAATTTGCAACTCCATCATAAGCGTTTTAATGCTTTTTGGCTCGTCAATTAATAATACCAAAAGACTAGTTAAAGTCTGTTTAACTGGTTCAGCTTGTATCCTAACTGGGTCACTAACTGGGTCACTAACTGGGTCACTAACTGGTTTTGTAAATTCGGTATGAACCGGCAATCGGATAATAAAATAATCCCTATCATCATTAATTGGGTTAAATCACCAAGCCATTTGATAGGGGTGAATACCTGCCAAAGTATCACTCATACTTTCTTCGGCAAGTTTTAACTCATAAGTGGCTTGCAAGTTTAGCCAAGTTTGTGCATCACCGCCAAAGTAGCGAGCAAGGCGCAAGGCGGTGTCGGCGGTAATGCCACGGCGTTCACGCACAATCTCATTGATACGCGCAGGGGTTACGCCTAGCGCATTGGCAAGTGCGTTGGCGCTCATATTAAGCGGTACAAGATACTCTTCACGCAAGATTTCGCCCGGGTGAACAGGG
>NZ_MUXU01000110.1 GCF_002014985.1 Moraxella caviae | reverse complement strand
ACTCGGTTTTGAACATAGCCGACGTGGCTTCTGCCATTGCGCAATACGGGCTTGATTTGCCACAATACCTGCTGGTCATCACCGAGCGTGTGGGCTTTATTCATGCCACCGTGGGCGTGCTGATTCCGCTGATTTTGTGCGCATTCTTGACACGCTTTTTTGGCGAAAAACGCTCTTTTACCGAAGGTTTAAAAGCTGCGCCATTTGCCATTTTTGCAGGTCTGGCTTTTACCGTGCCGTACTATCTGACCGCACGCTTTGTCGGCCCTGAGCTGCCATCGCTGTTGGGTGCGGTTGTTGGTCTTGCGATTGTGATTACCGCTGCCAAGTACAATTTCCTAACGCCAAAAGAAACTTTTGATTTTGCGCCGCGCGATCGCTGGGAAGAAGACTGGAAAGGCACACTTGCACCAACCAACGTAGACACCAACGAAAAAGCCAAATACTCAGTATTGCACGCCTTTTCGCCATACTTGCTGGTGATTGGTATTTTGGTTGCCACACGCACCATCAAGCCACTAAAAGACTGGCTGAGCAATAATGCCGTCATCACTTTTTCAGAGATTTTCGGCACAAGCATCACCAACAAAACGCAGCTGCTATACTCACCGGGTACGGTGCTGCTATTGGTGTCAATCCTGTGTATTTTCATCTTTGGCATGAAAGGCGATACGGTGAAAAAAAGCTGGAAAGATTCTGGCATCACCATGCTGGCTGCCGCGCCTGCCCTGCTGTTTTCTATCCCGATGGTGCAAGTGTTCATCAACTCTGGCACATCGCCTGACGCTGCTGTACAAATTCTTGCCATGCCAAAAGTGCTGGCAGCAGGTGCAGCGAACGCCTTTGGTGATGTGTGGCCAGTGTTTGCGCCGTGGATTGGTGCGTTGGGTGCGTTCATCGCAGGCTCAAACACCGTATCAAACATGATGTTTAGCCATTTTCAATGGAGTACCGCTACCCAAATCGGTCTTGATGGCATGATGGCATCAAACGTGGTGGCGCTACAAGCCGTGGGCGGTGCAGCGGGTAATATGATCAGCGTGCATAACGTGGTCGCTGCCTGTGCGGTCGTGGGCATGGTGAACCGTGAAGGTCTAATCATTCGTAAGACCTTGATTGCCATGACTTACTACGCCATTCAAGCAGGTCTGATTGGTCTTGCGGTGATTTTCTCACCAACTTGGTGGATTGGCGCAATCGTCTGGCCGCTGGTATTCTTTGGCGTGATGAGCATGACAGGCGGTAAAAAAGCCTAAACTTGCGCTTTAATTTGTGCTTTTTATAACGCCTTTATGGTCAAAACGAGCTTGCTAACATCAGCAGGCTCGTTTTTTATTGGCATTTGTATGACAATTTAGATAATATGACAGATTTTATTAAAATTTCATTACCGTTTTTTGGCAAAACCTTGTAAAATATACGCCATGATTGTAAGTCTAAATTTTGATGAATTTGCTTAATTTACGGCAAATTCACCGCATAAAAATCGTGATTTTATTGGATAGATGATTTTAATCAACTTAAAAAGTTTCACTTAAAATTTTAACCCATCAAATTATCCTTTTGGCGTTTTGACTTGCAAATGATTTTAAACGTTAAGCTAAGCACTTAAACCAAACACCTAAAATTTTAAACACTCAACTTTAAGGCAGTATTATGGCTGATTTAAGCAAAATTACCGAAATTGAAGACCTGCGCCGCATTGCTGAGCGCAAAGTGCCGCGTATGTTTTATGACTATGTGGATTCAGGCTCGTGGACACAAACCACCTACCGCAACAACGAAACCGACTTTGACCGCATCAAGCTGCGCCAGCGCGTGCTTGTGGACATGGAAGGCCGCTCGCTTGCCACCAAGATGATTGGTCAAGATGTGTCTATGCCTGTAGCAATCGCACCGACTGGCTTTACTGGCATGATGTGGGCGGACGGTGAAATTCACGCCGCTCGTGCCGCTGAGAAATTCGGCATTCCGTTTTCGCTGTCTACCATGAGTATTTGCTCGATTGAAGACGTGGCGGAAAACACCAGCAAGCCATTTTGGTTCCAGCTGTACGTCATGCGCGACAAAAAATTCATGGAAAATCTGATTCGCCGCGCCAAAGAAGCCAAATGCTCGGCGCTGATTTTGACGGCGGACTTGCAAGTGCTGGGACAACGCCACAAAGACATCAAAAACGGCTTGTCTGCACCACCAAAACCAACGCTAAAAAATATCCTAAACCTGATGACCAAGCCTGAATGGTGCTTTAATATGCTTGGCACCAAGCGCCACACCTTCCGTAACATCGTAGGTCATGCTGAAGGCGTGGGTGATTTATCAAGCCTATCATCATGGACGGCTGAGCAGTTTGACCCAAGCCTAAACTGGGACGACGTGGCACGCATCAAAGACTTATGGGGCGGCCCGCTGATTATTAAAGGCATCATGGAGCCAGAAGACGCAATTTTAGCAGCACGCTCTGGCGCAGACGCGATGGTCATCTCAAACCACGGCGGTCGTCAGCTGGACGGCGCACCAAGCTCTATCGCGGCTTTGTCTGACTGCGTGCAAGCTGCTCAAGCCGAAAACGCCAACTGCGAGCTATGGCTGGACAGCGGCATTCGCTCAGGTCAAGACGTGCTAAAAGCCATCGCCCTTGGTGCAAAAGGCACGATGATTGGTCGTTCGTTCTTGTACGGCTTGGGTGCGTATGGCGAAGATGGCGTACGCAAAGCCTTAGAAATCATCTACAAAGAATGCGACATCACTATGGCGTTCTGCGGCCACACCAATATCAACACCGTGAACGAAGACATCTTTGTCAAAGGCACTTACGAAAACCTAAAAGTTGCCGATCCGCACATCTCGCCTGTGCGCTGGTAATCGGTTGTCAAGCCATCAAAGCACTGCATTTTGCGGTGCTTTTTTGCTTGCGCTTGTTTTCGCCTGACTGGCTCTCGTAGAGATTTATAAGTTGGGTTGAGCAAGGCGAAAGCTCAACGCTCTTGGGAGAACATATTTTTAAAACCATCAGCTTATAAACTTAAATTAAATTTGTAAGCTGGGTTGAGCAAGGCGAAAACCCAACATTCTTGCAAAACACATTCTTGCAAAACACATTTCTCAACAAGAACATTTTTTAAAACCGCCAACTTATAGATCCAACCAGCAAACATCAAACCAACACGTTTAAAAGCAGCCATCAAATTGATTGAATTTTCACCCTGCCAAACCCACACACCAAACCCAATTTAATAAAACCCGCCCAACAAAAACCCAACCCAATAAAAAAGACAAGTCCGAAAACTTGTCTTTTTTATTTCATGCCAAAATCATCTTAGTGCGGCTGTGCATTGAGTGCCGATTCGTTGATGATTACTTCATTGGTATCACGCAGATACTGCACATAATCCATCAGTTGATCTTGACCGACATTATCACGAATCATGCGTGCTGCGCTCAGACGCTCAGCTGGATTTAGCTGGCTGCTGCTTTGCGATGCCACAGGCGCACCCACAATCACACTTGCGCCATCGTCCGTTGCCACCGCCCACACGTCATTACCTTCAGATTTATGCAAGAACAAGCTGGCACGCTCTTTTGGCGACAAAGACGTGCTGTGGCGTGTTACGATGCCAAAATTCGCCTTAGGTGTCATCAAACCTGCGCCTTGCTTAGCGGCAACTTCGGTGGCGGCAGACTTAGCAGCGCTCAAAGCAAGCTCGCTGGCTTTTTGTTTCGTAAGCAGCGCTTTGATTTGTGCGCTGGCTTCTTGTAGGCTTAAAGGCTTAGCAGCTTGATAATTGCTTGGCTGCACCCACACCGTCTTATCGTTTAGCGTAATATTGGCACTCACCGACTGATCTTCCACCGCAAACTCATCAAACGCCGCCGCAATCACCGCAGGCTGTGGTAATGCCGTGCTGTTATTGGTTTTTGGATATGCCTTAATGCTCTTTGGCTCAAGCTGCACTTGCTGGGCGATGTCCGTAATACCCATACCGTTTGCCGCCAAATCGTTGATTTTTACAATCACATCATTAAACGCCACTTGACGTTTATGCTCGATGGCGCGCTGAGTCAGCTCATCATTTAGGCTTGCTGCACTTGGCGCATCGCCTTGCTTGACCACTTTAAAAATTTGATAGCCAAAACTCGTCTGCACAGGCGCACTCACATCGCCCACACCAAGACTAGCCAAGGCTTGCGTAACTTTGCCCGCATCATCGCCAAACACCGCAGGATTAAATGCACCGATAAAACCGCCCTGCTCACCGCTTGGGTCATCTGACTGCTTGGCAAGCACTTCAAAGCTCTCACCTGCGTCAAGTTTTGCCTTGATGGCGTCTGCGCGGGCTTTTGCGTCATCGCCTGACAGCAAAATCTGCGCAAGCTCACGCCCATCGCTGATACCACGCTCACTCAGATAGCTTTGATATTGCGCTTGGATTTCTTCTGCGCTTGGCGCTTCCACTTTTAGCGTCTGTGGATTTAGCTCGATATACGCCAAATCCACCGTGTCAGGACGCACCAGTGTGTCTTGATTTTTTTGATAATAGCTGTCAATCTCGGCATCAGACACGCTCACTTGGTCGGCAAAATCCTGCCAAGCGTAGCGATGCACCCACACTTCTCGTGCTTCTAGCTGCAAATCCAGCAAGCGCTTCACTTGATTTTCTGGATAAATCACCGTACCCAGCACGCCTGCCGTCAGCTGACGCAGGCTCAGCTGCGTGCGAAAATCTTGAAACAGCATATCTTTGGTCAAGCCATTGTGCTGCAAATACTGCGCAAACAAATCATTGGAAAATTGCCCATTGCTTTGAAACGCTGGCTCTTGCTGCAAAAGGCGCGTGATGGCTTCATCTGACACCGTCATGCCCAAAAACTGCGTTTGATTTTGTAGCAGCGCACGGCTAATCATGCTTTGCAGCACTTCATCGCCCAGCGTACGCTCATCAATCAAACTTGCGTCCACCGTTTGCAAAAGGTTGCTGCGAGCGGTGTTCAGCTCCGCTTGATACGCCGAAACCGTAACCGACTGATCGCCCACCTTAATCAGCTCATTGGGACTGATGGACGTGCCAAACGTGCCTTGCACACCCAAAAACGCCATCGGCACAAGTGTACACACCAGCACCAGACGACCCGGCCAACTTTGCAAAAATTTGCGCATTTTTTCCATAAAAGATTCGCTTGTCTTTATCAAAAAATTAAATAGAAGTAAAACTTACCTAAATCGCCCTATTTTACGCTAATTTAGCGAATTTGACAAAAATTTTTACCATTTTGCCACATTTTTATCTTAATGCAGCCTTTTGCTGGCGCTTAACTTGTGATTAAGCTGATAAAAGCACAAGCCAACACCTAAAAACAAGCGCAAAGAAAAACACCACCTTTTAGCCTAATGGCATCAAAGATGGTGTTTTTAGCACAATGAATTTCAAAGCGCTTGAATTTTAAAAAGACGTAAAAATTAGTTTACTGCGTCTTTTAGACCTTTGCCTGCTTTGAAGCTAGGTACTTTGCTGGCAGCGATTTGTAGTGGCTCGCCAGTTTTTGGGTTACGGCCAGTGCGTGCAGCGCGCTCTTTTATGCTGAAAGTACCGAAGCCTACCAATACCACGTCATCGCCACGCTCAAGTGCGCCTTGTACGCTGTTTACAAATGCAGTTACTGCCTTGCTTGCTTGCTCTTTGGTTAGACCGGTTTCTTGAGCAATGCTATCAACCAATTCTGTCTTATTCATGGGAAATCCTCACAATAATAAAATTTGAACTTTTTGCCAAAGCCAAAAGCCCAAACCAAGAAATCTAAAAAAATATCGAGCGATTTTACAAACCGCTGTCTTGCTGTGCATTGTAAGAGTAAGAAAAAATTTTTACAAGCACAAAATGCAAAAAATTGTGTAATTTTTGCAAAAATTGCGGTTTTTATCCCTTTACGCCCCAAAAATCACACCTTTTGGCGCACAAACCACCGCAAATGTTTCTACTTTATATCAAGCCTTGCGAAAATTAGCAAGTATTTTTACATTATTTTGTGTAATTATCATAAAAAATCATTAAATTTGGCGACAAAAGGCACTTTCACCCCCACAAACCACCACAAAATCCACACACCAATCCAGCCAAACTCTCAAATAACAGCCTTCTTAAATCAAAAACAAAAGGGGCTGTACTAGAATAACAACCATGTTATACTAGTTTTATGAAGATAACCCATTGTAAACTAAGTAAAAAAGTTCAAAAAAGACTGCTTGAATTTTTTGTACTCGAAGTTACTGCTAGAAGTGCAGCTGATTTACTGGGTATTCACCCTAATTCAGCAGCCCTTTTTTACCACAAAATCCGCCTTGTGATAGAATACCACTTAGCTCTTGAAGCCAACACTGTTTTTGACGGTGAAGTAGAGCTTGATGAAAGTTACTTCGGCGGTATTCGTAAAGGCAAACGTGGTCGTGGTGCAGCTGGTAAAACTGCTGTATTTGGTTTATTAAAACGCAATGATAAAGTTTACACTGTTGTTGTTAAAGATACTAAGACAAATACACTAATGCCAATTATCACAAGTAAAATCAAGCCTGATAGCATTGTCTACACAGA
>NZ_MUXU01000109.1 GCF_002014985.1 Moraxella caviae | reverse complement strand
AGCGGTTGGTTGGTTGGCTTGGTTGTCTGTGCCTGCATTTTTTGGCTCTGCGTCAGCTTTGTTGCCGTTCTCGCTCTCGCCCGTTGCATTTACAGGTGTGTTGTCTTTTACACCATCTTGCGGAATGGTCACTACGCCCGTTGTGGCATCAATCCACGGAGTTTTGCCGTCTGTGGTTGGCGTAGTTGGCAATGGGTTGCCGTCTTTGTCAGTCGCAGACCATTTGCCATCTTCACCTTTTTGGGTGTTAATGATTTGTGGATTATCGTTTTCGTCTGTATATTTGATTGTGCCTTTGGTATTGTCGTCACCTGGCTTAACAGCAACTGAACCATCGGTGTTGCTTGGAGTAATGGTTGGTTTGTCTGCTGCTTTTGGGGCTGAGGTATTATCATCGTCATCAAGTACTTTCGCCAAGCCAGCTGCCGCACCTGCGCCAATAAGCAAAGGCAAGATGGCAAACTTAGTTTCGGTAGCACCGATCCACCATGGAGTTGCGAATGATTCACCACCCAGCGCCTGACCTTCCACGTCATTGATGGCAAGTTTGGTAACGTAGTCTGCTACTTCGCCAGTGTCTGGGATGTAGTAGTAGTATTCGCCGTTTTCAGCTTGACCGATTAGGGCTGCTGAGTCTTCGTGGTCGTAGAAGCCTTCTAGGATAAGGTCGTCTTCTTTGCCTTCATCTTCTAGTGAGATGTGTAGGTCGTTGCCCACACGTTTGGTGATGATGTGGTCAGGGGCGACGTTTTTGACTAGGTCGATGAACTCGTAG
>NZ_MUXU01000108.1 GCF_002014985.1 Moraxella caviae | reverse complement strand
CCAAAAACCCAAAAAGCAAACCCTTTCGAGTTTGCTTTTTGTTTGTTGTGCAGTTTTGCTGCTTGTATTAAGGATTAGCCTTTTACGTTTGCAACAACACCAGCACCTACGGTACGGCCACCTTCACGGATAGCGAAGCGTAGACCTTTGTCCATAGCGATTGGGTGGATAAGCTCCACGCTCATCTCAACGTTGTCGCCTGGCATTACCATTTCAGTACCTTCTTGTAGGGTGATTGCACCAGTTACGTCAGTGGTACGGAAGTAGAATTGTGGACGATAGCCGTTTAGGAATGGGGTATGACGACCACCTTCTTCTTTTGACAGTACGTATACTTCTGCGTCAAATTGGGTGTGTGGAGTGATTGAACCCGGCTTAGCAAGTACTTGACCACGTTGTACTTCTTCACGCTTAGTACCACGAAGTAGAACACCACAGTTCTCACCTGCACGACCTTCGTCTAGCAGTTTGCGGAACATTTCAACACCAGTACAGGTGGTTTTAGCGGTTGGTTTGATACCAACGATTTCAACTTCATCACCTACTTTGATGATACCAGACTCAACACGGCCAGTTACAACAGTACCACGACCAGAGATTGAGAATACGTCTTCGATTGGCATTAGGAATGACTTATCGATGTCACGCTCTGGCTCTGGGATGTAAGTGTCTAGAGTGTTTAGTAGTTCTAGAACCGCAGGCTCACCGTATTTGCCATCGCTGCCGTTTAGGGCTTCTAGTGCAGAACCTTTGATGATTGGAGTGTCATCGCCCGGGAAGTCGTAGTCAGATAGAAGTTCACGAACTTCCATTTCTACTAGTTCTAGTAGCTCTTCGTCATCTACCATGTCGCACTTGTTCATGAATACCATGATGTATGGTACGCCAACCTGACGAGATAGTAGGATGTGCTCACGAGTTTGTGGCATTGGGCCGTCAGTTGCAGATACAACTAGGATAGCGCCGTCCATCTGTGCAGCACCAGTGATCATGTTTTTAACATAGTCAGCGTGGCCCGGGCAGTCAACGTGTGCGTAGTGACGTGCTTCGGTGTCGTACTCGATGTGAGAAGTGTTAATGGTAATACCACGAGCTTTTTCTTCTGGTGCTGAGTCGATTGCAGCGTAGTCTTTTGCTTCACCACCGAAATGCTTAGCAGCAACGGTTGCGATAGCAGCAGTTAGAGTGGTTTTACCGTGGTCAACGTGACCGATGGTGCCGACGTTTACGTGCGGCTTGTTACGTTCGAACTTGGCTTTTGCCATGAT
>NZ_MUXU01000107.1:497-2645 GCF_002014985.1 Moraxella caviae | reverse complement strand
ATTATGCGTGGTAATGTACCATCAAAAGGTGGTAGTTACCAAATCACCGATGAACACGCATTACGTATTGATTGTGCGGTTGCAAGATTGGTTAGGTATAGTGCTTTATTAGGCAGGGTATTTTGTTTGCGTTATCTGTTGCGACTTAGTGAGCGTGATATTGCACGTGATGATTTTGTAAGTGGCGCATTCAATAAGCATAGACGGGCAAATCGTGCCGATGTACGAGAAGCCTTGCACAAAGCAGAAGGATTTATCGCAAGCTGTTTAACGCAAAGTGCTTGACTTTGGTAACCAAATAGGGTTATAATCTATCCATAATGCGGAATTACGCTTATACGACACCCTATCTATTTGATGAGGTGTTTTTTGTAACAGATACTTGCCAAAGTGTTGCAGTTTACAATAATATATTGCTTTTCGGATATGGAGAGCAGAATGGGTTCGTTAATTGCCATTGTAGCGGCTATTGTTTTCTTTTGTTTGTGGTGGGGTGAAAAACAAAAGCACTCAATGTACGAAATCGACAAAGAAGTTTTTGCAAAAGAGCTAGAAAGTTTTGTTCAAGAGTTGAACAGTAAGAATAAGGAGCTAGATAGCAAAAACAAAGAGCTGCTGGAATGTCAGCATAGGTATGATGAAATTTATCGTGTTTACAAACCGATTGTTGATTTAGATGAACACATTAAGCATCGTGAGAAGCAATTACAAGCGATTGAGGGTGATATTTCTCGCGTTCAAGAAAGTTATAAAAGTAAGCGTAAAATCTATGACGAATTAAAAGCTAAGGTTGCAATTTATGATGAGCAACTTGAATTGGCTAATGTTGGCATATACGAACCGCATTTTGATTTTGGTACATCTGAAAAGTACAAAGAGGTGATTAAAAGCAATCGCGAAACGCAAAAAGAAATGGTCAAGCAACAGCGAGCCGTTATAGGTGGCGATGGTTGGACTGTAAATGGTAGTGCTGCAACTGGTGCTAAAATGGCGAGACAAGCAAAACAGCTTACATTGCGGTCTTTTAATAACGAATGTGATGCGGCCATTGCAAATACTACATGGAAAAATTTTGACCGTATGGAAAGTCGTATTCACAGAGCCTTTGAAGCTATTAACAAATTTAATAAAACCAATAGAATTAGTATCAATTCTGAATACTTGACACTCAAGATAGATGAATTGCGCCTAGTGCATGAACATAAGTTAAAGGTGCAACAAGAGCGTGAAGAGCAGGCAGAACTACGCCGATTGGAGCGTGAAGAAGAGCAGTTGCGTAAAGAAGCTGAAAAAGCCCGTGCCGAAGAGCTAAAACTGCAAAATCTATTGGCAAAAATTCAGGAGCAAGCCAATCATTCACAAGGTGAAGAATTGGAAAGCCTAAAAGCAGAAATTGTTGAACTGGGTGAAGAGCTAAAAGAATTGCAACGCAAAAACGACCGTGTTAAGTCTATGGCAGAACAGACCAAGCTGGGTTACGTTTATGTTATTTCAAATATTGGCTCATTTGGTAAAGATGTGTACAAAATCGGCATGACGCGACGTTTAGACCCAATGGATAGGGTGCGTGAACTGGGCGATGCTAGTGTGCCGTTTTATTTTGATGTTCACGCTATGGTATTTAGCGAAGATGCGCCAGCATTGGAAGCGCAACTTCAACGAGAGTTTGCCGACAGACGTGTCAATTTGGTTAATTATCGCAAAGAGTTCTTTAACGTTGAACTTAATGAAATTAAGGATAAATTACTGGAGATTGACCCTAACGTGAATTTTGTAGATGAAGTCGAGGCAAAAGAGTATTTTGAATCGCTGGAGTTGAGAAACCAAGTTATTGAGATGCAAAAAACTGATGAAATGCCAGATGAGATTTAAATAGACTATATATAAAACCCGCTTTACACAGTGGGTTTTTTGTTGTATATTATGTGTAAGGTCTCAAAAGCCTTAAAACAGCGGTAAATCACCCCGTCAGCGTGATATTTTTGTATCTATCCTTAGTTAATCCGAACTGTGGATTTATACAAATCTGCATAATCCTTTTTGATTATGACCGACGGTGCGACGAATACAATACCCAGCAATGGGGAATAAGTCCGCCATTCTGTTTTATGGTTTTGAGCCGTTGGTCGCCCTATTTTCTCGTGTACC
>NZ_MUXU01000107.1:0-455 GCF_002014985.1 Moraxella caviae | reverse complement strand
GGTACACGAGAAAATAGGGCAAATTTCCGTAACTCCGATTCAGGGTTACGACAAACCTATCAAAAAGGGAAAACAGAAATGAAAACTTTAACTTTCCAAAATATCACCCTAGTGCCTGCCAAAGTGGATAATCAAATTTGGCTGTCGTCATCAGATTTGGCAAATGCGCTTGGGTATGCACAATCAAGAGCTATCACCAAGCTATACAACGAAAATGCCGATGAGTTTACATATGGCATGACAACCCTTGTGGATAACCCAAGAATGAAAAATGCCAAAATCCGCATTTTCTCACTTCGTGGTTGCCACCTTGTCGCCATGTTTTCACGCACCACTGTGGCAAAAGAATTTCGTAAATGGGTGCTAGATATTTTGGATAAAGAAGTGGGTATTCAAACCACTGCCGCCGACCGCACCCCACTACGCCAAGCCATTAGTGCTTTGGTAGGTGCTAA
>NZ_MUXU01000106.1 GCF_002014985.1 Moraxella caviae | reverse complement strand
TTTCCATTTTAAAACAATTAATTAGGGAGTATTTGTTCTAGTTATCTAGGACAGCCCCTAAATTTAACCAAATTCCATCATTCATCATCAAAGCAAAAAGGCAGAATTATGCAGTGGAAAGGTCGCAGACAAAGCAGCAATATTGAAGATCGTCGTGGTGGCGGTGGCGCACGCAAAGTTGGCGGAATCGGCATTGGCGGCTTGATTTTAGCGTTCGTGGCGTGGAAATTTCTTGGCATCAGCCCAGAAACCACCATTGGCGTTACTCAGCAAATCAGCCAAAACCGTCCTGCCGCCAGCGCACCTGCCAACGAAACCACAAGCCAACAAGAAGCGCGTGAATTTGTGGCGACTATCCTTGCTGACACCGAAGACGTATGGACACCGATTTTTGCCGCTGCAGGTCAAAATTACGCACCGCCTACGCTTGTAATGTTCAGCGGTGCGGTGCAATCAGCTTGTGGCTCGGCAACGTCCGCCAGCGGCCCGTTTTATTGCCCTGCCGACCAAAAAGTCTACCTTGACACACAATTTTTTGCCGACATGAAAACGCAAATGGGCATCACGGGCGAGAAAAACCAAACCGAACTGAGCGCGCACAACCAAGCAGGCGACTTTGCGCAAGCCTACGTCATCGCCCATGAAGTCGGTCATCATGTGCAGACGCTGCTCGGCATTTCCAGCCAAGTACGCCAAGCGCAAGCCAGCGCAAGCACTGCCATCGCCAATCAGCTGTCGGTACGTCAAGAACTGCAAGCCGACTGCTTTGCTGGGCTGTGGGCGCGCCACACGCACGAGCGCACGCAATTTTTACAAAAAGGCGATATTGAAGAAGCACTGGACGCTGCCGAGAAAATCGGCGATGACTACCTACAAAGAAAAGCGCGCGGCCATGCGGTGCCAGACAGCTTCACGCACGGCACCAGCGCACAGCGTCAGCGTTGGTTTTATCGTGGCTTTGAAACAGGCGATGTCAATCAATGCGACACTTTTAGTGCGCAGAGTATTTAAGCGTTAAGCTGAGTGGCATAAAACCCAACAAATTATCTTTAAAGTCGTTCGTGATGAGCATAAACCGTTTGTGGCGAATGCAAACCGTTCGTGGTGAGCTTGTCGAACCATGAGCGGTTTGCCTATCCTTCGACCCTTCGACAAGCTCAGGGCGAACGGAAAAATACATCAGTAAAAATCTAGGTTGTGTTATCGCCAAATTCGGTAAGTTGGGTTGAGCTTGCAAAAACCCAACATTCAAAAGCAAATTTTTAAACATAAGTAAAAGTTTCACTTCATCAAACGCAAATTTTCAACCACAAAAAACCACCCAAACCGACTGGGTGGTTTTTTCGTTCAGCAAGCTATTGTTAGCAAGCTATTAAAAGTTTAGCCGTTTATCAAAACTGCGCAAACAAATCGTTCAAACCTTCAGCAATCGTTGGGTGCGTGAAAATTTGATGTTTAAAATAGCTTGCAGGAATGCCATGATCCATCGCCAGTTTAAACAGGTTAATCAGTTCATGACTTTCAGCGCAAAGCAGCGTTACGCCAGTGATTTGCCCTGTGGTACGATTCACCACCGCTTGCAGCACGCCATCGGTTTGTTTTAGCACTTTTGCCTTGACGATTGCCGAAGCTGGCAGGCTGAGCACCACTTCATCTGCGCTCGCATCTTTGGCTTTTTTGCCGATGTGCGCCAGTGGCGGATTGGTGAAAACGCAAGTCGCAAAAGGCGTGCGGTCGTTTTTGGTGCGTGTGCCGTTTGCCACATCACCCAGCAGCTCATCACGCACAATGCGATAATCATCCAGCGAAATGTAAGTAAACTGCGGACTGCCCGCCACATCGCCCAGCGCCCAAATGTGCGCAATCGCGCCCTGCTGGTTTTGTGCGTGCAATTTGCCATCGGTCAGCACATAGCCACGCTCATCGGTCTGCACACCTGCGTTTTCAAGGTTTAGCTCGCTGGTATTTGGCACTCGCCCAGCTGCAATCAGCACCGCACTGGTCGTAATCTCGCCTTGGCTGGTCTGTACGATGGCGCTCATCTTGCCGTTTTGCTCGCCAGTATCAATAATCGCTTGCGTTTCGCAATTCGTCAGCACGTTGATTTTATGCTTGGCAAGCATGGATTGCAGCGTCTCACGCACAATGTCGTCTTCGTTTGGCAAAAATTCGCCACGCTCAAGCAACGTTACCTGCGTGCCAAATGCCGCAAACATAAAGGCAAATTCCAGCGCAATAAAGCCAGCGCCCACAATCACAAGACTGTCAGGGCGCTCATCTTGCGCCAAAAGCTGCGTGCTGTCGTACACACAAGGCAAATCTGCGCCAGTCATCGCAAGTTTGCGTGGCGTGGTGCCTGTATTGATAAAAATGCGCTCAGCATGAATGGTCTGCGTGCTGCCGTCAGCAAAACTCGCCAGTAGCGTATGCTCGTCAATAAAACTTGCCTGCGCCGTCAGCACCTGCACATTGCTCAAATCGTCCAATTTTTGAAAATTTGCCGCTCTAAGTGCCGTGATGAGCGAATTTTTTTCTTGCATGGCACTGGCAAAATCCTGCGTTTTACCCGCTTCAATCAGCTTTTTGCTTGGAATACAGCCGATGTTAATGCAAGTGCCGCCATACATTTGCGCAGATTTTTCCAGCAAAACCACGCTTTCGCCTTGCGCTGCCAGTGCTGCCGCCAGAGTTTTGCCTGCCTTACCAAAGCCGATGATGGCGTTTTTGGTGCGAATGTCGGCAGTATTTTCACCGCCAGCTGAATTGACTGATGAGTGATTCATAAGATTTTCTCTTGGTGTTTGGTTGATTATTTGGTTTTGGTTTGGGAAATTGACTTATTTTACAAACTTTTGGCTTAAAAATTTGATTGATAAATTTTTGATTTGCAAAGTTTTGACTTATAGAATTTTGCCTTGCAGAATTTTGACTTAAAATCCAGTCTGTAATACCAAATTCATTATGCCAAAACTTACATATTAACTCAAATTGTTATGCCAATAAGGAATTATACCGTGCAAAACTTTCTCGCAGATGATTTTACGGCATAAAAATGTTAGGGGCTGACGTAGATAAAGTTTAAACCCCACACCATTTTCTCAATACTTTAAGTTGATTAGATGGTGTACCGTTATTAAATCTAAGGGGCTGTAGTAGATCAGCCCTAAATTTCACACCATTTTCTTAAAGTTTTTAGCTTTTGTGATGGTGTGCCGTAATTAAATCTAAATTCGCATTCTTTGATAAAAAGATGGAAGTTTTTCTTGTCAATGCCA
>NZ_MUXU01000105.1 GCF_002014985.1 Moraxella caviae | reverse complement strand
TAGTTAAACTTCGCATAATGTATATTATGTTAAATAATATCTAAAACGCCAATATCCGTTAGTCCATTCACCAGCGCTTTCAATCATTCTTTACTGTCATTAAATCAACGCTTTTATTTTCTGCCATTATCTAAGTCTTTATAGCCGCCAATAAAAAACCACCAAGCTCAACCACTTAGCGGTTTTTTAAAACGAATTAGTTTACCAACTGGCAAACTTAAGCGTACAAAATCAGCCCACAGCTACCACATTCACATCGCTGGCTTCTTGCCAAACGGCGTGCGTGGCGATGATTAAAATACCAATGTCGCCAGATTGCTGCATGGTGCACAAATGCTGCCACACGATTTGGCGTGTGTGCGTGTCCAGCCCAGCAAACGGCTCGTCCAGCAGTAAAATCGCCTTTTTATCCAGCAACAATCTTGCCAGCGCAATGCGCCGCGCCTGTCCGCCAGACACCGCCATGCCGTATTCGCCAAGCGGCGTGGCAAGTCCTTTTGGCTGCGCTTTTGCCCAAGCGTACAGATTCACTTTTTCTAGCACCGCCCACAGCTCATCATCGCTTGCCGATGGCTTACCAAGACGCAAATTATCCGCCAAAGTCTGATCAAAAATATCCACATTTTGACCCAAAAATCCCAGCTCACGCCCAAAATCCACGTTTTGATAGTCCGTGCCATTCAGCGTAATTTTCCCAGAAACTGCCGCCAATTCCTGCGCCAAAGTCGCAAGCAAAGTGGATTTGCCCGCGCCTGACTTGCCCACAAGCAAAGTCGGCTTATCGCAGCCAGCACTCATGTGAATACCACTTGCGCCCAGCACCGCCTGCGGAATTTTGACGCTGACGTTATCAAGATTTAGGGTTAATTTGCCAGCATTTTGTGCCGATAAATCGGTGATTTTTACTGTCGGTGTTGGCGCATTAGCACTTGTCAAAAGCTCGTTAATCCGTGATTTGGCAGCCTTGGCACGTCCAAACGCCAACGGCTCTGCCACCAAAGCCGCCAGCACTTCGCCAAGCGACAGCACACCAAACACCAAAGCCAGCACCAGCGCAGGATTTATCGCTGCATAGTCGTTTAAGTTTTGTAGTGTAAATGCGCTGATCTCACCTGCAGCAAATCGCCCTTCAAAAAATTTCCCTGCCACCCACAGCAGCAAAACCGCACCCAGAGCCATGCACACTTGCATAATAAATAGCGACTTTCTACGCAATGCGTGGGCGCTTTCATTACTTTGTCTGTGCAATAAATCCAGCGATTTGATGTGCTGCGTTTGCTCACCCCAGCGTTGCCACGTCAAAAGCTGCGTCAAAGCAGGCAATACGTCCACAAAGCGGCTTTTTCGTGCTTCAGCGTGCTTTGCCTGCGTATCCGCCACACGCACGCCAGCACGCATGGTAAGCGCTGCAATCACAAACGCCATCGCCACAATAACCATCGCCCACAGTGCACTCGGCAGCCAATACACCACGAGCCCTGCCACCGCCAAAAACGCCACCGCCGCCACAACCACAGGCGAAATCAAGCGCAAAGGCAGCTCGTCCAGCGTGTCAATATCCTTGACCAAGCGGTGCATTTGTTGGCTGCTGCTCACGCCAAGCGTGCGGCGGCTGATGATTGGTAAACCTGCCCAATGGCGAAAAAAACGCACACGCAAATCTTTGAGCAGCCCAAACACCGCTTGGTGCGACACCAGCAAATCACCATAGCGCGACAGCGTGCGCACGATGGCAAAACTGCGAATCACACCAGCAGGCAGCATATAATTGAACAAATGTGCGCCCACCGCCACCACGCCTGCCACTGCCGCCATGCTCAAAAACCACCCTGCCAGCATGGTCAGCCCAAGCACAGATAACGCTGTCGCCACGCCAAGCCCCCAAGCTAAAAACCACAAGGATTTTTGCGTGCTGACAAGTTGGCGCAGCGAAAATTCTGCCGTGCTTTGATTGGCTTTGGCTTCAAACTCAGCGGATAATTTCACCTGTGTGTCTGTCTTATTTGTCATGACTTGCTCCGCTTTGGCTGTTGTGAATTTGCGTTGTCGCTTGACGTGGCAGTGTTGAAAGTATCGGCATTTAAAGTAGCAGCATCTAAAGTGGCGATGTTTGAAGAAAAATCGGTTTGCGCACTTTCGTCAAGCACGCCATTTTGCAAGCGATACACTTGGTCAAATTGCGCCAAATCTGCCACATCATGCGTTACCCACACCACGGTTTTGCCTGCGCTCACTCGCCATAAAATCTCTTTAATCGCCTGCGCAGTTTGTGCGTCCAAATGCTCAGTCGGCTCGTCAAGCAGCCAAACTTTTGCGTCTTGTAACATCAACTGAGCAATCGCCAAACGCTGCCCTTGACCGCCAGACAAACCGCCACCACGCTCGCTCAGCTTAGTATCCAGCCCTTGCGGCAAAAGGCGAATCACGTCATAAAGCGCCACATCTTTTAGTACTTGCACCAGCTCATCATCGCTGGCAGTCGGCTTGGCAAGGCGCAAATTATCAGCGATGGATAACGGTAAGAGTGCCGCACTTTGCGCCAAATAACCAAACTGCGTGCGTAAATGCGCCACGTCCACATCACGATAGCGCAAGCCTTTCTCGCCAGCCGCAAGATTAGCCAAATTAGGCGCACTCAGCCATACATCGCCTTGATACGCACCAAAACCCAGCAAAATCTGTAAAATCGTGGACTTGCCAGAACCGCTCTCGCCAATGAGTGCCGTGCGCTTGCCTGCGCCAAAGTTTAATGAAGTTTGTGATAAACGCACACGCCCATCATCGCCAAATGCCGCCACATTTTCAAGCGCAATACTTGGCGAATGCGTCAGCGTGATTTGCGTATTGCCATGCGCCACGCCGTTGGCAGCAAGCATGGGCGCAATCGCCTTGGCAGCGGCAGTGGCCTGACCTTTAATGTGGTATTCTGCGCCTAGTCTGCGCAGCGGCGCATAAAATTCAGGCACAAGCAGTAAGATAAAAAGCGCAGCCGCATAAGTGGTGATGACTTGCGACGTCGCCCACGGTAAAATCCCCATCAAGCCAAAACCCAAATACACCGCCACCAGCGCAATGGCAAGCGCAGACAAAAACTCCAAAACCGCCCCATTTAAAAAGGCGATTTTCAGCACGTCCATCGTGCGCTTACGATACGCTTCGCTGCTTTGTTCAATGTCGGCAGTGGCGATTTGCACCGCACCCAGCCTTGACAGCGTATTCACCCCACGAATCCAGTCCAAAAACCTACCGCCAAGCTGTGCCAATGCGTCCATTTGCGCGCGGCTTTTTTTGGCTGTGGCAATGCCAATAATCGCCATAAAAATCGGCACCAGTGGCGCAGTGGCAAGCAAAATCAAAGCCGCCGTGGTGTTTTGTGTGGCGATGGCTGCCGCCAAAATGATGGGCGTGGTAACTGCCGTCATTTTTTGCACTTCAAAACGGGCAAACCCTGCCAAATGGTCAGGCTCATCAATGACGTGTGCAGCAATCGCCCCATCAGCGCCAAAATCACGTCTTGCCAAGCCCAGCACCGCCAATTTATCCAGCAATTTGCCACGCACCGCCTGTGCCACATCAAGCCCTGCATCCGTCAAAATCTTATCACGCCAAAAGCCCAGCACCGCCCGCCCAACGATGGCAGCAAAAATCAGCGCCAAATTTGCCAAAAGCCCCGTACCAACAACGTGCGCAGGCAAGGCTTGCCCATCTAAAAACGCCCCAAGCCAACCATCAAAAATGCGCACCAACACCCACGCCTGCACCAAAAGCAGCAGCACGCTTAGCACGTCCAAAAGCCACGCCAACATTACAAATTTGCGCACAGGTGCGAAACTTTCACGCAAAAATTGGCTGGCTTGTGCGTCTTGTGGTGATTTGGCGCGGCGTTTTTTGGTTTTTGGCGCGCTGCTTGCACTATTGCTCGCAGCGTTTGTGCCGTGCGCGCTTGTGCTGTGTGTTTGAGTGTTTGAATTTTGTGGGGAATGCTGGGTCATGGTGCGTAAAAAGTTGAGCCACGAAGGCGAAAATAGGGCAAAAAATAAGGGGCTGACGTAGA
>NZ_MUXU01000104.1 GCF_002014985.1 Moraxella caviae | reverse complement strand
ATAAGTCAGTTTTACTAACTTCATGGGTGTGAGCTGCCTGCCACGCTCTTTTGTTATTTTCAAGATAGCATCAGCAACGGCAAAGACATCATAAGGCGCTTGGCTAATCATTGCCATCCCAGCCATCTGTAAAACGTTTCATAGGCTTAACTCCTTATTGGTTGATATGACTATAATAGCAATCGTGAGCTATGTAATCAAGAGGGGGTAAACTATATTTTTATATTTGTCAAGGGTGTCAGGGTGTCAGGTGGGTGTCAGGCATAACAAAACCCTTACAGTGCAAGGGTTGTAAGGGTGTCAGGTAAAAATTAAAAAAGCCCCTAAAACTAGGGGCTATCAGGGTTTTGATGAATGGCGGAAATATCCATCAGTTCGTACTTGGGTTTAGCATTACCAAATTGCATAACCTGAAAGTTTACCGTTGTAGGTTTGTTTAGGTATGCTTGGTTAATATATTCTGGATTTGGCACCTGACTATTGATTTTTCCTTTGATGATGTGTTTGTCATCGTTTTGAAATTCAAATGTACGCGTTTTTGGTAATACGCCAATAAATCTACCTGTGTAAGTTTCATTATATTGGCGAATATTGTTTTGGGAAAATCTTTCAATCAGTGTCGATAGCTGCTTTGTGTCATTAACTCTTGTGATGACATCGTTGAATTGTAGAGCAAACAGTGCTTCTTGGTTTTGCATGAGCATCAAAAAATCATTAACCTTTGCCATTGCCCTAGGGTGAATGATTTCTATTAAATCACTGATTTGCTCATCTGTGCCAGTCATGCCATATTGCAGCAATGATTGAAGTTGGGATAGTGTGTGTTCGGTGTCGTTTTTTTGACCATCTATTAAGTCATCTTCGGACTTTGGTAGAGATAGTTCAAAACCAAACGAACCAACAGCAGTGCCAGTAATTTGCAAGGAATGCTTGGCTTTATTAGGGATTGCGCCATGATAAGTGAGTGTATTATTTGAGCTGGCGGCGATACTGGCAACAGCATTGGCAAGCCTGTCTAAAGCACTTGCGCTAAAATCGGCACTGATGCTTTGTGAGCCGTGAACAGGCTTGCCACGAAAGGTAATGATGGCTTTTTTTATCAGTTCCACAGGGGCTACGTCATCAATCATACTGCTGATTTTTTTTAGGCGAGCAGATAGACTGGCAGTGCTTAGACTGTTTGGATTTTTGGCATTTGCTATCATCGCCTCTAAGCTTGCTTTTTCGGCAAGTAGGTGCTTATAGGTTAGTTCTTGCATGGCTGTACTCCCAAAAGCCACTCTAAAGCCTGCTTGTCTTCATCAGGACTTAGTGGGACTTGATAAAATCCTTTCCAAATGTAAGTATCTCGTTGGTGCGACCACATACTGTACCAGTAGGCTGTCCGCTCCACAAGCTCGGTAGGGTCCTCATCTAAAAGCACAAAGTAACCATCTACACGGTATTGGCTTTTAATTGTTTCGCCATCTAATAGTTGATCTTGCTGTTCATCTGTCAGTGCAGACTCGCGAAAAAAGCTAACAACATCTATATCGTTTGGCGGACGGTCTCTTAATCTCTCTATATCCTCGGTAAAACTGCCATTAACCCATTGAAAGCCGTCAGTGATGCCCAGTTTGTATAAAAACTCTCTATAATACAAAAAACCACTTAAAATAGCAATGCGGTCGTCTGAAAACCCAAACTGCTGAACAAAGGTTAAAATATCTATTTTATAGGGCGAACGATTTACTGAAGCACCGTCAATGTCTTTAATGGGTGGAATAACGCCACTTAGGTTCCACATTGCCAAACCTCCATGCTAAATCAACGAGACCTTCTTTGCTTCTCAAGGTATTTATTGACACCTTCTACATCGTCCATTTTAAAAACAGGAACAAATCGCAATTTACCCACATGCTTGGATAATACCTTTACTTCATCAGCAGACAGCTCCATGCCTTGATTTTGGTCTGCATAGGCGTTGATTTTTTCAATGATGGTTTCAATGGTCATTTCATACCCTTATTTCTTTTTGGTAGGGCAATTCTTGCCCTTGCCACCCTTATTGCAATCACAAGCACGACCATCGCCATCACGGTCTAGGCTTTTCCAGCCTGTTTGTCCTGATTTTTTCAGTTTTTCATAATGCGCTTGTGCGGCTTGTTGCGTAGGGAAATCAGCGCACTTTTTGGCGGCAAAAGCTGGCATTGTAATGGTGATTGCAAGTAGTGCCATAGTTGAGATGATTGGGTTTTTCATAAAATAACTCCTTTTGTTAAATTACCAAACTACTAGGCTAGACCAATTCCAAACCCAGCCCACGATTTGAATATTGGCGGCGTCCATTTCGTCACCTGTTATCACTTCGTCCTCATATGCTTTGTTATGACTTCTAATGACAAGACCACCGTCAGGGCGTGGAATTAAGTATTTAACACGCAAGATATTACCATGTCTAAAGGCGTAAATTTTACCTTCTCGAATGTCTGTTTTTGAACGGTCAACAGCAATCATAGAGCCGTCTTGTATTAACTCTTCCATGCTGTCGCCCTTGAGTGTCAGGCAGATAACTCTTGATGGGACAGCACCAGCTCGTCTAGCAGCAGTGTAAGCATAACGTATTTTACGCCTGCCATCGTCGTCTGTATCACTTTCAAAGCCATCACCACCTAAAAACTCAATATCCTTGTAATAAGGTACTTCAAACTCATCATCGCCCAAGGGAGTATTACTGTCCCAAAATTCCATAACATGGAAGTCGTTTTCGTCAAACTGGTTTTCGGGCAGTGGTTTTATCATTTCGCCCTTACCAGTTGCAAGCCATTCAGAATTTACCTTCAGAGCTTGAGCAATTTGCAGTAAATATGCCGACTTGCCACTCTTTCCGCTTTCCAATGCCTGATAGCTAGGTTGTGATATGCCTACTTTTTGAGCAAGGGCGGATTGGCTAATTTTGGCGTTTTTTCGTGCAATTTTAAGTCTGTCAGATAGGCTGTTCATTACGTCCCCTAGGTGAAAGCTTTGTTCATATTATATAGCTGAAACTATACTTTATCAAATAAATATATCTATTGATTTTTTATAAACAAAACTATAAAATATGCAAATTAACTATATTTGTGAAGGTAGTCGATGAATTATCAATTACTGGTTGATTATTTTGGTTCGCAAGTAGAGACGGCACGACAATTAGGCGTCAAACAGCCAAGCGTCCATGCGTGGCTAAGTGGCAGGTCAAAAATGGGTGCTGTCGTTGCTATGCGAGCAGAATACATTACCAAGGGCAAGTTTAAAGCCAATGAACTTTGTCCAGACTTAGGCAAAATAAAACCCCCTAGCGCAAACTAGGGG
>NZ_MUXU01000103.1 GCF_002014985.1 Moraxella caviae | reverse complement strand
AGATTTTGCAAGAATCAGAGATTGTGTTAGGATGGATGGGGTTGGGGTTTCAACCGGGTTTTGAAAATAGCCCTTTTTCTTTAATACCTTGAATAATCTGACACTTATCAACCGTTTTATTTTCACAACCCACAAATTGCATTAGAAAAGTTTTAACTTGTTGTAGTTCTGTGATTTGTTCGTCCAAATATGCCAAATGTTGCTCGGCAAGTGCATTGATTTCATTGCATTGTTTGCTAGGCGTTTGTTGTAATTGCAACAGCGTTTTGATGTTACTTAAAGAAAGACCGATATTACGGCAAGTTTTAATAAAGCGTAATTGTTCTAACTGATTTTCATCAAACACACGATAGCCGTTTTGTTGATGTGTAGGGGCGATTAAGCCTTGTTTTTCATAATAACGAATGGTTTCCAAATGTACGCCTGTTTGTTCACTGGCTTGTTTTATTTTAAAAAATTTTGACATTTTGGCTTGACCCTGTAATGACTACGGAGTTTATAGTATAGCAAATTTCATCTTAAAACAGGAGCAAAAAAAATGGCGTGCCAAAATTGTTGTGGTTCAAATCAGCCCATTCATCAATCGCCCAAGTACAAAAAAGCCTTGTGGATTGTCTTGATATTAAATTTATCAATGTTTTTTGTGGAAATTGTGATGGGGGTTAAATCAGGTTCAACTTCGCTGTTGTCGGACAGTTTGGATTTCTTGGGCGACAGTGCCAATTATTTGATAAGTTTGATTGTTTTGCCAATGGCGTTAAGTTACCGAGCCAAAGCATCTATGGTTAAGGGGCTAACGATGGGCGGTTTTGGTTTATTTATTTTAATGACAACCATTTATCGTGTGTTTTATGGGGAAATGCCCAGTTATTCTGAAATGAGCATTGTGGGATTTTTGGCGTTATTGATCAATGTGTCGGCATTGTTGATATTATTAAAATTTCGTGATGGCGACAGCAATGTCCGCAGTGTGTGGTTGTGTTCCCGAAACGATGCGATTGGTAATGTGGCGGTAATTTTGGCGGGTATGGCAGTTTATTTTTTTCAATCAAAATATCCTGATTTAATTGTGGCGTTTGTTTTGGCATTTTTGGCATTACAAGCCAGTCAAGAAATCATCAAAAGGGCTTGGGCGGAATTAAAAGTCAGTTAATTTAAAACACCGTTTGGATTGATGTTCAAGCGGTGTTTTTATTTGGGGCTGTACTAG
>NZ_MUXU01000102.1 GCF_002014985.1 Moraxella caviae | reverse complement strand
TTTTGAAAATAGCCATATTTATTTACCCTCTGCTTGTTGGATTTTATCAGCGATATGGTCATATCGATGTTGGACATAACGATTCCGCACCGTGGTTGCGGTAACTCTAATGCCAAATTTTTCATCCAGCATTTCAGCCAGTTTCTCAAAAGTGACATTTTGGTTATTTCGTGTTTCAACAATAAATTTAACGACATCAGGATAGAGCTTAGCCATTTTAACCACCTATATGTTGTGAGTTTCAAAAAATAATACACAACATATAGTATATGGTTTTTAGGTTATACTAAATATCAAACCCCTAAAATAATTTGAAAATCACCAAAAATAATTTATAACATATTGATTTTTAATAATTTAATTTTCCAATTTTTGATTGGCTTCTTCGGCTTTTTTCGCTGCTTTTTCGGCGGCTTTTTTCGCCTTGTATTCCTTGAATTCAGGCACGGACATATTGGCAATTTTCATCCATTCAGGCTCTTCGCCGTTTTCATCCAGCAAGCTATTACTTGGGCGATACGGTTTTTGTATTGGCTTTGGTGCTGGTTGTGATGTGATTTGTGATGCTGATTTTTCCGCTTTTCGTTGCTCAAACAATTCAGCTAATTTTGATTTTGGCTTAACTTGTGACAGTGAGCTGGTATCAATATCTTTGTTGCGCTTATAGTGATATGCGATGGTTTGCCAGCTGACTTCAACACCAAATTTATCCACCACCAGTTTTGAAATATCAGAAAATGAGTAGCATTGGGTTTCGTCATTTCTTAATGCTACAATAAATTTAATTGCAGATTTTGAGAGTAGTTTTTTAGCCATATTCTCAACCTTTAGTAGTTATTACATACAAATACAAACATCCACATACATTATCAAACATCTACATACAAATACAAAGAAAATTTTTGTAAAATCTACATACAAGCACAAACATCCACAAACAAATACAAAGAAAAACAAGCAAATACAAACATCCACATATAAATTAGTTCAGCTGGCGATGGATGCGTGGTGAGAGTGAAGATAAAACGAGCGGATTTGTCTTTGATTTTTGATTGCAGGATAGGCTACCGCCGACAAAAATATATATTTTTGTGCTATAATCATGGCACTGGCATGATTATAGTGTCGCACCAAGCGACCAGCTACCGCTGACTTTTTGACCTTTTGGGGGATTGATGGCTACTTTTTTGCTCAAGGGATTAACCCAAGAACACCGTGATTTTTTGCGAAATTTCGCCCAAAATGTGCTTGGCTCAAAGAGCAGAACCAAGGCGATTTTGCATTTGATTAACGAAAAGATGTACGGCACTGCCGCCATCGATAGGATTAAGCAAGAACGGCTGGATGAACCGCCGCCCAGCTCAAAAGACACTAAACGCATACAGTTTAGCGTGCTACAAGCCGATTATGATAATTTAGCTAAAATTGCACAATCGACCGATAGTTCAATCCAGCACTACCTGCGGTGCTTGGTGAGAAGCAACCTATACGGCAAGTACGAGCTTTTGGGATTTGAAATGGAAAACCTAAGACGAAGTAACTATGAGTTATACCGCTTGGGCGTGAACATTAACCAAATTGCTAAGGCGTTGAACACCGGTCATGATGTCGAAGTCAAAAGACAGTTGCTTGATGATATGCACAAGCAAATCGAAGAACATACTAGTCGTGTCGAAAAGATTTTGAAAGATAACTTAGAGCGGTACTGATGGAGTTTGTGGCTATTGTTGCAGCACCAATCGTTACTATATCTATACTTGTATCTAGCAAGCTGATACATACGCCAAGGGGTAAAAAAATTGTGCTGGCGGCTATTTTATGTGCTGTCTTGTGCTTATTAGGTGCGGTGACTAAAAGGATATTTTGGTAAAAATAGAAAAGCCTACCAAATGGCAGGCTTTTCGCTTAATACTGGGTTGTAGGTTTAAAAACCACGTTCTTCCCAGCGAACGAGATTATTATCCACCCCGCCGTAAA
>NZ_MUXU01000101.1 GCF_002014985.1 Moraxella caviae | reverse complement strand
TGTTATTTTACCTGATTGGGGTTGGGGAAGATACAAGGTTGGGCTGAGTGAAGCGAAAACCCAACGAATTCGAGTGATTGTCCCTAAAATATCGGGTTGCGCTGTGCTAATCCAACTTACGACCTATATTTATTCGCTAACTTACAAACGATTAAATTATACCCCCAAATCGTCCAACTGTTTTTGTAGTTCGGTAAGTTTGGCTTGCAAGGCGTCGCTTGGACGTGCGGCAAGCTGCTTGCTAAGTTTTTTGATTTGTGTGCGCAGCTTGGCGGCGGCGATGGCGTGGCGTGCGCTGTCTTCGCTGATGGCTGTGCTGTCGGTGTCGCTCATGGCGTTTACCAGTGCGCTTTCTACCGCGCTGACGACTGGTTTGTCGTTTTTGCCCAATCTGCCAGCCAGACGTGTCAAGTGCTGATGGTAGCGTCCACGCAGGTGTGCTTGTTCGGCGGCGCGCTCGCTGTCGCTTAATGTGCGTGAGTGTGGCACAAGTTCAATGCAGTCCACAGGGCAGGGCGCAAGGCACAGCTCGCAGCCTGTGCATAGCTCGGTGATGATGCTGTGGCTGTGCTTGGCGGTGCCGATGATGGCGTCCACAGGGCAGGCAGGAATGCACTTGGTGCAGCCGATACAATTTGGCTCGTCAATGACGGCACGCACTTCGGCGGGTCTTTGGGTTTGCGGGTCGGTTTGCCATTTGCTTGGTGTGGCAGGCAGGCTTGGCACTTGCATGATGGCGGCGATGGCATCCGTTACTGCTTGTCCGCCCGGCACGCACAAATTCACCGCTTCGCCATTTGCCACAATGCCGTGCGCATAAGGCAGGCAGCCGTTTTGATGGCCGCACAAGCCACACTGCGTTTGCGGTAAAACTGCGTCAATACGGGCGATTTTTTCACGTTCTTGCTCGCTCAGTTTATCAAGAGGTAAATCGGCAAACAGTACGGGCAAGTTGTCAAGTCGGACGGTTAAGGTCATGGTTTTGGGTAAGTTTTAAAGGCTATTTTCAAAACC
>NZ_MUXU01000100.1 GCF_002014985.1 Moraxella caviae | reverse complement strand
TCTCACAATCCACGACTGCTACAAGAAGCCAAAAACTTCATTGACAGACAGCATGAGATGAAGCGTCTTTGACAAAACCGAACAAAGATACTATTATGTTTCCATAATGTAATGTTGCATTATGCCAATAATTTTGCAAAAAAAGCTCACCGTAAACAGGTGGGCTTTTTTATTAACAAAAGGAGGCGTTATGGCGGAATTAACGCCAAAACAAGAAAAATTCTGCCAGCGATACATTGAGACAGGCAATGCCACACAGGCGTATCGTGATAGCTATGATTGCGAGAATATGAAGTCTGAAACGATTAACAACAAGGCTTATGAATTATTGCAGAAGGGTGAGATTACGGCGAGATTAGACGAACTTCGCCAACATCACCAAGACCGCCACGATGCCACCGTTGATGAAATGGTGGCTAATTTGCAAGAAGCCTATGAAATTGCCAAGATGAACGCCAATCCCAATGCCATGATTAGTGCGATTAACGCCAAGGCTAAGATATTGGGGCTTGATAAAAGCAGCCGCGCTGATATTCGCCTAAAAGAATTGGAAGCGCAAATCAAACAATTAGAAATTGATAAAATCAAATCCGAGATGGCAGATGATTCCGATAATGAAATTACTATCAATGTGGTAAGGGCTAAAAATGAATGAATGTAGATTTAACGCTTACCGCTCCACAAGACGACTTTGTTTTTAGCGATGAAACATATCCGTTGTTTGTAGGCGGTTTTGGGAGCGGTAAATCAGAAGCACTTTTTAAACGCCTACTTATTCAAAAGCTAAAATACCCCAACCTTAATCAGGGATATTTTGCGCCAACGCATGATTTGATACGCTTGATTGCTTTTCCCAGAATTAGTCAGCTGCTGACCGAATGCGGATTAAAGTTTAAGCTGAACAAATCAGAGAAAATTTTTTACATTGCAGGCTATGGACAGATTATCTGTAGAAGTATGGATAATCCAGATAACATCGTCGGTTTTGAGATTGCCGATGCTGTCATTGATGAGCTTGACACGCTAAAAACAGAACACGCAAGCAATGCATGGAATAAGTCTATTGCTCGTTGTCGGCAAAGAAAGCCTGATGGCAAGCCAAACACAGCAGCGGTTGGCACAACGCCTGAAGGTTTTCGCTTTTGTTATGACAGATGGGTAAAAAATGGTGGCGAGCATTACAAGCTGTATCGAGCGCCCACCGCTTCTAACCCTTATTTGCCGCCCAGCTATATTGAAAGCCTAAGGGCAAGCTATCCGCCAAAGTTGCTAGATGCCTACCTAAACGGGCAATTTGTAAACCTAACCAGCGGTGCGGTTTATCCTGACTTTGACCGTACATTAAATGCCTGCGATGAGACTATACAAGCAGGTGATACTTTGCATATTGGCATGGATTTTAACGTACTAAAAATGGCGGCAGTGGTGTTTGTCATGCGTGATAATAAGCCTGTTGTGGTTGATGAGATTACAGGGGTGCGAGATACGCCAACGATGGCGCAAATCATCAAAGCCCGATACCCAAACCACCCGATTATTATTTATCCTGACGCAGCAGGTCAGGCAACCAGCTCTAAGTCGTCCGCTGTATCAGACCACAGCATTTTGCGAGATTTTGGCTTTAGCGTGTATGTAAATAGCGCAAACCCAGCCATCAAAGACCGCCTAAATGCCGTAAATGCGCTGATTTTAAACGCACAAGGCATACGAACACTAAAGATAGCCAAGCAATGCGTGAATTTGATAGAAGCCTTAGAACAGCAGGTTTTTGATAATAATGGCATGCCTGATAAGAGTAGCGGACACGACCATATTTTAGATGCCTTTGGCTACTTTTTGGCGTATCAATATCCAATCGTCAGACCGATTGTGACAACCAAACTAACAATGAGTTACTAATTTATGCCGATTGATACCAAACACGCTGATTATCTTGCCATGCAAGAGCGATGGCAGCGCATGAAAGATGTCACAGACGGACAAGATGCCATCAAAAAGGCGACAACCAAGTATTTGCCAATGCCAAACGCTGATAATCACACACAACAAAACCAAGCTCTGTATAAAAACTATTTGGCAAGGGCGGTGTTTGTTGAGATTACCAAAGACACGCTGGATAAATACACAGGGCAGGCGTTCAGCGACGACCCAGTTTTTAACGATGATGAATTTGGTGCTTTGGAAAAAGACGCTAACGGCAGTGGTGTTAGCATTTATCAAATCGCCCAAAAGTGCTTTATTGATTTAATGCGTTATGGGCGATGTGGTATTTTTATCGATATGGCGCAAACTTCTTCAGAAGGTGCCGATGTACAAGATAAAAACATACCAAGATTACATTTTTACAGTGCCACCGAGATTATCAACTGGCGTGTCGAGCAAAAAGATGGGTTAAAACGCCCAACCATGATCGTGCTGTCTGAAACTCACATACAAACAGACCCGACAGACCCATTTATTGATAAAGCCGTACAACGCTATCGGCATTTGGGTATTGATGATAAGGGCTTTTTTGTGGAAGTATGGGAAAAAGACAGGCGAATTGATGAGCGTATTTATCCCAAAAAGTCCAATGGCGAACATTGGAAAACCATTCCTTTTGTGGTTTTAGGGTCAGACACCAACGAATTTGCCGAGCAATCCATACCGCTTGAAAGTCTTGCATTGATGAATTTGGCGCATTATCGCAACAGTGCTGACTATGAGGACAGTGTCTTTCGTTGCGGTCAGGTGCAGCCGTATTTGACGGGCGTATCAGAACACCGCTTAAAATCGCTAGAAGAGAATAATTTGGCGTTTGGCAGTGGCAATACGCTCATTCTTGAGCAGGGCAGTAGTTTTCAATTTGCCCAAGCCAGCCCTAATGTGTTGGCAGGTGAAGCGATGGCGGATAAATTGGCGATTATGCGAGAACTTGGCGCAAAACTTGCCGAGACGACAAACGCCAATAAAACCGCCACGCAAGCAGCTCAAGAAAACGCTGCGCAAAATGCTACTGCCAGTATGTGTATGGCAAATGTTAATGAAGCGATAAACCGCGCAATGTTAAAAGTTTATGAGTATAAAAACCGTGAACTACAAGGCATACCGTTTAAAGCCAAACAATCATTCATCAACCCAACACCTGACGGCAATATGCTAAACACGCTCATTAGCCTAAATCAGGCAGCTCTTGCACCAAAGCAAGCGGTGTTTGATTATCTGCGTAAATACAACCTGATTAACCCCGAACTGACCGATGATGACATTATCGGTATGATTGATAGTGAACTTACCGCCTGATGGCGGTTTTTTTATGGAGCATAATAATGACTTTTGAATTTATTTTAAATGAAGAAAGTTTTAACGCCCTTGACGAAGTACATCAAGCGTTTTACACCAAGCAAGATGATGGTAACTATCAGCTGGCAGTCAATGGCTTGCCCGACACCAAAGGCTTAAAAGCAAAACATGATGAACTGCTTGGCGAAACCAAAGCTGAGCGTGAAAAGCGCCGTGAGCTGGAGGCAAAACTGGCAGAGCTTGAAGCGCAAAAAGAAAAAGAAGCCGAAGAAATCGCCAAAAAGGCGGGTGATATTGCCACGCTTGAAAAGTCCTATCAGGACAAAATGGCAAAATCTGAAAGCGATTGGCAAGCCAAATACGATGCGGCGCAAAAGCAGATTTATGATTTGACTGTTGGCGCAAAAGCCAATGAGCTTGCCAACGAACTTGCAATCAAAGGCAGTGCCGATGTGTTACTGCCACACATTCAAAACCGCCTGACGTTAGAGACGGACGGCGACAGTCAAAAACTGCGTGTGCTGGATAAGCAGGGCAATATTTCAGCATTGACGATTGATGACTTAAAACAAGAATTTCGTGCCAATGACGCATTTAAGCCGATTATTAGCGGTGGTTTTGCAAGCGGCAGCGGGGCTGTCGGTGGTGGCACGGCTAAAAATGGTGTGCCTGTCAAATATTCAGACTGTAAGACAGATGATGAAAAATTGGCATGGCTAAAAGCAAATAATTAGGAGTGACTATGTTTGATTTAGAGAAATTCAACAAGCAAACCTACACGGTGATGACTGAAACCATCGACCAAGAGGTACAGGTTTTTAATGCCCAATCAGGCGGTACGATTGAACTTGTGGCAAAGCCGTTTCAGGGTGATTTTGATATTAACGCAAGTTTTAAGTTAATCGCTGGGCTAGTGCGCCATCGTGATGTGAATAATGGTACAAACGCCATCAATCAAAAGCGTCTTGAACAAATCAAAGACGTGGGCGTAAAAATTGCCGCTGGTACTGATGAAATTGTCTGGGAAAGTGCGCAATATCGCTGGATTATGCAAAATCCAGAGCTTGCAGCCGTTAAAATTGGTGAACAGCTTGCCAAAGGGCAAATCGCCAATATGCTAAACAGCGGCATTAAATCAGCGGTATCAGCCATTCGTGGTAATACTGATGTAACGCTTGATAAGGGTGAACAGGCGCTTGATTATGCGCTATTGACACAGGCAGGAGCGTTGTTTGGTGACCGTTCCAATGCGATTAAGGCGTGGATTTTGCATTCAGGAGCTTTAACCAAGCTACAGCTAAAAGCATTGGCAAACAGTGAGCGCCTATTTACCTATGACAGCGTGGCGGTGTTCCGTGACCCATTTGGGCGTGTGTTTGTGGTGACTGATAGCCCTGATTTGGTGGATACCAATAAGTTTAATGTGCTTGGCTTGACCGAAGGCGGCGTGGTGATTGCCAACCAAAACGACTTTGATGGCATTACTACCCACGCAACGGGCAAAGAGAATATCCAGCGCACCTATCAGGCGGAGTGGTCTTATGGCGTATCAGTCAAAGGCTATGCGTGGGATATTGCCGCTGGCGGTGCCAACCCTAATGCTGCTACGCTGGCAACGCCAACAAACTGGAAGAAGACTGCAACCAGTAATAAAGATACCGCTGGTGTGCTACTGATTACCCAGTAAACCAAAAACCCCTTAAACTTCGGTTTAGGGGGTTTTATTTTGGAGTAAATTATGGCAAAGATTTTATATTTTACGACTGATTTTGGGCAAAAGAACCGAGCGCTTGCCAAAGAACACGGCTTAACTATCCGCAATGCCAGTCAGTACAAGGGCGATGATTTTATTGAGCAATGCGATTTTGTTTTTGGTGATGTTCCTAAGCAATACCAGCACTTGCCCGTGTTTGAATTACAAGCAGATGGTGAAGAAAAGCAAGATGTGGTGGAGCTGCCAAAAGCTGACGAAAAACCAACCAGACGCAAAAAAGCATGATTACTTTAGACGATATAAAAAGCGTACAAGGTGCTGATGATGGCACTGTGATTGTCGTCAATGCGTGGCTATCAAAGCATGATTTGCCACGCTTTGACACCATACCAAATGCCATCATACAAGCCGCCCAATTCATCGCCAAAGCCTATTTGGACGGTAAGCTATACCAAGACCGCACCGAAGGCATGATAAAAGCCAAATCCGCCACCGCAGGCAGTGTTAGCACTTCAAAAACCTTTGCCGATGGCGCAGACGGACAGCCGATGAGTGGCGATGAGATGATTGCGCTAGATTTAATCAAACCCTATCTGAAAAAGGCAAGCATTTGGGCTGTGCCGACAAAAAGGGCGTAAGATGAACAACGAAATCACCAACGAAATTGCCACCGCCTTTGATAGTGATTTAAAAGATGCTGTTAAACCGTTCACAGGCGAGCGTAACAGTGTTTTAAATGGCGGTCTGGACGATTGGCTGGGCGAGAGCATAAACACCGCTACAGCGCATTACAGTGGGCGTGGTGTGTTTAGCAGATTTAGCGCAAAAGAAGTAAACGACACCATCTTGGCAAGTGATGTCAAGCTGATTTGCTTGCAAAGCGAGGTCAGCGACACACCGCAGATTGATGATGTCATCAATGGCTTTAGGGTTGTTGCCATCAACAAAGACCCAGCCGATGTCAGCTATACAATACAACTAAGGCAGGTTTAGTATGGGTATTGGTTGGACTGTGCCACCTGCGCAGTTATTTGACGATGTCAAAAATGAACTGCTTGATGGCTACAAAGACAAGGCGATTGAACTGTATAACCAAATCATTGCCAATTCGCCAGTTGCCGAAATCAACGGTGGTCGTTATCGTGGCAATCACATCATGACGGCAGGCGGTGTGGATTATAGCTACAGCGACAACAAACAAATCAGGCGATACACCAGAAGTTTTTACACGCATAAAGACTTTGTGCCAATCACCATTCAAAACAATTTGCCCTATGCCTACCGCCTAGAACATGGCTGGTCTAAGCAGGCGGCAAATGGTATTTATGCCATATCAGCACAAGAGATTTTTGGATAATGGATTACAGCAGTTTTATCACACGCTTGCAAATCTATTTAGAGAGCCTAAAAGCCCATGAAGCCAAAGAATTTATGCAGGCGATTGGCAGAATTGATAAGGCGGTGCAAGAGGCTTTGATGAATGATGAATTAACCGAAACCAGCGCAAAAAAGCTGGCACTGATTTTAGGGGCATTGGGTGATGAAATCGCTGATGAATTAAAAACGGTCACAGAGGCGTTTTATGCCAGCAGTCTTTTGATTGCCGATTATGCACAAAAAAGCGAAGCCAAATTTTTAGCCCAAGCGTTGAATATTACGCCCAATTTGGCGGATTTTAAATCAGCGAAAATCGCCAATACGCCGATGAATGGCTTTGGTGGGGCAAATGTCAAAGCGGTATTATCCGCCTTTGCAGACAAAGAGCAGCAGCGGATTATCAATGCGATAAAACTGGCTCGCCATCAAGGCAAAACCAACCATCAAATCAAGCAAATCATCATCGGTACAAAAGCCAAGCGTTATCAAGATGGCTTGACCTTCACCACCAAAAGACACGCCAAAGCGGTTGTTCACACCACCGTACAGCACTTGGCAAGTGAAGCTAGGGCGGATTTGGCAGCCCAGCTTGGTATTGATGAAATTAAGGTGGTTGCAACGCTAGACGGTCGCACCAGCCGAGTGTGCCGTAGCCTAGATGGGCGAATACTACCGATTAGCCACAAACCGCCGTATCATGTGAATTGTCGCACCAGCTACATACTGTGGAATGGCAAAGACCCTAAGTTTCGTGCCAGCATGAACGGCAAGGTAGAAAACCAAACCTACTATGAATGGCTGGCAACCCAAGACAGCGCATTTCAAGACAGCGTACTTGGCAAAACCCAAGGGCAGCTGTTTAGAAATGGCGGTTTAACCCCTGCCAAATTTGCGCAGTTGCAGCTTGATAAGAATTTTAGACCGCTGACACTGGCGCAAATTAAACAGCTTGAACCTGTGGCGTTTGATAGGGCGTTTAAATAGGCAAAAAGCCCATGAAGTATTATCAAGTTCTGCTACTTTGCTTGACAGGGTAGGTGGTGCAAACACTTTTAGGCATACTAAGGGTGGGCTAGATATTTATTTGCTGGGCGTGTTTGACAATAAGGTATCAACTATTGCCCATGAAGCGGCGCATATTGCATTTGATATTTGCCATACGGTAGGTATTGAAGTATCAACAGGGCGAGCAAATGAAACTTTTTGTTATTTGCTGGATTTTTTGGTGGGATTTGCAGATAGGGTAAACCATGAACACAACCACAATACACAGACTGATTGCTGAGCATATCAAAACCATGCCTGATTTTAGCGCAAGGCACTGGGCGACAGGCAACATCAACCACACACCGCCAGCACAAGGGCTATGGCAGCGTCTTAGCATTCAAACAGCAAGCAGTATCATGAGCGGTATGGCGGATAAACCCATGACAAGACAGCGTGGGGCGGTGGTAGTGCAGGTGTTTGGGCGACTAAACACAGGCGAGAGTGCCATTATTGCACAAGCCGATAACATCGCACAGCATTTGGGCTATTACAGCCACGAACATTTAGAGTTATTAACGCCAACAGTAACAACGGTTGGCAGTGATGGGGACTTTTATCAAGTCAATGTCAGAGTGCCGTATCGGTACAAATAATTACAACAAAACAGAGTGTTTGCCATTGATTTCAACGGACAAATGTAGCTTGCCGCCCAATGCAGAAATGTACTTTTGTAATGTGGCAAACTCGAGGTTATTTGTGCTTTCAATTTGTGAAATGGCGGATTGGGATACACCGATTTTTTGTGCCAATTCTTTTTGTGACAATTTGGCATTTTTGCGTAATTCGGCTAAGCGAATGCTAATTAAGCTGTCGGCAACACGCTGATTGATGGCGGTTTGGCGTGTGGCAGGCAAATTGTTAAAAAAATCATCAAAATTAGTCAGTTTCATTAAGCTGCTCCAAATAGGTTTGATATAAACTTTCGGCAAGGGGTATCATTTGCTTATAAAAGCGTTTGTTGCCTGATTTGTCGCCTGCACATAACAAAATAGCTTGGCGCAAAGGGTCAAAGACGAAAAACGCACGATAAGGCTTGCCGCTGTGCTGGATACGCAATTCTTTTAAGTTGGCAAGTTTTGAGCCTTGTAGCGTATCAGCATAGGGGCGTGATAGCTGGTGTCCGTAAACCTGTAATAATTTTACCGCATGGGCAACGCTATCTTGTTCGTCTGGTGATAGCGAAACCAGCCAATCATGAAAATGGTCGGTCATTAAGACGGTATACATTTTTGATGAACCTAATTTTTTCATTATTATAAGTTATTACTTATATTTTTTCAACCGCCCATTAGGGCTTTTTTTATGGAGTAAATTTATGTCAAGTGGTGCAAAGGTCGTAACGGCAATCGCCAAGCAGACCGATATTAAAAAGCTGGCAACGACTGGCTTTAAAATTCTACCCAATAAATCCAACGGCTTAAATAATTCTATTGAGCTGACCGAAAGTGAGCTGGTCAGCGACAGCCGATTAAAAAGAGAGGGTATGCCAACAGGCGGCACGGTAGAGGGTGATATTGAAACCGAGCTGATGTTTGGGGTGTTTGATGAACTCATTGCCGCTGCTTTTTGGAGCGAGTGGAAACAAGGGCAAGCGGGGCAACCTGACACGTTAGAAGTTGGCGATACTCGCTCGATGTTCACCATCACCAAAGACTTTACCGATATTGGCGTATTTCATGCCTTTGGGGCGTGTCATGTGAACAGTCTTAGCCTTGATGTTGGCACTGACAGCTTGGTGAGCTTGTCATTGGGTTTTAAGGGGCTAGATTATCAGCATTCTAAGACCACCAGCTTTGCCAAAACCCCTAAAAAGGCAGAAGACAGCCCAAAAGCAAGCGGTCTAAACATCGGCGATATTTTAATTGACGGACAAAATATCGGTGTCTGCGTAGAAGCGTTTAAGTTTGAAATTGACAATGGCGCAGAAGTGCAAAAATGCCTAGGTGATAACAAATATGGCGGCAATGTGCTGGCGATGTTTGCTACCATTTCAGGCAGTATGACGATTGCCTACAGCCCAAAGGCGCATGATATTTTAACCAATCAAATCACAGGGGCGACGCTTGCGGTGCAAATCCCCATTGAATTTGAAAATGGCAAAAAATACATTCTAAAACTGCCAAAAGTGCAAATCAGCGGCGATATTCCAAGCCCATCGGGCAGTGACTTGGTCACGGCGGAAGTGTCGTTTAATGTCGTGGGTCAAAGCCCTGTACTTGAGCGTTATACGGCTTAAAAACCAAAACCCCTTAAAGCGGCGAACTTTAAGGGGTTTGTAATTTTACCCTTGGACAAGAAGGATAAAACATAGGTGAATTTTAACATAGATTTGACGGATATTCTAGGATTGCCAATGGATAAATTATTTGTTATCGGCTTAATAGGTGTCATTTGGATTGTGCTTTGGCGACTGCCTGAATTATGCCGTTTATACAATGAACATCGCAAACATAAGTAATGTTTTTTAGGAGCAAACAGCATGAAACTATCAGAATTAAAAAAACACAGCGCAAAAGATATTGGCTATTTTCAAAATCA
>NZ_MUXU01000099.1 GCF_002014985.1 Moraxella caviae | reverse complement strand
TCTGTGTAGACAATGCTATCAGGCTTGATTTTACTTGTGATAATTGGCATTAGTGTATTTGTCTTAGTATCTTTAACAACAACAGTGTAAACTTTATCATTGCGTTTTAATAAACCAAATACAGCAGTCTTGCCAGCTGCACCACGACCACGTTTGCCTTTACGAATACCGCCGAAGTAACTTTCATCAAGCTCTACTTCACCGTCAAAAACAGTGTTGGCTTCAAGAGCTAAGTGATATTCTATCACAAGGCGGATTTTGTGGTAAAAAAGGGCTGCTGAATTAGGGTGAATACCCAGTAAATCAGCTGCACTTCTAGCAGTAACTTCGAGTACAAAAAATTCAAGCAGTCTTTTTTGAACTTTTTTACTTAGTTTACAATGGGTTATCTTCATAAAACTAGTATAACATGGTTGTTATTCTAGTACAGCCCCTTTTATTTTTAAATTTTGCAAAATAACTTTCAGGCTGCCTGAAAAACCTACACCCCTTTATTCCCCAGCGATTTTCGGTTTATCCACCACACCAGTGAGAGCATCACAGGCACTTCCACCAGCACACCGACCACCGTTGCCAATGCCGCCCCAGAATGCAAACCGAACAAAGAAATTGCCACCGCCACCGCCAATTCAAAAAAATTACTCGTGCCAATCAAGCACGCAGGGGCGGAAATTTCGTGTGGTAATTTGAGCCATTTTGCCAAAACGTGAGCCAAGGCAAAAATGCCGTAAGTCTGTGCCAGCAGGGGAATAGCAATCAGCAGAATAATCAAAGGGTTGGCAATAATGGTTTGGGCTTGAAAGGCGAATAGCAACACCACCGTCAAAATCAAGCCCATCACGGAAAAGGGTTTTAGGCTGCCTGAAAATTGTGCCACCGATTTACCCGATTTTTGTAAATAAGAGCGGGTAAGCCAGCCTGCCAGCAAGGGCAACAGCACATACAAAACCGTGCTTAAAATCAAGGTATTCCACGGAATTTCTATGTCGCTTACGCCGAGCAATACGCCTGCAATCGGAGCATACGCCACAATCATAATCAAATCATTGACCGAAACCTGCACCAAAGTGTAATTGGGGTCGCCTTTGACCAGTTGCGACCACACAAACACCATTGCCGTACACGGTGCCACACCCAGCAAAATCATGCCGGCAATGTATTCTTGTGCCGACTGTGCGTCCACCCAACCTGCAAAAAACACCCGAAAAAACAACCAGCCGAACACCGCCATCGTAAACGGCTTGACCAACCAGTTGATAAATAAGGTTAAAAATAAGCCCTTTGGTTTTTTGCCCACGTCTTTGATTGCCGACCAATCAATCTGAATCATCATCGGATAAATCATCAGCCAAATCAGTATCGCCACAGGCAAATTCACATGAGCCACTTCCAAAGATGCAACCCATTGAAATACATTGGGCAACCAAACACCCAAAACCACGCCCAGCACAATCGCCAACGCCACCCAAAGGCTTAAAAAACGTTCAAACAACCCCATGATTTACTCCTTATGATTAATAATTTCGCCGTCTTCTTTGACAAACGGGATCGCAAAAGGCGGTAAAAATGCCAAAACTGTTTCGGACGGACGGCATAATTTCACGCCTTTTTCGCTCACCACAATCGGACGATTGATTAAAATCGGTTCACGAAGCATGGCGGAAATGAGTTCGTCATCGCTTAACTTTTCGTTTTGCAAACCAAGCGTTTCATACGGCACTACATTCGTCCTAAGTAACTGGCGAGGCGTGATGCCCATGCGTTTGATTAAATTACGCAAAGTCGTTTCACTTGGCGGATTTTTCAAATATTCAATCACTTGTGGCTCAATACCAGCGTGGCGGATGAGTGCCAGCACATTGCGTGAAGTACCGCAGTTTGGGTTGTGATAAATGGTAATGTTCATAGTTACTCCAATCTTTCAAGAAATATAGAAATATTTGGCAATAATTTTTCAGGCTGCCTGAAAATCACTGGCAAGATTCGCCTGTTTGAGAACAGCAGTTTTGGGTCAGAAAATGGGTCAATGCCATCATCAAATCCAGCTCGGCAAAATAACGCATGTGCCGTCCTTCCTGCACCACACGCACAAGCCCCGAATGCAACAGGCTTTTTAGATGAAAAGACACATTATTCGGGGCAAGGTTAAGCTGTTTTGCCAAGTCGCCAGCAATCATGCCAGTACTGCCTGCGGCGGTAAGTTGTTGAAAAATCGCCAGTCTTATCGGAGAAGACAGGCTCTCAAAGAGTTTGCTTGCTTGTATCGTATTCATAGGCGTAATTATAACAAGAAATTTCAATATTTCAAGTATGATTGAAATGTTTTTTTAATTGTCCGAAGCCACCTTTCCAAATCCAAAAACCCACTTCCCATTTTTCGCTATTCTTAAGCCATAGCATGAAAAATTTAGAGACACGGCTAAACCTACGACTATTCAACCGTACAACACGCAATGTATCGCTAACCGAAGCGGGACAACAGTTTTTTGAACAGCTTTTGCCGCTTTATCAAGCCATAAACCAAGAAGTCGATGCATTAAATGATTTTTTGAATACGCCATCGGGATTGATTCGCATCAACGCCCCGGCGATGGCAGCGGAAGCCGTGTTGTATCCAAAATTAAAGCCGATTTTGAACCAATACCCGAAAACCCGCTTGGAAATCGTGGTGGACGATCGTTGGCAGATATTGTGAAAGAAGGGGTTGATATGGGCGTGCACCTAGGCAACGACGTGGCGTAGTTCAGTACAATAGTGTTTGACGCGCCATTAAACTGCTGTATCTCTCCGGCCAGAAGAAGTAGATGTTGACGAAAATTGTTTTCTACTCTACCCATCAAGAAGTTTAATAGGTGTGAAGAGATTGTCTGAAAATTGATTTTCAGACAATCTTTTGTAGAGACTACTATAGTAAAAATAATTTACCTTACATCCTATAAATTACCTACGTTGACGGTTAACTGCAATAAGAGGCTTATTTAAAGTAACTTGGGTCATACCATGCATATATGCATTATATTGCCATACAATAAATTGCTGTTTATATCGCTCATTAATTTCTTCCAAACGTTGTACTTGAGCTTTTAAATTCTTAACTTGCTTTTGCAGATAATCCACAGTTACATTTGGTATAGGATTAGCTTTTGCTCTTTCTTTTATTTTTTGTTTTCGTCTAGTAAAGGCTGTTTGAATATCTGAATAATTTGCAAGAGACTGTCTCTCAATACTTTTAACATTCAGTAGTTCTGCCACTTTATGACAGAGTAAATCCCATGTTAATTTACCCTCCCAAGTATTAATCAACATGATTATATCTTCTAAATTTTCTTCTGTAATAAGAATTTTAGGCATACTATAACTCCATTAGTCTATATAAATCATCGTCTAACTTAGCTGTTTCTTTCTTCTGTATATCTAGATCCATTCCTCTTTCCAACAAAGCTAATTTAATAGGGGAAGGATCATACTCATCAGGCATCCTTAATAAGGAACCATTTGGGATGCTCTCATTTTCTAAGAATTTAATTTTAGTTTTTATGTGAGTTAGTCTCCATCCTAAATTACTTATCCAGCGATCTGCACCAAAAACACCTATTTTATGGTGTTCTTTAGCTTTATTAAATTGTTCGGTTATCTGGGCTTCACGCACCTTTAAGATTTCTAAGGAGTGCTCTAAACCTTTAATACAAACAAGCTCTTTACATGTTTCACAATCTCCATGACGAGAACATGGAGACATTGCATAATCATGTTCACAGATCCCTATTTCTGTTACCGTTGCGATTCCAATTCTATCTTTCCCTAAGTCTTCATAGGTAATAGGAAGATTCAAATGAATTTTATCTAAGATAGAAATATCTTCGGGAATGAGTAAATTCCTAACTGATTCACTTTTTTCTTCTTCTGTTCTGTGATCATAAGCCTTGTTATCTGCAACTCTTGCTCGTCCTGCCCAATTAGCTAAAGTTAACTCATCCATTCCTCCTCGTTCAGCTTTTGTACTTAACCAATGTCTTGCATTGTGTGATGGTAATCTTATGAATTCTCCTTTGGATGTGCCTATACAATGTTTTTCCCATAATGATGTTTTAGGACGAGTTTCAGAATAGCAAAACCTATCATTAATTTGATTCACCGTTGGTAACACAAAAGAAAAACTTTTAGGGGAAAAGTCATCATGAAATTCATTTTCTCTAAATAATAATAAAGCTTCAGAAACCTTAACATTTTTATGTTTATCAACATAAGGCCAATTATGAAATTTTGATGTATATTTTTTATATAAAAATTTTCCTAACACCTCATAAGTTATAATTCCATCATTTTCACTTATTAAATTTTTAAACCATTTAGTATTAGTGCTATTTTTGTCAATATCTAGCACTTCAAAAATTTCACTTTTAGTTAAAGGCTTTTGGTATAAAGAACGGGATGGCGCAGCCTCTTTATTGGATAACATCAATATATTAGGATTTTCTTCTGCAAATTTAGCAACTCCTCTTGCTAGGGTGCCTATATTTGTTAAGCGTTTAACGGCTTCAACAACAATATCTTGCATACAGCTAGGAACCCATTTTAATCCCACTTTACCATTTTTTGCGGGTATCCATCGAATACCTAATTGCTTATTTCCTAAGCTATCATTCTCCCATTCTAAGCAATTAACAGATAACGACATTAACTCAGAACAACGAGATGGAGCAACCATAAGTAGAGCCATAACAGCTGTGTAATATTCAGTTTCTTTGTCTAAATTGGGGGCATCATGAAAGAGTTTAGCTACCAACATCATTTCTTCATCAGTTGGCATTTTACTGGAGCGGTATTCTTTTCCTTTTTCATCCAGTAATATAGTCAAATCTCTAGGGCGTTTGTAAGGACTTTTCCATAAAGGTAGTTGAGGTGTAATTTGATTTTCTCTACAAAAATCAAATAATTTTTGAATTTGATAACCTAATTTATTGACTGATTCCGTACCTTTTTTATATTTTTTTGATACGATATTTTCTACTTCATGAATAACTAAATAATCAAGCTGAAGTATGTCAGCTTTTCCTTTAATATTGTAGAGAGCCATTTCAACTATACGTAAAGATTCAGTATGTCGGGCTAAATTCCGAATAGGATTTAGAGAATAAGTATAACGAATATAGGCTTTGGCAAACTCAATGAATGGTGCAGCTAATGGCTCATATTTATAAGCTGTAGATTTAATTCTTTCTGTGGAAAAACGAACCTGAACTGGATAAATGCTGAATGTTGTTTTCCATTGGTTGTTTTCCCAGCAATCATTTCCAAAGGTAGTAAGCTGATTTTTACTGAAATTAATAAATTGCTCTAAATTAGATTTAGGATTATTATCTTGTGGAGTAAAAATTAGATTATTCATAATTAGTGGCTCCCAATAGTTCTTTTCAATCATTGCAAGCTTGAACAACATACTCAACAGCTAAAATAATACGATCTTTGGATGATGCATAATCTATGCTTTTGGTTTGTTTTAAACGTTCTTACTTTTCCTCATACAACTTATTTAAGATTTGTTGATGAGGACCATCAACGAGCGGTCTAAACTTAGGACATAAATAACAAGTTTCATAGCCAGTTATACAAAAATCATTTGTACCACAAGCACCTATTGTATCTATTCCGTTATTGGTTATTAAAGATGTTGGATCGTGCCCCCTCTCGCTTTCATTTAAGTTAGAAATAATTCTACCTGTAAATGCTTGAGCTAGTTTTCCCATTTCAGCACCCATAACACGATCAATGTATTGCACTGTATCAGCTGTATTTTCAGTATAAACTTTAACGTTTTGTGTATCTGTATGATCTAGGAGCTCTGCTATAATCGTTGCCCCAACCCCTTTTCTTCCTAGATTTGTTCCTCTAGTATGGCGAAAACGTCTTGCTGTTACATGAATAATTTCACCTGTTCGTTCTGAAATTGCTTTTTGGTGAATACAGAATTTTCGTAATGCGTATAGCTCCAACGAAGAAGCAGAATAATGAAAAATATCTTTGTTTAATAATGAAAGATCAAAATTCCTATTTTTGATATTCTTCTTTAAACAATTCCAATCAATAAACATTGGTAATTTCATTTTATAACTAGAAATAAAGGTTTCATCAACCAGACTAAGCAATTTCTTATATTGATATTCCATAAAGTTTAGGAGAATTAAATATAAGTCCTCTGTGATAGCAAGCTTTTTAAACGTTTCTCTAAATAGCCCTCCTCTTTTTTTTGCACTAGGGATATTTAGAAAATAATTCCATGTTCCTTGAGAGATTTCCTTTCTTAGGTCTTCAAATTTTAAATGGCGTATTTGAATGGGTCTTCTAGCTGTAGATTGAAGTAAGTGAATATATGCATATGTTTCAAATGAAATAAGATCTTCTCTCCAAAGTCTAGCAAGTTCAGCCATTAAAGCCAAAATTTCATTTTCGGTAAATGCTCCTGTATAAGGGCATCTCATTAATACCGATTTACCTTTATCATTTCCACTTAACGTAAAGCTTTCTAGCAATGACACAACAGATTTATCAACTCCATAATAGCCATACTCATGCCATGACAGTAAAAAACCCTTTAATGCTCCTAAATACCATTCATGCTCTTTTCCTAGTTTATTTTTCCAATCCAAGATTATTGGCACATTAATTATTTCTAAGTTAGTTGAAATTACTAATCGTTGAAACTGTTGATACATGTGAGATACGTGATAACTTGAGTATTTTTCGGCATATATTGCTAATGTTTTTCTAAAACCGTCTAATGTTTTTTTATTTATATTTAATATATGTTGAGAAAAGTTAATGGTTTTGTCTTTACTTATACGCCAAAAGTTTTCATTTTCATCAAATGCATACCCATCTCTTGACTGTCTAAGAAGTTTATTCTGATTCATAATTATCAACCTTTTTTTGAAACTCAATCTGAAGATCTAATAATATCTTGTTAGCTTTTTCTCTTATATAACGTTGATTATAAATATTTCCTGATTTCTCGGATGTATGTCCCATAAGATGTTGTCTCATCTTTGCTTCTTTTTCGGAAGAAATAAAATCTTTATGAGAAAAATCATGATTTATATTTTGATTATTTTTATCCACCTTTCGTGAAAAATCTAAGTTCCATTCATGACGAAAAATATGCGGATGAATAATAGAAAATTTAGGATCTATCTTTTTCATTGTTGGTACAATAACGTTATCAAAAGAACTGGTACTAATTGGGTTTCCTTGCGTTTTTCCTTTTCGATGGGTTACAAATAAATATGGATGTTTATTAGCGTTAGGAATCTTAGAGCGATAGTTCATAATATAGTCATTGATAAGTTGAGCTATATTTTGTGAAATAGGAAGTCGCCTTTCTTTCGTTTTACTTACAGCTTGCTTCTTCCTTGTGTCAAATTTATCATCATGCGTTCGTCTAATTGTAATTGAGGATTTAGCTGTCCCTATATCAATAAATGGGATTTGAATTGATAATAGCTCTCCTCTTCTAATCCCTAATTCCTTTAATAAGATAAACATCAAATGGTTTCTTTTTCTAATTCCAATATCTTGAAATGGATTATTAGGATTAGAAAAGTTCGCAATAGACATAAACTCATCTAACAATCCATCAGGTAGCTCACTTTCTGGTTTGATAGATAATGTTTTATGATTTTTAGGTCTTAACTCTTTAATTAAAGTAATTAGTTTCGTCAATTTTTCAATATATTCATTAGATACATTAATTACTTTAGATAGAAATAATATGTATTCTGAAAGCGTTGTTAGTCTATTATATTGATGACTAAGAGATACGGCAGAATAAATATCAATAAATTGAGTCCTACCTTTCATTAACACACTTTTTTTGTATTGATTACATTCTTTCGCTTTTTTACATTTATTCTCATATGTTGGATAAGAGATTCTAATTGGTTTTCTGTTAAGAGTACTTTGTTATGAATTAGATCACTAATAACAAGATTATTCTGTTTTTCCCAATTCATTATCCACTGTATAGTTCCCAGCTTATTTCTAATTGTGTTTACTGCGGATTGATTACGTAGTTCTACAGTTACCCATAAGGTTGAATAAAAATCAGGAATACCAGTTTTAACATTAACCAATATAGGAAAACGTTCTCCATTTGAAAAAAGGACTGTTTCTAATCTATGCATATTCATTTAATTTACAAAAATATCATATATAAATACTATCAAATTAAAGATATTGTGTCAAAATTAATGTAAAAAAAGAGAAGTCTTATTTTATAAGGCTTCTCTCTGGTTTCTACGATGTATTTTTACATAATTTCTGTATATGGAATTCAAAATGGAATATCGCTGTCGTCTAGGTAGTTTTGTACTACGTTGTCGTTCAGTGGGGCGCTTGCATACGCTTCAGGCGTAGGTGCGTCTGCTTTTTTATCCGCTGGCTTGCCTTTGTCGGTGCGCGGCATAAGAGTTAGGTTATTAACGCTAATATCAGTGTTGTAGCGTTTCTCACCTGCGTCGGTTTCCCAGCTTCTGTAATAAATGCTGCCAGAAACCAAAAGCAGGTCGCCTTTTTTGACGTATTTTTCAACAGTTTCTGCACGTCTGTTGTATGTGATACATTGGTGCCAGTCGGTCTGTTCTTTGCGCTCACCAGTGTTTTTATCCGTCCATACGCGGTTTGTTGCTAATGAAAATGTAGCGAATTTAACACCATTCTTGGTGGTGTGGATTTGCGGTTCTTGACCTACACGGCCCATCAGTGTTACTTGATTAAAAGACATAGTCGTTTCCTTTATGTGGCTGATTGATTTGATGTGTCTATGGTAGCCTGATAAATGTCACCCAAAAACATAAGATTTCCCAAATCCCTAAAGCTGTTAAGCTCTTGTATGCTTCTATAGAGCGCGTATGCAAAAAAGACAGTGGCTAAGAGAAGGGCACCAACTATTAGATTGTTTGGTGAAGTTAGGCTGATATTGATTAAGCCACCTAAATAGTGCATACATAGCACCAATAACACATAACAAAAAATTAAGAGAATTTTGTAAACTCTTATCATGTTATTAAACGTACGTTTTTGCTCATGTATTTCTTTTTCAGTGGCTTGCTTTTTATAGCCAAACGCACTGATGGTTCGCAAGATGAACGCTTCTTGTTTAGCGTACGCTTCTAAGAAAAGCTCGTCGTTTTTTGCGTCTGTTCTCTTCATATTGATTTATACTTAAGCCAATCTAAACAAATAATAAAGACTTATTTATGAAATTCAATAGTTTTTGAAGAAAAAATTGACAAAACAACAAAAAATGAGTGCCACAGTCTCGCCATGTGGCGCGCGGGTGTGATTTTGTGCTACATAACCGCCACTACCTCAAGAGAATAAAAAGCAATGGCGGCCGCCTACTATTTGAGTGCTGCATCACAGCCAAACATCACTCAAACGTTTTACTGGTTAGCCAGCGATTCCTTCTAATGTTTGCAACATCGCTTGTACTTCGTCTTGGCTAAATAGGTGCTGGTTGTCAAACAATGCTTGGCGCACGTCGCCTACGTTGTCTGCGTTTGCTTCACTTACTTTAGCAATCAAATCAAACATGGTTTTTTTGTTTGAATATTGCACACGCAAATCTTCTTCGGTAGCGTCATCAATAAATCCATCGCTGACACAGCTACGAATACGCAAACCAACTTCTTTAAGCTCACTTGGACTGGTAGCGTTTTCAATGCGCTCTTGTAGTGCTTCTACGCCTTCAAAATAGGCAGTATCGTCTGCTGGGTTGGGCTCTACCGTTTCTGGCTCTGCTTTCTTAGCAGGTGTTTTACGCTCTTGCAGACGCTGCTTTAAACCTGCAACACCAGATGACTTCTTGGCTGGTTGCGGGGTTTCATTTACCACCTTCATTTCACGATTTTCCAGCTCGTCTGGTGTATATACGCCAAGCAAGACTTCTGGAACATGCAGGCGTGCCCAGCGTTTAGCCGCAAGGTATGCAAGCTGCTGACGTGGGTCGGATACCCACAGTGGTGAGTTGCGTGTTTCTGCTTGCGCCAAGAGTAGGGTCAGTTCTCTTGGTTGGGTTTCGCCTTTGAGCGTTGCTGACACAGTTACACCGACTTGTGTTTCTAGTGATTTATCCCAGTCTTGATGGCTGATTGCTCTTCCTGATTTGCTCTCGCTCTTTTTTGTTTTACCAAGCAGGTTATCCCATGGCCCAAACCATTCATACTGCAAATTGCTTTCAACAGGCGCTCGTGTATTCACTACTGCGTTTACCAGCTGCGCTTCATACGCCAATATACCATTGTCGTTAATCATGAAGGTTTTTTGAGCAACAGCGAAAGGGTCCATGCCCCAGCGCAAGGCTTGTCCAATCACTGCAAAGCAGTTGCCCGGCAAGCCGTGAAAATGCTTTGGTACTACCGCTTTGGCTGTTGCCATGATTTCAGACAAGTGCATGACACGATTAAACATTTCTGCATCAAACAACAATAGATTATCTGGTGTTTTCACATAGCCGATGTCTTGTGATGGGCTTGTGGCCAAGTCTGTGTTCATGCTTAGGTCTGTGTTTTGGGTGTTCATAACTGTTTCCTTTTTATTTGATTTTTTAAATAGGGTGGTGCGCTACCAAGAGTAACTAGGAGCATGCGGTAACGCACCAAAACTTTTTTAGGCTGCCACTCGCAATACACGGCTTTGTGATTGTTTCATGTACTGCGCTACAATCTCTGGCATATCCTTTTTAAGCTTCGTGCTGTCCAAGCGATTTGATACTTGGTTTTTGTATGTCATAATGCTTTTGCCGTCCAGCACTAGGCTTTCTTTGTCTTTGAACAGTAGGGCGATTTCGTTTTTCGCTTCATCAAGCTTGCTGTTCAAATCTTTTTCAGCATCTTTTAAGTCAAGAAATTTGCTGACAATTTCAATGGCTTGTTCATCTTCGCTGATGTCAATGCTCGTTCCCGGCTCTGCTTTTTTGTACTTGTGGCGGATATTCTTAATTGATGTTGGGTCGGGGCAAATGCCGTTTTCCAAATCAAGCCAGAAATCACGGGCGGCTTCAATCATCTGTGTGAACAATTCTGCATCAAAGTCGATTGTGTATTGCTGATATTTGTTGCCGCCAATGAGCACCGCCAAATCGCATTTAGGGGTTTTTGTGATACCCATGTACCATTGGCACTGTAATAGGTAGTGGTCTGGAACCACGTCTGTGTTTTCATCACCCCAGTTGTTTGACAAATAAGCCGATGAAGTTTTGATTTCAAGCAGGCGGTCGGTTGATAGGGTGCTGTCTGCTGATACACGCACAGAACCGCTGATTTCTGGATTGACAACCGCTCTATCAATGTTAGCAATGGCAAACGGATATTCTGGTGAACGAATGATGTAATTTACACGCTGCACTTTAACGTCATTGCGCTTTGCGTATTCTTTGGCAACCACGTCTTCTAGTACGTTTCCCCAGTAGGCGGCTTCGTTTATTTCTTGCTCACCATCAATGTTTACAACCTTATCAAGATAGATGTCATAGGCTGTTTTGTAGGGTGATACACCCATAATGGCGGCAATATCACTACCACCGATACCTGTTTGGCGTGCTTTTAGCCAATCAGTGTGAGTCATCTCTTTTGTAGGGGTTTGAAGTGTATGTAGCATTTTGTTCACCTTAAACGGTTGGTTGGTTAAGTTAATCTTTTGTCTTGCGACAGATGTATTATGCGACAGACAAGGCTTAAAAAGAAAAACATATAATCCAAACCCCTTGCGCAGGCGTTAGCCATCGCTCGTTTTCTATGGCTACTTTGTCTATCACTAGGATTGCAACAACTTACCAGCCAGTTTCTCAGTTGATTTCCAACCAAAAATAGCCTACAATGTTAAGATAACCTTAATTATATATTTATATTAACTATTTTTCAAGGACTTTCGAACCGATGAGTTATCCTCCGACCGCAGAACAAGAAGTCGCCATTCGTTTGGCAAAAGAAGGCAAAACCATGAAGCTTTTGGCATTCGCAGGCGCGGGCAAAACATCAACACTGGTATTTGTGGCTAATGCGCTTAAAGATTTGGGAAAAGAAGGGGTTTATTTAGCTTTTAACAAAGCCATTGCGACTGAAGCGCAAAGAAAAATGCCTAAAAATGTCAAAGCCAAAACGTTTCATTCGCTTGCTTTGGCAAGTGCGCCAGAGCATGTGCGCAGAAGATTGGCAGAAGACTTTGCCATTTGGGACTTTGTGGATATGTTTAAAATTGAAGATATTTTAATGAACGTTATGCAAACTGGCATAGATGTGCAGGGCGACCATGTTGTAAAAACTCAAAAGAAAGGGCGCGATATTATCAGTGCCGCGCAGCAAAAGAATATTGTTGATAACGCGTTATTGCTGTTTTATAAAGAAGAAGTTGATGAGCCGCAGCTTGAGCATGTCGTTAGTGCCATTAATGACTATTTAACACTGTCAGACGATGATGTAAGAGTACTTGCTAAAGAGCTGTATCCAATCGTGATTGACATGTGGCGTGATTTCATCAATCCAGAAGGCAAGATTGGCTTGGCAGGGCGGCATGATGTGTATTTGAAGCTCTGGGCGTTATCAAAACCACAAATTGACACAGATTTTATCTTGTTTGATGAAGCGCAAGACGCTGATCCTATCATGTCCACGATTTTGGCCAATCAAAAGGCGCAGGTGATTTATGTAGGCGACCCATACCAGCAGATTTACTCATTTCGTGGTGCGCAAAATGTCATGCAAAACTTAGATGCGCCACAAGCAGAACTGACGCAATCGTTTCGTTTTGGGCAGGAACTTGCAACGTGCTGTCAGCCAATTTTGAATGCGCTAGGGTGTAAGTCGCGCATTTATGGTTTGCCAACAAAACCAACCAAGATTATCGATGGCAATCCGCAGGCATTGTCGCAGATTGACGCTATTTTGACACGCTCTAATGCTGAAGCGGTGAATGTGGTGATTGACATAGTCAATAAACGCAAAGATGGATATGATGTGCCTGCTGTATTGCCACAAAACATCTCATTTAAAGAAACCAAGCAGATGATGTTTGCTTTGATGCAGCTGCGTAAAGATGGCAAATCAGATCATGCTAAGCTAAAAGGCTTTCGTGAGTTTAAAGATGTGATTGACTACGCCAATGCTTGCCCAATGGACAGTGAAATATCAGGATATGTGCGTATGTTCCAAAACATTGGCTTTAGCAACGTATTAGAAGCCATCACCAATGTTGAGAATATTGACCCTAACCAGCATAAAGGACCAATCATTACGACCATGCACCGCTCAAAAGGGCTAGAATGGGACAATGTGGTGCTCTCTAATGACGTGCTTGACAGTTTTATGGACGAAGATGGTGGTGTGAAAGAAGAGCTTGACCCTGAAGAGCTGCGTTTGCTATACGTTGGCATGACGCGCGCTCAAAAGAAGCTGTATTTGAACAATGTGGGTGGTTTTTTGCAGTTGCTGGCGCAGCAGACGGGTGAAAAGCCGCTGGTGTTTGAGCGTGATGCTGCGTAGTTGAAAATTGTTGGGCGGTCGGATAGAATGGTTGTTATATGTTTACCGCTGGAGAGCACACGATGACCGATCACAACCAAGTTTCGCTAAATAAAACCATTGTTGATTTTTTGAATACAGCTTTTGATCATCGGATGGAGAAACTTTTTGATTCTGATGAGGAATTGCATGAGCGTCAAGTTACCGATGCGATAGGCTGCTATCCAGTGATTGGAGGGGGCGATCGTTGTAAAGTAGATGTTATGTTAAACGTTATTTAACATAACGTGCATTATGCGAAGTTTAACTA
>NZ_MUXU01000098.1 GCF_002014985.1 Moraxella caviae | reverse complement strand
ATTATGCGTGGTAATGTACCCATGCCATCAAAAGGCTATTTGATGAACGACGATAGGGGCTTGCAAATTGATGAAGCGGTAACTAAGCTGGCAAGATACAGCCTGCTGCAGTATCAAATATTTTGTTTTTATTATCTGTGCGGCATGAGTGAACGAACAATCGCCGATAAGATGGATAAGCGCATTATTCCACGCAACAGACGAAACCGTGTTAAACAGGAATTGGATAAAGCAGGTGCATTTATCGCAGGGTGCTTGACTGGCTAGCCAGTAAGTGCTAAAATATAACCATAATGCGGAATTACGCTTATACGACACCCCATCTATTTGATGGGGTGTTTTTTGTAACAGATACTTGCCAAAGTGTTGCTACATTTGCTATGATTTGTTTACCGTTAACAAAGGAGTAGGTTATGAAACAAATTCTAGCAGTATTGATGGCAGCATTGGTTGTTGTTGCACCTGCACACGCCAAGGGTAATAAACCGTGTAGTGGCAAAAAGGGCGGTATTAAAACTTGTACATCTGACGGTAAATTCTTGTGCAAAGATGGAACGATTAGCAAGTCCAAAAAGGTGTGCAGATGAAAAAGTTTATTGCCGCAGCTGTTTTGGGGCTGTCTCTGTTGGCTTGTACAGCGGAGCAGTCCGAAGGTGCGACTAGAGGCGCTGTTTCACAAAAGAGCGTGGAAAAGCGCAAACCTGAAAATATCACTTATTTTAAAGATAAAGAGTTTGGCGATGATTTTAGAAGAATGGCACTTTTTCACTCAATAAATACAGTTGAATTTGCCCGATCGCCTGATGATGGCTCTCCTATGATTATGACCTTGCAATCTACAGAGTATGGTGATAAAGTTTGGTTTTTGGTGGCAGAAAGCACATTTGACTGTGATATAATTTGCGATATTTCTATTAGCTTCGATGGTAAAGATGCGCTGGATTATTCGGTATGGCGTCAGGACGATAGCCGTCATGCAGTAAACTTATTAGCTGATAGAAAAGCATGGAATGGATATAGGGACGCACAAGATGATGATGTTGATATTGATGATTTCAACGAGTTTGTTTTAGAGCAAAACGCTTTATTCATCAAAAAACTTAAATCAGCTAAAACCGTTACTCTTGATGCAGCATTTACACGTCACGGTAATGCTCAATTTGAGTTTGATGTTAAAGATTTGAAGTGGTGATTTTCTGTTAAAATAAGGGGTTGCAATGTCATTTTTTGCAGGTATTAAAGCCAAATGGAATGCTAAAATGGATAAAGTGCTCAAAATTGGGGACTTTGACAAGCAACTAACCGAAATTATAGCTGATGGCGTCGTGACTAATAATGAGCTAGAGACCATCAAAAGGCTGATACAAGAGTATGGCTTAACAGAGAAAGACCTAAATATTGTTGGAGTAAAGGCTTTTAGAGCGGCTTTTAAAGCTATGATGAGTGATAATATCATCACACAACAAGAAGAAAGTGATTTGCTTGCCATCAAAGATATTTTGTGTGTACAAAATGAATTGGTAACAAAAGAAATGGCGGTGCTATTAGAACATCAAGAATTGCGCAATATCCAAAACGGTATTCTGCCCGTGATTGAAACGGGTGGGATTTTACTGCAAAGAGATGAGCAGGTACATTTCCTGCTTGATTGTTCTTTGCGGGAGGAAAGGGTGGTTAGACGAAGTTACCAAGGCGGTTCGCAAGGTGTGAGCGTTCGTGTGGCCAAGGGCGTCAGCTTTAGGGTTGGGCAGCATAAAGGTCGAATGGTCAGCGAAAGAGACGTGGTTGTTGTTGATACAGGTAATCTGGCTGTCACCAATAAACGTATTATGTTTTTAGGTTCGCAAAAATCATTTGATGTAATCTATAAACAATTGATAGGCTATCAAGTGTATAGCAATGGTTTGGATGTGCATACAAGTACTGGCAAAACGAGACAAATTATCTTTGATAACAAACAGTTTAAGGCTGATGTTTTGCAGTTGATACTCGATAGGGTGACTATACAATAGATAATTTGATAAAACTATACAACAAAAAACCCACTTTACACAGTGGGTTTTTTGTTGTATATTATGTGTAAGGTCTCAAAAGCCTTATAGAAAGCGGTAAATCACCCCGTCAGCGTGATATTTTTATGCTCCTAAGTTAATCCGAAACTGTGCATAAATCGCATAATCCTTTTTGATTATGGTGAACGGTGCGACGAAATAAGGTAGTTCGCTACACGAATAAGTCCGCCTGACTTTCTACAGGTTTTGAGCCGTTCGCCGCCCTAATTTCCCCAGACCCCCAAATCAAGGTTCTCGGAGAAATTGCTCCGTACGGTCAAATTGACCGTACGAGAAATAGGGTAAAATTCAACCTATCAAAAAGGTATAGAAAGATGACAGTTTTAACTTTTCAAAATATCACTCTAACTCCTGCTAAAGTAGATGACCAAATTTGGCTAACTTCTGCCGAGCTTGCAAGGGCTTTGGGTTATGCTGAAGTTGATGGTGTAACTAAGACTTACAACCGCAAAGCTGACGAATTCACTGACAGCATGACCGCCCTTGTGGATAACCCAAAAATGAAAAATGCCAAAATCCGCATTTTCTCACTTCGTGGTTGCCACCTTGTCGCCATGTTTTCACGCACCACTGTGGCAAAAGAATTTCGTAAATGGGTGCTAGATATTTTGGATAAAGAAGTGGGTATTCAAACCACTGCCGCCGACCGCACCCCACTACGCCAAGCCATCAGTGCTTTGGTAGGTGCTAA
>NZ_MUXU01000097.1 GCF_002014985.1 Moraxella caviae | reverse complement strand
GGTACATTACCACGCATAATCATTTCATACCACTGGCTTTTGTAGCTTAGCTTATCGGGGTTGTTTCTCGCCCATTTGCCCCATTCTATCAACTCTTCGTGCATACCCACTCCAAATCACTCGGTATCTGTAATAACAGCCCCCTGCCATAACAAAAGGCGTAAATGTCGTTTAAGTATTCTGTCATCTGCTTTGTGCTTGCCTTTGTGGTGCTGATACCGCTGGCAATCTGTTGGGCGATAGCTTCATACACTGCTGTGCCTGCGGTCTGTTTGACGATTTGTAGGCTTGGTAAGCAGTCATTTAGCCGTGTATCTGTGCCGTCTCTTAGATAAATTCGGCTTAAAAATCGGCGCTTAAAATCAATGTGCAAGCTGTCTTTATCCTGCCCCCATGCGTCCCCAATTTGGGTGAGCCACAGCCAGTACAGACGGTTTTGCGCATGGCTTCTGGTTTCGTCATCATCGGTAATTATCACATTGACGGGCTTATCAGACTTAGTAAACCTTGCCAAAATCTCATCAGTGCAAGCCTTGAAAATATCAAGGTTTAGCAATCTAAAACGTTGGTTCATGTAAAAAATCGCCCTGCCTTATGTTGTTGTTGATGATTTTTTGTAGTTTTGGTGCTTTAAAACCCAAATGCCCAGCAATCGCACGGCTAAGCGCAAGCATATTATTTCTTGCCCTTGTTACGTTTTCTTGTTGCAATTCTACGCCGTATAAAGTGCTTACCGCTTGCGCCAAATCATCAGCCGTTTTAATGCTTGGCAAGCGGTGGTACAAATAGCGCATTAAATACCGCCCATCGCCCGTACAAGGGTCAAGCACTGTTTTTGATAAATCCAAGATTACCGCCTTTGGCAGTAGCAAAATTTGCTGATCAATCAAATCAATGCTTGTGGTTACTTCTGCAAATTTCTTAGCTCTGTCTTTGGCGTTTTTGCCCGTCATCGTGTCATCTTTGGCTTTGACTAGCTCTTTCACGATTTTGTCTAATTCTTTCAATGCGCTGGGTCTCAAGTAGTCGCCAAGGGTGGTCTTTGGGTTGTTTGCGGCTAAAAAATTTGCCCTTTGGGTAATCAAGCCCTGCCAATCTGCAATGCTTTCTAAATCTGCAAATCAGCCCATACGCTCGCCTTGTTTTTGGGTTGTGCTTTTGCTTGCAATATTCCAAGCTCAAAAGGTACATTTCACTGTACTTTTCATCAGTCAAATTTTCCCAAATCTCTTGTATGTTCTTTGGGCTTGGTAATGGGTCGGCATAGACTTTATTGGTGAGTTTTAGCGGCTTTTTAATGCCCAATAGCTTTTGGCGGTATAAAAAACGCCCAATAAGATTTCTTGCGTCTTTAAGCTGTCTATTACGGTACATTCCCAAACTGCGCAAGGCTTCACTCTTTTTGTGTAGCGTATAAACCGTTTCAAAGTCTTGCTCGCTCATCGCCGCCCAAAGCTCTTGCCACGTTTCAAACGTTCTACCCTTTAAATCTGCGTGTTTGTCATACATCGCTAAAACGCCCTATTCACAAATGCCAGCTTTTCCAAAAACCACGCTTTTGCCTGCTCACGCTTTAATGATTGATAAGTATCAAATTCATAATGGCACTTTCGGCACAGCGGTATGGTGTAATCATCATGCGCTTTAACGCCCTTGCCTTTGCCGTGTTCGTAGAAGTTGGAATGCGCAATATCTACGCCCAT
>NZ_MUXU01000096.1 GCF_002014985.1 Moraxella caviae | reverse complement strand
ATTATGCGAAGTTTAACTACTCAATTCACAATCTGCCTAAGTCTTTGAATGTCTGAACTTTCAAAGTATTCATCGCCAAAAGCATCACAGCGCACGATGATTTGTGTGGGTTCGTCATAATAAATGGCGTAACCTAATAAATCACCTGTAATGCGCTGCTTGCCAAGTTCGCAACAAGTATCAAATACGATGCGCTTACCAAGTAAATTGTTTAATTGTGCTTGCGATAAAATCATTTGTCGTCCTTGTCTTTATCTAAAAGCTGTACTTGCTTAATCACGAAATTGGCAGTCTTGCCATTGCTTTCAAATACACCTTGGCATTGTGTTTGATATACTTGATTTGCTTTGATAAAAGCAAATTCATCTTTTAAATGCTGACTAGGCTTGTCGTATTTAAACGCTTGGCAAATGCTGCCAACGCCACGTTTATTATCCACCAATGCAATGATTTTGATGTAATCATACGACACACCATCATCAGAGGTAAAATCAACGGCAGTAGCGCCAATGATACTTAAATTCATAGATATGAGCATAAAAAATCCTTTTTAATGGTGAGTTAAGCAGCTAAAGGCAGCTGATACTTGCTTGTAGGTACTACATAACCATCAGGCACTTGATTGTCAAAGTCAACGGCAATTAAGCGCACAAATGGAATAACATTCGATGGCTTTTGATGCAGGTTTTGTAAATAAGATTTGGATAATCCACAGTCTACCAGCAGTTTAAAGTTTCTAAAATATGTTGGCTTGGAGTAAATTTCTTTGGTTTTATCAACGCCTTGGGCTTTTAGCGCCAAATAAAACCTATAAGCATTGTTGGCTTTGACGTGGCTAATAACGCCTTTTTTATTGACCGTGAACAGCTTAGATTTTAGCAATTCATAAACTTTATCATCATCATTTAATGGCATGACTTCACCTTCAAGAGCTTTAAAGATTGGATTAAACGCAATGCCCCACAACTCTTGCAGTAAGCCTGATTGCGCCCTTTGTAATTTGATTAGCTCAAAGAGATTACTTGGATAATTGTTCTTTGATAAATAAGTTTTGCAGATGCGAGCTTCAAAGCGAAGTTTGGCGCAAGCAAAATCTTTAGCCGCATAAAGTGCGTTTAGTTTGTTTAACGCTTGTTCATTTTTACCTGCCTTTTTAATGAGTTGTTTAATTTGGCTTTCCACTTCTTCAAATTTGCCATATACCTTACGACCGATGTAACGGCTGTTTTGAGTACCCCAACGTACATAGTTGTCATAGTGTACTTGTTGGCTTTTGGCATGACCGCTAGAAATATTGGCTAGGTACTGCAAACAAGGCGCAACCATGCTTTGACTGGGTAATTTTGCCATGTAAGTAATGTCTAAATGCAACACTTCAGTATTGGCAAAATCTAAATAAGCACACAGCTTGGGAAATGCTTCAATAAGTAAGCCTAGCATTTCAATCGCACCTAGTTCAATGCTTTCAAAACCGTAAACATTATGACCTTGCAACAGTTTTAATGGGCTTGCTTTTAATTCAACGTATGGCAAGCAATTTATACCCTTGTCGTAAAATTTAACTGCCATATCGCTAAAATCAGAACCCAGTGTATCGTAAGGTGCATACAACTCACTGGCTTTGGGCTTACCATCATCATCTAGCTTAACCACCCTTGCACCGCAGTTCAATCCCAATTCTAGCAATGAACCTTCAAAATAAAAACGCCCTTCTCCATGCTTGACAGCATAGATGGGCAAAACAGGTATGGCTAGGCGCAAATGGTCAAGCATTATACAAAAGTAGAAAAGTGGAAATAACCTAAATTCTACAAAAATAACTTTTATAAGTAAATAGAGTTGGAAAAATAATTTATAATTTGTTGACAGCAACCAACAACGGAAAAACCAATCATGCAATCATTCAAACTTAACAAAGCAGAAGAAGAGGCTTTGTATAAAAAATCCATCGCCTTAAATGTGGAGTTAATTAAAACAGGTGAATTGCCAATGACTGAATCAAAAATCATGCATGAAATTCTAAAGCAAACCTTGATTATGGGTGAGTTGGAATTGACTAGAAATGGCGAAATACGAGTATTAAGCAATACTAAGAATTAGGGCGGATTTGCGATAATTTGATAAAAAAGTCTCAAATTTGAGACTCAGGCACACCATTAGATAGCGGTGTGCGCTGTTTTGTGTTCGCGTGTCTGCGTCGCTATCGCCGCCCGCACGCCCACGCTCACACAAAACGCTTCTTGCTTAATTGGATGTTATGTGTTCATTTTGTATTTGCAAAGTAAGTATTTAATAAACATCGCCCAAAGCAAAGGTGGGATAATTTAGCCTTAGGGGTTGGCAATTATCCCACCTTGCTTGGGCTGGTTTTACTCTTGTAGCCAAACTTACGCATAATGCCCATTATGGCTACGCCCAAGCACAAGGCATTTGCGCTTGGGTAAACGAAAGCCTGTGCAATAGATATTGTTGCACAGGCTTTCGCCAACCATAACACGGGTATATTATGCGAAGTTTAAC
>NZ_MUXU01000095.1 GCF_002014985.1 Moraxella caviae | reverse complement strand
TTACGGCGGGGTGGATAAATTATGCTTGACAAACTAATTTGAGGAACGCAAAAATGAGTCAGTCAGTCAGTCAGTCAGTATATTGCGCTTGGTATCAAAAACAAGCTGATTTTTATTTCTCCTGAAAACCGCATTGAATATTTATTTGAAAAACGTTCACGCAATTTTTCTAATCCTGAAGAGCAAGTTCAGGCGGAAGTTTATTGCCGTCTGATTTTGCAGTATGGCTACCCCAAAGAACGCATTCGCAATTTTGTGTCGGTAACGATGGGTTCTACCACCAAAGAAGCCGACATCGTGGTCTATCGTGATGACAAGTGCGAGCAACCGCATATTTTGGTGGAATGCAAAAAAGCCGAAGTATCCGAAGCGGAATTTGTCCAAGCCGTCAATCAAGCCTATTCTTATGCCTATGCTTTGCCCAACAACGTCAAATTCGTGTGGGTAACATCGTCCATCAAAAACGAATATTTTTCGGTAGACAAAAGCAAAAACACCCGCACCACTTTGCCTGATATTCCACCTTTTGGTGTGGATAAACTTGCCAGCTACAAATTTGTCAAAGGGACAAAGCCGTCTGCCGAAAAAGGCAAACAGCAGTTTTTTGATTTGCAAATTGTGGACGAAGCTGATTTGACACGCCGTTTCAAACAAGCCCACAACGCACTTTGGGCAGGCGGTCAGCTCAATCCGTCCGAAGCCTTTGATGAATTGGACAAACTGATTTTTTGTAAAATTTGGGACGAGCGAAAACCTCGCAAAGACGGCACGCCTTATGATTTTCAACTGATGCTGGACTTTGATGAACAAAACGAAGACGGCATAAAGAAAAATAATCAAGCCCTATTAAATCGCATTACCGCACTTTATGCCGAAGGGCGCACCAAAGACCCCGAAGTGTTTAAAGACAATATCCGTTTATCGCCTGAACGGGTGCGTACCATTGTTGGCTATTTGCAAGAAGTCAGTTTGAGCAAAACTGACCTTGACAGCAAAGGGCGCGCCTTTGAAACCTTTATGGGTTCATTTTTTCGTGGTGAGTTCGGGCAATTTTTTACCCCGCGTCGTGTTGTAAAATTTATCGTGGACGTATTGCCGATTACTCACGACAGCTATGTGCTGGATACCAGTTGCGGTAGTGGCGGATTTTTATTGCATGCTTTGGACAAAGTACGCCGTGAAGCCGATGAATATTATCAAGACGGCACGCCCGAACATCATCGCCATTGGCATGATTTTGCCGAGAAAAAACTTTACGGCATTGAAATCAACGAACAAATCAGCCGAACCGCTAAAATGAATATGATTATTCACGATGACGGACACACTAATGTCATTTCTGCCGACGGTTTGTTAAGCGATGGCGAACTTCAAAACCAAAGCAACAATTTAGGTTTTAAATACAATCACTTTGACTTTATCATTACCAATCCGCCATTTGGTAGCACTGTTAAACAAACCGAAAAAGCCTATCTTGCTAATTACAGTTTTGGGCTAAAAGACGTTTCTTGGTTAGATATCAAAAACAGCGGTGTGCAAAACCGCGATACCCAAGCCACCGAAGTATTATTTATTGAACAATGCCACAACTTTTTAAAACCCAACGGCTATTTGGCGATTGTCATTCCTGATGGCATTTTAACCAACAGTAGTTTGCAATATGTGCGTGATAGCATTGAAGAAAAATTCCGCATTATTGCTGTGGTCAGTCTACCACAAACCGCCTTTAAAGCCACAGGTGCAGGCGTAAAAAGCAGTGTGCTGTTTTTGCGTAAATACGATGCGAGCGAAACAAAACGCCTAAGCGACATTAAAAAAGACATTCAAACCGCCATTAAAAACCGTCATCAGTATGAAGCCACCCTAAAAGCATGGGATAGCGAGAAAAAAGCCATTTTAAAAAATGCCACAGGTATTGATTTTGAGGGCGATTTAAAAGCTTTCAAAAAAACCGAACAATATAAAATGTGGAAAAATGAGATTAATAGCGAATACAGTGATAAAATCACTACACTCAAAGAAAACCTACTAGATGAGTATCTTGCCCAGAAACAAGCCCAACTGCCCGATTATCCGATATTTATGGCAATCGCCGAACACATCGGCTATGACGCGACAGGCAAAGACACCGCCATCAATGAACTGGACGTTATCGGCACAGAATTGGCACGTTTTATTATGGGAGTAAATCATGGCGAGTTTTGATTTTCAGGCGGCATTAACGCACGGAAAAATGTTTTTAGTGAAGTCAGGGGAGTTGGATGGCCGATTAGATGTTGATTATTACCAGTTTAATCAAAATCATGTTGATACAACAAAATTATCTCATCTTATTAGAATACAAGGTGGTAAGAGATTACCCAAAGGCGAAAATTATTCTGACGTAGAAACAAATTAT
>NZ_MUXU01000094.1 GCF_002014985.1 Moraxella caviae | reverse complement strand
GGGTTTTGAAAATAGCCAAACTTTTAATCATCACTGGTTACTGTTGATTGGTTATTTATATTGTATACCGATAAACGATAAATTGCAAATAAAAAAGAAGGCTCTCACACCTTCTTTTCACCAACCTAACAACGTTTGCTTAGCCTACACGTCAATACCCTGATCAATCAGCATCTGCTTGACCTGCTCAAAGTTTAGGATTTCGCCATGCTGGTTGCAGATAAAAAATGATTTCCAGTAGTGTGCTTCTGAATCAACACCATGACCGAAATACTCAGCTGACTGACTAATATTAAGAACCAAGCGCACATCTCGGCAGTATTTAAAATGCCCAGTAAAATTAAGAATGCTGACGATACAAGTGGTTGGCTTGCCGCCTTTAGCATAATACCACTTCGCCAATTCTGTACCTTCTAGTACCGCTTCATTCTTGGCAGCATTCGTGTTTGATTGTGGCGCATTCAATGGAAGTTCTGGCTCTTGAACTGGTGCGCTTTCTTTTGGTTCATAAGGAATGTAAGTCTGCTTTTCTACACTAAAAATGTATTTAGCCCCAGTGTTTACGGTATAAACGTTTTTACCATCAATCTGCTCAACCGTGTAGCTTTCAAACTGCTCACCCGCTGCATAAGATAAGCGCATGATGAGAATATCACCCTTAATCCAATCACAGTGCATTTGAATTTCATCGATGTACTCATCGTCTTTATGGTTGTCTAATGTATGCCACTCTTCACCATCAAACCAACGATGGACGCTGGTGTAATAGTCATAAGGCAGCTGCATAATCAGCTCAATGCCACGATAAATATCCGACACATGCACGCCATCTTTTGTGACGCGCACATTTTCAAAAGGTGCTACGTTTCTTAGCATAAGGTACTCCTGTTTGGTAGTTATGAATAAAATACTTGCCTATCTTAGCACAGAACTTGGCAGATTTGTGCGCACGCTCACTCAAAAATTTGGCAAGTGCGCTGCTCTTTCTTGGTGGGAAGGCTTAAGCAAACCTTGTAGATTTGAGAAAAATCGGAACAGCGTGTTTGCAAATTTCAATGGTTTGTTTTGTTGTACAAACATCGGCAGGTGTTCCAAACACTCATTGGCTGCACGCTCGCCAATGGTTGAGACAAACGCTGCTACATCGTCATCAAGCACGAGTTCAGTTTTCCCATTCCGCACTTCCTTAGTTTATCATCGTCTAGCACGACAGTCCACGCGAAAATCTGGCGTTTCCAGCTTTTTGGTGATGTCGCCAAAGCGGATAGAGCTATTACAGTTAGTGTCCATGGTTGCACAGCCTGATAGGGCAAGCACAGCTAGTACGAATAGTGTTTTCATTGTTTTTTACTCCAAAAAAAGCCTATTGAGCTGGCTTTTCCACCGCTCACAACAATGATAGCTAAAGGAAATCAAAACAGAAAAATGAAATACCCAAACCCCTGCGGGCGTTAGCCTGTCTGTAATCAAGGCATGGCTAGGGCAGTGGCTGTAACAAACAGAATGGTTGCAACTAAAGCGACCGTGAAGCCGCTGATGTTCAAGCGACTTTGCGACAACCAACGACTATTACATAACCGCACCATGCGCTTACGTACACTAGGCACATATAGCAGCATGGCGATTAAAACTAAGCCAGCAGAAGGGTATAAAGCCTGCGCTGTAAAACCGATAAGAATCAATAGACAGTACAGTGTCATCATCCATGACAACATCCAGTACCAAGAATTAACGATAAATTGCATAATTGATTTGGTCCAAAAACAATATCGGCTGCACGCCTGCACTAAGTTTAGGACGCTTCATCTTCATCGAAATCATCTTCGTCTTCTGGGTCTGCTACGATTTCAATGCCTTTGACTTTAAAGCTAATGCCAACAAAAGAAAACGGCAAGATATTGGTGCGTCCTTGCATTTCTACACGACTGTAGCGCGCAGCTTTAGTCAGCAAGGCATTTAAAATTCTCTCTAAATGTTCAGGATTTAAGAATTTGCCGTAATCAAGACTTAGCGTAGAAGCGACAGCGACAACACCTTCGGCCATGTCTACGAGTTCTTGATAGCGTTTTTCATGCAGCATAAGTTCGATTTGAACCAATAGATCGCAATACACATGAAACAGGTTCATGGCTTCATGCGACATTGGTATACGTCCAGTCCGTGTTTCTCCCCAGCCGCGCAGTGAAATTTTTTCATCAAAATCCATAATTTCGTTAAATTCTTCGAAGATTTGGACAGCTTTGACAAATTGACTACAATTTTCAAATTCTAATGTTAAAGACACATTGCTAAATTCATATGCAGTGGCGGATGGTGGAAAGAAGCCATTGTAAGTCGGTCTTAGTAGAGCTAGAGCAATCTCACCATATTTTTCGTTCAGCAAAGTTTCAAACAATTTTTCAATATGATAAGCATAAGCGGATTGTAAGTTTTGTTTGCCTGCAAAACGTGGATCTGTTGCAGCGCTTAAAAGAACTTCAGTATCCAGCCGTGCTAGTGCGTTGAAATCCATCGTTTGACAGATTGCCATCAGTTCAGTGTGTTTTTTTGATAGTGGGGTAGTACCGACAAAAGTGTTTTGTCTGTTTGGAATGAAGATGTTTCTATAGGTCTGTCTAGTCATTGGTGCACCTCAATGTTTAAGTTGTGTATAGAGTTTGCTCGTTCATTACCTGAACTTTACGCATTGAATTATACACCTACTTTCTCAAAAAAACCTATGTAATAAATACACAACAAATTGTGCATTTGTTACATTTTACTTCATTTTTAATGTAGAAATATTAAAAAAGGATGTTCTTTTAAATATTATTGAGATTTAAGAACTTAAGAACTTAATTGATGAACTGTTGTAAAAATCAATTAAAAATCAAACATTTGTCTTAAAAATTAAGCTAAATATGCGGTAAAAAAGGGGTTAATTTGCGGAAAAGTTGATGGTTGTTTGCGGTAAAAATGGGGAAAATCTACGGAATCAAAAGGCGTTAATGGCGGTAAAAAATGGTGCTTTGGCGGAATTGAAGGGTATTTGTTTTGCTTTTGCGGAACCAAAAGGAGTATTTATAAGGAAGATTTGGGTGATTTGAAATTGCAATAACAAGGAAAATAAGGGATATGTATACGGAAACCTTGGGTGCGATAATGCGGAAGCATAGGGATATAATTATTTAGCGTTATGCGGAAATAAAAGGAGTGAATTTGTAGACAATACGGAAGATAAAGGACTTATATATGTGGAAAAATTGGGAGCTGATTTACACCCTATTAAGGAAAAATATGGAGCAATATTGCGGAAAATACAGGAGTATAAATGTGGAAAATTGGGGTGCAAAATTTGGTATAATTGCGTGAAATTTAGGAGCAATGTTACGGAAAAATAGGGCGCATTTTTGCATATAAATTACGGAAAAAATAGGAGCTCTAAGGCGGAAGTTTTGGGTACAAATGCCCGTGTTACAAGGCTTGCTATGGTTTCTCACTTTTACACATTTTGGAAGAATAGCTTGCATATTAGCTAACCCTGAATTACAATATTGCGGAATTGTACCTAGACTTACCGCATAGCTATGACCGACACTAAATCATTAGAGCTTTTTGCTGATTTTTTGGAAAAATTCTCGCCTGAACAAATGGCAGAATTTGAAAAATATATCAAAGACAGAAACAAGCAATCGATAGACTCTGCTGCACTTACAGCCAGCGATGCGGAAATGACTTTTGGTAACTCGCATAATCTTGCACGGCAATACGATTCACTACAAAGCGGAAGCGCTGAAGATGTTCACGCATTGATTGAAGATATGCCTATTGCGATAGATGATACGCGCGAATATGATGTCCTACCTACAGAAAATTTTCTTGATGAAGAGCAAGAAGGGGTGCAATACCAAGAAATAGATAACGAAGATGAAAAAGCAATTGTGCCAACAAAGGATAAGTACGGCAGAGTGTATAGCGACAAATTTGTTGTTATGCAAAAACGCATGATTCATGCAATTAGTCGCTTGGACTTAAATGAACGTCGCTTGGTGTTAATGCTTGCTACACTGGTTCGTGGTGCAGTTGAAGCCAACCCAAGACAAAAAGTGTTTCGTATTAGTGCAGCGGACTTTGGGGACTTTTACGGTCTTAGCCGTAGTAAAAGATACGAATTTCTGAAAGGCGTATCCAAATCCCTACATGGCAAAGTATTTTACTTTTGGAACTTCGAAACAGATGGTCGCCTTGTCCCTTCTGCTAAGTCTCAATCCAAAAATGGCAGGATGTCAAAAGGCACTGAAGTTGCTATCAGCTGGGTGGGCAAGGCTGAATATCGCGCCGGTGAAGGTTGTGTTGATATTCACTTGTTGGATGATGTGATCGAAATGCTATGTATTTTCGATCAAATGAACCCATATACAAAATACCAAAAAGATTGGATTACTAAACTTGGTGGTTATGGCATAGTCTTATTAGGTTTGGTTTTGAGTGCTACCAAAGAAACCAGACGGCATGTTAAAGAGTATCAGGGCGATGTAGGCCCAATGGATGTCTACTATACGCTCAAATACCTGCGTGAAAAATTTGACTGTACAAACCGTTATGAAAAAACGCACGACTTTAAGCGCTATGTGATCGATGCCGGCATTAAGGACATTCAAAAACACACGCCATTACGAATTAGGGTTGATTATGATTTGTCTGGGCGAAGTGTAATTGGTGCATGGTTTGGTGTCGATAACGCTGACGAACCCAAACCAAAAGTCGCCAAAAAAGATGAGTGGAAGCATTTTAAGATGACAAGTGCTCAACTGGATATGTTTGCCGACAAGATAGCGCAAATTGAAGGCTTAGATGCTCAAGATGTTAAACGTGTGCTGGAACATCCTTTGGAGCAGCAAAAATACGTTGAAATGCTTAAGCGGTTAAATTACAAACCGTCTGGTTGGTTTGCTAAATCCGTGGTGGACAAATTTGTTAAAGAAGCTCAAGAGCAGACTAAAGCGGAAGCAATCATCCAAGCGGAAAAACAAGCACTTGAGAGTGCTTGGAAGGCTTGGAAGGTTACGGCAAGTGATGAAGAAATCGAGATGTTGTCTGATAAAGCCTACAGCTATATCACTGCGAATTTTGAGAAAATCAAATGGCAGCATGCCAATACACCACAAATAAGACTACACATGTTTGAGCAGTATTTTAGAAAGGCGTTCGAAAGCTAAGGTTTTTCCTGTGTGAGGTGAAATATGGTGGTTGCAAAAGAAACAAAAAACCATGGTCTTGTACAGCCTAAAAAGCTGACTGTTAGCATGGTGCTTGATGACATTGACAAGCACCCGTTTGACACGTCTAGTGAACGTGCTGAACGTCTGGGTGTTGATAGCGACAACCTACGCGCGTTTATCAGACGACATAATATCACCATTCCTGTGCGCATAGGTAGCCCGCTGCGTGGTAAAGCTAACTTTGCAGACAATGAAGTGTTGGTTGGTGTTGAGTCTGCGTGTTGCTTCGCAGATTATCTTCACATTGAATTAGTGCGGCTTAAAATGCGCCATGCGCACTTGTCTAAGATTGCAGGCGTGTCAGAAGCAACAATACAAAACTGGAAAATTGGTGCTTCTCACCCCAACTATCGCGCATTACAGAACTTAGCGACGGCAGGGTTTGATGTAGGGTATTTGGTTTCAGGTGTTCGTTGAAAACTTGCGTGTTTGAGAAATGGCATCATTGAATGCCATTTTTTTTGCGCAAAAAAAAGCAAGCTAACGACTTGGCATCTAGTCTTTTTGTTAGCTTGCGAAAAAAATTGGCACCCTCGGCTGGATTCGAACCAGCGACCATCCGCTTAGAAGGCGGATGCTCTATCCAACTGAGCTACAAGGGTGAAAATGGCGGGATTCGAGCCCACGGGATTTTGACACCCGACGGTTTTCAAGACCGTTGCATTAAACCGGACTCTGCCACCTTTCCAAATTAGTGATGGTTTTTTTATCCACCCCGCCGTA
>NZ_MUXU01000093.1 GCF_002014985.1 Moraxella caviae | reverse complement strand
TAATCTAGTACAGCCCCTAAGTTTTTATTCAAACGCTCAACTTTTACTTCAACATCAAACCAGCCTGCAAATTTTGCTGCTTTGATGTTGAAGTGGAAGTTAAATTACGCTCAGACATCTTGGAGAAACTGTGGTAAATTTCAACTTCTCATCGTGGGTAAATTTTCGCTTTTATCCCATCATCGTGCCAGCCGTTTTGTGGCTTGGTGTGGTGGCGTTTTATCAGCAGCTGCCTGTGCATTTTGCCCATGAAAACAATCTTTTTGAAAATCTACAACTTGCCTTGCTGTTCATCGGCTTAATCATGGCAATGTTGCCCAGCACTTCGCCAAAACGGCTGTTTCGCTTTGTGGCGTTGGTGTTTAGCGTGCTGATTTTGCGTGAAATCAGCTATGGGCGTGTGCTGTTTTTTGCCGTGCCAGATGCGGTGGATCAGTTTTATTCGTGGAGCGAGATAAATTACGGATTTTTGGCGCGCCCTTTATTTGGTGCGTATGTTTTTGGCGTGCTGGTGTATTTTTATCGCCATAAACTGTGACGTGCGTGCGCTGCTTGGCGTTGCGCCGCCATTTTGGCTGACGCTTTTATTTCTTGTCAGCGTGGCAATCAGTATGTATGGCGAAAATACCCATCAAGCCTTGCTGGAAGAATCTGCCGAAACACTGATGTATTATTGCTTGGTGGCGACAAGCATTTTGTACGCACGCCACAGCGATTTCAACCCTTGCGCACATAAGGCGTGCCAGCATTATCAAGACTGCAACGACAAACCAAGCTATCGTTAAAATTTACACCACCAACCAAACATCATAAGCTGGTCAAACTTTTTATTTTTCGCCTTTTCCACGCTGCTGGTGTCCGCCACACCCGACTCAAACATAATTTTCGCCTTTCAATGCAGCTTAAATTACGGACTTGGCAAAACACTCTACGCCATGACAGGCTTGATGTTTGGATAAATTTATAGTCAAATCAATTTAGCTTGAGACAAGACGGCGAGCCGCAGATAGTACAAGCAGTACAGCAAGGCGAGCCAACGAAGTATCAAGCTAAATTGGGAAAACTATGCTTTTGTTTATGTTTGGCTTATCACTCATCAACGAACACGCGCCCTACTTGCTCACCATCATCAAAATCTTGGGCGCAAGTTATCTGTTTTATTTGAGATTGGTAAGCTATAAAACCGCCACCCAAACGCTCACCCAAAACAAAAACACCGCCATCATCAGTGCCAAGCGATTGTTTTTCAAGGCATTTGGTGAGTCTGCCCAACCCAAATGCCATCTTATTTTTCGTGGTGTTCTTTCCTAAGTTCATCGATTTTCGCCAGCCGCTGCTCACACAATGGGACGTTATCGAGTTTTAAAGCGGTTGTTGTTATTTTTTGATGGATTTTTGATGAATTTTTGGCGAAATTTTAGTATATTTTTTAGCACATTTTTTAATAAAATCTTAATCATCACCAAAAATAATACCCGTAAAATCATCAAAAAATCCAATAAAAACAAAAACTTAAAAACCTCCGCCAAAATTGCACGCTCAGCAAAATCTTGCTATAATCACCAATCCATCATTTTTCGCACCAAACCGCACCCATGAATTTGACCACCAAAGACACCGTCCTTGCCGCCGCCGTGATTTTCTTGTGGGGCATCAACTTTATTTTCATCAAATACGCTTTGGCAGATTTATCACCCATGGTGCTTGGCATGGCACGCTTCGTGCTGATGATTTTCCCTGCGATATTTTTTATCAAACGTCCAAACGTGCCCGCTTTACTCTTATTTTTGTACGGTGCGACCATCAGTTTTGGGCAATTTGGGCTGACGTTCATCGCCGTGGACATGGGACTGGCAACAGGTTTGGTGGCGATTTTGGTGCAATCGCAAGTATTTTTCACCATTTTATTATCCGCCCTGCTTTACAAAGAAGGCATCGCCAAGCACCAACGGCTTGCGCTCGTGCTAAGCGTGGCGGGGCTTTTGTTGATTGGCATTGGGCAAGCCAAAGGCGTACCACTGATGGCAGCAGTGTGGGCGGCGATTGGCGCTGGGCTGTCTTGGGCGATGGGCAATCTGATTGTCAAAAAACTAGGCGCAATCAATCCTTTATCCTTGGTGATTTGGGGCAATTTATCCGCCTTGGCGCTTTTTACCATCACATCGCTTGTACTGTATGGCGCAGATGGCATCGCGCACGAAATTAGCAACATCAGCACAAAGGGCATCATCGGCGTGGCGTTTTTGGTGTATGTGGCAGGTTTGTTTGGCTATGCTGGCTGGGGCAGTTTGCTGTCTCGCTATCCATCGGCAAAAATCACGCCCCTAGCGCTGTGCCTGCCTGTGATTTCGCTCATCGTGGGTGCGATTGTCCTACACGAAAGGCTGAATTTCTACCATCTAAGCGGTGCGGCTGTGGTGATGATTGCGCTTGTCGTGCAAGTTTTTGGCGGACGCTGGCTTCAGGGCAGATAAGACTTGGCAAATAAACTTGGCAAACACCTATACCAAACACAGCTCAAAACCCCTACCCACCATCGCCAAAATATGCTACCATGCGTAAATTATCGTCAGGTTTGCCGATTTGTAAGGCGGCTTAAGTTTTAAAAAGTAAGTTTTAAAAAAGGCAAGTTTTTAGACGGCTGAATTTATAACCAACCGATTTTTAAACTTGTCTAAATAAAAAACAGCCCAAATTTAAAACAGCCCAATCAAGCAAACCATCATCACGCACAAGCAACATGAACAAAAATTCAAAACACGCAAACTCGCCCACGCACGCATTTGATGGCGCACAAGACAAAGTGCGTGCCGATAAATGGCTGTGGGCGGCACGATTTTTTCGCACCAGAAGCCTTGCCAAAGATGCGATTGATGGCGGCAAAGTGCATATGAACGGCAGCAAAATCAAGACCAGCAAAGAGCTGCGTGTTGGCGATACGCTGACAATCCGCCAAGGACACGCCACTCGCCAAGAAGAAAAAACCGTCATCATCACGGCGTTATCAGACGTGCGTGGCAATGCGACCGCCGCCCAAGCGCTGTACCAAGAAACCGAAGCCAGCCTTATCCAGCGTGAATTTTTTGCCGAGCAGCGCAAACTTGCCAATTTGGCACGTCCAGACAGCAAGCCAAACAAAAAAGAACGCCGTGAATTGAACAAATTTAAAAATCAATGGTAACAAACAGACACGTCATGCCCCACCCAAAATCAATCCTTTTCGTCTGCCTTGGCAACATCTGCCGCTCGCCTTCTGCCGAAGCCGTCATGCGCGCCAAATGCCAAAACCTTGACATCGTCTTTGATTCTGCTGGCACGGCAGGCTATCACATCGGCGAAGCACCAGACCCACGCGCGGTTAAAGTGGGCGCGCGCTTCGGCTATGATTTATCAACGCTTAGAGCAAGACAAGTAACCGCCGCCGATTTTGGCAAATTTGAGCGCATTTTTGCCATGGACGAAAACAACTTACAAAACCTTGAAAAACTGCGCCAAAAATTCATTCAATCACAGCCAGCGCACACGCCAGTTGCCACGCTCAGCCTGTTTGACGATTTCACCAAACAAAGCGTTGCCGACCCCTATTATGGCGATGAGCAAGATTTTATCGCCCAGTTTGAGCATATCAGCCGCGTTGCCGAGCGTTGGCTTGAGCTGTGGCGCACGCATTAACCTTAATTAAAACAAATACTTATGAGCAATCCAACCATTCACCACGCCGCCGATTTATCCAAATACAACACCATGGCACTGTCTTGCGTAGCCGACATGGCGATTGAAGTGCAAAGCATGGACGACATTCGCTACGCCCACGCCTGTGCCAAAGACGCCAATTTACCAATTTTTGTACTGTCTGGCGGCAGTAATGTGCTTTTGCCAAGCGCCTTGCACGCCTGTGTTATCTTGCCAAAATTTGATGAATTTACCGTCATCAGCGAAGATGAAACGCACGTTGACATTGCAGCAGGTGCTGGTTTGGTGTGGCATGATTTTATCAAGCAATGCTTGGATAAAGGCTGGTTTGGCTTGGAAAATTTGGCGCTCATTCCGGGACTTGTGGGCGCGTGTCCTGTACAAAATATCGGTGCGTATGGCGCTCAAGTTTCTGATTTTATTACAAAAGTTATCGCTTATGATTTGCACACAGGCGAAACACTTACCTTTGATAATGCCGAATGTCAATTTGCCTATCGCGACAGCTTTTTTAAACAAAATCCCAACCGCTACATCATCAGCCAAGTGCAATTTCGCTTACATAAAGACCGCAGCAAAACCAACATCAGCTATGGCGATTTGTCTGCCAAAGCGCACGAATTAGCAATGCAAAACGGCAACAGCGCACCGCAGCCGCAAGATGTATTTACCGCTGTGGTGGCAATCCGCCAAAGCAAACTGCCAGACCCTGCGCTTTTACCAAATTGCGGCAGCTTTTTTCAAAATCCCATCATCGCCAAATCACACTATGTCAAATTACTTGAGCAGTATGCCGACTTACCGCATTATCCTGCTGGTGATGACACGGTGAAAGTCCCTGCTGGCTGGCTGATTGACCGTGCAGGACTAAAAGGCGATGGCGTTGCACCCATTCTCACGCACAAAAATCAAGCGCTTGTGCTGACCAATCACGCACCGCACACCGCCACCCAAACCGACATCAAAACCGCCCAAGATTTCATCATTTGCACGATTGATGAGCGTTTTGGCATTGCACTGGTGCGTGAGCCTGTGTGGGTTTATGCTCATGTAACTCACGATTAAATGCTTTTATCATGACAAAAAGACGACTGACAACACTTGGAAAAGCCGCTATTTTTGGTACGCTTGGCGTGGCGTGCGTGGGTTTATCCGCGCTTACGCCTGTGTTTTCGCACGTCGTCGTGGCAGGTTTATCGGCGTTTTCTGCGCTCACCTTGCCAAAAACCAACGCTACGCCCAATGCCATTATCGTGCTGGGCGGCGGTTTGACACGCCAAGATGGCGCTATTACGCTTAATCATTTTAGCCGAAGCCGTGCTGTCGCTGCCGCATCATTACTGCAAACACTGCAGCAAAACGATGAAAACCCACCCATCATCACCAGTGGCGTGGAGTCGCCTTGGCTTGCCGATTATCTTAAAGCCAAGCAAGCAACCAGTGTCATCATCAGCGAAAACGCCAGCATGAACACCTGTGAAAATGCAGTGTTCAGCGCCAAATTACTCGCCCATCACGAACTGCCAACAACCGCTTATTTGGTAACTGACCGCTACCACATGGCGCGCGCCAGACGGCAATTCGCCCAAGCGGGCATCACCACCACGCCTTATCCTGCGCCGCTTGATAAGCCACTTAAATGGACGAACATCAGCAATAATCTTGTTCACTCACGCCGTGCTGTCTATGAAGTAGCGGCTCTACTGCGCGACATCATCAAGCCACAGGACAACTGCCGCAGTTTTGATGAAATCGGCATACAAGAAATCAGCACGCCAAGACGCGCCCCAAAACTGTTTTCTTGATGGCAAATCTTAAATTTTGATAAATTCACAGCACAAAAAACCGCTCACCCATCGGCAAGCGGTTTTATTTGGTTTAATGCTTTAAACCTGCCAAGAAAAAATTATTTTTTCTCGTCTTTTTTATCTTCTTTTTCGTCAGCTTTTTCATCTGTGCTGTCAGCTTCACCAGCTTCTAGCTCAGCTTGCGCTTGCAAGAAAGCCTGATCAAAGTTCACAGGTGCAAGCAGTAGCTGTGGGAAGCTGCCACGAGTTACGATGTCGCTGATCACTTCACGCGCGTACGGGAACAGCACATTTGGGCAGTAGGCTTGTAGCAAATGCGGCAAATCCCCTTCTGGAATGTTGCGCAGTAGGAAAATGCCTGCTTGCTGAACTTCTGCGATGAAAGCGGTGCTGCCTGCGTTTTTGGCGTTCACACTCACCGACAAAATCACTTCTTTGTGATCTTCGTCCAAGTCGTTGCTGGCGGTTGCCACGCTGATGTCAAGCTCTGGCTGCCACTCTTTTGTGAACACATCTGCGCTTGGCACTTCCAAAGAAATGTCTTTTACATAAATGCGCTCAAGACCCAGCTGTGGTGCGGTATCTGTCATGGAATTACTCCTAAAATTGGTTGGATAATGTGGGCTTGTGATAAAATGCTTGAAATTGACTGTACGCCAAGTGATTGAAAATCAAGCAGTTTTATCACGCCATCAAATAATAAACTTTTTAACTATCAAGCGTTTAGCAATTCATCAAGTTTGCCGTGTCGCTCAAGTTTGCGCAAATCATCATAACCGCCAATGAAAGTTTCACCGATAAAAATCTGCGGCACGGTGCGGTAGTTGTTGGTCTTAGCAGCGATTGCAGCACGCTCTTCATCGCTCAAGTCAAACACGCTTGTGGCAGTATAAGGCACGCCTTTATTGTCTAAAAGCTGCTTGGCGGCAGCGCAATAAGAGCAGGTTTCTTTGATGTACATTTGCACAGCTTGCATAATTTTCTCCAAGTTAAAATTGCTTGGCTTAGTTTATGGGGGCGGTTTTGTACTTTTCAAGGCTTGTGCCTTTCAAGATTTATCAATCAAACCCCGCCCAATACAGCTTGGCTTATTTTTTCTTTGCGCCCACCAATGGCAAACCAGCCGCTTGATAGCCGTTAATACCACCTTCAAGACGCATGAAGTTTGGCTTACCAATCATCGACACCACCGCGCCAGATTGCATACCCACATCACACACGATGACCACAGGCGCAGTCATGGCACGCAGCTCTTCCAAGTGGTTTTTTAGCTCGCCAAAAGGAATGTTGCGACTGCCTGAAATATGCCCAGTGGCAAATTTTGGCGCAGGACGCACGTCAATCACTTGTGCGCCTTGATTCACCAAAAGACCCAACTCACTCGGCGGGACTTTTTTGCCACTGCGCTTGCCTTCAATCATAAAAAAGGCAATCAACAGCACAAACAAAATACCAAACAACACGGGGTGATTCCCCATAAATTCCAACCAACGCTCCAAAGCCATCTCCTAAAGCTAGCTCGCCTGCCGCTCAAATCTTTGCGTAACAGGCGGTGAAAAAGTAAAAAGTTCTATTATATCAAATTTCGTGGCGTATTTCAGTACCGCCAAATAATTTATTTAGCCAAGCAATCCATTCAGTCAATTTATTTGCTTAAACGTAGACGCACTTTTGCCAATTTGCATGGTTTTGATTTTGGTAAGTTGGCAATTTAAGCAAGTTTGACAAGCGGATAAATCACTTCACCGCCTTATCCTGCGTGCCTGCTTCCGCCATCAGCTCAAGCAAACTCTCAATGCGGCGCGGTAAAACTTGCCCAGCTTGCGCTGCCTGCCACAGCGCACAGCCCTTGGCATTTGGCGCATGGCTGCAATCACGAAATTGGCACTCGCCTGCCAGCGCATTCAGCTCATCAAAGCCCGCCAGCACTTCATCGGCTGGCAAATGCCATACGCCATATTCACGAATGCCGGGCGTGTCAATGATGCCGCCTGCTTCAAGATTGCCATCATCATAAGCCAGCAGGCGGCTTGTGGTCGTGGTGTGCTGCCCAAGCTGCGAACCCACCGAAATCTCGTTGGTCGCTTGTTCGGCGTGCGGCAATAAGCGATTGATTAGGCTTGATTTGCCCACGCCAGATTGCCCAGCAAAAATCGCTAATTTGCCATCAATGCGTGCTTGTAATTCATCAACGCCTTGCCCTGATACACCAGATGTCGCCAAAATCTCAAAGCCATACTTCTCTCCAAGCTCTTGATATTCTTGGAAAATTTGCACCACATCTTGATGCTCTGCCAATAAATCCGCCTTATTTAGCACCAAAAGCGGCTTAACATCAAAAGTGCGTGCCACCAAAAGATAACGGTCAATCAAATTCACCGCAGGCTTAGGCAGCGGCGCAAAGACAATCACCAGCACGTCAGCATTTGCCGCCACAGGTTTGACTTTATGGTAGCGGTCTGGGCGTGTAATCAACGTGCGGCGTGGCTTTAGTACTTCAATCAGCCCCGTACCTGCCACCATATCCACGCTAAATTGCACCACATCGCCTGCCGCCAGCATGGGCAAATTGGTGCGTGCATGACAGCGCCACACATCGCCAATGGCAAGCGGTTTTTGGATTGGTTCGCCCTGCTCATTTGCAGCGTTTTCGCTGTTTTCACCACTTTCATCGTCTTTTACTGATTTGGCGTGCGTGCTTTGGCTGGGTGCGTCATTGGTTTTGGTTGGCAAAGCTGTGATTTGCACCGCCAGCTGCTTGCCAAAATGCGACACTACCACACCTGTTGCCAGCGACCCATCGTCAATGATTTGGTCTTGGTTTTTGTGAATTTGGCGAGTTTGGTTTTTGGTGAGCTTACGGCGGCGAATAAAAGACATGGTAGCAATCGATAATCAATACAAAAAAGTGTGATAAGTTGCCATTGTAACGCAATTTTTAAAAATCACCAACAAAAACAAAAAACCAACCACCGATGGTGATTGGTTCTTGCTTTCTGTGATAGAAAAAATGATGGCGGAAGCTGAGAGATTCGAACTCTCGGTGGGCTACAAACCCACGCCGGTTTTCAAGACCGGTGCATTCAACCGCTCTGCCAAGCTTCCGTAGGCGTGTATTATATATGGTTTTGGTAAAATTGCAAGGGGTTTTTGGGCAAGAATAGAAAAATTTTTCCACTTTTATTATTTAGCGAATAAACCACTCCCAATTCACAAACGATTGATGCAATTTCACCAAAACACCCAACGCAAAAGCCTGCGCCAATGAGCACAGGCTTTATAGCTTTCAAGCCAAAATAAAATCAGTCTTTTTTCGCTGCTTCTACTTGGATGTCTAGGCGTACTTTTTTAGTCATGCCAGCTGCCACCAAATAATCCATGCCCCACTTGGTGCGGTCGATGGTGGTGCTAAAATCGCCACCGCACACTTGTTTGTTCAGCATTGGGCTGTCGTAGCAGTTGAATTTTTCGGCTTTTAGGCGCACTGGGTGCGTTTGCCCTAGCAGGGTCAAATTACCGTCTACTGAGCTTAGTTTGCGTGCCTTGCCTTTGCCAACGTAGTTGAATTTGGTAGAAACAAAACGCATGGTTGGGTGGTTTTCAGCGTCAAACAAATCAGCAGATTTTAGGTGCTTGGTGAATTGCTCGCTGCCAGTTTGCAGACTGTCCACAGGAATGGTGATGTCCACGCTGCCTTTGCGCTTGGCTTCGTCAAATTCCACTTCGCCAGTCAAGCCATAAAAACCGCCCACATTTGTGCTGGTGCGAAAATGGTCAATCGCAAAGCGTGCGTTGGTGTGGAATGGGTCAATCTCATAAGTGGCGGCGTGCGCTGCGCCTGTGATGATGGCAGCAGCTGCCAAAAGTGCAGAAATGGCTTTCATGATAAGCTCCCGTTTTGTGTTTACAGACTTTGAGTAGACTTTGCTTTGAGTATAAACTTTGAAATTCACAATGTGCGAATTTATCCGCCATCATAGCACAGAGAATTCAAGCAAACAAATCCCAAATCATTAACGCAAGATTTCTTATTAAGAAACTTATTAACGATTTACAAGACTTGCAACGGCAAATTTATCAAACACACCAATTCACAAACCATTTTGCACCAAGACCGCTTCAGCGCTTTGGCGGATTTCGTCCACCGTCAGATTGCGCTTGCCGCTCAAATCCTGCCGCCATTTTCTCGCACCTGCCAAACCTTGAAACAGCCCCAGATAATGCCGCACCAATGTCGCAAGATTCGCCCCTTGTTCGGCACGTTTTTGCAAATATGGATACAAATTTTCCAAAATCACACGGTGGCTTGGCGCAGACTCGCCCCACAGCGCATTACACTGCGCCATCAGCATGGGATTATGATAAAAAGCACGTCCAATCATCACGCCATCTACTTGATTTAAATGACTTTTTATGTCGTCCAAATTATCAATGCCGCCGTTAATTTCTATGAACAAATGGGGAAATTCACGTTTTAGGCGGTACACATCATCATAGCGCAAAGGCGGAATTTCACGGTTTTGCTTGGGCGATAATCCCTGCAGCCAAGCGATGCGCGCATGAGCGATAAAATGCGTGCAGCCTGCGTCCGCCACCGTTCCCACAAAATCACGCATAAACTCATAACTGTCAAAATCATCAATGCCAATGCGGTGCTTGACACTGACAGGCTTATCCGTACTGTCTTTCATCGCGCGCACCATATCCGCCACCGTGCGCGGCTCTGCCATCAGGCAGGCACCGATTTTATTGTGCTGCACACGATCAGACGGACAACCCACGTTGATATTATATTCATCATAACCGAAAGTATCAGCAATGCGCACGCACTGCGCCATCTCGCTGGGATTTGAGCCGCCAAGCTGTAACACCACAGGATGCTCACTGTCATCAAAACGCAAAATATAATCGGTATCGCCCTTTAAAATGGCGCTGGTGCTGATCATCTCAGTATAAAGATAAATGTGCGGATTAAATAGCCGCGCAAAATAACGAAAATCAGCGGTCGTCCAATCAATCATAGGTGCTAGGCTAATTCGTTTATTGTTTTTAAAATCAATCACTTGGATAAATCCTGTAGTTTTTTAATGTTTTAGAGGTAATGACAAATAACAACCATATTATACCCCAACTCTAAAATACAACCCACCGAAGTCTAAAAAGAACTGGTTGAATTTTTCACAATAGAAACAATCACCAGAACAATCACTGATTTATCAGACGTCCGGCATAATTCAGTAGTGTTATTTTATCATCACATTAGACTTGGATAGCATGCAATCCACTTCTTAGAGCCTACCAACCCTTTGATGATAAAATAAAGCCTGATGAAATGCTTCAGCAGCATTTACAAAACCCTGCCGAACACATCAGACAGGGTTTTGGATTGTTTGATTATAAAATGGCTAAAATCTTAAAAACATGCCATCAAGCCGTTTGGCTGGCTTGTAAATTGCCTTCTTCTAATTTTCTAAGCTCTTTGCGCAGGATTTTGCCCACATTTGATTTTGGCAATTCGTCCACAAAAGCGATGCGTTTTGGGCGTTTGTAGCCAGTCAAATGCTGTTTTGCCCACGCACGCACTTCTTTTTCGGTCAGACTGTCGTCTTTTTTAACGATGAAAATTTTCACCACTTCGCCGCTGTGCTCATCAGGCACGCCAATCGCACCACATTCTAGCACTTTTGGATTGGCGGCGATGGCTTCTTCCACTTCGTTTGGATAAACGTTAAAGCCAGACACCAAAATCATATCTTTTTTACGATCAACGATTTTAAAATAACCGCGCTCGTCCATCACACCAACATCGCCTGTACGGAAATAACCGTTTTCAGTCATGGCTTTGGCAGTCTCATCATCGCGCTTCCAGTAGCCTTTCATCACTTGTGGGCCTTTGGCGCAAATCTCGCCCGCTTCGCCCATTGCCACTTCGTTGCCGTCATCGTCCAGCAGCACGATGTCTGTCGCTGGGAATGGAATGCCGATTTTACCTGTGTATTGTCCGATTGGATTAAAAGTCAAAACAGGCGACGTCTCAGACAAGCCATAGCCTTCAATGATGTAATTGCCCGTCATTTTCTCCCAAGCCGCAGCCGTACTTGGCAGCACCGACATACCGCCGCCCAGTGAGATTTTTAGGCGACTGTGGTCAAGTTTTTTAAAGCCTTCATGGTGCGTCAAGGCGTTAAACAGCGTGTTCACCGCAGGGAAAAACACAGGGCGATACTTGGCAAATTGCTTGGTCAAATCGTTCAAATCGCGCGCATTTGGAATCAGCAAAAACGCCATGCCCATATTCATGCCCAAAAGCATGACGGTGAACGAAAAAATATGATACAAAGGCAGCGCCACCGCCATATAATCGCCGTGCTGATACGGCTTATCAAAACCTTGCTTGACGTGGGTCATGCACTGCAGCACGTTTGCGATGATATTACCGTGCGTGAGCATCGCACCCTTTGCCACGCCTGTGGTGCCGCCTGTGTATTGCAGCACGGCAATGTCATCAAGGTGCAATTCTGGCTTGACAAAACGACTTGCCGAAACTTGATTGAGCGCGTCTTTAAATTTTACCGCATTTGGCAAATGATACGCTGGCACCATTTTTTTGACATAGCGCACCACCGCATTCACCACCACGCCTTTTAGTCCCAGCATATCGCCCACGCTTGTGGTGATGATGTGCTGAATTTGCCCCTTGTCTTGCACTTTTTCTAAGGTTTTGGCGAAATTTTCAATGATAAAAATCACCTTAGCTTCACTGTCTTTGAGCTGATGTTCTAGCTCGTGGCTGGTGTACAAAGGATTGACGTTCACCAAAATCAGCCCTGCACGCACAATGCCCATCATCGTAACGACATACTGCGGCGTGTTTGGCATCATCACCGCCACTTTATCGCCCTTCACCAAGCCCAGCGACTGCAAATAGGCAGCAATCTGGCGGCTGTACAAATCCAGCTCACGGTAGCTGATGGTCTTATCCATAAAGGTCAGCGCAGGGTGATTGGCGTGCTTTGCGATGTTATCGGCAAAAAAATCAGGCAGATTTTGAATGTGTGCTGGAATTTCTAGGTTGATATCAAGATTGTGATCACGGTAAGTCTGCTGCCAAGCACGGTCAGCTGGCACGGTGAAATTTTGTGCGTTGAAAGTTTGTGTGTTTTGCATGATGCTGTCGTTTTCCAAAGTCATTATTTTTAAATGGTTATTTTTAAAGTGGTCGTTTGTAAAATGCTTGTTTCTTAAAATGCCTGTTTTTAAAATAAGGGGCTGTAGTAGATCA
>NZ_MUXU01000092.1 GCF_002014985.1 Moraxella caviae | reverse complement strand
CAAATTATTTATATTTCAGAGTAAGTGATATGACAGAATATCAGTCTGCTTATTTTGGAAATTGTAAATTTGTGAGCGAAGAAATATATCTTGCTTTGCAGCGATATGAACTATTTGAGAATGAACTGGTTATTTCTATCGCTGGAACGATCGGCAAAATTCAGATTGTAGATAATTTTCCTGCAAACAAAAAGGTAATTTTGACAGAAAATTGTGCAAAATTATCTATTAAAGACAATTCCATTTTAAGGTCTAAATATCTTAGCCTAGTGCTTCAAACAGATTTTGTGCAACAACAAATTATTGCTTCAAGTATTCAAACTACCATTCCAAAATTAGGATTAGACAAAATACTGACACTAAAAATTCCTAAATTGCCTGATATACGCCAACAAGAAAAATGTGTTTCTTTGATGGATAATGCGATTTCTGAAAAAGAAAAGGCATACGACAAAGCTAAAACCCTGTTAAATAGCATTAACGATTATCTGCTTGATGAGCTACAAATTGACTTGCCTAAAATAGATAACTGTTTGAAGAGCCGTATATTTACCGTGCAAATGAGCAAGGTATCAGGTGGACAGTTTGATGTTCAAAGCCAATTTAATAAATATTTTCGCATTCAAGGCGGAAAATACGAAAACAAGCGGTTGGATAAATTGGCTTTTTTACAAAAAGGTCAAAGTATTACTTCTGATGATGTTATTGAAGGCGATTATCCTGTGATTGCAGGTGGGCAAACCAGCCCATATAATCACCATAGCTACAATCACTCGGGAAATGTCATCACTGTTAGCGCTAGTGGTTCAGCAGGTTATGTGTGGTATCACGATTACCCAATTTTTGCATCTGATTGCACAATGATTTTTTCTAAAAACGAAGATGAAATCCTAACTGAATTTTTAGCCGAAATTTTGAAACTCAAACAGCAAGAAATTTACAGGCTGGCAAAAGGTGGAGTGCAAGTACACGTTTATGCAAAGGATTTGGCTTTATTGCAAATTCCTGTTCCTGATCTCGCAACCCAACAAAAAATCATTATCCACATCCGCCAAATCCGTCAGCAAGCTTCCGATTTATACAAGCAAGCCGACGAAACTCTTGCTAAAACCAAAGCTGATATTGAAAGAATGATTTTAGGAGGACAGTGATGGCTATTGGTAAGGTGACGTACTCCCCTCCC
>NZ_MUXU01000091.1 GCF_002014985.1 Moraxella caviae | reverse complement strand
TTTATCAAAGAATGCGAGTTTAGATTTAACTATGGTACACCATCACAAAAGCTAAAAACTTTAAGAAAATGGTGTGGGATTTAGGGCTAATCTAGTACAGCCCCTAGATTTTAATGCTTCTTTTATTATGTTGGTGCGTTGGTTGGTTTGATTTATCTATACATCTCTTGATTATTATATCTATCTATTATGAGTAAGATTTTATACTACTTTGTTTTGTGGCATATTTGACAATATACTACTTTGGTATTGCGTCGTATATAAAATTTAAAAATACTCCATTGAAACCTAGTTGTTTACATTCTTTTTTGTAAAATTTTGTAACTTTTAATTAAAAACTTCTAATAGTGTACAATCATTGACAAATTATTTAATCTAAATTTTTTAAGTGATTGAAATATAATGGTTTTTTGATATGATAATAGTTATCAGTTGCTATTCTTTCGCGTCTTATTATTGCTGTATTTTTGCTATTGCGTTATTAAAATTTATTATTTAAGCATTAACTGAATGATTGTTAGGCAGAGCGTCAAAATAGCGGGGGGGGGGGTGGGCTATATCATTAACAGTGAAAATACCTTATAATAGGCGTGGATTTGCGCCCAGTGAAATCTGTAAATTGCCGCCATTTTAGTTTTAGGCATTGCCTTACAAGGATTGTCTTGTGTGGCTTAATCATGGTGTTGTCATGATTGCCTTTTTTAAGCAAGATTGTTTTGTAGTGCTTGAAGCTGTCGGTAATTTTATGGATTGTTTGACAGGCGCAATGACTTTATAGACTTTGACTTTATTGTATTACCTCAACCTTTGACGGGAAATTTTTTTGAGTATGAAACTTCAACACCCCCCC
>NZ_MUXU01000090.1 GCF_002014985.1 Moraxella caviae | reverse complement strand
TTACGGCGGGGTGGATAAATATCTGACGCATCCAGCAATGGTATCATTAGAAGTGAATAGGGTTTTTAAAGGCTATTATATGCAAAGACGCTCACACATTGACCAAATCCGCCAGCAGATTAATGAGTATTTGGCAAATCCAGCCAATGCGTCAAAAATGCTGTATTTGGATACTGAAACCACAGGGCTTGGTGATACTGACCAAGCAATATCAATCGCTATCATTGACGAAGATTTGACTGTGATTGTCGATACTCGCCTGATGACCACAGTTGATATTAACCCTGAAGCGCAGAAAATCCATAAAATCAGCAAAGGTGATTTGCTTGAATATCCTTATTTTGTTGATATTGAACATGACATCAAGCGTTTGCTGGATGGTCGCCAAGTCGGTATCTACAATGCTGACTTTGATACTCGCATCTTGCGTCAATCCGCCAGCTATGGCATGACATTTAATTTCAAGCCATTTTGCGTGATGAAAGAAGCTATGATGCTACTTACGAAAAATGACCGCTGGTTGAAGCTGGTTGATGCGTGCAAGCTGACTGGCGTTACGCTTGATAACGCCCATGATGCCTTGGCTGATGCTATCGCCACTGCCAAGGTTCATGCAGTCTTAAAAGAAATGGATGAACACATTTTTTGAGAATGTGTTAATATTAAGGTTTTGTAAGCAATAGACTACAATACTATGAAAGTCGGATATGCTCGTGTCAGCACCATTGAACAAAACCTTGATTTACAAATTGATGCTTTGACCAAAGCTGGCTGTGAAAAGATCTTCACCGATAAAATCAGCTCATCCAAAGCCAAGCGTGAAGGCTTGGAAAGTGCTTTGGAATATGTGCGCAAAGGTGATATGCTAGTCGTATGGAAGCTTGATAGACTGTGTCGCAACACGACAGAATTACTGCGTGTTAGCGAATATCTCAAAAATCATGAAATTGAGCTACACAGTCTTACTGAAAACATCGATACATCATCGCCAGCTGGTCGTATGTACTTTACCATTCTTGGCGCAGTCGCCCAGATGGAAAGGGAACAAATCCAAGAGCGTGTCAAAGCTGGGCTTGCAGCCGCTAAATTGCGTGGCAAAAAAAGCGGTCGCCCAAAAGCATTAACGCCAGCCAAGAAATCAGCAGCGTTAGAGCTACTAAAAACTGGTATGCCGTATTCACAGGTCGCTGAAGCGGTTGGTGTACCAACACCAACACTGTATAGATATATACCAGCGGCTGAAATCAACCTACTGACCTTAAAGGAAAAGTACGATGTCACAGAAGAACCTTGAAGCACTACTAGCTTCACTCATTCCGCCATCTGACCCACTTAATGCTTACAATCATATTTTGAGTGATGGCGCTGAAATTAAAGCCAGCGTTACACTTAACAAAGAACAAGCTGCTATGGTACTTGCCATCCATGACTACGGATTGGAAGTCATCACTGACGATAACAAGCATTTACTATATGGCATCATTGCTGATTTGAAAAATCAAATTATCTAACCGTCCGAATCGGACACTTTAGCCAGCCGCTATCATCTGATAGCGGTTTTTTTCGTGGCTGAAAAACTGTAGAAACCTATATGTAGTATTATTTTCAAAATGAAATTACTATATGTAGGTATATTATGCGAAAGTCAGGTAAAGGCAGGGTTTTAGATGACCCTGATGAATGGTTTAACGGCAAGCGAAAAACCACATCCAAGTCAGCTGGCAGTGGTGGCGGTATTACCATACCGACATCACGCAAGCCAGTTGCATCAGCACAGGCTGCTAAAAATATCATTAATGGGGTAAGGTCAGCTCAATCAGCCAAAGGTGGGGCTGGCAAGTCAGGTAAATCTGCTAAGAAGTTGCCACAGGTAGTAGTCAAAATCAGCGGCTCAAGCAAAGGTGCTGACAAAGCTGCTGCACATTTAAACTATACAGGTCGAAAAGGTCAAGTTGAACTTGAAGACGAACAAGGCAATAAATACTTGGGTGAAGAGCAAAAAAACTTGATAAAGTCATGGGAAGCAGCTGGTTTTCACGACAAAGAAGAAACAGGCACAAAAAGAGAAGCATTTCATTTTGTATTCTCAATGCCAGCTGGCACTGATCCAAAAGGGCTTAAAGATGCTGTGCGCAACTTGGTACAAGAAGAGTTTGCTGGCCATAAGTATTTTATGGCACAGCATTTAGACACTGATAAGCCACACTGCCATGTGCTTGTTTGTGCAACCGATGACCGTGGCGCACGGCTTAATCCACGCAAACAAGACTTACATAATTACCGTGTTGCATTTGTGAATAAGCTGGCCGAACAAGGCATTGAAGCCACTGCCAGCCGCAATGTTAGCCGCTTTAAGTCAAAAGGCAACAAAAAACAGTGGAAAATACACAAATCCAACCGTGATGGCAAGCCTTACAAGCCTAAACCGCCAACCATCCAATCCAAGGCCAAGCTTGAGAAGATGAACAAAGAAACCATGAAAGCGTATGAGCAATACGCTAAAAAACTGCCAGCTGGTACAGTCAAAAATGCCGTTAAAGAACTGGTTAATCATAGTCAAGGCAGAGGGCGGTGATGGGGTAGACATCCTGTGGGATGGCGGCAAGATTGCAATAGAGATCGTTAGGCTTAGCTTAAAATACTGGGTTACGCTGTCGCTAAACCCAGCTATGAGCTTCAATGTTATAGACGGTGTCGGTGTGGTTTGGTAGTAAATATTGGCTTAGGACTTCTACTTCTTGATTGTTTCTATCAAGCAGTATCATTCCTTGTTCTAGCAAGGAGGCTTTTAGCCAGCCTGTGTCTTTAATCCAAAATGGGTGTTCGGCTGTGGTTTCTAGGGTTTCTATGTCTCCTTGATGGTTTTTGACCGTTACTTGGAAAATGGGTTGGTCAGGCGTTGCTTTGGTGGCAATGACAGGACGATAGCCATATTCTAGGGTAATGTCATTTCTTGTCCAAATCAGCTCACCACCTGTGAAGGTTTCAATGGCTTTCAGACCTTTATCAGTTTCAATCAAGGTACCTGCAGTAAAGCAGACTGTGCCAGTGGTGCAGGTAGCTGTATTCCGACTGGTTTTGCTAGCTGTTTCAGGTTTAGGTGTCGGTGTTCTAACCCCTCTTGCTGAAATTACAGGAAAAAATACTCCACTTTCAACGTTTCTCTTAAACTGTGCAAGATTTAAACAACCATTTCCAGAACTTTCATTACAATATGCCAAATCATGATTTCTTTGGGCATAAGCCAATACTTGATTATACGCTTCTGGAATGATGCTAACCTCCCTCAAGAGGGCTTTATATTTTGTTTGTTTTAGTCTATTTTGTATACGAGGTAGGCAAGAAGATGCTTGAGGGCTACTGATACAATTATCAAACTCTTTGTATGTTTGTTCACTGTTTCCTGCCATTGCTGGCATAATTACTTCTTTGATGAAAGTATATTCATCAAATTCTTTTGTGCTTCTATTTTCGTAAATTAATTTTAAATATGTATCAATATGTTCTTTATATAGTGCATTATTCTCCACCGCCTCCTCAGCTTCACTCGCTGCCACATCCACATCAAAATCATACAGTAGGGCGATGGCACCTGCGGTAAGGCGAGCGGTGTTTAGGGTGTTGTTGTTATCAGATGCTAAAAATTTTGAGCATATTTTTTCATTAAATTATAGATATCAAACACCCATTGCTCTTCATTTTCTGTTGGCAACCAACTTTCCAAAATGGTTCTATTAGAGCCATCGCCCATCATGTTATGAACATTGCCACCTTCTTTGAGCATCAGTTCAAGTACATCCAACCTATCTTTGGTATAGCCAACCATGGATAAAGGCCTCAATCCATCTTTATTAGGAATATTGGAGTCAGCCCCCGCCTCCAGTAAGGCGATAGCAGCATCAGCATTCTTTGACCGCATGGCATAGTGTAGTGGGGTCATGCCATAAATATCTTGGGCGTTGATAGGAATACCTTGGTTGATAAGATAGCTGATGGTGACAGGTGGTGGCTCATCAGGATTCATAGAATCCGTGACTTTGTGAAGCCAATTTTTTTTATCTCTATTGACAGTGGATAAGTTGTGTTGGGGGTGTTGTTTTAATAAATTTTCAGCAAGAGTAATATTGCCTAAACATAATGCATCTAAAATCTCCACACCGCTCATATCATAACTCATCATCTAATACCTCTTTTGCGTTTGACATACTCCCACCACCA
>NZ_MUXU01000089.1 GCF_002014985.1 Moraxella caviae | reverse complement strand
TGTCTTGTCTGATTAGGATGCCATTATCCGCTGATAATGAACGCTCTCCATCAAAGCCTCTGACGGTGTATCTGCCACCAATGGCCATCTTTAAATCTGGTGTTAGACTGTCTGTGGCATATTGGGCTTTGAGTGTGGTGCTGTGGATGATGGGCAGTGGTTTATTGTTAATACTTGGGTTGTATTTACTTGTTAGATTGGCGTTTAATTGATAAATGCCAACACGAGCTGAGCCTTCATCAAACAGCTCTTCTGGTGAAGGTAAAGCATTAAAAGCGGCGGTACCACGTTTATAAGAAATATCGGTGCTTAGGCTATGATTGGCTTGTTTGCCAAAAGCAGTCTCATGGCTAATACCAAATAAATACCCTGCGGTTTTACGGGTTTGTACATCAATGATTGTGCCATCAATATCACTTTCTTGGGATTTGACATAACCACCAGCATACACATAGCTTTTGCTATGAGCATCTCTGCGTACCAGATGAGACAGCTTAGCGTTGTACCCACTGGATTTACCGCCATAGATATAATCTTGGGTACTACCTGCTACGGTTTGATGATAGGTGTAACGATTGGCATTTAGTTGTAATAAACTATTTTTCATTGGAAGAACGTAGCCAATGCCATAATTCTTAGAGCCTTTGCTCTTATCAGAGGGGTAATCTTTGTCATCATTGATTTGATTACCCAAATCTCGCCCAAAGCTAAGATAGAATAAATCGTTTAAATTTGCCAAATTATCCACACTAAGTGTTGCCACGCCTTGATATTTCCCTGTGGATTTAGAGCCTGAATCATCAATGCTTAGACTGCCACGAATACGGCGATGCTGAGTGTAATCAATTAAAATATCGCTAAAGCCAAGGGTGTTGATGGCATTATCTGCTGATGGATTTAAACCAGTATGACTTGGTGCAATTTTAAAATTAGCATCAGCACTTGGCACACGTTTAAAATTCTCAAGCGTGGTTTCTAAATCACGGATGTTTAATAGCTTACCTGGCTGTGTGGTGAGTGCTGTGTCTAAGATGGCAGGCTGAGTGATGGCAGGATATGATTGGTTGGCAGTGTCTTTGACTGTGTTTTTAACATAGACAGGTACTTTACTATCCGCTGTATTTACCACCACCTGAGCAATTTTACCAGGGATTAGGGTTAATCTTAGCTCACCATCTGCCAAATTCTGATTGCCCACCATAATACGACTGGTGACATAGCCTTGTTCAATGAGGCGGTTTTGCACACGAGTAGCAACAGCATTGATGTCAGCGACTGTCATACACTTGCCTAATACACTGCTACTACCCATGATTTCAGGTATGAGTGCAAAGCCAAGCTTGTCGGCAAAGATAAGATCATCTTGGGATAACACCGAATAACCCATCTTATGAATATCAAAGCAAATGGCGTTATCTGCTGCGGGTTGTTCTTGAATTTGGGTGGTGGTATCAGTGGTAGCTATATCCACCACCACGCTTGGGTTTGGTACCAATTGCTCTAGCAATGCCTGATTACGAGCATCTTGGGTCTGGATTAGGGTTTGGTTGGCGGTGTTGGCAATCAAGAAATCATCCACTGCTTGTGCGGTATTGATTTGTGATATGACTCCTAAAGCAATCCAAGTGGTTAGGGTTAACGGTTTTAAACAAAAGCGTGTCATGGCCATCCAATCAGTATTTAAAGTTACCCGATTGTAACTTATGAATTGGGGCTGTACTAGATTAG
>NZ_MUXU01000088.1 GCF_002014985.1 Moraxella caviae | reverse complement strand
GGGAGGGGAGTACGTCACTGTAGAACCTAACAAAGACGAAGAAATTGGATACGGTGCATACGAAGAGATCGGTATGCTGTCGGATGCTGGGAAGTTTTACTTTGGTACTTCAGCCAAAGATGGCGTGATTACATGGGGAGAATTTCGCGCAGCCTTGCGTTACCTAAACGACAAAGGCGAACCGCACAATCTAGCGCCTGAAGCGCTACAACAAAATCCAAATGCTGTAGCGACCGTGAATGCTTTGCTAGAACAAAAATTAGGAAATGTTGTGCATTTGAGCGAATAGTTCTTGCTTTGCACATTGGTTTGCGCTATTATCTAAAAAGGCTCAAAAAGCCTTTAGCTGCAACGTTCCTATCGTTGCAGGTCTTGTGCAAATAGCACAAGTAAGCTAAAAGTCAAATCAAGAAACCTTAAAAAAACACCCCAATCTCATCCGTAAGACTTGGGGTGTTTTTTTGTCAGAACGGAATCCATGAATACTCTTCGTCTTCACGTTTCTTTCTTTCCATGTAGTCTTTGTCGGCTTGTATGACACCTGCTTTGGTCAAGCCGCCAGTGTTCCATGTTAGGTGTAGGCGTGGCGTGATGATGTGCTTGTGGTCGTCTTTGGTCTTTTCAGACAGCCAAGTGATGCTTTGTGGGTCTTTGTGGGCTTGTGTGGCAAGTTCAATCAAACCCGGTGTGCTATAGTAAACCACGCTGCTGATGTGATGGTCTTCTTGCTTTAGGTATTTGATGAACGATATTTGCCAGTGGTGCGATGATGTGAATACTTTGTTCTCTTCATAAGGCGAGATGGCTTTGGCATTTACATACCTTGCTTGTAGTGATTCTACGTTATTCGTGTAGATGGTTGGCAAGATGTCATCGCTGTTTTTGGGGAGATAGTCATCCCGATACGGGTTATCTGTCAAAGCGTACAGCTTGTCATAATTTGGCAGATGTGTTGGCACTTCGTCATCATCTAGCATGAATGGCATGTGCGAATCTGTGGTATCGTAAAAATCTCCATATTCATCATAGATGGCTTTTAGTCTTTCGCATTCATGGTAATATTCTTGTAGGCTGGCTGCGGTATATTCACTGTTTTGGATTTCTTTGCCATCTTGGGTATAGTAAATACCAAGTAGGGCGCTGGTTTGTAAGCCAGATTCTAGAGCGTTTTTGATGGCGCTTGCTTTTGAGGTGAGTGTATCAAAGTTCATAAACAGCGTGTCATCGGTATTGGCTGAATCTGATAGCAGCAAGCTGTACATCAGACAGCGCACAAAGTGAATGTCTGTGTAGTTAAAAATGTTGCCAGTACGCCATTTGCCTTCAAACTCGTAGTAGTCGTAGAATAAATCTTGTGGGCGACGGTCGTCTTCTTCAGAAGCACGCATATTTCTGCGGTCGTCGTGCATGACAAACAAACGATACAAGCCATCGTCAGTAAATTGATTTTGTTTTGGGCCGGGTTTTAAGGCAATAACACGTCTTTTATCCACGTCTTGTAGATTGGTGAACCATTTGTTTTTTACGCTGGTCTTTGAAGGTGCGTATTTGATCGCCCAAGGAATTAAAATATCACCCAATAGGTTTAGACGCTCTTGTAAGAATTGCCCATGAAAAGCGTGCGCCCATGCGTCAATATAGCAGCGCTCTGAAGCTCTGGCGGCAAATTCACCATAGGCTTTTTTAGGATCCCATAAAGAATACACACGATCGCCTTGCATGATGCTGGTGCGCATATCTTCATCGGTGGCAAGACCCATATAATAAGTGGCGTATCTGGTTTCGTCCACCGCACGGTAAAGCTCTTCGCCTTCATCATTGGTGTAGATTAAGGTTTTGCGGTTGATGAGCGGAATTCTGCCAGCGGGGTCTTGGTCTTCATCCATTTTCTCCCAAGTGTCTAATTCGGCATAAGGCGCACCCAGTGCGTAGCTGGCAATCTTAGCCAGTGGGCTGTGTTTAAGCTGTTCTGTGATTTTATTGCTGCCTTGGCTTAGTAGCTCAAGTGCGTCATCTAGGGTGATTTTATTGATGGCATCAAATAAATCAAGCGCCATCCAAATCATCATGATGTCATCACGGGTCATCAAGCCGTTTTTACTGTCACCGCTGGCATCGTAATTTGCCCAGTCGGTGATGAGCGCCTGCATGGGCTTATCTGTGCTTTGTAGGCTTTGTTGTAGCCTTGTGGCTGGATCATCAGGGATAGCCACCATCGCCAATGGTTTGACAGGGCGGTTACATGGCATGGCAGCAATGGCCGCTCTTTGAATCATATTCACGCTGATGTTGTACTGCGTTTTATGTGGCTCTTCATAATAATGGCGTGGGGTGTTTTTATCGCTTTGGCGGATTTCATATTCGGTAAATGCTGGCATAAAACCAAACATTTCTCTGTCTTCACCCCAATGCGCCATTTCGCGCACAGACGCAAATTTCCATGCTTCTGTCGGCTCTGGTACGTCTTCTTTCATCAGTCCATGAAAGAACTCTCTGTCGTGCGTAATCGCCCAATGAATGCGCTTCCAATCAGCGATTCTCGCGTAGGGCGATTTGTAGTCTTGATTGTTAATACCAATACCTTGTTGTGATGAGAACTCTGGCTTATTTCTTGGTGCGCAGTGTGTTTGTACAAAGGGTGATGCGCCAGCTTCAGGCACATCTTTGGCCAGCCTTTTTTTACACTGATGATAAGATGATGTCAGCTCTAATATTTCAGGGTTGAAATTTTGATACCATTCATCTTCTCTGCGTCCTTCATAGACAGGCAAATCAGCGCGCATTTGTTCACGCAGCTCACGACTGTCAAGTTCTTCGTTTTCATCTGGCGTTGCCTTTTGTTTTTCACTTAGGATGGGCAAGAAATCGGCAATAGGGCGCATATCGCCATTTAATACAGGCACAAGCAGCTGATTAACCAAGTGCAGTGCAATCAGCTTGTCTTCATACGATAGGTTTAAAAGTGCCCATTCTAAATCTTCAGGAATGGCGATGCTGTGCTCTGTGGTAGGGATATTGGTGCCGTAAAATTGCGTAAGTGATGCTTTTTTCTCAAGGCTTAGGCGCAGCGCTCTGCCGTACATATTGCCATACAAGGCAGATTCGTCCTTTTCTTGGAAGGTGAACGGCACATTTGGGTAGATGTATTTGTCGCCAAGGGCTTGTAAAATGCCTTGATCGTCTAGGCCTTTTTGCTTTTGGGATAACGCCCAGTCGCGCAGGTTGTTTTTTGAGAGGGTATTTGGTTTTAGTTTGGCGAACTCTCGTCTTGCGCTGTTAAACCATGAGCTTTGCAGGGGTGGGTGGTATGTTTGTGCGTTTATGCTGTCTGGTAGTGGGATGTCTGTGTAGTCGTAGATGTCGTACCATGCGTTATTGACAACCTTGTCATAAGGCAGATTGTAGTCGTTATTTAGCCTTTCTTCTTTGATGGTTTCGAGTGCTTGTTGTAAGATGGGCGTGCGCTCAAATTCAGAATAATAAGCGCGCTTAAAATATAGATATTGCTTTTTTAAGTCGCTTTCGTGTGGTAGGGTACGACCAAAACAAGCGCGTAAAGACAAACCGTCTGACGGTGGACGGGTTACATCTTGCTTGTGGCGCTGCTCTTTTGGGGTAGGATCGTATGGGTTATGCGCTTCCCATTCTTCCCAATCTTCGTAGTTTTCTGGGTAGTCGTCAGCGTGCGGGGTAAAGTACATCGTTATTTCCTTTTTGCTAAATAAAAAATCAAATAAAAGTTTAAAAACCACTTGATTATAGCACAGACAAACCTAAAATATACAAGAAGCTTAGCAATATCAACCATTGCAGCATTTGTACGCTGTGGCATGGTAATTAACAGCGCACTGGCTAACGCCTATGGGAATTTAGGTGATGTATTATTGCTTTGCGTCTCATTTTGGTTCACAATAGCTGTAAGCCGATTTGGTCGGTGATTGATTTTTTTTATAAATTTAAGGAGTTTTTTATGAATGAATTTAAATATGTAAGCGCAGATAAATCAATGCCTTTAGAAGACTTTATCCATACCGTAAGGTTTGATTTTCCTTGCTGGATGGAAGGCTATGTAGACACCATCACTGTAGAAAAAACGAGCAGTGATGGTAGTGTTGAAACCGTAGAAATTCCAAGACTACTTGGCTATGATTACAAAACTGGTAAAAAACCTACCGAGCTAGACTTTAAAGAAACGCCTTTATATGTCACCAAAGAGCGTGTATGGGATATTATCTTCAGAAGAGAAATCGACCCACTTATTACCAAAGAAGAAGACCTTGCCAGTGTTTTGACTTCTATGCGTGGACTGGTGGGCGGTTATGAAGCACCTGAATTTGGTTGCCGTCGTGATGCCGCGATTGTGATTGAAGACGTCATCGAAACAACTGGCGTGGCTGAATTTAAATTTCCTGAAGGTGCAGATGTGGATGCGATGGACAACGCTACCATGCTGTCTTATCTAAAATATCACGACCCAAAGGCAAGGTTGCGCGGTTCACTTAAGATGGATTTACTACAATACATTTGCCTAGATCCAAATTCACCTGATTGTGCAGTTAAAATCAGAGATGATGCGCATGGTGAACAGCTGGCTAAAGAGCTTCGCGACTACCTAAAAAGCTTTTGGCCAGAGCGTTTCCCACGCGTAACCTACCACAAAAATATCGTCAGAAAAGACTCTGGTGAGACTAAAGGCGGTCCAGGCTTGTTGCTTAATGATATTGCTGTAGATGTTTTGGCAGAGCTGGCTATTATCACCGTTTCAGAAGTTTATTTTCATACCGGCAACCAGTACACAAGAAAGTTCTTTAAAGTCAATCGCGGGGCAGGGGACATCACCTACAACAACAGCCGAGGTTTTGACTTTAAGCGTTTCTATGAAGCCGTAGACCTACCAGAGAGCTAGCACCGCACCCATGCAAACCCTCAACCAAGAAGTGCTGGACAAATTAGCCAAATATGGCTTGAGCGCTGATTACTTACGCTTAGATGTGCACGCTTTACTACAAGGCGACCCCATCTTTGCCGAGCAAGTGGACGTGGTATTTGACAAAATCACGCCATTTTTAGTGCAGCAAGCAGTGATTGGCTTTGATTTTCGGGCATGTGCTGTGGTAGAGCAGCCATTCTTGGTTGAGCTGGCAAGACGACTGGCACTGGAAGGCATTACGCAAGATAATTTCACCCAGCGGCTAAAAGTGCTAAGCAAAGAAAACATTGCGCGGGAGTTGTGGGAGGGCTTTTAACAGCCCCTTGAAATCTACCTAAACCTACTCTTTATTACCCAATTATGAGTAGATTTATAAACAAATAAGGCAACCAATGATTCTCGGCCACACCATCGAGCTTAGCCCAAACAACAAACAAGCCACGCACTTGTCTATGGCAAGACAGTGAAAGAGCTGGATAGATTTTATCCGTCTAGTAAAACTTGTTCTTGCTGTGGATATAAACTTGAAGCACTTGCATTGTCTCAAAGACAATGGACTTGCCCAAGTTGTGATACAAAGCATGACAGAGATGTCAATGCTGCAAAGAACATTCTTGCGGTCGGGCTTGACCGTCTTGCAGAAGGAATCCCCTCGCTTTAGGGAGGGGAGGAAGTCAACAAATGGAATATAGATATTCAGAAAAAGCATTTCAACGTGGTGGTACAACGCACTTGGCAGGAAATGAATGGCTTTGCGTGCAGTGAACTTGAAGTTGATGAGCCAAGAAAGAGCATTGTCAGAAGCAAGAGTTTTGCGCAGAAAATAAACACCATAGAGTCGCTACAAGCCGCCATCAGCCATCATGTAGCCAGTGGGGCAGCTAAATTAAGGCAACAAAACAGCCGTGCGCATGTACTTACTGTAGCCATAAAAACCAATCCATTTAGCCAAGACAAGCAGTACAAAGGCGTAAAATCTGTGAGTTTGCCACTAGGTAGTAATGACACGCTAGAACTCAACCATCTTGCTCAAAAACTACTCACAGACGTTTACAGACAAGGATTTCACTACAAAAAATGCGGCATTGAGCTTAGCGGCATAGAATCTATCAGCAATCAGCAATTCAATCTGTTTGATACACCAAAGATTAGCGACAATCCAGCGTTGATGGCGACGATTGACGACATCAATAAGACATTTGGCAAAGGCGCTATCAAGTTAGGCACAGAATATCTGTCAAACGATTGGCAAATGCGCAGGCAGTTGATTAGCAGCAGATTCACGACAAGATGGGAAGAGCTACTGGTGGTTTGAGTTGTCTGAAAATTTTTTGAAAAATATTATCAGAATTGCTTGACATGTGCAGCTGGTTTGGATATTATAGCTGAGCAACATTAAAATCCGACCGCGAAGAAATTCGCGGTTTTTTATGCAAAAAATTTAAGCCAAATTTGTTAAACTTCGCATAATATA
>NZ_MUXU01000087.1 GCF_002014985.1 Moraxella caviae | reverse complement strand
CAAAAAATCAAGGGATTTTTATGCGACCGATCACGCCACAGACCTTTTTATTTGTGCCTGCCACTCGCCTAGACCGTGTGCCAAAAGCACTCGCCAGCGGTGCGCAAGCTGTCATCATTGACCTAGAAGACGCTGTCGCCGCCGAGCAAAAAGAGCGTGTGCGTGAGCAAATTTTGGCGTTTGATGAAAGCTGTACGCACCCTTATTGGCTGCGTATCAATGCCGCCACGACTGCCGATTTTACCAAAGATCGCCTGCTGATTGAAAAACTTTCTCATGTGGCTGGCGTATTTTTGCCAAAATGCGAATCACGCCTTGCCGCAAGCGTCTTGCACCAAAGCACGCAAAAGCCTGTCATCGCCATGATTGAAAGCGCAAAAGGCTTATTAAACATCGCAGAAATTGCCGCAGCGGACGGATTGCTTGCGCTCAGCTACGGTTGTCTGGATTTTGCGCATTCTTTGGGCGTGCGTGTCGGCTCGCCTGCCATGCGCGCTTTGAGCGATAAAGTGCGCTGTGAGCTGGTGCTACATTCGTCCGCACACGGTTTGGCGGCACCGATTGAGACCATTTATCCGCAATTTGATGACGATGCAGGCTTGGCGGCGTGCGTGCGCCATTGGCAGGATTTCGGCTTTGGCGGGCAGCTGCTCATTCACCCAAGACAAGTAGGCGTGGTGGCAAAAACGCTGAACTTGCAGGACGATTTGGCGTTTGCGCAGGCGGTGGTGAAAGAGTTTGAGCGCACCAACGAAGCTGCCTTTACTGTGGCTGGGCGCATGGTGGATTTGCCCGTGATTCGTTGGGCGCAAACGCTCGTGGGCAAGCAGCCAGACAAATAACCAGTCAAGCAGTAACGACAAATCCTCGTGAATACACCAAAATGGCGATAAATTCATCGCTATTTTGGTAAGTTGCACCTTGTCGTTTTTGGCGTTATATCCTGTCATTACGCCTTATCGCTAACAAACAGCACGGCTTGGCTGATGTCGGTCAGTCCTTCTTTAACCATAAACAACCTATCCACGCCCAGCGCAATGCCACTGCAAGGCGGCAAATCATCACACGCACGCAGAAGATTTTCATCAATCGGCATGGTGGGCAAACCAAGCGCAGCACGCTGGGCATTGTCCTGACAAAAACGCTGGCGCAGAGCTTTAGAATCCGCCAGCTCATCATAAGCGTTGGCAATTTCCACGCCGTCAATATACAGCTCAAAACGCTTGGCAACTTCAAAACCATCTTGATCGGTGGCAATCTTGGCAAGTGCGGCAGTGGCAGGCGGATAATCGGTCAATAGCGTTGGCACATCACGCCCCAAATCTGGCTCAATCAAATGGCTAAACAGCAAATCCAGCCAGCCTTGCACATCATCGCCCATCTCCAGCGTCAAGCCATGCTGCCTAGCGCACGCTCGCAGCTCATCAACACTTGCCGAAAATGGATGCAATCCCAGCACGTCCACGAACGCCTGCGCATAACGATAATGCCGAACGCGCATCGGCTTGTCATACACCGCTTCTAATAAAGCCAGCAGCTCGTCCGCCAGCATCTCAAGCGAAAAATGCGGACGATACCACTCCAGCATGGTAAATTCCACATTGTGCTTATGCCCAATTTCATTATCTCGAAACACTTGGCACAGCTGGAAAATCGGCAACTGATACGCCGCCAGCACTCGCTTCATGGCAAATTCTGGCGACGTGTGTAAAAACCCTACGCTTGGCTTGCCGCGGCGTTTGACGCTCGCCTGCACACTTTCAATAAACACGTCTGTATTACCGTGTTGCGATAAAATGGGCGTGGTGATTTCCAACACGTTGCGCTTGGCAAAAAACGCACGCACCGTTGCCAACATGGCAGCCTTTTTGATGGCGTTTTCTTTGCTCATGCTGGGGGCGTAATCAACTGGGGTATGGTCGGCTGAAATTTGGTTGGCTTGAGTTGGGGAGTTCATGATGGTTGGTAATTTATAATTTGTGATTGGGTGGTGATTAGGTGGTGATTGGAATGATTGAATGACGACTTGGCGGTAAATTGAGCAAATGAAACGGATTGGCGTTTTAAGATTTTGCCACGCCAAACCGTTTTTAAGCGCAATCACTTTATTAGGCGTGTAGCCGCCATTTTAATACAACCACTCACGTCTGAGCGGATATTCTTTGCGCAGCCTATCAAACGCCGCCGCCTGCTCGCCATCTGCCAAGCCAGCCGTACACACCGCACGCAGGCTGGCATCATCAGCACCAATGTCATAAAAAGGCGTGAGTGCGTCTGGCGCACCGCTTTTCGCCGCCGCTTGCCAATGGCGCTTGATGTCTTGCCATTGATAAGGGCTTGGCGCAAGCAAATTATCCATATTTTGTAAAACTGGCAAGCCAAAATGCTCACAAAACGCACGATAAATCATGTCCGTACCACGCAATTTACCTTCTGTGGTATAGCCTGCAATGTGCGGTGTGGCAAGGCTAAGACGCTCGCAAAGTTTGGCACTGACAACAGGTTCGTGCGGAAATACGTCCAGCACCACTTGCAGGTTTTGCTCATCAATCGCTGCGATTAAATCGGCTTCTTTGATAATTTCACCGCGCGCCGAATTGATAAGCAGCGCATTTGGCTTAAGCTGCGCCAAATGCTCACGGTTCATCAGCCCAAAAGTCGGATACTCGCCCGTGCGTGTCAAAGGCGTGTGCAGCGAAATCACATCGCTGGTTTGTAGTAGCGTTGGCAAATCGCTGTTATTGATGGCGGACGCTGGCAAAAACGGGTCATAGCCTGCCACCTGCCAGCCCAAGTCCTTGGCGTACCCAGCAAGCGTGCTGCCAATATTGCCAAGCCCAATAATACCAAGGCGTACAGGCGATAACGCCGCATTTGGGCGCAGCTTGCCGATTGCCGTCAGTACATATTGCGCCACCGAATGTTTGCTGCATCCCACTGCATTGGCAAAGCGGATATTTTGCTCGGCTAAAAACTGTGCGTCCACATGGTCCGTGCCAATCGTTGCCGAACCGACAAACTTCACGCCTGCCAAATCCAGCGATGGCTTGATTGGCGTTACCGAGCGGATAAACAGCGCATCAGGGCGATATTTATCAAGACTTTGCTGGTTGATGTCTCGCCCTTTTATCGTGATAAAACGCACGTCTTGATGGCAACGCAAATAATCGCCAAGATTGCTGATATTTTCGTCCGCCAATACGCTAATCATATTTATCTCTTTGTTTTTAAATGGTTTTTGTGGTTGGTAAGTTGTATTTTTACCAACTCAACCTACGCCCTAAGAGCAATTTGCGAGTTTAATTTAAGGGCGATAAGTAAGTTTAATTTAGGGGCGATTCGTAAGTTGGGTTAAGCGGAGCGACAACCCAACATGAAGTAAGATTTACCCATAAAACGTTGGGTTGCACTTTCGCTAACCCAGCTTACGGTTTTACGCCAATTTAGCCAACCGATTTAGCAAATCCACTCACGATTTATCCGCATCATCGCTTAATTTTTGCTCGTCCAGCACAGGCGTGGGCGTGGTATCAGCCAGCAAGGCTTCACCATCTGCCACCGCAAAGGCTGCGTTTTTTGGTGAGAAAATTTCGTTTTTATGCTGGCTAATCCACTCACGCCAAATGGCAAGCGCAATCGATAAAATCACCGGCCCAACAAACAGCCCCACAAAACCAAATGCCGTCAAACCGCCCAGCACGCCAATAAAAATGATGATGAACGGAATTTTGGTCGCACCGCTGATGACAATCGGACGAATCAAATTATCCACCCAGCTAATCACCAAAATACCCCACAGCGCAAGCCCAATCCCTTCATAAGTATGACCTTGCATAAACAGCCACAACGCCACACCACCCCACGCAAATGGCGTGCCAAACGGAATCAGTGCCGCCACAAAAGTGATGATTGTCAGCAAAATTGGGTTTGGCGCGCCTGCCACCACATAGCCCATGCCCGCCAAAAGTGCCTGCGCCAGCGCAGTCAAGCCAATGCCATAAATCACCGCTTGCGTGGTTGCGCCCACCGAATTGATATAATCATCAATGCGATCGCCCACGATGTTGCGCAGCGCTTGGCGGATTTGGCGCATCAGGCTTAGCCCATCACGATAAAAGAAAAACAGCGTCATCAGCGCCATGCCCAGTTTCGCCATCGCCTTTAACGCCACGTCAAACGCCATCTTGCCATAATACAAATGCGACTGCACCCACTGACGCACCGCCGCCATTGACGCTTCAGGGTCTTTGTTAATCTCCCACAGCGTGTCTTTGATTTGCTGACCAATCACAGGCAAATTTTTCACGCTTTCTGGCAAATCCACATAGCCCGCCTGCAGACGGCGAATCGCCATGCCATAAAAGCTCACCACTTCTTGCTGCAAGAAAAACACACCCACAATCAGCGGTACGCCAATCAGCAGCGAAATCACCACCGTCATAATCAATGCCGAGAGCGTCGCCCCCAGCTGCACTTTTTGATGGAAAAATCGGTACAGCGGAAAAGTTACATACGCCAAAATCGCCGCCCAAATCGCAGGCGAAATGAAAAAATGCACCACCTGAAAGCACAGCACAATCAAGATGGTGAGCAGCGTCAAGGCGAGCAGTCGCTGCAAAATCAATTCTTTGGTCCATTGTTCCAGCATGGCAATTTTGGCTCTTTTGTTAAGTTTTAGTTATTTTTAATATTACAAAAAGTCATATTTGGCGTGAATTGACGCATAAATTTGCGCACATTTCACTCACGACAAATCTTGGCTATATTATGCCCTATTTTGACAAAAATAGCCGAAATAATTTGCAAAAATTTGTGGGTTTTTTATGACTTTTTCTAAGTTTTAAAACTTGGTAAATCGCATAAAAATTACGCCACCTTATAATGGCATCAAACCCATAAAATACTTAATGATATTTTTAAAATAAAAGATGAATGAATTATTAGTAATTCTGCAAAAAATCTTGCACAATCTGGGAAATTGTGAGACAATACCGCCACAAATCAATAATGCGATTTAATCTCATTTTTATTTAAGACATTTTTTAATTTCAAACCGTAATTTTTACGTTAATTCCTGCGGTTATCCATTCAAATTCAAAGCGTTTTCTCGTCTTTCGCTTATTTAGGCTTTATTTTGCGCTCTGAATGCACCAAATCTGAACGCACTAATAAAGCAACGATTAAAACGGAATTTTAAAAACCACACCTGCCATGAACGCCTCCAGACAAACCACCTACGACATCACCTTCATCATACCCGTCTATAACACCGCCAAATTTCTAGCCCAATGCCTAGACAGCATCATCGCCCAAAATATCGATAAGCAAATCATCGCCATTGATGACGGCTCAACTGATGGCAGTGGTGAAGTTTTGGCACAATTTGCCAAGCGGTACGATTTCATCAAAATCATCACCCAAGAAAACAAAGGCGTATCAGCTGCCAGAAATGCTGGGATTAAAGCAGCCGCTGGGCGTTATGTGTATTTTGTGGATTCTGACGATTATCTGCTGCCAAACATTCGCTTTGACGATTACATCGCCATCATGGACAAGGAAAATCTTGCCGCCCTAAAAGGCTGTGCGATTTGGGAAATTCAAGACGAAGAAGTCTTTTTGCCCGCCCTGCCAAAAGCCCAACAAGCCGCGCTGGACATTTACCAGCACGGCACAAGACAAAAACACTACCTACAAATCGCGCCATCATCACAATATATCCAAGCGCTTTTGGTGCGTGTCTTTACCGTGGAGCTGTGGGCGTACATTTTTCGCACGCAGCATTTGCGCACGCATGAGCTGTACTTTGATGAATCGCTGGAATATGCCGAAGATTTGCTGTTTGTTACTAAGGTGCTGACTTGTGCTGAATTTTTAATGGCGGAAACCAGCGAGATTTTCTATTTTTATCGCCATCGCACTGGCAGCGCCATCAATCAAGCGAACAACACCGCCATGTTTTTATCGCAAATCAAAGCGGTAAAAGCCGTGCAATATTACACGCTTGAGCGAGATTTTGACTACAACACACGCCACAATATTTTACTGCTTGGCTTATCGGTGCTGGCGCATTTGTTTGAAAGCGTGTATTTTCAACTGGACGAAACCGCCAAAGCACAAATTGACAGCGAAGTGAGCCTAGAATTATTTGGCATGTATCAGCTGTACGAAATCTTATCCGCACGCCTGCAACAACGCCCATCCAACGCATTTAGCCGAGTACACGCAGAATTTCGCCAGCGTCTGCTGTGAAAACGCTGATTTTGCTTGGGTTGGCGAAAGCGTAACCCAACATTCCAAATCTCATTTCAAACGTTGGGGTTTCACTCCGCTTAACCCAACTTACAATCTGCCAAATTTCCGTCAGAAAAGCTCAATTTACAAGTCATTTCTTATTTAAATCCCTATCTCACACCACCCGCACAAATTTTTATAGACAACCGCGTCATTTCTAGTGCTTTTGTAGTAAAATTAAGCTAAAATAAAAGAAACCTTTCATTGCATAGAGTTGTACCAATGTATGCCAAAAAAAGCCCAAAGCCCAAAGCCCAAAGCCCAAAGCCCAAAGCATGATATCACCTTTATCGTGCCTGTCTACAACACTTGTGAATATTTATCGCAGTGTTTAGAAAGTATCATTGCGCAAGACATTGATAAAGAAATCATTGCCATTGATGATGGTTCAACCGATGGCAGTGGTGAAGTTTTGGCTGAATTTGCCAAGCGGTATGATTTTATAAAAATCATCAGCCAAGAAAATAAAGGCGTGTCAGCAGCGAGAAACGCAGGGATAAAAGCGGCTGCTGGCAAGTATGTGTATTTTGTGGATTCTGATGATTATTTGGCGGAGAAAATCAACTTTCGTGATCTTTTGCGCATCATGGCACAAGAAAACGTCGCCATCGCCAAAGGTTTGTTCGTTTGGGCGAAACAAAACATCATCGTACTGCCTGCCCTGCCAGACGTAGCCACCACTGCACGCGCTGTCTATGGCGAGAAAGTGGCGCATGGTCATCATGTGGAAATCGTGTCATCGCAGTATTACATGGATTGCTTACTGCAAAAGAGCTTTTCGCCTGAGCTGTGGACGCACATTTTTAAGACCAGTCATTTACAAGATAACGGTCTGCTGTTTGATGAAAATTTGCGCTACGCTGAAGATACGCTGTTTGTCATTCGGGCATTGACGTGCTGTCAGTTTAACTTTCTGGAAATCAGCCAGCTGTTTTATTATTATCGCCATCGCACTGACGGCGCCGCCAATCAGCTGGACGACATCCGCTCAATCCACGACCACTTCAACGCCTTTAAGCGGCTACAATCTTATGCCGTGCGCCAAGATTTAGATCAAGCCACACGGTTTTATATCGCTGCTTTGAGCGCGCCTTTGCTGTTTAGTGCGCTGGAGCGTTCGGTAACGTTTGGCGATGATGAGCAACAAAGTCTTGATGAATATTTCACGCTTGAGCTGTTTAACATCTATCAGCTGTACGAAACGCTGATGGTGGTTTTGCGCAGAAGCCATCGTGAGGATTTTGCCAAAGTGCGTGAGGCGTTTCGTAAGCGTTTGCTTAATTAGCACGCACAAGACGCACAGCCCTTCACCTTAAAAAGACAAGCCAAGCCTTGTCTTTTTTACGCTTGGCAAGTTCAACGCTTGGCAAGTTCAAAAAGTTTACCGCCACAAAATCCGCCAAATCAGTTACAATACACCGTTGGCAAAAGTGCAAATTGGCTAACTTTTTATCTTACAAACTTATCATTTAGCCTTGCGATTTTCCCACAAACTTTTTTACTTTATCATTTCCCCGCCCAACTTTTTAAAATCACATTACCGCTTTTATCATGCTGCTAGACATTCATCGTTATTCGTTTGCCACTTACAAAAAAGAGCTTAGCGCATTATTTGCGCTGACTTTGCCCATGCTGCTATCACAAGTGGCGCAAATCGGCACTGGCTTTGTGGATACGGTGATGGCTGGCGGTGCTGGCAAGGAAGATTTGGCGGCCGTGGCGCTTGGCAGCAGTCTTTTTGCCACAGTTTATGTAACTTTGATGGGCGTAATGACCGCACTTAACCCCATGATTGCCCAACAATTTGGCTCGGTGAGTAAAGGTGCGGCACGCTCGCATGAAATTGGCGAGCTTGGCAGACAAGGTCTTTGGTATGGCGTGGCGATGGGCGTGCTTGGCATGGCGATTATGTGGCTTGCGATTGCGCCTTTTCGCTCGTTTTTTGCGCTTAGTGATTATACGCTGCAAATCACCGAGCAGTATCTGCGGTTTGTGGGGCTTGCCATGCCTGCCGCCATGATTCATCGCAGCTTGCACGCCTATGCGTCCAGCCTAAATAAGCCAAACGTCATCATGTGGGTCAGCTGGCTATGCTTCTTTTTAAACATTCCGCTCAACTGGATTTTCGTCTATGGCAAATTTGGCATGCCTGCGCTGGGCGGTGCTGGCTGCGGACTGGCGACAGCCATCGTCTTTTGGGTGAATGCCATTGTGCTGGGCGCTTATGTGGCGCGCGGTAAATATTTTAAGCCCTTTGGCTTGATGGATAAATTCAGCCTGCCAAATTTTCGGCTGTTTAAAGACATCACACGGCTTGGCATTCCGATTGGCTTATCGTTTTTTGTGGAAGTGAGCCTGTTTACTTGCATCATGTTTTTGGTAGCGAAACTGCCCGCCAACACCGAAGATTATGTGGCGGCGCAGCAGGTGGTGATTAGCCTGACGGGGATTATTTACATGATTCCGCAAAGCATTGGCATTGCCAGCACGGTGCAAGTGGGCATCGCCATCGGCAAGAAAAATTTCGCCAAAGCGCGCTACATTTCTGGCGTGTCAGTGGCGACAGCTGCGCTGATTTCGCTTTTGACGGCGGCGTTTTTGGTGCTTTTGCGCACACCACTTGCCCAGATGTACACGGACGATTTGACGGTGATTGGCATTGCGTCTGGCATTATTTTATTTGCCGCTGCCTTTCAGCTGGTGGACGCAGTGCAATGCGTGGCAAGCTATGCGCTGCGTGGTTATAAAGTTACCACCATGCCGATGGTGATTCATTTGGTGGCGTTTTGGGGCTGCGGGCTGATTCCCGGCTATGCGCTGGCGTTTTATTTTGACATGGGCATTTATGGATTTTGGACGGCTTTGGTGGTGTCGCTTGCGGTGGCGGCGGTGTTTTTGCTGTGGTATTTGCAAAAGCACAGTCAAAAAGCGCTGGGCAAGGTTGTTTGACCATCTGTTTAAATTTGATTGCCTGTTTAAATTGGTTATCCATTTAGATTAAACCAAAACAACTGACACCATCAATAAATCAGCTTAAAAACTACGCATCATCAATCAAAGCTGGCTTTTAAGAATTTAACACTTTTGCTAATAAAAATACTTAGCGCAGTGATTTGATTTGCTATATAATGGCGCACTTTTGGCTTTTTATCGTTTTTTATGTCTGCTGTCAATCACCTAAAACACATCGCCACCACCCACAAAACACGCCTGATTGGCACGTTTAGCCTTGTAGCATTGGAAAATATCTTGATGGTTACTTATCCGCTGTTTGGCTCATTTGCCATTGATGGCGTGGTTAATGGCAACCTACTCCAAGCCTTATCCTATGCGGCTTTGGTGTTGGTGATATGGACGGTTGGCTCGGCAAGGCGTGCGGTAGACACACGCACATTCACACGCATTTATGCCGAGATGGTAACAGACATCATCAGCCGCGAACACCGCCAAAAACAGCACACTTCCACCATTACCGCTCGTGTGGCACTGTCTCGTGAATTTGTGGACTTTTTTGAGCAGCATTTGCCGATGATCATCACATCGTTATTTAATATCATTGGTGCGGTGGTGATGCTACTTTTTATTGAAACTTATTCAGGCATTACTGCGCTGATTATTCTGCTGATTTTTTCTTGGGCTTTGCCAAGCTACACCAAAATCAACGATCGTCTGTATTTTCGGCTGAATAATCGCCTTGAAAAAGATGTGATTATCATTGAACAAAATCAGCCTTATCACACCGCCAAGCATTATTCGCTGCTGTCTAAATTTCGCATAAAAATCTCTAATCGTGAAGCAAGCAGCTATCTAATCATCGGCGTGGCAATGGCAATTTTATTTGGGGTAACGCTCACGCTACTCACCACCAAAGGCGCAACCGCTGGACACATTTATGCCGTTATCAGCTATCTATGGGGCTTTGCCATGAGTTTGGACGATGCGCCATCTTTGGTAGAACAGCTCTCACAAATCAAAGACATCGGCAAGCGCATCAGCCTAGACGACCCAAACGCTGCCGATGACGAAATGGATAACAACATCAAAGCCGCCACCTAACCAGCCGTCAAATCAAAACTGTGCGCCACCAGCTCAAAAAGCAGCGCTTCATCAATCTCATCAAGGCGCACGCTCACCCAGTGCGCCTTATTCATGTGATAAGCAGGATACACACCGTCCGCCAGCAAAAGATTGCCGATAAAGCGTGGGTCGGTTTTGACGTTCACTACAGTTACGATGGCATCTGGCAGCGTTGATGAATTTGCGTGCTTGGCTGACAATTTATCCGCACTGATGGGCATCAGCAGCGCAAACCATTTGCCTTTTTTAGTAGAAGATTTGGTAGAACTGCGCTTGCCAGATTTTGGTGCGGCATGGCGAAAAACCGCAAATTTGGGAAATTTTTGCCATAAAAACTCAGGCGACACCGCATAAGTTTTGGCGATAAAATCGATGAAATCTTGGTAGGTCATGATTGATAACAAATTGATAATGACTAAACTTTTGGCAAGTTTAGCCCAATCAAAAGCACATTGACAAGCGGTTTGCTGATTTTAATGCCAGTTATCACGGCAATTTTGCCAAAACCACAATAAAAAACAGACACTCTGCCGAGCGTCTGTTTTGTCAATCTGTCTTGTAAGGCTTGGCGATTTTAAAGCATTTATCAAATCACGCCAATCGCCCATGTGCATAGCATAATCGCCAAGGACAGACCCCAAATCCAAAAGAACGAATAACGAATGTGCTTACCCATAGATAAGTTTGCCAAGCCTAAGCCCATCCACAAAGCAGGCGAAAATGGCGAGACAAACGTACCCACAATACTACCAATCATCACCGCATAGCCTGATTTGGCAGGGTCTACGCCCACATCAGACGTGATTTGCTCCACCACAGGGAACAGCCCGAAATAATAAGCGTCTGTAGACAGTACAAGCTCCAAAGGCACGCCCAAAAAGCCAGTAACATAATGCAGATTTGGCAATAAAGCCGCTGGCAATACATTCACCAAATCCTGCGAAATTGCGTCCAGCATACCAGAGCCTTTTAGCGTACCAAGGAACACGCCTGCCGCCAAAATGATGGTTGCCATCATGATTGCACCGCCAGCATTGGCATTGATACACGCCAGCTGTTCTTTTGGTGTGCGATAATTCACCATCAACGCCACCGCCGTACCCAGCATAAAGACGAATGCAGGCGGTAAAAGATTGGCAAACAGCACCACCATCGCTGCGACAAAAATCGCCACATTCACCCAAAACTTGCCACGATTGGCAGATACTTCTTCGTCATCGGCATCAAGTCCAAAGCCATGACCGCCCACCACAAGTGCGCCATGCTCAGCAATGATGCGGCGTTTTTCACGCATACCCAAAATCACCGCCATGATAATCGTCAGCGTAATGCCGATGACTTGCACGGCAATCAGCGGACGATAAATCACTTCCACATCAGCGCCCAGCACCGTTGCCACACGCGCCAAAGGCCCGCCCCACGGCAACATATTGGTGATACCCGCACTTGCCGCCAGCAGCAAAAACAGCATATAAGGATTCATTTTTAAACGTTGATACAGCGGCAAAAGCGCAGGCACGACCAGCAAAAAGGTTGTCGCTCCAGCACCATCAAGCTGCGCCACCACAGAAATCAGCACCGTACCGACCGCCACCGAAATCACATTACCGCGCGTCAGCTTAATCAAACCATCAATCAAAGGCTTGAATACACCAGCATCGCCCATAATGCCGAAAAATAAAATCGCAAAAATAAACATCACGACAATCTGAATGACCGATGTCGTACCGTCCAAATAAAATTCCTTGATTTGCGTTAAATCAAAGCCAGCAATCAGCGCACCCACAAACGGCACCAGCACCATTGCAATCACAGGCGACACTTTTTCGGTGAGCAGCAAACCCACAATGATAAAAAATAATCGCCAGACCGATCAAAGTCAGCATAGATTTTCTCCAACCACGCGCTTATGCGATTTGCCTGCGTGGTAATAAATAGTAAAGTTGGTGGTTGTTTTGCGCGACAATCAATTCACAAATTTTATGCTTGGCTGCTGCATTGACGTATGCCATCTTTAAACATTCATTTTAAGTGAATAATTAAAGATGCACTGATGACAAACTCAGCCGCCACACATCTTGCGCACAAAAACAACTTGTATATAAAAACAAAATGGCGAGTATCATAATGTAAAGATAACATCAGTGCAAGCAAAAAATTGTTACATGAGCGCAGCAAACCCACACCCAAATCTTACCCAATTCTTGCCATTACGTTTAATTTATCAATTTCACTTGGCAAATTGCCAAAAATTTTGGACTATCTGCCTTTGACTGTGGTATTTTATAGCCAGCTTGATATAATTGGCTGATGGCGTACGCTTGATTTCCATTAAAAATCAAGTCATTATTTTTACCAATCCACATAAATTTACAATCAAATCAATATCATTTAAGACAAAAACAAGCGTAGATGATAAAACATTCAGCGAACTTGATGATGTGTTAAGTGATATTAAAAAGACAATAAAGAGTTTTTATGAAATACACACTAAGCACCCTTGCGCTTGCCAGCGCCGCTTTGATGGCGGTATTTAGCAGCAGCGCACAGGCAAACGACTTGCCAAACCTATCTACCAGCCAATTCCATCAGTGCCTAGACGGTCTAAAAAACACATCACGCTTTCGTGGCATTTCTAACAGCACCTTTGAGCAATACCGCCCAAGCGAGCCTGACCCTACCGTGATTCGCTCGCTGAATTATCAGCCAGAATTTAAAAAAGATCCTTGGGATTATCACGCATCGCTTGTGGACGCTGAGCGTGTGGCGGATGGCTTGCGTGCCAAATACGAACAAGCGGACGTGCTGCGCCGCATTGAAGCACGCTATGGCGTTGCGCCTGCGCACGTTTTGGGCGTGTGGGGCGTGGAGTCAAACTTCGGACAAACGCTTGGCAAAAAAGATTTGTTCACAAGCCTTGCTACGTTGTCGTGCTTTGATCGCCGCCAAAACTACTTCCGTGGCGAGCTTGCCAGCGCCCTAAAAATCGTCCAAAATGGCGACATCCGCGCCCAAGACATGACAGGCTCATGGGCGGGCGCATTCGGGCAAACGCAGTTCATGCCAAGCACCTTTTTGGAATTGGCAGTGGATTTTGATGGCGATGGCCGCAAAGATTTGGTAAATTCTAAAGCAGACGCCCTTGCCAGTACCGCAAACTTCCTTGCCAAGCGTGGCTACCGTGCTGGCGAACCTTGGGGCTACGAAGTTAAGCTTAACGGCTACAGCGGCTCAAGCGGACGCACCAATAAGCGCTCCATCAGCCACTGGCAAAACATGGGACTGACCCTGCCAGACGGTCGCCCATTGCCACATAACATGGCTTCGGCTGGCTTGCTGCTGCCTGCTGGCAGACAAGGCCCTGCGTTTTTGGTGGGTAAAAACTTTGACACCTTCTACAGCTATAACGCTTCAGAAAGCTACGCGCTGGCGATTGCCCACTTGGCGACTTTGCTAGAAACTGAAAGCACCAACACAAACTTCGCCACACCTTGGCCGACAGACGATCCGGGCATCAGCCGCCAAGAAGCCAAAGAAATTCAGCAAGGACTGATTAACGCTGGCTACGACATCGGCAATGTGGACGGCATCATCGGCGACAACACACGCCGTGCCATCATGGATTATCAGCGCAAAATGGGCGTGCCTGCGGACGGACGTGCTGGGCAAAAATTCCATCGTCTGATTGCCCAAAATACAGGCAATCAAGCACCAATCACACAAAATTCAGCCGTGCAAACACCAAGCGTGCAAAGCGTGGCGCACAATCCTGTGCAAAACGCCCTACCACAAAGCAGCACGCCAAGCGCCAGCCGTGTCATTCGCACCACCCAAACCATCAGCGCACCAGCTCCGACAAGCTATCGCCGTGTGGTGAATGCCGATGGTACGATTTCGCTTGTGCCTGCGCAGTGATTATCAAAGCAAACCGATTGTTTTGCTGAGTTGCTCGCCAGCCAAGTTACTTAGCAACTTAGCAAAGCCACACAAACAAAAACGACCCACGAAATACTGGGTCGTTTTTTTATGAAAGATTTAGCAAAAGCGAAAACCGCAGTCGCCAAAACTTAGGTAAATTCAGTCTTCTTCTTCGTCATCGTCCCATTTGGCGTAGGTTTTTGATGGGTCTTTGCCTTGGCTTTTTAGGTAAGCGACTTGCTCTTCTAGCGTGCGTTTTTTGCCTGCTTCGTGCATGGTGTCGGCAAGCTCGCTAAAATGATCGATTTGCTCTTTTAGGGTTTCGTTGCTTGAAGTTTCGTTGTTGGCAGTTTCGTTAGTCATGACAATTTCCTATCCTAAATAAAATGGTGATGTGCAGTTGATAAAATTGGTAAGTTTTTTAAGCAGCCGCTTCAATCCAGCCGCCCATAATTCTTATTACAACAAATTCTTTGACAAATTGCAAATCACCGCAAGTCATCACATCAGCTCGTCCATCGCCACCACAGGCATAAAATCATTGCCCACAAACACCACGTCATCGTCTATCAGCCCACGCACGGTGGCTTGCACTTGCTCATCTAAGCGGCTGGCGTAGAAAGTCAGCGGTTTTTTGGCAGGCGGATTATTGCTGGCAATGCGAAAGACCGCCAAAAGTGATTTGACACGCTCAGCAATGGCAAGCCCAGAATCCACAAGGCTGACAGGCAAGTTCTCATCATCAATAAAACGCTGCAAAAACTTACGGAAAAACGGATAATGCGTACAGCCAAGCACCACCACGTCCACGCACTCGTCCGCCCAGCGCTTGGTTTGCGCCACCAACAAATCCGCCACTTGCGAATCAATCGGCATACCAGATTCCACCCATGGTACGAGCATCGGCTCAAAATGCTTATACACCGTTACGCCCTGCGGCGCAGCAGCTGTACTGATGACTTCATCAAGCAAACGCCCTTCTAGCGTGGCGCGCGTGGCAAGTACGGCGATTTTTTTGGTTTTGGTGATGGCGCAGGCAGGCTTAACCGCAGGCACCAGCCCCACAATCGGCACACTACAGCGCAAACGCAGCACGTCCAAAGAATGCGCGGACGCACTGTTACAAGCGATGACGATGAGTTTACAGCCACGCTTGCACAGCCTTGCCACTGCCTGAATTGTCAAAAGCAGGATTTCATCGCCAGATTTATTGCCATAAGGCACGTTTTGGGTGTCGGCATAATAAATGAAGCGCTCGTTTGGCATGGCGGCTTGTAAATGCTGATAAACCGACAGCCCGCCCACGCCCGAATCAAACACGCCAATCGGAGCGTTGTCAGGATCATGGACAAAATCAGGGTGCTGGTTAATCATGGCAAAACACCAAAACAAACGTCAAACTAAATTTACACATTGCCAAATGCGCAATCATCGCCATATTTTACACCAAATGCGCACGGTTTTTGTATCAATATTTTTATTGGCGCATTCATGCACTTCGCCAAGCCACCAAGCCACACCATCAAAACTTTTGTGCCAAATAAAACTTTTCGCCGCCGCTTTGTAGCACCAGCACCACTTCATCGCCCTGCTCGCACAGCTCACCCAACGTCAGCAGATGGTAGCGCACGTTGTTGGCGATTTTGGCGGTGAGATGATGGCGCACGTCAATGTACAGCCGCTCTTCTTTCGTGCCGTTATCTTTGCTAAATTTTTGAAAATACAGTGGATTTTTCTTACTTAGGCGGATTTTATCGCCATGCGTGGTGCTAAATTCTAACCACATTTCGCCATCGTCCGCCACCACGTCCACCGCCACCACCAAAAGCGGTGCGTCCACCACGCTGATTTCGTACTGATGGCTGGGCGTGCGCAAAAAATGGCGTTTTTTACCATCATCGCCCACTTCTACCCACAACACACTGGCAAATAAATCCACCAATGACTGACGAGTCATTTTTGTGCCGTCATGCCACCATTCGCCATTATCACGGATTTGCATATTAAAAGGCACGGTGTGTTTTGGCGACCATTTTTCCACAGGCGGCAGGCGGCGCGCGCCAGTAGGATTGTCGGTATTTTGCACAGCTTTTAAAAACGGCAGCAGCGCATTATCCAAAGACAAGTCAAAAGATGGACTGACAGGTGATAACTTTGCTGGCGTATCAGATGATAAATCTTGTTCTAAGTTATTGATATTATTTATATTATGGTTATTATTGTCATCATTTTGATAAGTTGGCATTTTCACTTCCTGTTGATAATTTTTAAAATTAAGGCTATGTTCAAAACCGAG
>NZ_MUXU01000086.1 GCF_002014985.1 Moraxella caviae | reverse complement strand
CATCTTTTTATCAAAGAATGCGAGTTTAGATTTAACTATGGTACACCATCACAAAAGCTAAAAACTTTAAGAAAATGGTGTGGGATTTAGGGCTAATCTAGTACAGCCCCTAAAAATATTCTATAAAATATTCTATAAAATATTCTAAGAAAGTGATTCTTGTTTTTCTCATTTAATTTTTTGATGATTTATCTGCAAAAAAATCACTTCATATGACTTCAAACAACACTCAATTTGCACAAAACTGAATCTGTTACAAAACAAGATTTGGTAATGATTGGATTACTTGGTTATAATCAATCAGCTATCAAATAAAACTATCTATAAAAAAACAGCTAAGACAAGTATAAATTGCGAGCACGCAGTGTTTTAACTGATAGATAGTTCAACAAACACACTCTCAAACTGGCTCGTGTCAATAGACAATCCTAACGGTAGAGTCAGTATTGAAATGAGAATCTTAGACGCAAGGTGTGACTTGCAAGGCGGTAGCCAACTCTAAGATTTGCGGTCGGGCTTGACCGTCTAGCAGTAGGAATCCCCTCACTTTAGGGAGGGGAGGAAGTCAAAATCTATCCACTCAACCAAGAAGGATTATTCATGAATCAACCCAAAAAAACTCAAGTTGTCAGTGTGCGTATGCCACTGCATATCCATCACCGCTATCAATCGCTGGCACAAGTTACCAATCGCAGCATCACCCATTACATCAATACCGCTTTGGAAGCATCCATTGGCGAATTAGAAAAAACATTTTTACAACATGACAACAAAGCTGCCAGCAATTTTACAGTAAAAATTGAGAAATCTGTGTTAAAATAACTTGCATTTGATGAATGTTTGTTGTAGTATAACGACTACATTTACAAATGTTTCCAAAAAAATGGATAAAAGGAAACCCAAAATGCTTGACATCAAAAATCAAGCGGCAGTAAACTCATGTCGCAACGCAACGCAACGCATTAGCTAAGCGTGGCTGCTCACCAAAATTCACATCTAAGCTGCTCGCCGCAGCTGTTCTAACCACTGCATTTTCTGCATCCGCCCAAGCCGCTGACGGCTGTAAATTCCTTTTGTGTATGGCTGCACCGAACCCTATGGGGATCTCGGAATGTGCTGGCACAGTCAAAGAAGTTTTGCGTGATTTACGCAAAGGCAAAGGTTTACCTACCTGTTCACTCGTATCTAGTTCTATCGGCGGCAAGGCTGGTGCAAGCCATGTCACTTATCGCCGCGCGCCACTAACCCCATCATGTCCTGACGGCACAACCCAAGGCCAAGTGGGTGTCATCTATCATCAAGGCCGAAAGCCTGATAATCTTAGCAAATACAGCAATATCAAGGGCGGTGCAACCACTGCTAAACAAGTCATTTTCGTAGGCAAATCTGAACGCCGCATCGAAACTGGTGACTATGTCAGCCGTGCGTGTGTCGGCGGTCAAAGCTATGGTCAATTCACCACTGGCGGCTACTACACTGGCGGCTGGCGCAGTGATGATGATGCCAGATTTGTGCCAGCACAGGTGCATCATTGGTACGAAAAAGTCGTGCTGATGACACCTGATGGCGCTGATTATGAATTTGATGTGACGATTGACGGCAAGCCGCACAGTCGCCATCGCTTCAGTCTGTAAGGGGTAGTATCATGGTGATTGATGCTGCTCTGATGACTGCTTGTGCGCCAAATGTACCAACGCCCATCAGTTATGCGATTACAAAGACTGAATCTAATTTCAACCCTTACGCCATCGGTGTGAACAAAGGGGCGAAAGGTCTTGCAAGACAACCACGAAGCTATCAAGAAGCTGTACAGGCGGCTTACCGTTTGCGTGCCGAAGGCAAAAATTTTGATGTGGGCTTGGCTCAAATCAATATTACCAACTTTGGCTGGCTTGGTCTGTCTATCGAAAAAGCATTCAATCCGTGCGAAAACCTAAAAGCCATGCAAAAAGTGTACCTAAACTGCCTAAGCCGCTTTGGTGGCGGCAGTGGCCAAGGTACACCGATGCAGCGTGCTTTTAGCTGCTATAACACTGGCAATGCCAGCCGTGGCTTTCGTAATGGTTATGTCACCAAAGTGACCAATCATTACAATGCAGTCATGCAAGCTGCTGGCAAACTGCCAAGCTATGCTGCACAACCAGCATCAATCACCGTATCTATTCCAAAAAGCGTTCCTGCTGCTGGTGTCTTATCAGCGGCGAACATTAGCGCATCCCAATCATCTGCCACAAGTCCTGAAGATGCTGTTGTATCAAACAGTGCCACGGATTTGATCGCTGCTGATCACTCACCACGAGTGATTGAAGCGAAACAGGCTGCTGCTTGGGATGTTTTTTTTGATTTTGTAGATTAGGAATTAACTATGACTACACAAACTATGTCGGCATCTGTCGATTACAAAAAATGGGGCTTGTTCGCCCTAGGTGTTGTTGCACTAATCGCCTTGCCATCTGTAGCTATGGCAGCTGGTGGTCTTCAAGGCGGCTTGAACACGGTTAAAACCCAAGTTGAAACCATTAAAAATGCCGCTTTAACGATTGGTGGTATTGCAGCTGTCATTTATTTGCTGTGGAAAGCTATCCAAGCTTGGCAAGGTCGTTGTGACTGGGGCGAATTTGGTATGTCAGTTGCTTATGTTGCCCTAGCTGGTGCAGCGACAACAATCGCTGGTTGGGCGTGGATGCTACTTCAATAAGGATAAATCATGAGCGAATACAGAGAATTTAGCAGCTATAACGGTCTTGACCGTACCGCTTTGTTTATGGGGATTCCACTGCTTGCGTGTGTAGCATTGCTGGTGCTTGGCGTATTCATCATGTTTGTGGGTATGTATTTTTTTAGTGTGATTGGTTTTTTGTTTGCGCTAGTGGTTGTTCCTATCGGCTTCTTTTTGCGCACTATCACCATGAACGATGATAAAGCCCTGCAAATCCTAGCTATTGAAATGAAACTTCGTGCTAAGCGTGTCGCATACGATTTAATGGGTAATACCTTGACTTTTGTACCTGAACGCTATCTGCGCCGTAAAGAAGTTTATGAACAAAGTTTTGTGGACTACCACACCGCCAAAAAATGAACCGATTGGGCGGTAAATTCGCCCAATCATAAGATTTTAACTGTCCGAATCGGACACTTGCAAACATAGGATGCACAATGTCAATTACAACATCTTTGTCAGCACAAGCCAAAGAACTTTTTATCAAAACATTGCGTAAGATTGCTGCCACTTCAGATATGCTGCCAGCAGTGCGCTATCATGTGTCTGATACCGTTGTTAGCTTCCAAGACAGCTATTTGATGTCGATTATTGAGCTAGAAGGTGCAGCCTATGAAGCGCTGGATGATGCCTTGCTTGAAATGATGTTCGACAATCATAACAAGACTTACAACGAAACCAGCCAGCAGTATGCTGGACGAGTGCAGTTTCAAGGCTATCAGCTACGCCGCAAAATTGAAAACACCGATGAATACAATTTTGATAATTTGTTCTGCCAAGAATTTGCAGACAAATACCAAAAGCGATTCAACGAAAAAGACTACTTTGAAAACCGTTTTTTCATGGCCATCACCATGAAATACGATGAAACCATCGAACAAGCGATTGAAGAGCTACATGGCTTGGTCAATGATGTGTGCAAAAAGAACATGGCGCACAACCCAACGATTCTGACCGCCTATAAGAACAAGCATGGCGTGCTTGCTTCTGAAGTGTTTGAATTGCTGTTTGAATTAATCAACAACGAAGCGCCAGTAGGCTGTGTGCCGCTGACTGGTACACCAGCTTTTGATGCGCTGCCATCATCTAGCCTACATTTTGGTTATGAAGTCATGCAAAGCCGTGGCGTGCATAAAAACCGCTATGCTACTTTCCTTGACCTAAAAGACTTCCCAAATGTCACAAAGCTTGGCTTGCTCAATCAAGCTACCTTGGGGCTGCCGTTTGAATACAACCTTATCCATTCATTGACACCGCTTGCACCAGCCAAAGCGCTGCATCGTATCAATGACCAGATGAACCGCCTACGCTCAACCAATGACAAGGCAGAGCATCAAACTAACGAGCTGCTAGAAGCACAAGGCTATATTCAATCAGGTGAATTGTCATTTGGTGACTTCTATTCAACGATGGTCATTTATGGCAATACCGCCAAAGAAGCGATTGAAAACCGTGTAACCGCCATTGCCAACTTATCGAACTATGCTGGTGCGATTTATCGTGCTGCACAGCTGTCAGCACCTGCCAGCTTCTTTAGTCAATTTCCGTTATATCCAAATGCACCACGCAAAATGCTGAAATCTACACGCAATTTTGCTGGCCTGTTTAGTCTACATAACTATAGCCGTGGTAAAGCCAAAGGCAACCCACTGGGTGATGGCAGCTCAATCATGCAGCTAGAAACACTGGGTAAAAATCTGTATGACTTTAATTTCCACTTTACCAATCCTGAAGAAGATACCATTGGTGAAGCCATTGCTGGTCATACACTGATCTTGGGTGCGACAGGTACTGGTAAGACGACACTACAATCATCGCTAGTGACTTATCTACAGCGCTTTAATCCAGCTATGTTTGTGCTGGATAAAGACCGTGGTATGGATATTTTCATTCGTGCGCTGGATGGTGATTATTTTGCGCTTGAAGAAGGTAAGCCTACTGGCATCAACCCATTTCAGTTTGAAGATTCGCCAAAGCTGCGTGAATTTTTAAACGAATTGGTCATCACACTGGCCACAGATGCCAATAACTACTGTTCATCAGAAGAGCAAAACCAAATCAAAGTTGCCATCGATGCCGTGATGGAATTGCCAAAGTCGCTACGCCGCTTAGCTGGCTTGCTGCAAGTCATTCCTGACCGTGGCGGCAATAGTCTGTATCAGCGCCTATTGAAGTGGGTGTCAGTTGAAGAAGGGGTGGGGCGCTTTGCGTGGGTGCTAGACAACCCAACCAACCAATTCAACCCAAATAGCTTCAAGATTGTGGGCTTTGATGTGGGTGAAATCCTAAAAGAAGATTACCTGCCAACTGAACCAATTTTGGCGTGTCTTTTGTACATGAAGTCACAGATGACCAAAAACCACGATTTGCTTTGCACCATCGTTGAAGAGTTTTGGCTGCCGCTGAAGTACAAGACACCACAAGAAATGATTTTAGATGTCTTGAAAACTGGTCGTAAGCGTGGCGAATTCATGCTGCTGGTGACACAGTCACCTGAAGAAGCAGTACAGTCACCGATTTTCCCAGCCATCGTGCAGCAAACTTCTACCAAGATTCTGCTGCCAAACCCTGCTGCTGAATACAAGAATGAACAGGGCGGTGGTTATAGCCGTGTCGGCCTGACGGAAAAAGAATTTATCCGCTTAAGGGATCTTGATAATAACAGCCGTACATTCTTGATCAAACAAGGCCATCAGTCTAGCTTTGCTGTGCTTGATCTGTACGGATTTAGTGATGAAATCGCTGTGCTGTCAGGCACAAAAACCAATGTGCAGATCCTTGATGAAATCTTATCTCGATATCAAGAGCGCCCAAGCTCAAACGAATGGCTACACACCTTCTACAAGGCTGTGAAGCTCAAAAAAGGTGAAGTGACTACACTGGCCAAATTGGTTGATGATGCGTTCATCGCAGTGGGTAAGCCTGAATATGCCAAATCAGTGCCAACAATGCACTAAACACAATGCTGACAGTGTCAGCAGATACCCACAGCGTCCGAATCGGACACTGTGAAAAACTAGGACTTCATAAGGAAACTAACTATGAAGATGAAACTAAAAACCCTAGCCGCCGCATTGACTGCATCAGCAGCCATGATGGCGACAGCTGTACCAGCTCAAGCAGCAGGTGTGCCTGTATTTGATGTCGCAAACATCAATCAGATGATTGTTGACTACCAAAATCAAATCCAGCAGATCCGCCAAATGGGTGATCAGCTCAAGGCTATGACAGATAACGGCAACTATGCTGGCATCTTGTCTGACCCTACTTTGCGCAGCTACATGAATAAATATCTGTCAAAAGGCTATAACGATATTTTTGAAGCGGCTGCAAAAGGTGACTTGAAGGCACTGCAGAAGGTCGCTGATGAAATCAAGCGTGAAGATGCTGCCAAAGCAACCAGCATGACTGGCAAGGCTCGTATCGAAGCTAACCGCTTGCTAACTCGCAGCCAAATGAAAGTGTCAATGAGCCAGCTAGATAGTGATATGCAGCGCATCGGTGGTTTGATGAACCAAATTAACGCTACTGTCAATCCAGCCCAAAAGCAGGACTTGGCTAACACTATCATGGCGCAGTCATCAATGATGCAAGCTCGTGTTGCTCAAATGCAGCTGATGTTCCAACAAGCAGAAGCTGAAGACAAAGCGGCTCGTGCGCAATATGCAGCTGAAAACCGTGCTAAGTATCGTCAGATGCAAAATAAACAACTTCAACAAGCGCTTCCGAACAGTCTGTTTAACAAGCGTAAATGAGTTGTGAAATGTCCGCATACGGACGCTAAACTGAAACGCTCGCTAACAAGCCTTTGCTGAAATGTGGGCGTTTCCCCAAGAACCGACTAAATACGATATTAAGGTCAAAGTCATGGCTGAATTTTTTAAAAGTATTTTTACAACAATCAAAGATGAATCACAAACGATTGCTGATAATTTAACCAATGTTGTGGATTTGATCATGCCAGCCGCACAGGCAATTTTCATTGTGTACTGTATGTTCGTAATTTGGTCATATTGGGAAAATGAATCCAGTATCCAAGGTACATTTATTGACCTAATGAAGCGCATTGTCGCTTGGGGTTTGGTGCTGGGCTTGGGTATGAATATGGGAACTTACACTTCTGTTGTCATGCCAGCAGTTAATGATTTAGGTACAGGCTTGATACAGGCTTATGGTGGTGATACAGCGGATGCTGGTTCACTGGATGGGGTGTATCAAAAGCTGCTTGAAATGACGGAAACAATTTGGCACGCATCCAGTGTGGCAGCGCAAACTGGCGCTGATATGGCTTCAATGGGTGAAGTTTCTGACCCAGCCGCCGCTGATACAGAATCACAAGGGGTTTGGGGGATGATGTCGGATGCAGCTGGTGCGGTAGGTGATGCAGTTTCAGGGCTGACAGCTGGCGCTATGGAAGCGATTTTTGGCGGTATGCAACAAAAAATTCTAGCGCTGTTTAATATTGCATTTCTATGGGTGGCTGGCGGTATTTTTATTGGTGTTGCATTTGCATTTATGTTAGTTGCACAAGTCCTGCTATCTATTCTAGCTGGTATCGGCCCGATATTTTTTGCCTTCGGTTTATTCCCTGCAACAAGAACTTATTTCACCAACTGGATTGGTTCTGTTCTTAATTACGGATTTTATTTCTTGATAGTTATGATTACCGTACAAATGGCAGTAAGTTATATTGGTAAGCAGTTGGATACACAACTTGAAAATGCAGCCGCAGCAATCCCGAATGCTGTTGGTGGTGATATGGCAGCCGCTGCTGCAAATATCACGATGAATTTTAGTTCTCAGCTGTATGTGGTATGTATGTTTGTCGTGTTCACGGTTGTGATTGTGCAAATTCCTTCATTGACTTCACAACTATTTGGCGGTTTGGCTGCTGGTGGGTTTAGTCAAGTGGTTCGTTCAACAATGGGCGCAGCTGGTAAAGTGTCAGCCGCCATCCAATCAAGAGCAGCCGCAAAGCCAAGCGGCGGTTCAATGACAGGTGAAGCGGCTGGCAAAAAAGTTAAATAAGCATTAAACAAGTTAAGGATGCAATGATGAGTAGTGCTTTGAACAACTTACTAACATTAAGCTTAATTCCTAGTGTGAAAAACACAACCATAAGCAGAAGTTTGATGGCGGTGGATAATTGCATGGCATTGTGCGAAACGACATAGTACAGCATCGAACAAACCACAAAAATCATGATGGCGCCGCCAAAAATTAGGTAAAAATATCCAGCGCCAGTAATGTAATAGCCACTTACTTTTTTGTCTGTCATAGCTCAATCCCTTATATGGTGGGGCTTAAAGATAGAAATTGGATAGTTATATTTTAGCATTTTTAAGCTAAAAATGCACGAAATTAAATGTAAAGAGGTGTGGCTCTCGGAGTCATCTTATCAGTGAACGCTGCAAGCGGTGTGGTTGGTGCTGGTAGAGCTGCTGCTAAGTCGATGCCAAAAATGCAAGGCGGCAACAAAATGAAGCCTGAAAGTCAGGGGAAGTAGTTTAAATATGTTTTTAGTTAAAAAAAGTGTATTTAACTATAAAGAAAATCACAGCTAAGAATCCAGCTGGTCGCAAAAAGGATTCTTTAATTGGAATGTCTTTTTTAAATTTCAGAAAGACGGAAGCGATAAACCAAATTATTGTTGCCACAATAATGAAAATATTTTTAGAACCAAGAAGTCCGAGAATGACAACCAAGCAGAATATCCAACCTAAAAAGTTGAAAGCATCGTATTCAGGATGATTGGTAACAACAACTTTAATTGGTTTCTCTGCCATGGCTCAATCCCTTATATGGTGGGGCTTAAAGATAGAAATTGGATAGTTATATTTTAGCATTTTTAAGCTAAAAATGCAAAAAGCTTGATTTTTAGATAAACAAAAAAAGCGTCCGATTCGGACACTTAGGTAAAAGGGTTAAAGATGCGTAAGCCGTCAATGTTTTGGAAGTCTTTAGTGTTGCGTGTGACCAGTATTAAGTCATGCGCTAATGCTGTGGCGGCGATGAGTGAATCAAACGATGGTCTAGGATTGGGAATGTGTAATGCAGCACAGCGTAAAGCAACTTTTTTGTTCACTGGCAAGGTTCTACTGGTGAAATTAAAACGCACTATATCAAGCCAAGATTGTAAAGCATCGGCTTTTACAAAGTCATTGTTATGTGCTGCCAATAATACGCCTTTTTGCAATTCAAAAAGCGTGATGGTGCTGATGAACTGTGAATCAGTTTCAGCGACTTTAAACCAATCAGCAACCCCTTTATTGACCTTGCCATTGCTGATTTTACGGATTTCAGAAACGATGTTGGTATCAAGTAAATACATGAAAATTATTCGTCATCACAAATTATATCAGCAAGTTTTGGGTCAAAACTCATACCTAGGTCGTACAGCGTCTTTGGTAATTCAAAAGGTCTGTGTTCCATTTCATCGTCATAGTATGAAAAGTCAGCCAAAATTTCATCTTCATCAAAAAAGCCAAGCTTTTGAGCGTCAAAATCCTGCTCAAGTCTTTTTAGATAGTAATCATATGACCGCTTTTTGGGCGTTTGTTTTAGCTGGATTTTTGGCTCGTTTACTTGATGGGAAACTAGATAACCTTTGTCAATCTGTCCATACTCCAAAAAAGCAAATACAGGATATAGATTGGCTGGCTGGATGGGTACGCCCAAAAAATTCATGTAGTTTGGCATAAATACCCCCTTGTTTGGTGGTTGGAATTATCAGCTACAGTATATCACAGATTGATAAGTTTTTACAAAAACGCCTTTTGAGCGGTTTAAATCAACTGTCCGAATTCGGACACTAAGGATGTAAATCATGAAACAAACTCTTTTACTCGCTGTCTTGGCATCAATCGTATTGGCTGGCTGTGTCAGCCAGCACAAGCTAACACAGCCTAGCGGTCGCTGGCAAGCGATCAATCAAGAAGGCTTTGTGCCAGCAGACGCTGATCGCTTTTATAAAGCGGTGGTAGAGCAAGCAGTCGCCGAAGTGGCTGCCGAATTCGCAGAACCAGTGTCCGAATTCGGACAGACTGATGCACTTGAATCCAATCAACCCACAGATGTGCAATAAGGAAGCTCCATGAGTCTTTTTAAGAAAAAACCCAAAGCTGAAAAAACAGCTAAAGTTGCCAAGCCAAAAAAGGTAACGCCAACCCAAGCAAGTCATGACTTTATCAATGCGTCCAAAGAGTTTGAAAAAGCACGCATCGGCGATATTGAAAAATCAAAAAGCCTAGCGTGGAAAGTCGCCGCTGGTGCGTGTGGCGTGGCGTGTACATCTGCTGTGGCATTGATGCTACTGACACCGCTAAAAGAAGTACGCCCTTATGTGATCCGTGTTGATAACAACACTGGCGCAACTGACATCGTCACCATGCTAGACACCCAAAGCACCACTGCTGATGAACAGACCGCCAAATACTTCTCGGCCATGTATGTGAAGCTGCGTGAAGGCTATGACTGGTACACCATTCAAGAGCAAATCAACCAGGCCATGCTGTTTTCTGATAGTAATATGCAGAATCAAATCAATACTAAGTTTGCTCGCCCTGATGCGCCGCACAAGATTTATAAGGAAAATCAGCGTGTCGAAATCAAAATCACTAACACATCAATCATTGATGACAAAGGCTTGATTCAGGTGCGCTTTACCAAGTCAATCGTGCCAACCAATGGCGGTAGCTGGGATGTGCAGAATCAGCGTATGAATCCAGCGCCAATCGTAACTAACCACATGGCAACCATTGGCTATGAGTATGTCAATGTACCAGCTGTCGATGATGTGCGCCTTGTGAACCCATTTGGCTTCACTGTTAAGACTTATCGTGTTGATGACTTTACCGCTGCTGGCAATACTGAAATTCCAGCTGTCGAAAATACTCAAATTGCTGCTGTTGCACCAGTTCAGCCAGTCGTTGCTGCACCAGTTCCAGTAGAAACCCCTGTAGAAGCAGCAACACAAGGACAATAAGATGAAAAAAGCATTATTAGCCACTGCCTTGGCTGCTATTGCAGCTATGACCACAGCCCATGCTGAACAGTTTGGCACTGTCATGGGTGCTGATACTCGTGTGCAGTATTTTAATTATAACGAAAACGATGTTTATACCATCAATACACACATCGGCAAGGCATCACTGATTCAGCTAGAAAATGGCGAATCGGTCGATGATGAAGTGTCTGCCCTAGGTATGGGCGATGCTGAAAGCTGGTCGCTGGCGGTCAAGGGTAATAACATTATTTTCAAACCGATCAAAGCACAGCCTGATACCAATATTGTGCTTGTGACCAATCGCCGTACCTATGCGTTTGATTTGCGCAATGTAGAACACGCAGCGCCAACTTATATCGCACGCTTTATTTATCCTGAAGTTGCTGAAGAAGCAACTGCAAAACCAGCTCAAAACACCATGCCAGCCACGCTACAGCAAGTGGGTGTGACTGCTGAAGGTCAAACTGTGTGGATCGATGCCAAATACAACATGGATTACCGCTACAAAGGCGCTAAAGCCCTGAAGCCAACAAATGTGTGGAATGATGGCCGATTCACTTATATGCGCTTTAACCACGGCGGTGACTTGCCAGCGATTTATCGTGTGCTACCTGATAACAGTGAAATGATCGTCAATCAGCATATCGAAAATGACACAGTCGTATTACAAGAAGTCAGCCCTGTCTATCGCTTGCGCTTTGGTCGCCAAGTCGGTGATGTAGCGAACTTAACTGTGCAAACGCCAGCATTTAACGAGACTAATACTAGCCAACACGACTTTGTGCGTGTTGATAGATAAGGGGTGAATTATGAGTAATTTTAATGGCGTAATCAAACGGTCAGTTATGCGTGAATTAAATGCTAATGTGGCAGCTGCAATGCGTACAAGCAGCCAAACTGAAGCGGGAAATCACGATTTGGATCTACAACAGCAAGCAGACGAGTCAGCTATGCAAGTGTCCGAATTCGGACACTCAAATCCAAATCACTTAGAAGAGCCGCCACGCTGTGAAAGCTGTGACGACAAAGCACAACAAATCAACCAATAAGGACTAAGCCATGACTGACCGCAACCATGATGACTTCCAAGACGACATCAACGCCAATGATGGCTTTGATTTGAATGATTTGGAATCTGAAGTACAAAAAGCACAAGCAGTTGAGCAAGCGGCTGCACAGGCTGCTGAAGAAAATATCATTGAACCTGATACTGGTGATGCCAATGAAAACCATGAAGCACCGCTGGCGGATGAAACCGTCACCGATGAAAGCACCCAAAAAGCCATTGATGAAGAAACTGTTAGCGAAGCGGCGGATGAAATGCCATCTGCTAACACCACAGGCCGAGAAGGCGGCAACAAGAAAAAGCTGCAACTAGCCGCTATGGCTGTTGCTGGCTCACTGGTGGCTTTGGTAGGTGTGGGTATTTCTGTTGGCAAATACAGTGATGCTAAAGAAGCAGAGCGAGTAGCACAAGCCGAAAAAGCAGCCCAAGAGCAAAAGAATATCGCCAACGGTGAAACGGTTAATATTGCTGCTGACCAAGCGGCCATGCTACCGCCGCCAGCATCGATGCAAAACGGCGATTTGGTGATTGAAGAGCGTACCGATGTTGCCGATACGACAACACCAGCTGTACCAGCTTCAACACCGAATTTGGCTTATGAGCCAGCACCGATGCCAGCAGCTGAACCTTATGTGCCAGTGGCAAATAGTGCTAGATCATCAGATAGCTGGGTGGCTGGTGTCGATTACCCAGCACCTGCGGTCATCCCTGATATGTCAGCACCAGCTTCAGCGGTAGAAGCAGATACTACAGCATCAGTGCCACAAACTATCGTTGAGTATCAAGAGCCGCCGCTCAAAGGCTCAACAACCCCTGTACTGCTTGATGTATCAGCCATTCGCCGTGTATCAGCTAATAACGCAGATAGTAATGGCAACGCTGGCAATGGCGAAAGTCGTGTGGGCGGTAATCTGAACCCAACTGTCTTGGCCAGTGCATCAGCACAGCGCCGTGGGTCTAGTAATTATCAGCTATTGCGTGGCGCAACCATCCCATGTGTGCTGGAAACTAAGATTGTCAGCACGCACCAAGGCTTTACTACTTGCCGTATCAGCCGTGATGTGTACAGCTCAAACGGTAAAACCGTTGTGCTTGAGCGTGGTACAAAAGTATTTGGCGAGCAAAATGTACAAATCAGCCAAGGTCAAAGCCGTGTTGCGATCCTATGGACACGAGCAGAAACACCAAAGGGCGTAACCATCAATCTTGATAGCCCTGCTACAGGCCAGTTGGGTGAAATGGGCGTGAATGCCAAAGTCAAAAACCATTTTTGGAAACGATTTGGTGGCGCAATCATGCTTAGCATGATTCAAGATGCTATCACGATTGGCACAAGCCGTCTTGAAGAAAATAATGACAGTGGCAACAACAACACAACGATCAACAATACTTCTAACACCGCCAGCAGCATGGCTGAAGAAGCGTTGAAAGGCACGATCAATATTCCGCCTACCGCCACGATCAATCAAGGCTCAATCATTAATATTATGGTTGCTCGTGACATGGACTTTGGGGATGTCTATGAAGTCAAGAAGCGCCGTTAAGAATTTAAGTCGCTGATGGTCAAGGGTACGCTATCGGCTAAGGGGGTGCTTATCGAGTAGCTTTAATTCAACAACGATATTTTTCATTACTCTTAATGGTTCGCTGCTCCATTTAAAAAAAGCAGCACCTAGCGAAAGCGAAAACACACAGTGTCCGAATTCGGACACTACCAAATTGCCAACAAACATAAGATAAGGCTTAGTAATCGTGACTATGACAATTCCGCCGATGCCAAAAGTGTTTACAGCTGCTGATTTTGACCGTTCATCCACGCTTAAGGGGATGCTGTCATCATTTGGCATCCAAGAACATTTAGACAATAAAGATAATACTGAAGTAATTATCAACCGCCCATTTGAGCTGTGGACTGAAAGCAACCAAGGCTGGAAGCGTTTTGATATGCCACGTTTAAGCTATAAGAATTTGATGGGCTTTGCGACAGCATTTGCTGCTTATAATAAGCTTGAAATCAACAAAGAAAATCCGATCTGTTCAGGCGTATTGCCTGAAGGCCAGCGTGGTCAGGTGGCTGTACCATCGGCTGTTGAGCGTGATACCGTATCTATCGTTATCCGCCAGCCAAGCATGAACCGCTTTAGCTTTGATGATTATGTCAATAGCGGCCGACTAGATGATTGGCAAGATGTATCAGCCTTTCAGACGGCAAACACGATTCTGCCAGCAAGCCAGTTAGCACAAGCGCTAGAAGAAGCCAAAGAAATTCAATATCTCAACGAATATTTGCGCATCCCTGATGATGTGCAGCTGCAACTGTTTGAATTGCGTATGCTTAAAGCCAAAGCAGATCGCAATGTGGGTGAATTCATCCGCCTAGCAGTGGAAAACAAACAAAATCTATGCCTAATCGGTGCGACGGGTTCAGGTAAAACGACTTTTACCAAGGCGATTTGTGACCTTGTGCCACATGATACACGCATCGTCACCATCGAAGATACGCACGAATTAGATTTGCCGCACCACAGCAACCGTGTTCACATGTTTTATAAGGATGTCACACCAAAAACGCTACTTAAAGCGTGTATGCGTATGAAGCCTGATCGCATTTTCTTGACAGAGTTGCGTGGTGATGAAGCTTATGACTATCTGAACGCCCTGAACACTGGCCACGGCGGTTCAGTGACCACGGTACACGCCAATGACTGTAACAGTGCTTACTACCGTATTGGCACGCTGATTAAACAATCAGAAATCGGCTCAAAGATTGAATTTGACCAAATTATGCGTGATGTGTACACCACGATTGATGTGATGATTTTCTTGAAATATACCAAAGTCACAGAAATGGCTTTTGATCCAGTGCGTAAAGCACGATTGTTGCAAGGAAAGTCGCTATGAAGATTCATTATTACTGATTATTTTTTTAAGGATGCACCATGAAAAGAACCGAATTACAAAGACTTGAAGATGAGATTTTAATCTTTGAGGATAACCGTGACATTTTGAATCAATTGGTACACAAATTGCTCAAAACCTTCATCAAAAAACATGAAGACATGGACATGCAGATCGAATTAAAAGGTATTGAAGGGTCGATCAGTCCTGAGAATGGCGCCGAATTGCACAAAATCACTTTGGTTGCCAAACGCAAATTTGCAAGAGTTTCTAAGGGTGTTGTAGATAGCTATAAGCTTAAAAAACACTGTGAAGCCAAAGAGCGCTCATATCGCTAAGGCACTGCCATGAAAGAAAAAACAGTCAAAGACTATATCATCTTATTTGCTATTGTGAATCTGCTATTGATTCCAGCGGCGTTTTATTTCGCCAACTGGTTTTTTGGCTACTGGCAAGATGTGCCAGCTGACTATGTCGGCTTTAGTACGCTCTCACAATATCAAGCTGCTTATGGCAGCAATCCCAATGTTGCGCAAGCCATTAGCCTATCAAAGCTGGCTGGCTTTGGCGCATGGCTAATGAGCAATGTATTTTTGGGTGTGGCGCTATTCGCCAAGCCAAAGCGTGAGCTGCATGGCTCGGCAAAGTTTGCCAATATGCACGAAGTCAAAAAGACTGGTTTTATTCTGACCCCAAAAGAACAACAAGAAAAATTCGCCAAAAAACCATCAAATCCATCGGTGCTTGTGGGCAAGTACAAGGATAAATTTTTGGAATTTTTTGGTAATGAATTTATCTTTGTTGCAGCACCAACTCGTAGCGGTAAAGGTGTTGGTATCGTTATTCCAAACTTGCTGCACTATCGTGATTCGGTGGTTGTACTCGATGTCAAAAACGAAAACTGGGATATTACCGCAGGCTTTCGTTCACAGTTTCAAGAGTGCTTTTTGTTCGCTCCAAAAGCGGCTGACCGTAAGTCACATCGATATAATCCCTTAGATTATATTGACCGTGACCCAACAAACCGCATGGGCGACATTCAAAACATCGGCAACATCATGTATCCAGCTGATGGGGATGATGCGTTTTGGCAAGCAGCAGCGCAGCGCCTGTTTACTGGCTTAGTACTGTATATGCTAGAAACCCCAAGCCGTCCATGCACAATGGCAGAATTGGTTAAGCTTGCCACGCCAAACAAGCCATTAAATGAATGGATTGAAGAAATCATCGTTCAGCGCAAAGGTCAAAAAGCTGACCCTGAAAAGGGTGTCGAAGCCATCGAAGCCACGCCGATTGAAGTTTTCTATAAAGATGGCGTTGAAATCCCATTCACCGAAAACCGCAAAGGTATTGAAGTGCGTAAAGAAGTACGCCCCTTGTCGGTTGAATGTGTTGAAGCCTTGATGTCATTTGCTGGCAACGCATCTGATAATACTAGAGCTGGTATTCAGTCATCACTGATGACACCGCTTAACATCTTTACTGACCCAATGGTCGCCGCTGCTACTTCAGCATCTGACTTCAGGTTGGATGAAGTGCGCAAGAAAAAAATGTCAATTTTTGTGGGTATTCAGCCAAACGAATTGGCACGCTTTGATAAGCTGTTGAACCTATTTTTTAGCCAGCTTATCAACCTAAACACTCGTGTCTTGCCTGAACAAGACCCAAGCTTGAAATATCAATGCTTGGTGTTGCTGGACGAATTCACGGCGCTTGGTCGTGTGGATATTATTAACAAAGCGGTTGCATATATCGCTGGCTACAATATGCGCCTAATGCTGATTTTCCAAAACAAATCACAGTGTGAACAGTATTACACTCGTGAAGGCACACAAACCATGCTATCTAACATGGCGTGTCAAATCGTATTTGCACCACGAACCATTGATGATGCCAAGTCATACAGTGAATTATTGGGTACAGAAACCGTCAAGGGCAAGTCGATTAGCCGCAACAAGGGCAAAGGCGGCGGTGGTAGCGTATCTACCAGTGACCAAAGCCGTGCGCTGATGTTGCCACAAGAGCTAAAAGAGCTTGACCAGTCTAAAGAGATTGTGCTGTACAACGCCGAAAAGCCAATTTTGTGTGACAAAATCCGTTACTACAACGAACCAGTGTTCACCAGCCGCATCAATAAACCAGTGCGTCCTAATAGCCTACCGCCTGAACTTGATGTGATGGCTGTACTGGATGTGATGCGTGGCATCGTTCGTGATGACACCACAGAAGATACTTTGCCATCAGCACAAGATATGTTGCACAAACCTGAATGGAAAGATTGGTTGGGTTTGACCACAGCAGCCATCGGCTTTGACCCTGATTTTATCAGCGCAGCTATTGCTAACATGAAAAAAGGTGCAGCTCATGTACAAGCTTGATAGGAAAAATCGCCATGCAAGGCTGTTCACAGACGATGAAACGCAAACCACAACTTTACAGCTTTTTTGTCGTAAAAAAGAGCGTGTTTGCTTGATTATTGACCACAGTCATCCAATGGCTGACGCTGCTAAAGTGCGCATTTTTATGGTAACACGCATCGCATTTTGGCATTGTCAAAAGTCCAATAATCATGCCGCTAACATGGCTTTTATTGAGCGATTTTATCAAGATGCAGAATCAGCTTTAGCTTATATCTCACCTTGTGCCAGCTATTCGCACCATGGTAAACAGGTGATTGTAAAGCCGTCCATTTAAACACAAGGAATTTAATATGGCAGAACCAGAGCCAAAAACAACAACAGGCACGATTATTCGCCACGGCGAAGCGCCTTATCAACATGACCCAAACAACAGTACTAATTACTTTGTTGAAGTTGAAATTGAGAAAGATAAGTTTGAAACGCTTTGGGGTGTTCAGCTCAAAGAATTGGTTGAAAACCAGCAGCTTGAAGTTGGCGAAAAAGTAAGTTTTCATAAATTTAAGCAAGAAGCTGGTGCAAACCGATGGGAAGCTGCACGCTTTTTTGAAGCAGAAAAACTTGAAAATAGTGTTGAGCGTGACTTTGAACAAGAAAAAGTGGCTGACCAAGCGTCCGAACTCGGACAGTCGAAAGTCAAACAGTCAGCTGACTATGGCACTGATGATGCTGAATACATTGTACCAAACGCCATCCGTAACCGTTATTTGTCGGTAGCAGTGAATAAGTACACTGATTCGCCAATGGTGAAGTTCTATGAGCGTGAAAATCCAGCATCTGTTGCGTTTGAAGATCGTGGCGATAAGGGCTTACACACCAGTAAATCCGATAAAGACACAGTGACTGCCATGCTGGATATGGCACAATCTAAGGGTTGGGAATCTATCAAGCTGAAAGGTTCAGAAGACTTTAAGCGTGAAGCGTGGATGGAAGCGCAAATGCGTGGCATCAAAACCAAAGGCTATGAGCCATCTGAAAAAGATAAGCTTGAGCTACAAGCACGCCAAGCAGAGCGCACAAGCAACCAAATTGAAGCGACTAAGATTGGCACTGTTTATACCAAATCTGCTGACCAATCAGCTGCACCAGCTGAACAAGTCACTGAACCAGCGCATACAGCTGACCAACTGCCCGAATTCGGACAGTCAGCACAAGCAGCAGAAGATGAAGTAAGCCAAGATCCGCAAGCTGCTGGCTACCTAAAAGGCTGGGATTATGATACTGAAGCTGGCAAAGCAGCATATAGTCACTGGCTGGCTGTAATGCAAGCTGAAAAGAACCGTGGTGTATCAGAAGTTGAAATGTCTGACTATATCAGTAGCTTGCAAGAAAGAATCCGTGCATTTGATATGGATGCTGATGCCAAATTGACTGATGAAGTACTTTACGAAAAATACCATGAAGGCTTAGAAAATGGTGAAATTAGTGCATCGATGTCATGGGAAGATTACCGTGATGATTGGCGTGAGGCCTTTGCTGAAGCTGACCGTGAAGCAGAAATTCAAGCAGCAGAACAACACCGTGACCTAAAAAAAGTTGAAACAGAAGCCTATGTACGAGCGGAAGAATTCCAGCGTGGTCGTGATATTGACCCTGACTTAGATATGAATGTTGCTGGCGAAGCTGAACGCTTCAAAACTGATGTTGTAGCTGCCCCTAAAGTGGCTGGCATGACTCAAGCTAAAGTAACACAAAAAGTTGAAGCGGCATTTGACCGCAAAATTGACGGTTCAATGGCCGCCGCCAAGCGTGATGACTTCAAAAAAGATTTTGAAGAAAACAAGGCTAAGCTTAATGACAATGACAAAGTCAAAGTCGAAGCCGTGCGCCGTATTTTGGATTATCTGCACAAAGACAATCCAAAAGAGCTGCAAGCCAGCTATGACAAGCTGAACACTGCCATGAAGAATGGTGAAATCAGCAAATTACCTGATGTGCCACAGCAAGTGGTACAGCAAAGCATTGAAATTCAAGCACCAACACAATCCAACAAAGATAGGGGGCGTTAATGAACACTGATGACCGAATCGCTATGCTGGAAGCTGAAATACAGCGTCTAAATGTCATTATCCAAGGCTTATGGCGCAACCAGTACAAAACACAAAAATTTTGGTGGGCAATTTGGCGCAAACAGCCAAATCAGCCTTAAAGATCAACAAAAAGAAGGATGCTGGCTATGAAAAATGAATAGATAAAGTATGTCTATTATATGTATAAAAGGCATACTATAAATGTACAACTAATCCGTCCGATTCGTACAAAATGGGATGGCTTGCACCCCATCCGCCAAGATAACAGTGCAAGCCATCGATGCTAACAATGTAGTCATAAGACTACAAAATTAACAAGGTATATTGTAATGAACAAAATCTTTAAAGTAAAACGCAATTCAGCTGGTCAATCGGTTGTAACTTCGGAAATTGCAAAATCGCACGGTCGAGTTTTGGCATTAGCTGTTGCTGCCGCTATTACAAGCCATTCCGCCGTCGCAACAACGGTATATTCAACAACCAGCCCCGAAGTTAAATTTGATAACAAAAACACCATTTTAATTGGAGCGAATTTACAAGTTGAAACTGAAACAGGTTATAACTCTTCTAATATCTCAATTGGTAACAACTCCAAAATCTATGATTTGTCTGATTCGCTTTCGATTGGTAACAATAATATTTTAGGTAATCAATCTACATTAAATAGTGGAAATCAACCTGTAAGAGCCATTGCGATTGGCTCGGATAATACGGTAGGCGGTCACTCTATTGGCATTGGCGCTGGTACAATATCAAATGCAGTTTTTAGTATTGCTATAGGTGATAAGGGGACATCCGCGGATGCAGCCACAACTGCCACAGGTTTTGGTAGTATCGCCATAGGCGCCGATGCTAAAGCCCTAATAGCGCCAGATCCGATTTCTGATGCTACACGCAACATTGCTATTGGCTCAAGTAGTTTTACAAATGCAAAAGAAGCTATTGCATTTGGCTACAATGCTAATGCCACACATGCTAATTCAGTTGCTCTAGGTTCTAACTCGGTAACCGAAGCCCCTGTTTCTACAAATAGTGTTACTAATAATGGGATTAAATATACCTTTGATGGCAGCAAAAGTGGTGCGGTGGTGTCTATCGGTCACGAAACTGGCAGCAATACTGTAAAGCGTCAAATTGTCAATCTTGCAGCTGGGCGAGTGTCTGACAATTCTACCGACGCAGTAAATGGTAGCCAACTATTCGCTGCTGTCAGCACATTGGGCAATGTCGCTACCACTGCCAAAAATATCCTTGGCGGTAATGCAGCTTTGGCAGCAAACGGCACAATCTCAATGACCAATATTGGTGGCACTGGTCAAAATACTATTCATGACGCTATTGCTTTTGTAAACGCAAAACAAGGGGGTGCGGCAGTTAATGTTGTTCAAGGTGATGGTGTTACAGTTACTAACGCTACAGTTAATGGTGAAAAAACCTTTACTGTTGGTCTATCAGACGCAACCAAAGCAAACATCACCAAAGCCCAAACCGATGCAGCAAAAGGTATCGCCGATGCTAAAGCCGCTGATGCTAAAGCTGTTGCAGCTCAAAACACTGCAAATGCAGCAAATACCACTGCTCAAGCGGCAAACACTACAGCTAACCGTGTAGCAGCAACCACTTATACCTTTAGTGTGGCAAACGGTCAAACCGCTGCCACTACAACCACTGGCACAGCCGACACATGGCGAACCACAGCAGCGGATAGTCTAACTTTGGGCGCAACCACAGACCTTTCTGTATCTACAGATGGTGCTGGTAAAGTGATTTATGGTCTATCAGACGCAACCAAAGCAAACATCACCAAAGCCCAAACCGATGCAGCAAAAGGTATCGCCGATGCTAAAGCCGCTGATGCTAAAGCTGTTGCAGCTCAAAACACTGCAAATACTGCCGTAACTAAGGCTGATGCAGCACAAGCAACCGCTGATAAAGCAGCAAAAGACATCAAAGCCCTTGATGACATTGTTGTCAAATATGACAGCGCAGCCAAAGATACAGTCACCCTTGGCGGTGCTGATGGTACAACCATTACCAATGTTAAAGATGGCGCTATCACCGCTGACAGCAAAGATGCGGTGAATGGTGGCCAGTTGTATGCAGTCAAAGGTGTTGCTGATACTGCCAAAGCTACCGCTAATGCAAACAAAGTTGCCATTAGTGCTTTGGATGACAAAAAGGCAGAAAAATCAGCCTTGGCAGCAACCGATGCAAAAGTTAAAGCTAATGCAGATGCTATTGCCAAAGGCTTTAATGTAAAAACATCTGATGCCACAAGCACAAATTATCAGCTTGGGGATACCGTATCAATCCTTGGCGGTAAAAATATTGATACCACAACAACCGCTGATGGCATCACTGTGTCTTTAAAAGATGACATTGCGGTTAAAACCATCGCTATTGACGGTTCAACTGTTGGACTATCTGCAACTGGTATTAATGCTGGTGATTTGAAAGTAACAGGTGTAGCTGACGGCGCTATCACCGCTGACAGCAAAGATGCGGTGAATGGTGGCCAGTTGTATGCAGTCAAAGGTGTTGCTGATACTGCCAAAGCTACCGCTAATGCAAACAAAGTTGCCATTAGTGCTTTGGATGACAAAAAGGCAGAAAAATCAGCCTTGGCAGCAACCGATGCAAAAGTTAAAGCCCTTGATGACATTGTTGTCAAATATGACAGCGCAGCCAAAGATACAGTCACCCTTGGCGGTGCTGATGGTACAACCATTACCAATGTTAAAGATGGCGCTATCACCGCTGACAGCACTGATGCTGTAAACGGCAGCCAATTGTTTGATGTTTATAGCTATGTGAATCACGGCAATGACGCCATGCGTCAGCATATCAATACAGTCGAAGATAAGCTGCAAGCTGGTATCGCTGGCTCTAACGCATCGGCGGCTTTACCGCAAGTGCGTGGCAATGGCAAGTCAATGATGGCGTTTGGCTTGGGTGGTTTTCAAGACAAAGGTGCATTGGCGGTCGGTTATAGTCGTTCAAGTGACAATGGAAGAACCATTTTTAAAGCACATCTGAATGCAGACACTGAAAAACAAATCGGTGGCGGCTTGGGTGTGGGCTTTGAATGGCAATGACATTGTTTTAACCCTTTTGCCCGACTCAAATCTGCATCCTTTTTGGGTTGGGCAATCCTAAATTTTAAAAAAAAGGTATTGTTATGAAAAATTTTAAAATGTTATTCGCTTCAATGGCGGTTATCGCCACTATGACTGGCTGTGCAGCTGTTAAAGATGCAGCCGAACCAGTAACCAGCCAGCTACCAACTTTGCCAAGTTTTGATAAAAAGATGAATGAAATTGCATCAGCCAATGGCTTGATCGAATTTCCAGCCATCGAAAAAGCCAAGTTTTCAACCAACAACTACAAAGGTAGTTGGGTAAATTGGGACAATGTGGCTCAAGTTGAACACCAAATGAGTAAAGATCAAGTGCGCCAACTGATCGGCAGTCCGCATTTTAGCGAAGGCCTGTGGGGTGTACATGAGTGGAACTATGTATTCAACTACCGTGATGCCAATAATCAGCATCAAGTATGCCAATTCCAAGTGCATTTTGATGACAATATGCTAGTCGAAGCGTTCTACTGGTCGGATAAATCTTGCGAAGAACAAGCTAAGTCAAAATCAGCCGTAGCACCAACCATTATCAATAACATTGTTCAGCAAACACCAGCTGCACAAGCAGCTGAACTTAAAGAAAACTTTAAGTTATCAGTCGATGCGCTATTTGCATTTGATAAATATGCCATGGGTGATATGCGTGTCGAAGGTCGTGTAGTGCTAGACTCTTTGGTCAGCGCCATCAAAAACTATGAATCCAAAGGTCGTGTTGGTGTTTATATCATCGGTCATACTGACCACTTAGGTGATGAAAGCTACAACCTTGATTTGTCGAAAAAGCGTGCTGATACTGTCGCTGGCTATCTGCTATCTAAAGGTGTGAAGCCTACTAGCCTAACTGCTGTCGGCGCTGGTGAATATCTGCCAGTCAAGCAATGCCATAGCGGCACTCGCTCACAACTGATTGACTGTTTGACACCAAACCGCCGTGTAGAAGTGCAGATTTACACTTATAACTAATCCGTCCGATTCGGACAAAATGGGATGGCTTGCACCCCATCCGCCAAGATAACAGTGCAAGCCATCGATGCTAACCATGTAGCCCAATAGAAAAACTATTGAGCTATTGAGCTACAAAATTAATAAGGATGTATCATGCGTCTATTTATCGCAGAAAAGCCTGATTTAGGGCGTGCCATCGCTGCAGGCATCGGCGGCAACTGGCAAAATCATAAAACTCACATGACTAATGGGAATGATACAATCAGCTGGTGCTTTGGCCATATGCTAGAGCTTGCAGACCCTGAAGATTATGACCCTAAATATAAAAGTTGGAATTTGGCAGATTTGCCATTCGCTCATCTGCCAGTCAAATACAAAGTGCCGTCTGATAAAAAAGCACAAGTCAAAGTCATTGAAGAGCTTATCAATCAAGCAAGCGTTATCGTGAACGCTGGCGACCCTGACGAAGAAGGGCAGCTATTGATTGATGAGCTTTTGCGCTTTTTGGGTAATAGCAAGCCAGTGATGCGTGTGCTGATCAATGACAACAATGCCAAAGTCGTTGCCAAGGCGGTAGCCAATTTAAAGCCAAACAGCGAATTTGAACACATGGGCTATAAGGCTGAAGCTCGCCGCATTGCTGACCAGTTGTACGGCTACAATCTTACTCGTGCTTATACGCTACAACACCAAGCCAATGGTGGTCAAGGCGTTGTTACCATTGGGCGTGTACAAACGCCAATTTTGGGCTTGGTGGTACGCCGTGACCGCGCCAACTCAAGTCACCAAAAAAGTTACTATTACAAAGTGCATGGTGATATGGCTATCGGCGGATTAAATTTTCGTGTGGGTTACTTCACTACCGAAAATGACCCAATCGATGACAAAAAACGCCTGACAGATAAGGCGTTTGCTGATGCAGTTGCAGCTCACGTCACAGGCAAAAAAGCCACAGTCATCAAGTCAGAAACCAAGCCAAAAGAAACATCACCGCCACTGCCTTATAATCTTTTGAAGCTGCAACAAGAGTGCAGCCGCCGCTTTGGCTATAAACCTGATAAAGTCATGCAGATCACGCAGTCTTTGCGTGAAAAGCATCAGCTGATCACCTACAACCGTTCGGACTGTGAATATCTAAGTGATGAACAGTTTGATGATGCGCCAGCGGTGCTACAAGCAATCGCCCAAACCCTGCCAAATGCCGTGTCAGTAGTCAATGCTGCCAACCCAAGCATTAAAGGTAAGGCATTTAATTCAAGCAAGGTATCAGCGCACCATGCGATTGTACCGACTGAAGCGACTGTCAGCTGGCACAGCCTTAGCACCGAAGAACAAAATGTGTATGGCTTGATTGCCAACCGTTATATCTTGCAGTTTTACCCTAACTACAAGTATGACGAAACATCAATCGTGATCGATGTGAATGGCAAGCAGTTTGGCGGCCGTGCAACCATCCAAACCAGTGCTGGCTGGAAAGCTGTTGGCGCTGATGATGGTGACGAAGAAGAAACCGATGACAATGTGGTCAGCGGTGACATTAGGGATATTGTCGCTAATATGAGCGGACAATGCACCGCAGCACAAGCCACAGCCTACGAAACCAAACCGCCAGCACTATACACCATTTCAACCCTGATGGGTGATTTGGCACGAGCTGCCAAGTATGTCAAAGACCCTGACTTGGCAAAGGTTTTGAAAGAAAAAGACCAAGATAAGGCTGGTGAACATGGCGGCATCGGCACATCAGCGACACGCTCAAGCATCATTGACGGCTTATTTAAGCGTGGGTTTATCGCTGAAAAAGGCAAAAATGTGATCAGCACCAAACTTGGTCAAGACCTATACGACTTTGCCGCTGATATTGTCAAATATCCTGATATGTCTGCCATTTGGTTTGAGCAGCAAAAAAGCATTGCCAGCATCAATGACGCTTACCGCTTTGTTGAATTGATGATGCAAGATGTGGTTAATGGTGAAGTTGAACGCCTAAAAGCCAGTAGCTTTAGCGCTGGTGAAAGCCATCCATGCCCTAAGTGCGGTCGTGCTTTACAGCGGCGCAAGGGTCAATATGGTGTATTTTGGGCGTGCAGTGGTTATCGTGATGAAGTCAATCCATGTAAACACACAATGGATGATAAAGCTGGCAAGCCAGTTGAGAAAAAGCCCAAAGCACAAGCTGAAACCACAGAATATTTGTGCAAAACTTGCGGCAGCCCACTGATTAAGCGCACAGGTGTTGGTAAAAACAAAAAACCTTATGTGATGTACGGCTGTTCAGGTTTCCCAAAATGCAAAACTAGCTACTGGGAAAAAAATGGCCAACCTGATTTTGGGGGTTAAGTCATGTCAAAAGCTGCATTACTTGACGCTGAAATTGAAGCATGGCTGGCCAAAGGCAATAAGATTACTTCAATGCCTGATGTCAAACCGCTGGTGTATAACGGCAACGCCAAACATGAAATGGTGCGCCAGCTTCAGCTGGGCGATAAGTCGATGGATGAATTAATGGCAGTGCTTGGTGATGAACGCACGGTGATGAATGCGTATAAAGCTTTACGCCGCCAGCACGCCAATATCTTCAAGGTTGGCGATATGTTCAGCCTTGATGTACCGCCGCAGCCAAAATCGCTCGAATTCGGACACTTGCGCAACTATTCTGAACGCCAAATCGCCAAGCTTGTGGCTGGTTTTTATCTCAATTCTAAGCATTTATTGGTTATTAATAATCTGAAATGGTCAGGTTATGAGTGTGATTTATTCGCCGTGTCTCCATCGATGCGCCCCATTGAGTTCGAAATTAAAGCATCACGGCAAGATTTTTTTGCTGATGCTGAAAAAGAAAAATGGAAAAAACCGCTCAATGTTTGGAAGCATTATTACATCATGCCGCAAAACATCTACAGTGAAGATCTACTTGAGCGTAGGCCGCACAAAAGTTCGGGCATTTTGCTCATTGATGATAATAACCGCATCAAAGAAGCGATCAAGGCACAAACAATGGCCGATACCCACATCAAAGTAGCTGCGCTACTTAATATTACCCGTCTGCTAAGTGTTCGACACTGGCATGACCAATAAGGATCAAATGTGAATACAGAACAAGTCAAAGATTTAACCCTAGAAGCCGCGCTTGCCAGCTTCCAAGCGGCAACTATGCCAAGTCTTGAAGTACAAGACTGGGATGATGTCGATGTTGATGACGAAGACCCTATGGCGGTGATGGTGCTAGAAGTATCAGCCGAATATGCCGAATCTGTCGGTGCTGAAGCCGCTGATGAAGATGATTTTGCTACACATGGTGATTGGGAAGCGATCGAAGGGGAAGAAGAATGAATGATACTACTAAAAAATTAGATGATTTTGGTGAAGTCATCCACGGTGCGAAAAAACATAATTTTGCTGACTTAGATTTGTCTAATGAAGATACCAAAAAACTGCCATTTTCAAAGCTATGGCCAAAATCGGAAATTGACGCCATCGAAGATGCGATGGTAGCCGCTGTTGCTCACCATGCTAGAAATTCAATACCTACCAAGCCAAGAAAATCATTAGCAAAAGAAAGATGGTTTCAAAAGCTTGAAGCCGCCCAAACAGCAGTTTCTTGGCTGATAGCACACCCTGAAAGCAGCAAAGATTTTCTTGAAAAGCTAGAAGCTGGCACTTGGAATGATAGGCTTAGCGCCTTTGCTATTCAAATGATGGCACAAACTGACCGCAAACATTGGGATAAGATGGCTTTTGATGTCCGACTTAGCCAATTTATTATTCAAATTGGCAGTGAAAATCACAGATTCAATGTGGCTGATGTTAGTACTGCCAACATTGCTGATGTGGTCACTGCCATGAAGCCAGCTGTGCAAGAAGCTTTGGCAAATTTTCAAGAAGCACCGCCAAAACAAAAAGAGCTGCAATTTAGCGTTTATAGAAACACCGCTACAAATGAAATTTTTATTGCTGTTAAGTCTGATAAGCATAAAACACCGCTAATTAATTTTGATACTGTCGAAGAAGCAAGAAATTATCTGCGCAATGAAGATGCCGATATTCGCCGTGAAAATGTTGAAAATCTTTATCAGTTGTGGCAAGAACACAAAGAACTAAACAACATCGTCAAAGCAGATATGCGTTCAGCTGAAAATACTGCACGAATAGGTATGGGATATCGTGATGGCCGTGATATTACGCCTGAAGAATTTTTGCAAACTTTCAATGTTCGTGGCGGTCAATTTGGCAATTGGGTAAAGGGTGACGAACGCCAAGAACACTTAAATCAAGCCTATGATGCCTTTATGGACTTGTCCAAAGCTGCCAATATTTCCCCATCCGCCATTGGCTTGAATGGCGAACTTGGTATTGCATTTGGTGCTAGGGGTTCAGGCTGGGCGGCTGCTCACTATGAAACAGATCAAAAAGTGATTAATCTCACAAAAACCAAAGGTGCTGGCTCGTTAGCCCACGAATGGTGGCACGCTCTTGACCATTATTTAGGCGATAAAGACTTGGCAACTCGTGACATCACAACAATCCGCCCTGAAAATATGCGTCATGCTGAATTATCAACGGCGTTACAAGCACTACTAAAAGCAACAAGCAACACAGGACTGCAACAACGGTCAATAAAAGCAGATGGTTATAGAAACAAGCCTTACTTCGGCACTTATGTCGAAATGACCGCTAGAGCATTTGAAAGCTATATTGCCAATAAACTGGCAGAACAAGGCATCAAAAATGATTATTTGGTGAATATTGCCAAATTTGAAGAATGGAAAAGAAATCCTGATGCCTATGTCTATCTTAAAGATGATGAATTAGAAGCATTCAGCCAAGCTTATGACCATGTATTTGATAAACTGGCTGAAGTTGATAAAAGCTTCCAGCGTGAAGCTAGAGCAATGACAGCTGAACAATTGCAAGAATTGCAAAGCAATCTTGATAGAATCAATGATTATGAGCCTGACAACAACCAATTTGCCGCTTTTGCCTATGTACAATCTGCACACATTGCAAAGCTGCCATCTGACCGACAGCTGGCGGCATCTGAACAAGCTTTAGAATGGATACACGAAGTGTACCGTGGCAGCTTCTCATTTAAAAATATGATTAATTCCTTGCCTGACCAAGAATTAGCGGCACAAATTGGCGTATATGCCAATACACCAAAAGAAGATTGGCGATATATTGACAAAGTGGCTGTTGAAATGGATGTGATAGAAGTGCATATCACAAATGGCGAAGTCAGACGGCAAATGTTCAGCACCAATCTAGCAAATGCAACCGAATGGGTCGCTGAAAATTCACACTCATTCATTGAACAAGCCAAAGCAGCAGAACAAGCTTCTTTGGCTGAAAAATCGGTTGAAGCCACTAGCGAAGTTGTTACACCAGCACCAGCAGAACAAGCACAGGTCATTGTACAAACTCAAGATAAGGTATCTGCTATTCGTGCAATGGCTGATGAATACATGGTTGCTAATGGCTTTACTGTTGAAAATGGCAACTATAAATACATTAGCGCCAATGGTGATGACCGAAAGGTTGTGGATTTTGACGGTATATATCATAGTGTGCATGATAAATTGCCTGACAATTTTATTATGTCAGATTTTCATAGCACAATGATGAAAGTTGGCTGGTACGAAATCCATGACTTTAAAAACCCAACTGTCAAATCAGCTGAACAAGTCACTGAACCAGTGCAGACAGCTGACCAACCGCCCGAATTCGGACAGTCAGCAGATATGGATGCGCCATCGGAAAATGAAAAAGAATTGCCGCCACAGCATCCTGTCGAAATTCCAGCAGATGATAAAGGTAGCAAGCTTGGCTCTAGCAAGTCTGATGAATACTTGCAAAAAATCGCTGACCGAATTTTGGAACAAGTGAAAAATAATAAAGCACCGTGGCAGATGCCTTTTGAAGCTGGCACAGTTAATAATGTGCTGCCTGTCAGCGGCGCAAGTGGCACGCCATATAAAGGGCTAAACTCTATCAATTTGATGGTGCAAGCATCAATCAATGGTTATAACGATAACCGTTGGTTTACTTACAACAACGCTCAAGAAGCTGGCGGTCAAGTGCGCCGTGGCGAGAAAGGCACACAGATTCATTTTTGGCATATTCCTACCAAAGAAGATGTCGAAAAAGAACAAACAAAAGCCGCCGCTGAAGGTCGTGAACCGAAAAATCTGTCGCCGAAATTGCGAATTTATACGGTATTTAACGCTGAACAAATCGATGGTCTGCCTGAACGCCAGTTGAATGAAACTCTTCTAACCAAATTTGAACGCCACGAAAAAGCGGAATCAATCTTAGAAAATTCAGGGGTGCGCATTGACCACACACCTGAAAAAACTGGCCATTATTCAGCACATTACAACCCAAGAACCGATACAATCACTTTGCCACAGCGTGAATTGTTTGTGTCAGAAGATGCTTATTATGCCACGGCTTTGCATGAGCTGGCGCACTCCACAGGCCATGAAAGCCGCTTAAATCGTGATTTGAGTGGTGCATTTGGCAGTTATTCATACGCTAAAGAAGAACTGCGTGCAGAAATGGCTAGCATGATGATTGGCCAAGAACTACAGATTGGTCATGATCCAACCAACCACTATGCTTATTTGCAATCTTGGGCGGCGGTGATTGAAAATGATCCAAAAGAATTTTTCAAAGCTGCAAAAGATGCTGACCTAATCACCAAATATGTTTTAAGCTTGGATAAAACCAAGGAAAAGGTAGCAGAAGTTGAGCAGCGACAAGGCGTTGAACAAGCGGCTGAAGTAATCGCACAATCAACACCAGCCAAACATAGTTTGTTTGTTGTACCTAATGATATCCAAGAACAGTTTGGCAAAGATGTTGCTAAATTAAATAGCACAATGGTCAGCTATCCAAGACCTGTTCAAACTAAGATGCCGCCAGTGCTTTTGGCGTTGGACGGCTATAATGGATTATCGGTTAAAGATTTGCCGCTTGAATTGGATAGATACACCTTGCTTAAAATGCAAGGAAAAGTAGCTGGCAAAGATGATATTTCTCACACCTTATCTCTCGATGATATAAGTAAATTGTTAAAAGAAATTCATGACCCTGTGGCTGTGGTGAAAGCTGATAATGGAGTTGGTTTGGTGGTTTTAACTTCTATTGAAACCAAACATGGTGACCCTATTATCGTGCCAATTCATCTTGAAAAAGAAAAAGGCAAGTATGTTTTTCATGATATGGCATCAGCTTTTGGTCATGTAAATTTGGAAGGTTGGTTGCATAATTCACCAATTGGAAAAGAGAACCCACGCTGGCAAAATATTGTAGGGGCTGTACTAGATTAG
>NZ_MUXU01000085.1:3765-16351 GCF_002014985.1 Moraxella caviae | reverse complement strand
CGGGTTTTGAAAATAGCCGAAAATTTTCGCTTTTTGGTACGATAAACGGCTGGCTAAGCGTTGCGCCGTGTTTTTCACTCTCGTTTTGCGCTTTATCATGCACCTTGCCTTTTAAAACGTACACACAATCGGCAAGCGCCATGGCTTCGTCAATGTCGTGCGTAATCATCAGGCAAGTCAAACCAGTGCGCTGCTGAAATGCCGCAAACCATGCGTGCATGGCACGTTTGGTGATGTAATCAAGCGCAGAAAACGGCTCGTCCAGCAGCATAATTTCATCATTCGCCAGATAAGTACGCAGTAGTGCCGCGCGTTGGCGTTGCCCACCTGACAGCTCGTGCGGATATTTTTGTATGTGCTCGCTAAGCCCAAAATCGTCAAGTTTGGGCATGATGCGCTGGGCGATTTCATCTTTTGGTAGGTTTTGCAGTATCAATGGCAGCGCGATGTTGTCATACACACGATAAAACGGCAGTAGCAAATCCTTTTGCAGCATATAGCCGACTTGCCCCGCCTTGCCCGTAACATCTTGCCCATCAATACTGACCACGCCTGCGTCTGGCGCAATCAGCCCAGCAGCAATGTGAAATAAAGTCGTCTTGCCAGAGCCGCTGGCACCCACAATCGCCACCACGCTGCCTGTGCGCACTTCTAGCGACACATCATCAAGCACCGCCACCGCACCAAAGCAATGGCTGATGTTTTTTAAGGTAAGTTTATGCTTGGAATTTTGGGCGTGGCGTTGTGTCATGGCAAGCAATTTAAATAAAACCGTTTTAACTCAAGGCGTTTGGCTGTCAGCAGCAGATTTGGCAGGCAAATAGTCATTGCTCATGCCTGCGCCATCGGCAAACGGTTTATCAACCAAACCCTGCTCATACACCCAGCGATAAAAGCGATTCCAGCGTGCGTCATCAAAATAACCCCAGCTGCCGTCCGCCGCCAAATACTGCTGCGACATAAAGGCTTGGCTGGCATGGGCAAGCTCGCTGTTCGTTTCTGGCGCGTACTTGAGTAGAATTTTGGCACTTTGTTCAGGATTTTGCGCAGCGTATTGATAGCCTTTACTGATGGCGTTTAAGGCTTTTTTGTAACGTTCTGGATTTTGCGCAAGCTTTTCGTTATTGGCAATCAGCACAGGCGCATAATAATCAAAGGTTGGATTGGCGTCTTTTAAATAAAAAAAGTTGGTCGGCACACCTTTTAGCCCTGCGTGAATGCCGTCCCAGCTGTAATACGCCAGCACATAATCAAACAATCCCATGCGCAAAGCCGTTGTTGCGTCCGTGCTTTCACCCGGCACAGGATTGAGCGGTGCGCCCACGACGTTTGCCACAGTCGCATCGTCTACCGCATCTTCCCAAGTGGAATAACGCTTGCCGTGCAAATCCGCTGGCGATTTTGCGCCCAACGATTGCAAGGATAAAAGCCCCACGCTGTTATGCTGAGCAATGGCGGCGATGGCGGTAATCGGCTCGCCTTTGACAAGACGTTTTACCATGTTCGGCTGAAAATACACGCCCAAATCCGCGCGCTGACTTGCCACCAGCACCGAAGCACTGTCTTCGCTTGGCTGTACGATGGTTGCGCTTAAGCCTTCTTGGGCAAAATACCCCTGCTCAATCGCCACATACAGCCCTGTGTGATTGGTATTTGGCACCCAATCAAGCGCAATGATAAGCTCATCAGCCGTATTTTTTGCACTTTCGTTATCACCACTTTGTGCGCACCCTGTAATTACAAAAACGCCAGCCAATACAGGCAGTAATCGCTGCGTGTATGTTTTGCTTTTTGTAATTTGTGCGGATTTCTCGTCAGTGCTTTGCTGATTTGATGGTGCAGCTTGTTTACTGAAAAACACGCTTTGAGTAAAGTTTTGGGTGAATTTGCTGCGGTAAAGCGTCATCGCTGTGAGTCCTTTTTGATGAAATTATTTTTGGAAAACTGATTTTGCAAGGCCAGCTTGATAAAATTGGTTTTGCAACTTTGTCTTGTCATTTAATTTTGCAGTACTTTTCTTACAACTTATTGTAATTAAAAACTTTTCTAATCTCTTGGCTGATACGCCAACACACGCCGCTCAATCAGCTTAATCAGCCCAATCAAAAGCAGCGTCAGCACACTGATGAAAAAAATCACCGCAAACATATTATCCAGCTCATAAGATTTGCGCACGCGCGTCATGTACACGCCAAGCCCGTGATAGCCGCCCAGCCACTCCGCCACCACCGCAGACACCAGTGCATAAGACATCGCCACTTTTAGCCCTGTGAAAAAATAACCCATCGCAGAAGGAATTTTTAGGTAGCGGTAGCTTTGATAAGTGCTGGCTTTCATGGATTTAAAAAGATTGAGCTGCTCTTTTTCCACCGATTGATAGCCGTCAATCAGCGCAATCGTCATCGGAAAAAACACCGACAGCACTACCAGCACCACTTTTGGCAAAATGCCATAGCCCAGCCAAATCACCAAAAGCGGCGCAATGGCGATGGTCGGAATGGTCTGATTGAGCAGCAACAGCGGATAGATTTTTTCTTTAAAACCTGCCGACAAATCCATCAAAATCGACAGCACAAAACTCAGCAAAAGCCCAATCAACGTACCAATCAGTGCCGTCAAAAGCGTGTATTTGGCGTGATTCATCAGCAGCCAAAAATCATCAATGAATGCCGCCACGATTTGCACAGGCGATGGCAACAGATAATCAGGCAGCAACCCAAACGCCACCACCGCTTGCCACAGCGCAAGCAGCACCGCCACCACGCTGTAGCGGCGCACAAAAAGCAGCAAGGATTTTAGCGCAGTTGGCATGATGTACTCAGCTTATCGGTGAATGGCGGATAAAATGCAGTGAATGACAATGGGTTTAAAAACGGTTTGGGTTTGTGAATGAAATTAACGAATAAAATTTCACCACTTAAAACCAACGCTAAATCAAATCAAACGCACGGTCAATCGCTTCGTCCAGCCTGTCCACCGCAATCACTTGAATGCCTTGAAATTGGGTGCTGTTTTCTTTGGGCGCATTTGCCTTAGGAATGATGGCGTGCGTAAATCCGTGCTTCATCGCTTCACGCAGACGCTCTTGCCCATTTGGCACAGGGCGAATCTCGCCAGACAAGCCCACTTCGCCAAACACCGCAAGCCTTGGCGGCAGCGCACGCTCACGAATACTGGACGCACACGCCAAAAGCACCGCCAAATCACTGCCCGTTTCCATCACCTTGACACCACCCACGACGTTCACATACACGTCCTGCCCGCTGGTGTGAATGCCGCCATGACGGTGCATGACCGCAAGCAGCATGGCAAGCCGCTGATAATCCAAACCCAGCGCCATACGTCTTGGCTGGGCGTGCGCATCGTCCACCAATGCTTGTACTTCCACCAAAAGCGGCCGCGTGCCTTCACGACTGACCATCACCACCGAACCTGCGATGGGTTTTTCATAGCGGCTTAGGAAAATTGCCGATGGGTTGGCGACTTCTTTAAGTCCTGTATCCGTCATGCCAAAAATTCCCAGCTCATTCACCGCACCAAAGCGGTTTTTCACCGCGCGAATCATGCGAAAACGGCTGTCGCTCTCCCCTTCAAAATACAGCACCGTATCCACCATATGCTCAAGCACCCTAGGGCCAGCCAGCGAACCTTCTTTGGTAACATGCCCCACCAAAAACAGCGCCGTGCCTGTTTGCTTGGCGTAGCGAGTCAGCATGGCTGCCGATTCACGGATTTGCGCCACGCCGCCCGGTGCAGACGTGATGGCTTCGGTGTACAGCGTCTGAATGGAATCAATGATGGCAATCGCTGGCTGCTCGGCAGATAAAGCAAGGCAAATAGTGTCTACATTCGTCTCAGCAAGCACACGCAAGCGGTCAGTCGGCAAACCTAAACGCTTGGCGCGCATGGCAACTTGCGATAAGCTCTCTTCGCCTGTGATGTACAAAGCCGAACCTGCCAAGCTGTCCAAACTCGCCATATTTGTGGCGGTTTGCAATAAAATCGTGGACTTACCAATACCCGGATCGCCACCAATCAGCACCACCGAACCTGCCACCAAACCACCGCCCAACACACGGTCAAACTCACCCAAGCCAGTCGGCATACGCGTTTCTAGCGTTACGCCCACTTGGTCAAGATTCATCACGCCTGACGTGTCGCCTGCATAGTTGGCAGTTTTTGGCTTGGCGGCTTTTGGTGCGCTGCGATGGTGCGGCAAACTTGTGTCCATCGCTTCTACAAGCGTATTCCACTCGCCACAATCGGTGCATTGCCCCGACCATTTGCCATAATGCGCACCGCACGCTTGGCAGACATAGCTGGATTTTTTTGCCATAAAATCAATCAGTTAATTAACAATAAGTTAAATTGTATCAAATAAACGCACGTTTCACACTAGGCGCACAAACGTTCATAAACCTTTACGTCCATCAACACCGCTCTACAAAACAAAACCCACACACGGTGAGTTTTGCAAATTGGCAAGCGGCTGGCTTAGCGGTGTGCAACCATGCCACGCAATCAGCCTTCGCCCTTGACGCGCGCCACTTGACGTGCGAAATCTTCACGATATTCAAGCAGCTCTTCGCAAGTGATGGCAAACACGCCGCTACCGCCTTTTTCAAAGGTTAGCCAGTCAAACTGGATCTCTGGATAGGCTTGGCGTAAATGCCATTCGCTATCACCCACTTCACACACCAAAAGCCCATCGCGCGTCAGATAATCAGGCGCAGCGTACAAGATTTGATGCACCAAATCCAAGCCGTCTTGCCCTGCCGCCAAAGCGTGTTCTGGCTCGTGCAAAAACTCTGGTGGCAAATCCGCCATCGCCGCTGCGTCCACATAAGGCGGATTGGTAACAATCAGCTCGTACTGATTTTCCGCTGGAATTTTGGCAAATAAATCCGACTCAATCAGCGTTACTTGGTGCGCCAAATCGTGATGCTCTACGTTTGTCCACGCCACTTCTAGTGCGTCTTTGTCAATGTCGGTTGCATCCACATTGGCATCAGGGAATGCCGCCGCCAGCGCAATGGCGATACAGCCTGAACCTGTGCATAAATCCAAAATGCGCTCTGGCGCAGACAAGCCAAGCTCTGGCAAACCATGCTCAAAAAACTGCGATTTTTTGGCGTCTTCCACATCAAAATACGGATAAAAACGCTGGTTAATCAGCTCAGCGATTGCCGAACGTGGAATCAACACGCGCTCGTCCACATAAAACGGCATATTGCAAAAATACGCCAAATTTATCAAATAACTCAAAGGCTTACGCTGAATGATGCGCTCAGAAAGCAAGGTCAGCACCGCTTGTTTTTCTGCGCCAATCAGCTTACAATCCAAAATCTGCTCATCTGCCGACCACGTCAAATTCAAAGAATGCAGCACAATCGCCGCACTTTCGGCAAATTCATCGGTCGTACCCTGCGCCACCACCACGTCATATTGGCGCAATTTGGTTACACAAAAACGGATAAAATCACGAATCGTGGACAGCTCTTTTTCCGCTTCGGCAAGCTCGGCATACAGCTGGGCGATGTCCGCTTGGGTCATTTCATCATTGCCATCGTCCAAATAATAAGCAAAATCCTGCTCATCTTCATCAGCAGGCGTGATAAAATCACCTTCAAAATCAACGTCTTGGCTCATATTGTCAGAGTGCGACATAGCATTCCTTTTGTAAACTAAATCAAAATAAAATTACAAAGTAAATTTATAAATAAATGATAAAATCAAATCCACTGCCAAAACTCGCCTAAGCCCATCAAAACATGGCTGCCAGCACGCATTTTGGCACAAAAACTTATCGTCTATTGTAGCATATTTTTCGCTGATTTGCTGGTGTGAAAGCCATTTTCGCATAACTTTCTGACAACTTTTCACCGCTTTCACTTTGAAATTTTTTACCGATCAGCTTTTTAAAAGACAGCTGTATAAAATAGCTTTAACTCACGATATTTTTAAATTGGTTTTTTGAGAAAAACTTGCTAAACTATCATAAAATTTAAAACCCAAATCTAAATCCACACCATCAAACAAGCGAATTTCACGGCAAATTTTAAATTTGACAAATATCAAATCAGCTTTTTGATGGCGGTTACCAACTCTACACTTTTTAGAAAATCTACACAATTATGACAAATCAAACCACTGAACGCTTGGCGTTTTGCTTGCCTAATGGCATGAGTGCCGAAGAATTTTTGCGTGATTATTGGCAAAAAAAACCTTTGTTAATTAAAAACGGCTTGCCAGCCATCGCACAAATGTTTGAGCCTGAAGACGTGCTGGGCTTGGCGTGCGAAGAAGGCGTGTCGGCACGGCTCATCAGTCAAGACGACACCAACCCAAACACATGGTCGCTAAAAAACTCACCGCTTGACGAAAGCGATATTCAAAATGCGCCGCAGCTGTGGACGGTGCTGGTACAAAACCTTGAGCAATGGTCGCCTGAGCTTGGGCAGCTGTGGCAAGCCTTTGATTTTATTCCAAAATGGCAACAAGACGACATCATGGTGTCATACGCGCCAGTGGGCGGCAGCGTGGGCGCGCATTATGATGAATACGATGTGTTTTTGGCGCAAGGTTTTGGCGAAAGACGCTGGCAGCTGGGTAAAATGTGCGATGGCGACACGCCCTTTGTGGCGGGTCAGCCGATTCGCCTGCTTGATGACATGGGCGAGCTGATTTTTGATGAGATTTTAGAACCCGGTGATGTTTTGTATGTGCCGCCACGCCTGTCGCATCACGGCATTGCACAAAATGACTGCCTGACTTTTAGCTTTGGCTTTCGCCGCCCAAACGTGGTGCAAATCCTAGATGAAATTGCGGACGTTGCCACCCATGAGCGCAGCCTGTTCTCACCCATCACGCTGCCGCAAGCCCTACAAACTGACGCCAACGAACTTAGCGCAGCCAGCCTTGACGCCATCAAGCAAGTGCTGATTGACACACTCAATTCCCCTGCTGGCGATGACATCGTGCGCAGTGCGGTGGCGGAATTGGTGAGTAAGCGCCAGTATGATTTGCTGGCTTTTGAAGATGAAATGGACGCAGGCGCTTTAGCACAACGACTTGGCGAAGGCGAATGTTTGATGGCAAACCCTGCCAGCCGCTTTGTGCGCTGCGATGGCGCGTGGTACATCAATGGCGAATGCGTGTCATTGGACGATGAAAGCACTGCTTTGCTGACACGCTTAGTCAATGGCGAAGTGCTGACGCTTGATGATTTACCGCAGGCACGCCTAAGCGAGCTTGCCGAATGGATGAATGATTATTGGCTGGTGCTGATTTGATGGACTTGCTTAATTTTTATCATTAAGTAAAGCTTAACAAAACTACAGAAAAACCATCGTCAAGCGGCGATGGTTTTTGTTTTGATAAAAGCTTGGTTTTCGGATTGATTTTAAGTTTGATTGGTAGATTGGGCTCAATAAGACTTAAAATTTGGAATAAAATTCACATTTAAAAGCACTTTAATTCACTCATCAAACGCAAGTTTTAAAAGCACATCAAACCCAGCCCAACATTCTTAGCCACGCCATGCCGATTGCCATGCCAATCATACTCACCACGGTGGTAAACGCCAAAATGTTTGCCGCCAGCACGTCATTGCCGCCCATGGATTTTGCCATCACATAGCTTGCCGCTGCCGCAGGGCTTGCCACCATCACAAACAGCACACCAAAATGCACAGGCGGCAAGCCCATCGCCACGCCTGTAACCACCGCCACCAAAGGCGCAACCACAACTCGCCCAATGCTTGCTTGCATGGACACACCAGACAATGCCAGCATGGATTTGACATTTAAAGTCGCCCCAGTGCAAATCAGTGCCAGCGGCAAAGCCACACCAGCAAGCAGCTCGCCCGTTCTGGCAATCGGCTTTGGCGGAAATGGCAACGCCAGCGCCTGATAAACAAATGCCGCCACCAGCGCAATGATTAAAGGATTGCTGATGATTTTGCCCAGCATACCACGCGCTTGGGCGGTAAAATTTTGCGCCTGCGTGGTGCGCGACAGCGTAATCACCGCCAGCACGTTATACAAAATCGTAATCACACCCATGTACACCGCCGCCACGCTCGTGCCAGCTTCGCCATAAGCATTGCTTGCCACCGCCAGCGAAATAATCGCCATGTTTGAGCGAAAAACGCCCTGCACAAACACGCCTTTATCACGCACCGCAGGCACGAAAAACTTGGCGTAAATTTCCGCACCAAAAAACAGCACAAAAGTTGTGATAAATCCTGCGCCAATCAGCCATGCCTGCGCCGCCATGTCCACTTGGCTTTTAATGACGCTAAAAAATAGCAAGCACGGCAAGCAAAAATTAAACACCACTTTTGACGCCACATCAATGAAATTTTTATTAATCAGGCTTTTTCGTTGCATAAAAAAACCCAGCCCCATCAGAGCAAGGTTTGGAAAAACAATCATAAAAGCAAAGGCGATGGCGTCAAGGATTTCTTGGATATTCATGGATCAAACGTGCAAAAAGCGCATTGTAACACTTTTTACACGCTTTGATAATACCCATCAGCCAGCAAATTTGTCAGCAAAGCCGCCAATCAGACCAACTTAAACATCACGCATTTTCGCTCGCTTTTTAATCATCATCGCAAGCAAACTCACCGCCGCAGGTGTTACGCCACTGATTCGCCCTGCTTGCGCCAAAGTCGCAGGTCGCACTTGGCTGAGTTTTTGCACGATTTCATTGGACAGTCCAGACACCGCTGCATAATCAAAATCCTGCGGCAAAGGCGTATTTTCTAGGCGTTTCATCTGCTCAATCTCATCGGCTTGACGCTCGATGTAGCCTTGATATTTCACGCCAATTTCAATCTGCTCGCCCACATCGCTTGGCACATCGCTGTCTGACACGCTCGCCACGTCATTAAAGCTGATGTTTGGGCGTTTCAACAAGTCAAGCAAGGTGTTTTCTTTGGTCAAAATCTCGCCTGTATTTTGCATGAACGCCTTACCAATCGCATTATTTGGCGTTGCCCAAATATCGCTTAGGCGCGCGGTTTCTTGCTCGATGCGCTCCATTTTTTGGCTAAATTTCGCCCAACGCTCATCGTCCACCAAGCCAAGTTTACGCCCAATCTCAGTCAAGCGTTGGTCGGCATTATCTTCACGCAAAAGCAAGCGATGCTCAGCACGGCTTGTAAACATACGATACGGCTCGTTTGTGCCGTGCGTGATTAAGTCGTCCACCAGCACGCCAAGATAGGCTTCGTGGCGTTTTGGCGTCCAGCTGTCTTTTTCCGCCACCGCCAAAGACGCATTCAAACCCGCCAAAAGCCCTTGCGCCGCCGCCTCTTCATAGCCTGTCGTGCCGTTAATCTGCCCAGCAAAATACAGCCCGTCAATGGATTTAGTCTCAAGGGTCGGTTTTAGGTTTTGCGGGTCAAAATAATCGTATTCAATGGCATAACCGGGGCGTGTGATGTGCGCATTTTCAAGTCCACGCATGGAGCGGATAAAGTCCACCTGCACTTCAAACGGCAAGCTCGTAGAAATGCCATTTGGGTACAGCTCATGCGTGTTCAGCCCTTCAGGTTCAATAAAAATCTGATGGCTGTCTTTGTCAGCAAAACGGTGAATTTTATCTTCAATACTCGGACAGTACCGCGGCCCCACGCCTTCAATCTTGCCGCTAAACATCGGACTTTGGTCAAGATTAGCACGGATAATCTCGTGCGTGCGCTCGTTGGTGTGCGTGATGTAGCAATTCACCTGCTGCGGGTGCATATCCACACTGCCCATATAACTCATCACAGGTAAAGGCGTATCACCGGGCTGCACAGTCATCACGCTAAAATCGACCGAACGTGCGTCAATGCGTGCTGGCGTGCCAGTTTTTAGTCGTCCCACAGGCAAATTCAGCTCACGCAAACGCTGTGAGAGCGCAATGGACGGCATATCGCCTGCACGCCCACCGCTTTGGTGCTGTAATCCCACATGAATCACACCGCCCAAAAACGTCCCAGAAGTCAGCACCACTTTTTTGGTGGCAATTTTCACCCCTGTGGCGGTAATCACCGCCGTTACACGTCCATTTTCCACCAAAATGTCGTCCGCCGCCTGCTGGAACAAATGCAAATTCTCTTGATTTTCAAGCACTTGGCGAATGGCAGCTTTATAAAGCACACGGTCAGCCTGCGCACGCGTAGCTCGCACGGCAGCGCCTTTTCGGCTGTTTAGCACACGAAATTGAATGCCTGCCTTGTCAGTTGCCAACGCCATCGCTCCGCCCAATGCGTCCACTTCACGCACCAAGTGTGATTTGCCAATACCGCCAATCGCAGGGTTACAGCTCATTTGCCCAAGCGTTTCAATGTTGTGCGTCAAAAGCAAGGTTTTTGAACCCATGCGTGCCGCTGCCAAAGCCGCTTCTGTGCCAGCGTGTCCGCCACCGATGACAATCACGTCATAGCCTGATAAAAAATTCATACGTTTACCGATTTAAGTGATTTGTTTTTTTAAGCTGATTTTTTAATTGATTTTTAAAGTTGCTTTTTAAAGCTAATTTTTTTAAAGCCACTTTTTAAGTTTTGTTTTGCTGTGATTTTTTAAAACATTTTGCAAAAAGCTTTCAAAGAATTTTTAAAGCTGTCGCCATCAGGTCAAATGCCCCAGCACTTGATTTGACGTCAATTTAGCGCACAATTTTATCACTGCACATTTTGCCATCGCATAATTTCACCACTACTCAATCTTGCCGTTCAAATAACGCAAAATCGCTTGAAAAGTGTGCTTATTTAGCGTCAGATTTAGAAAGCTGCTCTTTGGCTTGCTTGGGTAATTTATCCAGCAAAGCGTTTTTTAGCGCATCGTCGCCATGCGCCATCACCATGTCAATGAGTGGGCGTGCATCAAAAGGCAAATCGTCAATTTTTTGGGCGAACGTCGCCAAATAATACGCCCCTTGCACGTCTTGGTCTGCCATGACACGCTGATACACCACCTGCCAAGACAGCTCGCCTGCGCCGCCAGCACCGATGATTTTATGAATGGCTTGTAAGGCGGTGTTTGGCGATTCGCACAAAGTAAGAATTTCAGCGGAAACTTGTTTGATTTTGTCTGTCTGTGTCATTTTATCAAAAACAGCAAAACGGCTATTAAAAAATAACCGTTTCACCACTCCATTTGCGTAAACTCAATCACACTTCTGGGCTATGCTCTTCAATCAATGGCTTAAGTTCGCCAGATTGGTACATTTGCAAAATGATGTCGCTGCCGCCAATCAGCTCGCCATTCACCCAAAGCTGTGGGAAAGTCGGCCAGTTGGCAATCAATGGCAAAGTGGCGCGAATTTCTGGATTTTCCAAGATGTTCACGAATGCAAATGGACGACCGATTTGCGTCAAAACTTCCACCGCACGCGCTGAAAAACCGCATTGTGGAAATTGTGGCGTGCCTTTCATGTACAAAAGCACCGCATGGTCTTTGATTTGGTTTTCAATCAATGATTTGATTTCTGGATTGATGTCGCTCATAAAATTCTCCCAGTTGTGGAAAATGGTTGTAGAAGATAAGTTATAAAAATAAAGGTAAAACCTTTTAAATAAATTTGGTTAAAGTTGTGTAAAATCAATTCGGCTTAAGTCTTACTGCTTGGCAAGCAGCACCACTGCGTGCGCTTGTACGCCTTCACCACGTCCCAAATGCCCCATTTTTTCATTAGTGGTGGCTTTAATGCTGATGTTTGTGATGTCGGTTTGTAAATCGGCAGCAATGTTGGCTCGCATGGCATCTTTATGCGGCAAGACCTTTGGTCGCTCGCAAATGATGGTCATGTCTGCATTAACGATTTGGTAGCCGTGCTGCTTCACCAAAGCATAAGCGTGGCGCAAAATGATACGGCTGTCCAAGTCCTTATTGTCATCAGACGTGTCAGGAAAATGCTCGCCAATATCGCCAAGCGCTAACGCCCCAAGCAGTGCGTCCGCCAAAGCGTGCAGCAGCACATCGCCATCAGAATGCGCCAAAATGCTCTTGGCATGGGGAATTTTCACGCCGCCAAAAGTTACGAATTGCTCAGGCAATCCACGGTCAATAAAAGCGTGTACGTCTATACCATGTCCGATTTTTATCATAAAATTATCCGAAATTTTTCATGCTCGTTTTTAATGTGGTCAATCTTTTGGCTTTTATCGTGGTTTTTGTGGTAAAATCAAGCCCTATTGATGATTTATCGCTGATGGCTTTAATTTATAGGTTAGTTTTGGCTGAATTTATTTTAGCCAAATTTGTTTTATTTGTTTTGGTGGCTTTGGCGATTTTAAAACCCACTTTTAAAAGCATTACTCCCTTGCAATCTGCCAAAACAAACCCAATTTATCAAGCGGCCAAACGATTTTGTATATTCTAGCACATTTTGGCGCACGGTGTATGAACTTTCACTACCACCAAAGCACAGTTTGCTTGGCTAAATTTGCCAAATTAAGTGGTGAAGTTGGCAAACTGGCGTAAATTCACGCCAAATTTGCACCAACACGAAAATTGATACGAAAATTGATACGAAAATTGATACGAAAATTGATACGAAAATTGATACGAAAATTGATACGAAACTTGATACG
>NZ_MUXU01000085.1:0-3658 GCF_002014985.1 Moraxella caviae | reverse complement strand
GAAACTTGATACGAAACTTGCGCCAAGATTAACACCAAAATCAGCACCAAACCTTACTATTTTTATTAACCAAATTTAACAAACCATAAGACCCATATGAACACCCAACAAGCCACAAACACCCCACAAACCACCGCCCTAACACTCAAAGACATCGCAAATCCCAGCCAAACTCGTGTGATTGTCGGTATGTCAGGCGGCGTGGACAGCTCCGTTTCTGCCGCTTTATTAAAAGAAGCAGGCTTTATCGTGGAAGGCTTGTTCATGAAAAACTGGGAAGAAGATGACGGCACCGAGTACTGCACCGCCATGGAAGATTTGGCGGACGCACAAGCAGTATGCGATACGCTCGGCATCACCTTGCACACCGCCAATTTTTCGGCAGAATATTGGGATAACGTCTTTGAACATTTTTTGGCAGAATATGGCGCAGGACGCACGCCAAACCCTGATATTTTGTGCAACAAAGAAATCAAATTTAAGGCGTTTTTGGATTATGCCACAACCTTAGGCGCAGATTTTATCGCCACAGGGCATTACACACGTCGCAGCCACGCCTTTGGAGCGGACGGCAAAACCGTTGCCAACTTGCTGCGTGGACTTGATGGCAACAAAGACCAAAGCTATTTTTTACACGCTGTAGCGGGTGATAAAATCGCCAAAACGCTGTTTCCTGTGGGCGAACTTGAAAAACCCGCCGTGCGTGCGATTGCCGAAAAATACGGACTTGCCACCGCCAAGAAAAAAGACTCCACAGGCATTTGTTTTATTGGCGAGCGTAAATTTAAGGACTTTTTGCAAACCTATCTACCCGCCAAAAAAGGCGACATTTACACCGATGACGGCATTAAAATCGGCACGCACGATGGGCTGATGTATTACACGCTTGGACAGCGTGGCGGCATTGGCATTGGCGGCGTGGCAAATCGCCCTGAAAGTCCGTGGTTTGTACTACAAAAAGACCTTGAAAATAACCGCTTAATTGTCGGTCAAGGCCACGAACACCCTTTGCTGCTTAGCCAATCCTTGCAAGCCACCAAAATTGACTGGGTGGCAGGCGCACCTAAGGCGATTTTTGATGACGGCTTTAAATGCACTGCCAAAACTCGCTACCGCCAGCCAGACCAAAACTGCACCGTCTTTGCCGATGATGACGGCTTAAAAGTGATGTTTGACGAACCGCAGCGTGCGGTAACACCGGGGCAATCGGTGGTGTTTTATGATGGCGATGTGTGCTTGGGTGGCGGGGTGATTGAAAGCATTGTGCTTGCGTGATGACTTGAGCTTGCCGCGCTTACGAACGGTTTTTTAATTAAACACCGTTTTAAGCACTCTTTAAGCAACTGCCAATAAATAAAAAAATGCGATGTGTCAATGCCATCGCATTTTTTATGCCGAAAATTTAGCTTATGCCAAATTCGCCAAATTGCGTCAATTTACCAAAACCAGCCAAACACTTAAACCCATCTGCTCAAAACTTCGCCTAAAATTGCAAAGCCTTTTGCGCACGCACTCGGCGGTAGATGGCGATTGCGTCATTTTCACCAATTTGCGCAAGCGGAATAATCGCATACCAAGCGCCAAGCTGCACACTCAAATAACGCTCATCAAGGGTGATTTTTTGCACTTTTTGCCACGCCCAGTGCTTGGTTTTGCCATTCATCGTCTCTGTAATGCCATCTCTATCAATCATCATCAGTGCAGGACGACACCAAAATGACAGCACCGCCAGCATCAGCCCATATATCAAAAACACCGCAATCATCACGCCAAATGCTGCCAAAAGCGCTGCGCCATTTGCGCCATCACGCAAAGCACCAATCATGATAACCACCATCAGTGCCGTAAAAAGCGAATTGCTAAAAAATCTATCCATGATAAACCCATGCAATTCTCGCACCGTCAAATGATAATTGATATTCAAAGGCAGGTGATAGTCTTGGGCAAGCTGACTGGATTGCAGATTAGGCTGCGGATTAGCTGAATAATGATTTGGCATAAAATTTCCTTTTTAGTTATGGCATTTGCTTGTGATGATTGATTGTGATAATTAGCGCACAAACCAACCTTAGCACAAACGCACACTTTTGCCAAATTGGCACACATGATTTTACATAAAACCAACGCACGCCAACAAACTGGCAAAAACTGCGGCAAAATTCCCAAAAAGTGATAAATTTGTTATAATAAGCACGCTTTACACTTTTATTTTCACTTGGTTTTCAGCTTTAAGGAAATTTCATGTCTTTATCAGCCCTTACCGCCCTATCTCCGCTTGATGGTCGCTACGCCGCCAAATGCGATGCACTGCGCCCTTTTTTGTCTGAATTTGGTCTGATTCATGCGCGCGTTACCGTAGAAGTTCGCTGGCTGCAGGCGCTTGCCAATCACGCACAAATTGGCGAGATTGCGCCTTTTTCTGCCGAAACGAACGCGCGCCTTGACGCCATCGTGGCTGAATTTAGCGAAGCGGATGCCGAGCGCATCAAAGAGATTGAGCGCACCACCAACCATGACGTAAAAGCGGTAGAATATTTCCTAAAAGAAAAAATCGCTGACATTGCCGAGCTACAAAACGCAGGTGAGTTTATCCATTTTGCCTGCACGTCAGAAGACATCAACAACCTATCGCACGCACTCATGCTAAAATCTGGCAGAGACGTGCTGCTTGGCAGTATGCAGCGCATTGTGGACGAGATTGCCGCGCTTGCCAATACGCACGCTGAGCTGCCAATGCTGTCGCGCACACACGGTCAAACCGCAAGCCCGACCACGCTTGGCAAAGAAATGGCAAACGTCGCCTACCGCCTAGCACGCCAAATCAAGCAATTCAAAGAAGTAGAACTGCTTGGTAAAATCAATGGCGCAGTTGGCAACTACAACGCCCACCTGTCCGCCTATCCACAAATTGACTGGGCAGCGCACGCACAAAGTTTTGTAACATCGCTGGGTCTGACTTTCAACCCATACACCACGCAAATCGAGCCGCACGATTATATGGCAGAGCTGTTTGACGCTTTGCGCCGTTTTAACACCATTTTGATTGACTTTAACCGTGATGTGTGGGGCTACATTTCACTGGGTTATTTCAAGCAAAAACTTAAAGAAGGCGAAGTTGGCTCATCAACCATGCCGCACAAAGTCAATCCGATTGATTTTGAAAACTCAGAAGGCAACCTAGGCATCGCCAACGCTGTGCTTGCGCATTTGGGCGAAAAATTGCCAATCAGCCGCTGGCAGCGTGATTTGACCGACAGTACCGTCCTGCGTAACATGGGCGTGGGCTTTGCCCAAAGCCTCATCGCCTTTGATGCGTGCCTAAAAGGCATTGGCAAGCTGGAAGTCAATCCGCAGCGTTTGGCAGAAGACTTAGACCTTGCCCAAGAAGTGCTGGCTGAGCCAATCCAAACCGTCATGCGCCGCTACAACGTAGAAAAACCGTACGAAAAACTAAAAGCCCTGACGCGCGGTCAAGCCATGACGCGTGAAATGATGGTGGATTTCATCAATGGTAATGAGCTTACAGCCGTGCCAGAAGCCGACCGTGCGCGCCTTGCCCAGATGACGCCAGCCACTTACACAGGCAGCGCCAGCGCGCAAGCCAAAGCACTGAATGAGCATTTGGCAAAGCTAAAATAATCGGCTATTTTCAAAACCC
>NZ_MUXU01000084.1:452-2134 GCF_002014985.1 Moraxella caviae | reverse complement strand
GTGGTCAACGTATTTGGATCAAAGTTAACATTGTAAGTAACGTTTGAAGTAGTACCATCTTTGCTTGCAGTTGCTACTGCAGTGGTGATGTTACCATCAACAAAGTTCACAGTGTCGTAAGGCTTCACAAAGTCAACTGAGTTGCCGTTGTTTTGTAGGTTCCAGCCAGAGTTTAGAATGTCGCCTACGGTTGCTGCGTTGTTTACGTTAAGTACAAAGTTGCCATCTTTATCAACTGGTAGTTTTTGCTCTTTGGTAACTGGGTTTTCAGTGTCCTCAGGGTTACCGTTTGGCGTTGCTAGGTCGATGTTGTAGGTATTTGGCAAGTTAGAACCAACGTTAGTCAACTGCATTGGGGCAGTTTCGTTGTTACCGTTGTTCATAGACGCAATGATTGTGTCTTTGTCAATTGGCTCAGCAATCGGATCAACCGGGTTACCGTCTTTATCAACTGGCTTGCCATCTACCAACACAGTGCCTTCTGGGTAAACGTTACCATCCAGTTTCACGCTACCTTCTGGGTAGAAGTTGCCGTCAATGATAGTAACTTTGTTACCTTCTTCGTCAGTGTAAACAACTGGAAGCTGTGCATTTTCTACCAAGTTTTGAGCATCAACGTTCACAGTGATGGTACGTACGCCGTCTTTGGTTTCACCAGTTACGGTTGCCATACCTTCGCCAACAAAGTTCACTTTGTTTGCATTCTTCACGGTGTCTTGATAGTCATTACCTTCAGCAGCAACTACCCAACCCATGTTGCGAGCATCGCCCACAGTCAGTGCGGTGTCATCTGATACATCTGGAGTATCTAGATTCACCAACATATCTACATCTGGTGTACCGTTTGGATTGATAACCACAGGCGTTGTGTCCAAACCACTGCTAATGCCAGTAATGGCTGGCAATTTATTCGGATCTTCGCTTAGGTTAACCAATACCAAGTTGCCTTTGCCATCACCTTCCAGACGTGGGCCACCATTGAAGTTCACAGTAGTAAACTCAACAGTATCGCCAGTTGCAATGGTGATAGTGCTGCCATCTTGAGTGATAGCAATGTTCTTACCAGCGTCAATGGTTACAAAGTCGCTTGGGCTGATCAGCTCAACAGTTTCACCTGACACTTGACCTTTAGAAGCAGAAGTTGTCAAGTTCCAACCAGAAGCATTGATCGCATCGGCTACGTTTTGTGCGGTCGCTACTTTGTTGCCTGCGTTGTTCAACTTGTTCTTCGCTGCTTCTACTGCTTCTTCAGCGGCTGTACGCTCTTCTTCGGTTGCGGTATCCGGCAGGTTGTTCAGGGCTTCTTCTGCAGCTTTCAGTGCTTCTTCTGCTGCAGTAACCGGACCTTTCACGTCACCGATTGGGTTAGCGTTGATGTCGCCAGTGTTCACTGTCAATTCAGTGAAGGTTACTGTATTGCCTTCTGCGTCAAGTACGATGTCGCCATTTGCGTCAAGCATAGGCTTCTCGTTGAACACGATGGTGCTGTTGTCAACGTTAATGTCGTATTGAACGTTAGATACAGTACCGTCATCGTTCGGTTTCGCTACCGCAGTTGTGCCTTTACCGTTCACGAAGTTAACAGTGTCGTAAGGCTTCACGAAGTCAACTGAGTTGCCGTTGTTTTGTAGGTTCCAGCCAGAGTTTAGAATGTCGCCTACAGTTGCTGCGTTGTTTACGTT
>NZ_MUXU01000084.1:0-134 GCF_002014985.1 Moraxella caviae | reverse complement strand
AACAACTGGAAGCTGTGCATCTTCAGTGATTGACTGAGCGTTTACAGAGTAGGTAAATGTTTGACCTGCTTGTTCTAGGGTCATGTGTTTACCAGCTTGGAACGTTACAGTTTCACCCGGTTGTACTAGCTCGT
>NZ_MUXU01000083.1 GCF_002014985.1 Moraxella caviae | reverse complement strand
AGTTTTGCGCAAGTTTTTTCACAATTTTTGGGCGCATTGCACGCATTGTAGCACAAAGATTGGCGTAAAATCACTGGCGCGCACGACTTTTCGGTCAAATTTATCGGTAAAGCAGCCCTTGTACTTTTATAAAATCGCCATAAACTATCATACCACAAACCATCATTAAAATGCCGCCAAGAAACCTTCTTTAACAAAATTTTTGGCAAAATTGGCAAAAGTTGATTTGTATTTTTGGCAAATGATGATAAGCTAAAACGCATTTGGTGCGCTTGGCTTGTGGTGAAATTTTTATTTTGGCAAATCATTTCACCACAAATTCACCACAAAGCACGGCAAGCCATCACAAAATAGTGAACATAAGTTTACCCAAATAGTTTATCAAAAATCATCAACAAAATAAACCAAAATATACAAATGTTCACTTTTTCGTTTTATTGACTAAATTTATCATCTAAAAAGCAGACAAACAGGAGTGATTATGTCGCAAATTAAAAAAGTCGCCATCATCGGCGGTAATCGCATTCCTTTCGCACGCAGCAATGGCGCATATGCAGACGCCAGTAACATCGATATGCTAAGCGCAGCTTTGGCTGGCTTGGTGGCACGCTTTGACTTAGCGGATAAAGAAATCGGCGAAGTGGTGGCTGGCACGGTGCTAAAACACAGTAAAGATTTAAACCTAACTCGTGAAGCTGTGCTAAATACTGACCTTCACCCAACCACACCAAGCTACGACATTTCTCAGGCGTGCGGCACAGGGCTACAATCCGCCTTTGCAGTGGCAAATAAAATCGCGCTGGGCTTAATTGACAGCGGCATCGCAGGCGGCACAGACACCACATCAGACGCACCGATTGCGCTGGGCGATGGCCTGCGCAAGCCACTGCTTGCACTCAATAACGCCAAAACCGCCAAGGCACGCCTAAGCGCACTAAGCCACATCAACCCAAAAAATCTGCTCGCCTTGCCTGCCAACGCTGAGCCACGCACCCGCCTTTCTATGGGCGAACACCAAGCCATCACCGCACTTGAATGGAACATCAGCCGCACCGCCCAAGACGAGCTTGCTGCCGCCAGCCATCATAATTTGGCGCGCGCTTATGACGAAGGGTTTTTTGATGATTTAATCACGCCTTATAAGGGGCTTGATAAGGACAACAACCTGCGTGCAGACACATCGCTTGACAAACTTGCCAAGCTAAAACCCGTCTTTGGCAAGAAAAACGCCAACCCAACGATGACCGCTGGCAATTCATCTCCCTTGACCGATGGCGCTTCTGCGGTGCTGCTGGCAAGCGATGACTGGGCGGCGGTGCACGGATTTGAGCCGTTGGCGTACATCACCCATCAGCAGACGGCAGCGGTGGATTTTATCGGCAAAAATGGCTTGACGGAAGGTTTGCTTATGGCGCCAGCTTATGCCGTGCCAAAAATGCTTGCCAAGGCGGGATTGACACTGCAAGACTTTGATTTTTATGAAATTCATGAAGCCTTTGCATCACAAGTGCTGTCTACTTTGGCAGCTTGGGAAGATGAGAATTTTTGTAAAAATCGCCTAGGACTGGATGCGCCACTGGGTGCGATTGACCGCAGCAAGCTCAACGTCAATGGCTCAAGCCTTGCCGCTGGACACCCGTTTGCCGCCACAGGTGGGCGCATTTTGGCAACTGCTGCCAAATTACTTGCGCAAAAAGGCTCTGGACGTGCGCTGATTTCCATCTGCGCAGCTGGCGGTCAAGGCGTAACGTGCATTTTGGAGCGTTAAGCTGTAAAATTTCACGACCAAACCAACCAAATCCGCTCACAATCCACTTGCGATTGCTGGGCGGATTTTTTTGAGTAAATTTTTGGCGGATTTTTTGGGTGAAATTTAGTGATGTTAAGTCGGATTTTTCGGTAGATTTTTAGATGAATTTTTAAGCAAAACACATCACCTTAAACATTTGCTTAGCACTTTTTTCAAGATTTTACCATACCACCAAATTTTTCTTTACATTCGCGCAAAACTTCTGTATGTTAGCCAAAAATGCGTTTAAAATTTGTACTGATGACAACTTGCTAAATTTTATGGCAAATTTATCAAAATAAGCCTTCGCTGAGCCAGTTTTCATCGCTGCGCATTTTCTTATCCCTACTAAAGCATTCAATGAAGTTTTGGCGTTTGCCAATACAGGAAACGTTATGTTGTGGTTTTTCTTTTGTATTGCCGTCTTGTTGGTCGGCTACTTTGTTTATGGCAAAGTGATTGAAAAAATCTTTGTCATCAATCCGAACAAAAACACGCCTGCCTACACCATGGCGGACGGCGTGGACTACGTTCCGATGTCCAAAAAGAAAATTTGGCTCATTCAGCTGCTAAACATCGCTGGCACAGGCCCAATTTTCGGCCCAATTTTGGGTGCGTTGTACGGCCCTGTGGCAATGCTGTGGATTGTTTTTGGCTGTATTTTTGCAGGTGCGGTGCATGATTATATGTGCGGTATGCTCTCGGTGCGTAATGGCGGCGCAAGCATGCCTTATCTGACAGGCAAATACCTTGGCGCACCTGTCAAGCATTTCATCAACCTGCTTGCCGTGGTGCTATTGCTTTTGGTGGGCGTGGTGTTCGTAGCAAGTCCAGCGCAGCTGATGAGCGCCATCACCATGGACGTATTTGGCTCAAATGCCACAGGCGCAATCTCGGTGGACAATGCCGAAAGCATGGCGGCAGTGGCTGGCGATGTAACCAACACCGTCTTTGGCATGACAAAAGAAACCATCATTGTCGTGTGGACGCTCATTATTTTTGCTTATTACATCATCGCCACTTTGCTACCGATTGACAAAATCATCGGCAGAGTGTATCCGTTTTTTGGTGGTCTTTTGCTGTTCATGTCGCTTGGCATGATGTACGGTCTTGTGAAAAATGAGCTTGGCAGTGCCGACACTTATTTCTTTAATTCTATGGGCGGCTTGACTACTGAAAGTTTCTTTCAAAACCTACAGCCAAAAGGCGATTTGCCAATCTGGCCGCTGCTATTTTTGACCATCACTTGTGGTGCGTTGTCAGGTTTTCACGCCACCCAAACGCCGCTGATGGCACGCTGTGCCGAAAACGAAAGCGAAGGTCGCTTCATCTTTTATGGCGCAATGATTGCCGAAGGTATCATCGCTTTGATTTGGTGTGCGGTGGGTATGTCGTTTTACCCTGATTTGCTGTCTTTACAAGACGCCATCGCTGCTGGCTCGCCATCAAAAGTGGTGTACGACAGCTCGATTTTCTATCTGGGTGCGATTGGCGGCGTATTTGCGGTGCTTGGCGTGGTGATTTTGCCAATCACGTCTGGCGATACAGCATTTCGTGCGGCACGCCTTATCATTGCTGAATTTTTCAACATGGAGCAGCGCACGCTGATGAAGCGTCTACTCATCGCTGTACCGCTGTTTGTGGTGGGCTTTATCGTCTCAAAAGTGGATTTCCAAATTTTGTGGCGTTATTTCAGCTGGGCGAACCAAACCGTTGCGGTGGTTATGCTGTGGACGGCGGCAGGCTATCTGTATCGCTACCGTAAATTCCACTGGGTTTGCACCTTGCCTGCGATGTTTATGAGCGCGGCGTGTTACACCTTCTTGGCGTACAATAAAATCGGCTTTGGTCTTGACTATCAGCTGTCTGTGTACATCGGGCTTGGCTTGACCGTGCTGACTACGGCTGCGTTTTTCTTGTTCGTCAAGCGTGAAAGCATCGCTGGCGACCCTGATGCGCTCGTGGTAGAAGAAAAAATCACCCAAGTTGGTGCAAATGCCTGATGATTGACATGACGATTTGACAAACCAATCTTTTAAAGATTGCGTCTTTTAAGCCATCATTAATACAAGACCGCAGGATTATTTTCTGCGGTCTTGTTTTTGGTGGGGATTCATACTTAGAAATTGGTTTAGAAATGCGGTCAAAAACCACCCAAAATCCCATTCACCGCCAAAATCCGCTATAATAGCACCTTACCATCAATTTTCTACCAAACATCAAAACATCATGAACAAGCAAAATCACCCTTTTTGGCAAATCATTCACACCATCACCGACTTTCCTAAAGCTGGCATTGATTTTTATGACATTTCGCCTTTGCTGTACGGACACGTTACACAGCTGGTTGATGAGCTTTTGGCGGCGCTGCCTGATGGATTTTTGGACACTGTGGGCGCATTTGCCACCACCGAAGCGCGCGGATTTGTCATCGGCTCGCTCTTGGCTGGGCGCACAGGCAAGCCACTGATTTTGATTCGTAAGGCTGGCAAACTACCGCCGCCTGTATTTTCTGAAAACTACACCCTAGAATACGGCACGGATACGCTACAAATCAAAGCCAATTTACCAAAAACTAACGTGCTGCTCGTGGACGATGTGCTGGCAACAGGCGGCACGCTTATTGCCAGTAAGCGTCTGTGCGAGCAGGCAGGGCATGGTGTTTTGGGTGCGCTTGTGCTGCTGGATTTGCTGGCATTGCATGGCGATATTGGCATGCCGACTTATTCGGTGATGACGACTTGATGGGCTTATCAGTAATTTAGATTAGCGATAATGCGTAAGTTGGGTTGGCAGCAGTACAACCCAACGTTTAAAAACGGATTTTAAATCCACGTTGGGTTTTCGTTCCACTCAACTTACCTATCGTTTCTTAAACCAACTTACGCACCCACCCCGTCTCGCACGCCACCTCACTTCTAACACATGAAAATTTTTTGGCAGAACTATTGCCATCTGTTATAAGTTTTGCTATATTGTTTTCGAGTTTTAGTTTGTGTTTAAAATTTGGGCTATTTTCAA
>NZ_MUXU01000082.1 GCF_002014985.1 Moraxella caviae | reverse complement strand
GGGAGGGGAGTACGTCACCTCGTCTATTGACCCAAAAAATAGCGAACCTCACACCCTGCCAATGGGCGATGTATTGTGGGCTTTAATGAAAAAAAGACGAAAATATATTACAGGAAATTGGGTATTTCCGTCCGCCAAATCTGCAAGCGGACACATTGTCAATATCTCCAAAGTGCGTGAAAAAATCAATAATGAATGTGGTGTCAAATTTACTTTTCACGATTTACGCCGCACATTTGCCAGCATTGCCGAGAATTTAGATTACGGTCAATATACAATTAAACGCCTGCTAAACCACAAAGATGACGATAACGATGTAACGGCAGGATATGTGCAAATCAGCGATAAAAAACTACGCCAAGCAATGAATGAAATTGAAAGTACCGTATTGGGAGAATGGCGAGAATATTTATTAGATGAATATAATAAAAAAGCCCTATCATAGGGCTTTTTGATAATTATAATAATTGGGGTCAGAAGTATGTGGCACTTTGCCGAATTTATTTAAGTAATCTATTACATCTGACTTTTGGTAATAAATAACTTTTTTACTGTGTTTGATAAAAGGAATGCCGTCCCCATTACAGCGTTTGGCTTGTAGCCACGACAGCGACTTATTTAAAATAATCGCAATCGTAATGGGCGGGAAAACAGCGTCATCGCTTGCCGACCAAAAGCGGTCGGACTCGGATTTGGCTTGTTCTGGGGTTAATGTTTTTAGTTTTGACATTTATACTCCTAACAATTATCGTGTGGAATAGATAGCGTTGCCATGCGTGTTGTTGTCTTATCAAACCCTTTGGGGCTATATCCCTTACAGTCGTAATTGGGAATAAGTTGTCTATACTGCACCCAGTTGGTAAAGTTGCCCGAGCAAGGTACATCATCAATAGTGAAATGTGTAATACCGTCTGATGTACTTTCAATATCAATCGGTGTTGCACAATGTTCAAATGCTGAAGCGTGGACTGGCTCACTATTAACTAACTTATCATAGATAGCCAGTGCTTTCTCAATGCTTGTGTCATTCTTGCGATAACTAACTTGTGCTGCACATGAGCAAGAGATTTTGATGGCTTCTTCTGTGGTCAAGTATCTGATATTCTCATCATTATCCCAGATGTAATATTCAAGAGTATCATCAATACCGTGTCGTGAGTGGTTCACATAAGGTGTATGCCATTCGCCAGCTCGTAATTCATTAGGTTCACTTTCCTGCATTGCTTGATACATCTTATCAGCCAGTTCTTTAATTTCAGGTTGTGCGTCTTTATGACAACGCAGATTAAAGAAATTGTCAAAGTTGGTCGCAGTAACCAGTGTTTTCATCATTTGAAATGGTTCAAGTACACGGTTCACGATTTGCTTGTGTAAACCAAGATTCTTTAACTGGTAAGCATGATGAATGGCTGAGTCTCTTGCATTGCACCATGCTTCGTTACAAGCATCAATATCTGCCTGTTCATCTTTTGCTTGCATACCACTTTGATTCAATCCCCAATGAACAGGTATGGCAGGGTTGGTTTGCACCTGTTCAATCATCTTATCAATGGGGATAGCACGGCTTGACGCAGCATTACGACTGAACTGACGATGCGTCATGAGTTCGCTGTGAATAAAGCGATGATACTCTAATTCAAAAGTCGTAATACGCTGTCCTGTGTGTGCTGACACGCTGTCAGCGATAATAGTTGCTTTAATCATTTTCTATCTCCAATATAATAAATCACCATAATCAGTTGGACTACAAAAAGAGCTACGGCATTACCAATCGTAACATATTTCGCCCAACCGTCTTTATAAATTAACATCTCAATCCCCCAAAACCACTTCGCCATCTACACTCTAATCCTTTACCATCAATAATGGCTTGTAACGCTTCTTGTGGGGTTAAATTCATTCTCATTCTCCTAATTTATTCACGGCATTCACCAGCTCTGCCAAATCATCTTTGGTCAAGGTTAAGGTCTTGGAGCTGGCACGGCGGTTTAAAAAGATTTTGACTTTGCCTTTTTCTACTTGGTAACCCATAAAAGGATTGGGCGTAAAAGGGCGGTTTCGTTTTTTAGCATGCAAGATTTCAGCTTGTGATGAAGTAACATCATTTTCAACTGCTTTAAGCATATAGCCTACGCCGTCAAACTCAACATTCATGTGTTTTAAGGCGGTTTTTACGGTCTTATTAGACAGCTTGGTGGCGGTCTGAATTTGACCGATGGACAGCCCCAAATCTGACGCATTTAGGGCGTGTTCAATTTTTGCGATGACGGTTTGTAGTTGGTCGGTCATTGTGTTGCTCCTTAAAATGGAATGTCATCATTTTGATACACTGTCTGTGGTGGTCGTTGCATGGCGGTGTCAGGACTTGCCATCATACCTTGTGGGTACTGTCGTTGGTAGCCTTGCGTTGGGCTGCCATTATTTTTGTTTGTTTCACGCTCGGCTGCATTGCGACTGTTCTCAGATGACTTTTTAGCATAAGCAATAGAGCCTTCAATTTGCCCTTGTGCTGGTGGTAAATTTTCCAAAAACTGCTTGGCATTCTGGGTGGATTGGTGATGGTACACGGCTGATAGGTTTAGATTGTGCTTAATGCCGTTTTGACCGTTGTAGTGATTTTCTGAAAAAATCACGCCCACATACGCTCCAATCATCTCAGAGGCAATCAAACCTTGCTTATCTACCACACACCCAGCTTCAAAATCATAAGTTTTGTAAGTACCTTGTGTTTGATTAAGTCCTGCAATGTTATTAAATGCAAGTATGGCGTTAATCTGATGATAGCCTGACAGCTGCTCACCGCTTGAATTTTCGAAATAAATCTTGATGTCATCAGCGGTCTCATTATTGGCATTGACAAAATTCACACTTAAAAATTTCGCACCGCCTTGTGATACGCCCCAGTACGCTTGGGTGATTTTGGCGGCATGAAATTCATGGGCGGATAGGCGACTTGAACCACCTGCTTTTTTGGCGGATTGGTCGTTGCGTGTGAAAAAATAGCTCATTTTATTGCTCCTATTTTAGGGTTTTGGGTAGGTTGTAATAGTCGCAGATGGCATCATCTACAGCGTTTAAGTCATTGGGAATGAGACGGTCAGCAAACATCTCAAAGGGGGCTTTAACGGTGGTAAAACCGTTGTTTTGCGTTAAAAAGAAATGCTCGCCGTTCTCGATGTGTGTTTGTAGCACGATGCCGACCATGCCCTCAGGTGTGATTTTCTCATCCAGCAATTTACCAATGGTTTTTAGCTTGGTTTTGCCATCTACTTCATCGGTATGGCTTAGAATATACACACGCTGATAGGGCTTCATCTGATAGTTAATGATATTTAAGATTTCCCAAATGTTTTTGCCATTTTGCGTGTATTTATCAAAGCCTTTGATGTCGCTATCTCTCATAAACTGATTGCTCATCAGATATTGAAAGTCATCAATGACAATAATGGGCTTGGTGGATTTGACGAGCAAATCTTGAATGTAGCGTGTATCATCTGTTACCACCTGTTTAAAACTTGCTCCACGAAAGGGCAAGTATTTGCCGACTACATTAATAAATCCGACCTGCTCGGGCGGTAGGTTTCTTAGCGAAAAGGATTTACCGCTTCCGCTATGACCTAAAATAAATGCACCGATTGCCATCACCCAATCCTTACATGCTTATTTTGCACGAGCGTTACGCCATCAATCACCACGCC
>NZ_MUXU01000081.1 GCF_002014985.1 Moraxella caviae | reverse complement strand
ATCTACTACAGCCCCTTTTTAAAACTTTGAAATTGTGAAACTTCACAACTTCACAACTTTAAAACCTTGCAACGATTTGATAACTTTTATCTAGCCACAACCAACCATCAGCCATGAACATGGGGGAAATTTATGAAAACTCACCGCTTTGCTTTTTTAAATGCTGCTCACACCAAAGAGCGTGGCGTGTCGGCATTTCATTTGGCGCTTTTATTGATTGTGCTGATTACCGTTGGCGTGTTTGGTTATCGGTATTGGTGGCAGGCAGGCGAGCCGAATGTGCGCACCATCACTACCGATGGCGTGGTGCATGAAATTCAAAAACTTGCGCGGCTTGAGACGGTGGCGTTTAGCGTGGATACGGTCATCACCGCCCAAAAAGACGGCACATGGCAAAGGCTGTGGCAGGACGAGCAAAAGGGCATTTTTATCGCGCGTGGGCGTGTGCTGGCTGGTGTGGATTTGTCCAAGATTTCCGCTGAGATGGTGCAGGTGAATTATCCAGATAAAGCGAGCGAAAACGCTGCGCCGCACATTATGATTACGCTGCCGCCAAGTGAAGTTTTTGAAGTGTTTTTGGACGACATTGAAGTGTACGATTGGCAAACGGGGCTGTTTGGCGTGGTGGATAACGACCCTAAAATTTTGGCGAATGCGCAAACCGCCGCCAAGTCTGAAGTGCTGCAAAAAGCGTGCGCTGGCGATGTGATGAATTTGGCGCTTGTCAATGCCAGCGAGCAGGTGCAAGCCTTGTTTGCCTTGACAGGGGCGAGCGTGGAAGTGGCAACGCAAGGCGCAGGTGCGTGTCGTTTTGGGCGTTGATACACTTTTGAGTGTTGATGGCAGTGCCAGCCAAATATGGCAAAATCAAACGCAATAAATTGATAAAGCGTAAACCTATAAAAAGGATAAAAAATGGCTAAGGTGAAATTTTGCGGCTTGACACGCATTGAAGATGTGCGTCTGGCAGGCGAGCTGGGCGCAGATGCGATGGGGCTGGTATTTTATGACAAAAGTCCGCGCGCGGTGTCTATTGACGTGGCAAAACAGCTGGCAGCAGCAGCCCCAGCTTATATGACGGTGGTGGCACTGGTGGTGAATATGGCGCAAGATGTGCTTGAAAATTTGGCGAGTGAAGTGGCGTTTGATGTGGTGCAATTTCACGGCGATGAGACGGCGGACGAATGCCGAGCGATGGCGCAGGCGGTGGGCAAACGCTGGTATAAGGCATTGCGAGTGCAGCCGAGCGACACCACCGAGTCGCTGCTTGCCAAGATTGACGAGCTAAAAAATGCAGGCGCGGCGGCGGTGCTGCTGGATGCGTATCACCCTGATAAATTTGGCGGCACAGGCGAGCAGTTTGACTGGCAAAAAATTCCCAAAAATTCGCCTTTGCCCATCATTTTGGCAGGCGGCTTGACCAGTGATAACGTGGCGGCAGCCATCGCCCAAACGAGCGTCTATGCCGTAGATGTCAGCGGCGGCATTGAGCTGGCAAAAGGCGTGAAATGCGCTCAAAAAATGGCGGATTTTATGAAAGAATGCGAGAAAGAAGCTAGTAAAGTGTAAGATTTGTACTGATGATGGAAAGTTTGGGCGTGTTGTGAGTGCAATTTACTAATGTAATAAAAGTTATCAATGTAACAAAATAATCAATAAACTGTAAATTTTTATTGACTTTGCTCATTAACTGACGTAAATTCAAAAAATCTGAAAAATGACAAAATTCGATAAGATGTTTTAAAAAGCATTTGAGCGTTTGTTGGCGTGCCTTGATTGTGATACCGCAGGATTTGTGGCATAATCAAAGCAGTGTTTTAAGCCAATTCTTAAAATCAAATCACAAGCCCAAGCAAAGCCGTACGTTTTTATTAAATTGCCTTTGGTGGCTTAGGGCGAATAAACGGTTTGCAATTTAAAATTAAGTTTAAAATCAGTGAGTTGAAGGATTATTATGAATATTTTGGTTACAGGTGTTACGTCAGGGTTTGGCAAGCAAATTGCGGCAGATTTTATCGCGGCAGGGCATACGGTTGTTGGCACAGGCAGACGCGCGGATAAATTGGCGCAGCTGCAGCAAGAGCTTGGCGAGCGATTTTTGCCGCTTGGCTTTGATGTGGCGGACAAAGACGCAATGGCGGTGGCGTTTGACAGCTTGCCTGCTGATTTTTTGCCAAATATTGATGTGCTGGTGAATAATGCTGGGCTGGCGTTGGGGCTTGAGCCTGCGCACCAAGCGGATTTGGGCGATTGGCAAACGATGATTAACACCAACACGCTTGGGCTTGTGAATGTAACGCACGCCATTTTACCGCACATGGTTGCCAAGAATGATGGCTTGATTATCAATATTTCATCAACGGCGGGCAATTATCCGTATTTTGGGGCGAATGTTTATGGCGCAACCAAGGCGTTTGTTACGCAGTTTAGCTTGAATTTGCGTGCTGATTTGCTCGGCAAAAATGTGCGCGTGAGTAACGTAGAGCCGGGGCTTTGCGGCGGTACAGAATTTAGTAACGTGCGCTTTAAGGGCGATGACGATAAGGCAAGCAAAGTGTACGAAAATGTGCAATTTGTCAGCCCAAAAGACATCAGCGACATTGTGCTGTGGCTTGCCAATCAGCCAAAACACGTCAATATCAACCGCCTAGAAGTCATGCCAACCGCGCAAACTTTCGCAGGTTTGACGGTGTATAAGGGGTGATGTTGCCCAAGATTGATAAAATGGGAGCGTATGATGCAAGTTACGCAAATCACATTGCAAGCAAGCCCGTCTATTGCTGGCAATATATTGGAATATCTAAATAGTTTTTCAAAAAATGATGTAAAAATTGTCGCAAAGCAGGAAGTTGCTTTTGATGCGCCTTTGGATGTAAAAGAGCGGCTGGATATTTCACAAATGGGCGGCATTTTAGCACAATACACAGACAGACCCATCAGTGATGATGAAATCCAAGATGCCATCACGCAAGGCATGATGGGTAGGGCTTATCCAAAATGACGACTTATGTGATTGACACCAATGTTTTGTTGCGTTATTTGCTAAGAGATGATGAGCGCCAGTATCAGCTCGCTAAGCCGTATTTTATATCCAAACAGCACAATTTATACTTGCCAATTCACGTGCTGTGTGAAGCGGTTTGGTTTATCAAGCACCGACTGAAAGTGCCACGTTGTGCAATCGCTGCGTTGTTGACCGATTTGGTGGCGTCAGACAATGTGATAACAGAGAAAAACAGTTTTGATCAAGGCATTGCCTTTTTACAAAATGGCGGTGATTTTGCCGATGGTGTGATTGCGGATTTTGTGTGTCATCTTGAAGATGCTGTCTTGCTGACTTTTGATAAAAACGCCAGCAAAATTGCCGATAAATTTAATATTACGAATGAATTATTATAGGAAGTTTTATGAGTACTCAAAACCCAAGCAGTGTTGCTGACTTCACCCAATTCCCCACCGCTGATGGACATTTTGGTGTGCATGGCGGACGCTTTGTGTCTGAAACCTTGATGAAGGCATTAGAAGAGCTGGAGCAGATTTATCTGACTGCCAAAGCCAATCCTGCGTTTTGGGACGAGTTTTTGGCGGATTTGAGCGATTATGTGGGTCGTCCTACGCCGCTTTATTTGGCGCAGCGTTTGACGGACGAAGTAGGCGGTGCCAAGATTTACCTAAAACGTGAAGATTTAAACCACACAGGCGCGCACAAGGTAAATAACACCATCGGTCAGGCGCTGCTTGCCAAAATGGTCGGCAAAAAACGTGTGATTGCCGAGACTGGCGCAGGGCAGCACGGCGTGGCAACGGCAACAATCGCGGCACGTCTTGGCTTAGAATGCGTGGTGTACATGGGCGCAGACGATGTGGAGCGCCAAAAAATGAACGTGTACCGTATGCGACTTTTGGGTGCGAAGGTCGTGGCGGTAACGTCTGGCTCACGCACGCTCAAAGATGCGATGAACGAAGCCATGCGAGACTGGGTCGCCAACGTGGATAACACCTACTACATCATCGGCACGGTGGCAGGGCCGCACCCTTATCCACTGCTTGTGCGTGATTTTCAGGCGATTATCGGACGTGAAGCCAAGGCGCAGCACCTTGACAAAGAAGGTAAGCTGCCTGATGCGCTGGTCGCTTGCGTGGGCGGCGGTTCAAATGCCATTGGGCTGTTTTATGAGTTTTTGAACGACAAAGACGTGGCGATTTTTGGGGTGGAAGCAAATGGCTTGGGGCTTGATACGCCAAACCACGCTGCACCTTTACAAGCAGGGCGTGTGGGCGTGCTGCACGGCAATCGCACCTATTTGATGGCGGACGATGACGGGCAAGTGCTTGGCACGCATTCCATCTCAGCAGGGCTTGATTATCCGGGCGTAGGGCCTGAGCATAGTTTCTTGAAGGACGCTGGACGTGTAACTTATGTAGGTGCAACGGACGAAGAAGCGCTGGCGGCATTTCGTACTTTGACACGCACCGAAGGCATTATCCCTGCGCTAGAAAGCTCGCATGCGGTGGCGTATGGGCTAAAACTTGCCAAAACGCTTGGTAAAGATAAATCCATCATCATCAACCTATCAGGGCGTGGCGATAAAGATTTGCACACGGTGATGAGCGTTGATGGGATTGAGATTTGATAAAATCTAGGGAAAATCATGAAAACATTGCACATTACCGCAACGGCAAATGATGTGGTGATTGAACAGCTAAAAACCATCATAGAAAACTTTGCTGGGCAGCAAGACAAAGCCGAGAGTATTGCCATCAAAACCGAATTGGCGCAGCCGATGGTTTATGATGACATTCGTCAATTAAAAGGCATTTTAAACACCCATTATCCAAAGCCTTTGAGCGATAGCGATATTGAAAATGGTATCGCTCAAGGCGCAGCGCAAAGAGCGATGATGTTATGAAGCAAGTTTTCGTGGTGGATACGAATGTGTTGCTGCGTTATTTTCATAGTGATGATAAACAGCAAACCCAACTGGTAACGCCTTATTTTGAAAATCCAAATCATCAGCTCGTCATCACATCAGAAGTTTTGTGCGAGTTGTATTGGGTGTTAAAAAAGACCATGAAAGTGGACAATATGGTCATTTTATCTATCATGCTGACTTTGTTGAATTTGCCAAACATTCATATTGTCAATGCGCCAGCGGTCAAATTTGCCTTAAATTTTTTGCAAGCCAATGGCGATTTTGCCGACGGTATCATCGCTTATCAAGCCACGCAATTTGATAAGGCAAGATTATTAACCTTTGATAAAAAAGCCCAAAAAATCGCCCAAAATCACAATGTTTTGATAGAAAATCCAGCGTCTTAGAAGACCAACCAAAAAGCCAAATTTACCATCTTTTCACCACGTTTTTTAGCGCAACCATCGCAGTGCAAACATTTTAGTAAAACAACGGAAAAAACCATGCAAAGCAGAATTGAAAAAACACTTGCCAATCTGAAATCTCAAAACAAAAAAGCCCTAATTCCTTACATCATGGCAGGCGATCCTACGCCATCTGTTACCGTGCCGCTTTTGCATAAATTGGTGGCGCATGGTGCGGACGTGATTGAGCTCGGCTTGCCGTTTTCTGATCCGATGGCGGACGGTCAGACCATCGCTTTGGCAGACGAGCGTGCGTTGGCGGGCGGTACTAGCACACGCCAAGCCATTGAAATGATTAAAGAATTTCGTAAAACCAACACCACCACGCCAGTTTTGGTGATGGGTTATCTAAACCCTGTGGAGATGCTTGGCTATGATAAATTTGCCGCCTTGTGCAAAGACGCAGGCATTGATGGCGTGCTGCTGGTGGACTTGCCGCCCCAAGAAGCAGGCGATTTTCCAAAGGCGCTACAAGCGGACGACACCAATCCCATCAACCAAATTTTCCTGCTGTCGCCCACCACCACCGATGAGCGCACCGACAGCGTCATCAAAAACTGCAGCGGCTTTATTTACTATGTGTCGGTCAAGGGCGTTACAGGCGCGGCAAGCCTAGACGTGGACGAAGTGAACGCCCAAATCGCACGCATCAAGGCAAAAACCGACATTCCTGTGTGCGTGGGCTTTGGCATTAAAGACGGCAAATCGGCAAAAGCGCTGGCAAGCGTGGCAGATGGCGTGATTGTCGGCTCAGAGCTGGTGAAAAACTTTGCTGAATGTGGCACAGACGAGCAAAAAATTACGCAAGCGGTGGATAGGCTGCTTGCCAAGATGGACGAGCTGCGTGCAGCGATTGATGGTTGAGTGCATGAATGATGGGTTTGGCAAATTAAAAACAGGCAAGATAAAAATTGATTTGCCAAATTCAATTTACAAGTGTAAACTATCGCAATCAACACTCTAAAATACACGCTTATCGTTCACCGCTTGGCTGATTTAAGTTCGGCTGATTTAAGCCTGACTATTTGAGCTGGTTATTTGAGCGATGTGCGTAAATTTGACAGGAATTTTCATGACAACATCAACCGCCAACGAAACCGCCGAGCCAACCATCTGGCTAAACCGTGCCGTGCCGGGCATTAAGCAAGACCGTGCGCCTGCGCTGTCGGCTGTGGACACCGAGCCATCGACCGAATGCCCAAATTGCCGTTCCATCACCACAAACACGTCTTTGATTTTCAATCAGTACGTTTGCCCTGATTGCGATCATCATTTGACGATGGGCGCGCGCCAGCGTTTGCAGTGGTTTTTTGATGGCGCCGCGGTGGAGCTGGGGCAAGAATTTCAAGCGGGCGATCCGCTAAAATTTGTGGATTCTAAGCCGTATCCTGAGCGCATGACGCAGGCGCAAGAAGCCACAGGCGAGAGTGAAGCCTTGGTGGTGATGGCAGGCAAGTTGGGTGCGCTTGATGTGATTGCTTGCGCTTTTGATTTTAAATTCATGGGCGGCTCAATGGGTTCTGTGGTGGGCGATCGCTTCGTGTTGGCAGCTGAAAAAGCACTTGCTGAGCGTAAGCCTTTGGTGTGCTTTGCTGCCAGTGGTGGCGCGCGTATGCAAGAAGGGCTTTTGTCGCTGATGCAGATGGCGCGTACGTCAGCGGCGATTGAGCGCTTGCGCTTGGCAGGCGTGCCGTATGTGGTGGTGCTGACCAATCCTGTGTACGGCGGCGTAACAGCAAGTCTTGCTATGCTGGGCGATGTGCATATTGCCGAGCCAAAGGCGATGATTGGCTTTGCAGGCAAGCGTGTGATTGAGCAGACGGTGCGTGAAGTGCTGGACGAGCCGTTTCAACGCGCTGAATTTTTGCTGGAAAAAGGCACGGTAGATATGGTGGTGCATCGCCATGAGCTGATTGCCACTGTGCAAAGAATTTTGGCAAAACTCACCAAAGCTGCGGCTTGATTGACAAAATATAAAAATAGCCGTCCAGCTGTGGACGGTTTTTTACTGCAATGGTTGCTTGTGGAATAAAAAAAGCCTTTCGTTGTGAAAGGCTTTTATGATGTGTGATTGGGTTAATAGGCGCAGAATGTGATATTGTCGTAGGTTCCTTCATTGCCAAAGGGGTGTAGCGTGATTTTATAAGTACCTTTGGTTTTGATAAAATAAACCCATTCACTCCCTGCCTCGTGATATACTTTACGACCTTTTGGATCTCTTACTATTGGATTGGCATAACGGTTTCTAATCTCCAAAGTTTGTCCTGCGCCCAGACCTAATGTAAAAGTTCTCCCTGCATAATTTCCACTAAAACTACCACAGTAACTGCCCTTAGCAAATTTGATCGGTGTTACTTTGGCAAAACTTGGCGTAGTCAATGCCAACAAACTAGCAGCTAATAAAATCTTACTCATTTGCTTCATACAATTTACTCCTGCAAAAAAGTTGCAAGATTAGTTTAACAAAAATCGGGGGGGGGGGTAAAGGGTTTTAAATATTTTTTTATATGTTTTGGATTGTGATTTGTCTTGTATAAGGCAACAGACTGTTCAAAACGTGATAGTAAAATTTTAAATCGCGCTTTTTATTCCCAAAATCTGGCAAAACAAGTACAATACGCGCTAAATTTGACGAGAAAATTCCATGCAATATTCAGCCGAAAATAACGCAGACCACTTGACATCGCCCCAGTCATTATCCAAGCCATCATCTAAGTCGCCAACTAAGTCATCGCCACGAAAATCGCTTAGCGAGTGGCTAGAATACATCGGCAGCATTCATGTGTCCGCCATCGACATGGGGCTTGAGCGTGTGTTGCCTGTTGCTAGGCGTTTGGGCTTGCTTGGCGCAAAAATTGGCGACAGCGATAAAAAACCGTTCGTTTTTACGGTGGCAGGCACGAATGGTAAAGGCTCAACCACCGCCACCATCGCAGCGATTTGTAAAGCTGCTGGGCTAAAAACCGCGCTGTATCAGTCGCCGCATTTGGTGTCTTTTACCGAGCGTGTGCGCATTGATGGCGCAGAAGCCAGCAGTGATGAGTTGATTGCTGCTTTTGAAGCGGTGGAGCAGGCGCGCCTTGATGAAGGACTGTCGTTGTCGTTTTTTGAGATGACGACACTTGCCGCATTGCTGATTTTTAAGCAGGCAAATTGCGATGTGTGGGTGCTGGAAATTGGGCTGGGCGGCAGGCTGGATGTGGTGAATATCATTGAACCTGATGTGTGCGTGATTACCAATGTTGGCATTGACCACACCGACTGGCTGGGTGATGACATTGAGAAAATTGGCGCAGAAAAAGCAGGCATTATCCGCAAGCATAGTAAGGTGATTTTGGGTGCGCAAACTTTGCCAGACAGCGTGTATCAGATTGCCCAAAGCCTGAATGCGCAGACGTATCAGCTGGGCAAGGATTATGCCGTGTGCGATGAAAGGGCGGATTTTTGGTATTATTCATCGCAATCTTTGACGTGCAAATTACCAAAACCGCGCCTGTCGGTGCAAAATGCCGCCAATGCGGTGAGCGCTGTCATCGCAAGTGGCTTGCCCATCAGCACTAAGCAGCTGGCGCAGGGCTTATCCGTGGTGCGCTTGGCAGGGCGATTTGATGAGCGAGTGATAAAGGGGCGGCGCTGGCTGTTTGATGTGGCGCATAATGATCATGGCTTGGCGTTTTTGTTGGCGCAATTTTTACCGCATTGGCAAGCGCACAAGGCAAAATATCCGCAAGCCAAGCTGCACACGGTGTTTTCTATGCTGGGCGATAAAGACGTGGGCAAGGTGCTGTCTTTGCTGCAGGCGCACATTGATGCTGACGATGGCGTGTCGGCAGAATTTAGGGTGGCGGATTGGCACGTTGCGGCGATTGACCATGTGCGTGCCATGCCGCTGGACGCTGTCATTGCAAATATGACAACGCATTTAAATTTGCCCAAAATTCACACTTACGACACGCTTGATGCAGCCAGCCAAGGCGCAATATCGGCAAGCGATGAGCAGGATTTGATTTTGGTGTTTGGCTCGTTTCACACCATTGGCGAGACCTTGCTTGCGCTTGGTGAAGCGAGCATTGCGGCTTGATGGCTTGTGCAAATTGGTGCTTGATGGGCGTTTGGTGGGCAAATTTGTTGTAATTTTGCAACAAAAGATGTTTTGCTATTGACAGCTGAAATTAAAGAGTATATTTTTAAGTGTTATAGTTAAAATATTGAACCGATTTAATATTGAGTTGATTGGGCGATGTTGGGATTTGGCGCTGGGAAAACGGCAAATTCCAAAACAAAAACATAAACGCAGCATAATAAGCGTTTGACTGATGGATTTATGGCGATGATTTCAAAACAATTACTTTTGGGGCTTTTATTGATGGCAGGCGGTGGCGTGGTGCTGTTTGCTGTGGCGAATAATAATGACGAACCTGCGCCAGTTGAAACCAGCGCACCAGAAGAGAAAAAGCCTGAAGTGGCGCGCCCTGTGGTGCAGCCATTGACCGCTGATGTCAAGACTGAAGAGCGCAAACTTGCCCAAAAGCAAAAAGAGCGTGAAGCCAGAAATGCACGCATGGCACAAGAAGCCGAAGAGCTGCTAAAAGAGCAGGAAAAAGCTCGTGTGCTGGCGCTTGATAAAGCAAGAATCGAAGCTAATGGCGGCCGCAGCGAAGTGGACGTGAGCAGCGACAGTGCGGCACGCAGTGAGCTGATCGCTGCGCCTGCGGTACAAACTCGCCCAGAAGCCATCGAAGCGCGTAAAGCTGCTGAAGAAGCTGCCAAGAAAAAAGCCGAAGAAGCACGCCAAGCCCAAGAAGCCAAAAACGCCAAGTCTGAGCAAAATCCGCCAGCCCAAGACAAATCTAAAGCCAGCACCGAAGATAAAAAAGCCAAGCCTGAGCCTAAAAAATCTACCAAGGCAGGCGAGCATACCATTGAAGCAGGTGATAATTTGGCACGTCTGGCAAGCCGCTATGGCGTGTCGGTTACAGCGATTGCGCAGGCGAATAAAATCAGCACCACCACCACGCTGCAGCTTGGGCAAGTACTAAAAATTCCATCGTCATCGCAAGTGGCAGCACTGGAAAAACAAGCCGCTCAAGCCAAAAAGAGCGAGCAAAAAAACAGCAAGCCAAAAGACGAGAAAGCCAAAGACAGTAAAGCTGAAAATACAAAAGACAATAAAAAATCCGAAGCAAAAACGGACGCCAAAAAAGACGATAAAAAGTCGAACGCAGCTGGCGCAACTTACAGCGTACAAGTGGCACTATCCCCTGACAAAGACAAGATTGATGATATCGTCAAAAAATACCGCGCGGCAGGTTATTCGGTCAGTACAAGCCAGACCAGCCGTGGGCTAAGGGTGCTTGTGGGTTCGGAAAACTCGTATGACGATGCCAATGCGCTGCGTGGCAAAATCGCAAACGATGGGCGAGTGGACTCAAGCGGCGCATTCGTCAAGAAAATGACCCAATGACAGACTTGCGGCTTTCTTTTAAAAACAACGCTGGCGAAGTGCAATGACTGATTTTATGTGGCTTGTGCTTGGTTTGGCGTTGTTTTTTGCGCTGATTGCGTGGCTGTTTCGTCCAAAAACTAAGCAGGTGCGTGGCGATGAGCTGGCGGTGTGGCCGTTTGAGCCGATGCCGATTATGACCGACAGTGAAGTGCTGTTTTTTCATAAATTGCGCCAAGCTGTGCCAGAGTTTTTGGTGTTTAGCCAAGTGCAGCTGTCGCGTGTGATTGAGCCGAGCGCAGAAGCTGGCAGCGACCGCGCGTTTTGGTTTAACCGTGTGTGTCGTCAGAGCATTGATTTTGTGCTGGTGCATCAAGATTGCCAGACGGTGCTTGCCGCCATTGAGCTGGACGATTGGACGCATGACAGCACCGCCCGCCAAAAACAAGACGCCAAAAAGGACAAGGCGCTTGCTAGCGCAGGCATTCCCATCATTCGCTTTCACGCCGAAGCCATGCCAAGCCGTGAGCTGATTCGCCATGACGTGCTAGAGACGCTCAGACGATTTGGGTGATTTTTGGGTTGTCTTATAAAGCGATAATCCGTTTGCTGTTGATGGTGTGTAAGTTGCACTTCTCTTAAAAATCTCAATAAATTCAAATACTTAAAATAAGCTCGTGGCTGGGTTGAGCTTGCGAAAACCCAATGTTTAGAATGCAATTTATCACATGGAATGTTGGGTTGTGCTGTCGCTAAACTCAACTTGCACTAAACTGGATTGAGTGAAGTTTGTAAGTTGGGTTGAGCGGAGCAAAAACCCAACAAATCCAAAAAGTTATCCAAATATATTAGGTGGTAATCAACCTAATATTTTGTGGGAAAATATCAAAACAAAACCCACGCCGCAACATAAATTTAGCAGCGTGGGTTTTATCATATCAGCAACTCATAGCTTAAACGCTACAAAACCGCTGGCGGATTATTTTTTAAATTCTTTATGGCACGCACCGCAGCTTTCGCCCATTTTGCCATAAGCAGCTTCAATGTCTGAAGTTTGCGTGGCGTTTGCTGCAGCGGCAACCAACTCATTAGCGGCAGCGTCAAAAGCGTCTGCTTTGGCTTTAAAGCCTGCTGCGTCCGTCCATACGTTATCCAAAGAATCACCACCTTTGTCCGCTTCATTGGCAAAATGCGCCCACATTGCTTCGGTGCCGCTGGCGATGAATTCGGCTTGCTCTTTGAAAGCAGCTGCGTCAAAGTTGGCTGGATTTTCTACCATGCCTTTTAGAATGTCATTCGCACCGCGCCAGTCTTGCATGGCGTCTTGGCGAGCTTTTACGGCAGCTGGCTCATTGCTGGTGCTGCTGCAGGCGGTCAGGGTTAGGGCGGTTGCGATGGCAGCAACTAGGGTAAATTTTTTCATAGCTTCCTCATCGGTGGCTGGTTAATGGTAAAATGGTTGGTTGGGTGTTTTATCACAAAAACCTGATGACAATCACAATGCAGCAAATATAAAAAAAGGCGATCCAAGGATCGTCTGTTTAAGAGCTGTTTGGTGCGATTGGTTTTGGTTTGTTTTTGCTGTGATTTTGCGTGCAAATTGAGAATCAAATTGAGAATCGAGTTGAGCAAATTTTACCCAAGCCATAACTGATTAACTATACCACAGCGATGCCATTGACTCAACTATTTTGCCGTGATGATTACAATTTTCTACAACAACACATACAAACGGCAACGCAAGATGAGCAAAAACAACACCTAAATTTTGTCAAATCAATCGCCAACCAATAAAAGCCGTGCAACAAAAATCGGTGTAACGAAAAAAGCGGCACAACGAACCGCACCGCTTTTTAAAACGTCAAATTAGACGTTCAAGCCAAGCCAATCTGTCGGCTTTAAGAAAGTGTTCGTCAGCTCGTATTCAGCACTGCCCACAGGCGGCTCGTAGCGGTACGCCCAGCTTGCCAAAGGCGGCATACTCACCAAAATCGATTCGGTGCGCCCGTTGGACTGCAAACCAAACAGCGTGCCACGGTCGTACACCAAATTATACTCCACATAGCGGCCACGGCGATACAGCTGAAAATCACGCTGCGCTTTAGTGTAAGGCGTGTGCTTGCGTGCTTCAAAAATCGGCAAAATGCCGTCAAGATAGCCTTGTCCAACCGCCTGCATGAAAGCAAAACACCGCTCAAAACTCCAGCCTGTGCTGTGCGTGTTCACATCGTCATAAAACAGACCGCCCACGCCGCGCGTTTCTTGGCGGTGTTTTAGATAAAAATACTCATCGCACCACGTTTTGTATTTGGTGTAGACATCATCGCCAAACGGTGCGCATAAATCAAAAGCCGTGCGGTGCCATGCCACCACGTCTGACATCACAGGGTAAATCGGTGTCAAATCAAAACCACCGCCAAACCACCAAATCGGCTCGCTGCCATCAGCAGGTGTGGCAACAAACAAGCGCACGTTGGCGTGGCTGGTGGGAACGTGCGGATTTTTTGGGTGAATGACGAGCGACACGCCCATCGCCTGAGCCTTTGCGCCAGCGAGTTGCGGGTGGCGTTCGGTGGCGGACGCAGGCAATTTATTGATGTGAATGTGGCTAAACATCACACCGCCTTTTTCAATCACCACGCCATCAGACAGCACGCGCGAGATGCCGCCACCGCCCTCGGGGCGTTGCCATCCATCGCTGATGAATTTGGCGTGGCTGCTGCCATCAGTGCCGCCTGCCGCTTCTTGGGCTTCAAGGGCGCTGCAAATGCGAGCTTGTAAATCAAGCAAAAAAGTACGGACGTTTTGGATTTGTTCGCTGACGCTTGCGGTCTGAGTCATTGAAAAGTCCTTATTTGGTTTGATGAATTTGGCAAAAAATTGACAAAAGTTTGGCGAAAAATTCGGCAAGCGACACGCTGGTATTAAAAAACCAATCATTCGCTGTGAATCATATGCCCCATTTTTTCTTCTTTGACATCAAGATAGTCTTGGTTGTGCGGATTGACGCCCACCACCAGCGGAATGCGCTTGACGACATCAATGCCATGTTTTGTTAAATCATTGATTTTATTTGGGTTATTAGTCATTAGAGCAACTTGCGTAACGCCCACAGACGCCAGCATATCTTTGCACATTTCATAAGTGCGTGCGTCCGCTGGCAAGCCGAGCAATAAATTGGCTTCTAGCGTGTCATGCCCTTGGTCTTGTAGGGCGTAGGCGCGGATTTTATTGGTCAGCCCAATGCCACGGCCTTCTTGGCGCAGGTATAAAATCGCCCCTGTGCCATGCGCTTGAATCGCTTTCATGGCGGCGTTTAGCTGGGGGCCACAGTCGCATTTGAGCGATGAAAAAGCATCGCCTGTCAGGCATTCAGAATGCACACGCACAATCGGCAAAGCGTCTGTTTGGCTGGGTAAGCCCACGCTTAGCATGATGTGTTCTTGTCCTTCGTCATTTTCAAAAACATGAATGTCAAATTCGCCATGCGCCGTTGGCAGTTTGGCTTTGCTGATGAATCGGTACAAAATTTGCCCCAGTTTTTCTAATTTTTGGTAATTTTGATGGTTTAAAAAGCTAATGGTTTAAAAAAGTTGACGGTTTAAAATTTAATCATATTTTAAGAATTAAACCACGTCAAAATAAATTCGTTCGTTCAATTTGGCTGTCAAATGCGATTTATCAAGCGTGTTTGGTGCGTCAAAACGCCAAATCATGCGATGAGCGTTTGCCGAAAGTTGGCAAATATTGCTAAATTGTAACGCTTGATAGAAATCTTTTGGCTTAAGCTAAAAATACATGGTGTTTGTCTAGCAAATTTAAAGCCCATCTTGTAAAATAGTCGCATGACAATGATAAACGTGCTATTATGCCACATTTGCTGTTATTGCGACAAATTTTATCATTGCACACCATAATAACAACCAAATATCACTGTTTTAACATCGTGTAGCCCAATGCCACAGACAAGCCCAGTACGCACCGCCAAAAATTTTTGTGAAATTCCCACACAAAGACCTGACACGCCCATTTTGGATCGTGTGGATTCGCCTGCCGATTTAAAAGGGCTGTCTTGCGATGAGCTTTTGCAGCTTGCTGATGAGTTGCGAGAATTTTTGCTGTATTCTACGGGCGTGAGCGGCGGGCATTTTGGCGCAAATTTGGGCGTGGTGGAGCTGACCATCGCACTGCACACGGTGCTAAACGCCCCAAAAGACAAGCTGGTGTGGGACGTGGGGCATCAAGCCTATGCGCACAAGGTTTTGACAGGGCGGCGTGAGCGTTTGCCGAGCATTCGTGCCAAAGATGGCTTGACGGCATTTCCAGAGCGCACTGAGAGCGAGTACGACACCTTTGGCGTGGGGCATTCGTCCACGTCCATTTCGGCGGCGCTGGGCATGAGCTTGGCGGCAAGACTGCGTGGCGATGACAGCCGTGTGGTAGCGGTGATTGGCGATGGGGCGATGACAGGCGGCATGGCGTTTGAAGCGATGAATGATGCGGTGCAACAAAACGCCGATTTGACCGTGGTGCTCAACGACAACGATATGTCCATTTCGCAGGCGATTGGCGGTTTTTCTCGCCATTTGGCGAAGCTGTGGCAGCGTGGCTTGGCGATGGATATTGATAAGCACGGCAATATCTTGATGACCAAGCGCAAAATCAGCACGGACGATCGCCGTGTGCGCCATTATTTGCACATGGCAAACGATGCGTTTGGGGATTTTTCTGGCAAATTGCCGAGCAAACTTGGCGATAAGCTGAGCGAAACCATCGGCAGTTTGCTTGGTAAAAACGCACCGTCTGCGCCATTGCCTGATAAAATTGCCAAAAAATTGGCGGATAAATTATTTGCTGACAATCTGTTTAAGGCGATTGGTTTTACTTATTTGGGCCCGTTTGATGGGCATGATTTGCCAAAACTTTTGACGGTGTTTGAGCGTGCCAAGCAACTAAAAGGTGCGGTGCTGATTCATGTGCATACGGTGAAGGGCAAGGGATTTTTGCCAGCTGAAGCTGACCCAATCGGTTATCATGCCATTGGTAAATTGCCAAAATCCGCCAAGTGCGACAATGTGCCAGCCGCTGCTCAAGCGCAGCCTGCCAAGAAATATTCTGATATTTTTGGTGAATGGCTGTGCGACACCGCTTATGCACAGCCGAATTTGACCGCCATCACCCCTGCGATGTGCGAAGGCTCTGGCATGGTGGGTTTTGCGGCAAAATTTCCTGAGCGTTTTTTTGACGTGGCGATTGCCGAGCAGCACGCAGTTACGCTGGCGGCAGGCATGGCGACCAACGGCATTAAGCCTGTCGTGGCGATTTATTCCACCTTTTTACAGCGTGGCTACGACCAGCTGATTCATGATGTGGCATTGCAAAATCTGGACGTAACTTTTGCCATTGACCGTGCTGGACTCGTGGGCGAAGATGGCGCAACGCACGCTGGCGTGTTTGATTTGGCGTTCATGCGCTGCGTGCCAAATATGCTCATCGCTGCGCCATCAGATGAGCATGAGTGCTATCATCTTTTGAATGCGTGCTATGCGTATCAAGGCGTGGCGGCGGTGCGTTATCCGCGCGGTCAAGGCGTGGGGCGCACGATTGACAAAGACAGTGATGAGCGTTTTGAGATTGGCAAGGCGCGTGTGGCTTGGCGTTCGGATAATTGGCAAAATGCACGCACCAAACTTGCGATTTGCGCTTTTGGCACACGTTTGCATGACGCTTTGGCAGCGGCAAAACGCTTGGCGAGTGAAGGTTTGGCAAATGAAGATGTGGCGGTGTGCGTGGCAGATATGCGCTGGGTGAAGCCGCTAGATAGTGCGCTGCTTGATGCTTGGCTTGACGATGGCGTAACGCACATTGCCACTGTAGAAGAGCACCAAATCGCAGGCGGTGCAGGCTCAGCGGTGAGCGAATATGTGGCGCAGGCAGATAAACTGGTGCGTGTGCGTCATTTGGGTATTGGTGATGAATTTGTGGCGCACGCCAGCCACGCCGAGCAATTAAAAGCGTGCGGCTTGGACGAAGATGGTATTTATCGCAGCCTTGAGCGGTTTATCAAGTCTTGAGTGGTTTTGGGCTGTGTTTTATCAACTTAAATTCAACGACTTGCTATAAAAACGTTGGGTTACGCTTCACTAACCCAACTTACAAGCTGAGCAAATCTAAGTTAGGTATGTAGGTTGGGTTGAACGAAAGTGAAAACCCAACATGATTTTAAAACTCGTTTTGAAATATTGGGCTGCGTTTCGCTCACCCAACTTACAGGATTGCCAGATAAATCAATCCGACATTTTAGATTTTTCTGCGCCTTAGGCAGGCGTGGTGATGTTCTTAACATTATTGTTTTTATTGTTTTGTGTGGTTTGATGTGTTTGGCGTGCGGTGAATGAGCTTGACTGTGTTCACTTGCCAAACTGACAAACACCGCCAAGCATTCAATCAACGGCTTATCTTTTAAGCAAATTTAAGCAAATTTACAATCCGAAAGTTAAGGTGAATTATGGAACCTATGGTAGTCATCGCTTCGCAAGTGGCGAAAAAAGTTGGTTATGAGATTTTGCGTGCGCACGAAAATCGCCATCGCATTGATTTGGCGGTGGAGTCAAAGGGTTTGGACGGCTTGGTAACAAGAATCGATCGCTATGCCGAAGAGCTGACGATTTCTTTGCTTAAAGAAAGCTATCCAAACCATTCGTATTTGGGCGAAGAATTTGGCTTGCAAGAAGGTAAGGGCAGCGATGCTGAGTGGTGCTGGGTGATCGATCCTTTGGACGGCACACAAAACTTTGTGCATGGCGTACCGCATTTTTGTGTGTCCATCGCCGTGCAGCACAAGGGCGTAACCGAGCATGGCGTGGTGTACGATCCTGTGCGTGATGAGCTGTTCTTTGCCAGCCGTGGTCGTGGCGCGCGCCTAAATCAGCGCCGTTTGGCGGTGTCTGAGCGCAAAACCATCGATGGCGGTCTGTTCACCACAGGTCATCCGTACGAGCGCATGGTGGGCGAAGTGCGCACAAGTTTTGCACGCCAGCATTTTGCCAGCCTGCAAGCCATCTGTGAAAATGGCGGTCAAGTGCGCCGTTTTGGTTCGGCGGCGCTGGATTTGTGCTATGTGGCGGCAGGGCGTTTTGATGGCTATTTTGAAATGTCATTAAAACCTTGGGACGTGGCGGCAGGCGAGCTGATTGTCAGCGAAGCGCGCGGCGTGGTGGTGGATCATCACGGTGCGCCAAATGCGATGACCACAGGTTCGGTATTTGCTTGTAACGTCAAGCTGCTCAAGCCTTTGATGCAGCTGGTTGTGCCGACGTGGGAAAATGCGTTGGTGAAATAACCGTTTTTAAATCATTCTTGATTTGCTTTAAAAAAACTGCGCTTGGCGTTTGCTGGGTGTGGTTTTTTGTTTGGTTTTTGCCATTAAATTTTTGTCATTTGGTTTGCTGAATATTTTTAAGCGAAGCCAAAAATCTTACCAAAAACTTACCCTAAATTTGCTTTATTCTTACGCATTTGGCGTACGATGACAAGATGATGAAAATGTGTCAAGTTGTGTCAATTAGGAAACATCTGTTTACACTTTATCGGGGGTTTTGGGCAAATTTTGCTTGTGTACATCTGTAAACTTGCGTTACACTATCCATCAACGAAAACAATCCCATTTAACGAACAATTTATTTATAAATACGCAGCCAGCGAAAAAGCGAGCAAGTTATGAAAACATCAGCAAAGATTTTTGAAATGAACGTTTTGTCAAAAGGTCAAGAAAAGCCAATCACCAGCGAAATGATCGCACAGGCGCTTGCCAAGTTGGCAGGCGAAGCAAGTATGCTAAAAGCGGCATAATCGCTAAGTTTAAATCCAAGTGTTTTTGGGCGGTGCGTTTATTGACCGCAAAATGCTTGGTAGAGTTTCTCCAAAGGGTTAAAAAGTCAGGTTTGCGCCTGACTTTTTATTTTTTGGGATTTGCTAAAGTTGATTTATCGGATTGTTTTGACTTTATTTGAGCAAGGCTGTCAGTCTGTCCAGCTCATTTTGCATAAATTCAAGCAGGCGTTCACTGTTTGGCAAGGCGTCGCTGCACGCTGTAATGCCAACGTCAATGGTGTTTTGAAAATTGGTCAGCGTGATGTTCAGTGCTTGACCATCAAACAGCACGGACGCAGGGAAAATGCCCGTCAGCCGTGCGCCATTCAGATACAGCGGACGATCCATCGCAGGAACGTTTGAAATGATGAGATTAAAGGCTTGGCGTGTGGGGTGCGCACGTGTGATGAGATTAAGCCCAGCCCAACCGTAAATCAGCGCGCTGTAATTGATGATTTGCGCTTGATTCATGCGTGCAAAGCGGCGTTTACCGTCATCAATGCTGCTTTTGATGGTGGCAAGGCGTGCCATCGGGCTGTCCAAATGCGTGCCAAGATTGGTAAGCAAAAAGGAAATTTGATTGCCAAGTGCGCTTTTATCCTTGCGCAGGCTGACAGGCACAAAGGCGCTTAACGGCTTGTCTGGCAAGGCGTTTTGGCTTAGTAAATACTCACGCAACGCACCAGCGCACACCGCCAAAATCACGTCATTGGTGGTTGTGCCAAAATGCTCAGCAATGCGCACAAAGCGTGATTTGTCAAAAGATTGCATGGCAAGCTGGCGCGCGCTGCCGATGCGCTGATTGAGCATGGATTTTGGCGTGTCAAAGGTACTAAGCACGCTGGTGTCGCTGCGTTTTAAAAGACTGCGCCAAATCTCACTGCACACAGGCTTAATCGTGCCAAGCTGTTCTTTGATGATGTGCCAAGCGGGCTTGTGTATGGGTAAAAGTGCATCAATTTGGTTGCGGTTTTTGGTGGTGAGCGACCAAAACGGCAGCAAAGTACGCTCATCTGGCGATTCACAAAGCGACAACTGCAATAAACGCATCGCCGCAATGCCGTCCGCCATCGCATGATGGATTTTCACATAAATGGCAAAGCGTGGCGGTGCGCCGTCTTTTTCTGGCGCTAAGCCTTCAATCAAATGAAATTCCCACAACGGACGACTGCGATCAAGCATTCGCCCATGCTCACGAGAAATGTACGCCATCAATGCCGTCATGCTGCCACGACCGCTTGCGTCCGTAGGCAGGGCAACGTGATGAAAATGGTGCGACAAGTCAAAATTATCGTCCGTATCCCAAAATCCAAAGCGGCGCAGCACCTGATTAAACGGAAAACTTGGCGTAAATTTGCCGTCATAGATTTGCTTGACGAGCTGACCGACAAAATCATCGTGCGCAGTGCTTGGCTGCTCAAAAATGCACAAACCAGCAACATGCATGGGCTGTTTGCGATTTTCTAACAATAAAAAAAGACGATCAACGACACTGAGTGAGCGCACCAAGATTCCTTAGAATGGGTGAATTTAAGTTATGGCGGTTGGTATTTGTGGGTTTGGGCGGTTCGGCTGTTTGCTGGTGAAATTTGGCGATGCTTGATGGTTTGGCAATGGAATGAAAGCCAACGAATTGTTAAGCCTTTAAACCATTGGTCTGTAAATCATCAAGCTGCCAAACTCACGCTTATGCCATAAAATCAGCAATCAGCGGAAAAAATAGCCCGTTTGTGGTGAGCTTGCCACCGCCATTTTACGCATGGGCATTCTGCCTGCCAAGAAGGCTTGTCGTCCTGCGATGACGGCATTTTTCATCGCCTGCGCCATCAAAACAGGATGCTGTGCATAAGCGATGGCAGAATTCATCAGCACGCCATCACAGCCAAGCTCCATGGCGATTGCTGCGTCCGATGCTGTGCCGACCCCTGCGTCCACCAGCACAGGCACTTTGGCGTTTTCAATGATGATGCTAAGCGTATGGCGGTTTAATAAACCTAATCCAGAGCCAATCAAGCTGCCAAGCGGCATGATAGCAACGCAGCCCATGCTTTCCAATTCTTGGGCGACAATGGGATCGTCTGATGTATAAACCATCACATCAAAGCCATCATCAATCAGCGTGCGTGCTGCCGACAGCGTGGCAGTTACGTTTGGATACAGCGTGTTTTCATCGCCCAGCACTTCTAATTTTACCAAATTATGCCCATCAAGCAGCTCGCGCGCCAGCTGGCAAGTGCGCACGGCACTCTCAGCGTCAAAGCAGCCTGCGGTGTTTGGCAAGATGGTGTATTTTGTTGGAGAAATTACGTCCAAAAGGTTTGGCTCGTCTTTGTGCTGACCGATGTTGGTGCGGCGAATGGCAACGGTTACAATCTCGCTGCCGCTGGCACTGATGGCTGCGTCAGTTTGCGCTAAGTCCTTGTATTTGCCTGTGCCGACCAGTAGGCGAGATGAAAAAGTGCGTGAGCCAATGGTGAATTTGTCATCGGCTGGCGAATATAGGGTGTTGTTTGTGGTGTTCATAATGTTATAGTTGTTGCTAGGATTAAGAATTGGTTTGAATGTGTTACACACTGCGCCAAAAATGAGTAATTCTTATGAGTAATGGCACAAATGCACGCCATAGTATAGCAAATTTTTGCGTTAAAAATTAAAAAAGGGCGCAAAATTTTGCCAAAATTGATTAAAAATTGCTCAAAAGGGCGGCGGAGCGTGATGATCGGCTTGGCGAGTGCGTTTGAAATTGATAGATGGAATTATTGATGGCTGGGCATTTGACAAAAACAAAAAAGCCCGCAATCAATGCAGGCTTTAGGAAAATGGGGCGATTAATGGGACTCGAACCCACGACAACCGAGATCACAACCCGGGGCTCTACCAACTGAGCTATAACCGCCATAATACACCATCAGGTGAAAAAAGCAGGCAAATGGCGCGCCTGGCAGGATTCGAACCTGCGACCACCCGCTTAGAAGGCGGATGCTCTATCCAACTGAGCTACAGGCGCTCTAGTGGCTGTTGGTTCACGCTCGTTTACCAACAAAAAAAGCCATAAAGGCTTTAACTTCAAAAAGTGGTCGGAGTGGAGGGATTCGAACCCCCGACCCTCTGGTCCCAAACCAGATGCGCTACCAAGCTGCGCTACACTCCGAATTTTCTCGTTGGCGTTCACTTTATCGTGTCTGCCGTCGTTGTGGTGCGTATAATACAGCCAAGCCGCCATTGTGTCAACCATAATTTTTAAAAAAATTGCATAAAGTTTATAAGCTATTGATTTTATTATGATTATTTTTTAAAATTTTTCTGATTGCTCATGATAAATT
>NZ_MUXU01000080.1 GCF_002014985.1 Moraxella caviae | reverse complement strand
ACGCCATCAATCACCACGCCGTCTTTAAGTGCTTTTTTGATAGCCGTGCTGTTTGCTTTGATTTCGATGTTTTGAAATTCTTGTGGTAAGTTTGCCGCGTCAATATCAAGGCGAACGCTGGCAGGGCTGTTTTGCAGGCGAATTGGCATGATGGGGTCGGCAATCTTATCAATGCCGTTTTCAATCATTGCACTAAGCATATTTGCTTTTAGGATTTCCGTGCGGTTTTGCAGGGCTTTTTTCTTTGCAGTGAGTCGCTTGATTTCACCGTCCAAGCCGTCAATGTCTGATTGGGTGTTTTTGATAAACTTGCCATAATTGATAAGTTTATCGCTTAAATCGCCTTGTAAATCAAGCAGGGCTTGGATTTCATCTTGGCTTGGCGTGTCGCCCTCTTCTAGGATTTCGCCAAGTTTTTCTAGGCGGTTTTGTAGTTCGCTGCTGATTTGATATAAGTTCATCTGAATACCTTAAATTTGCTTAATTTAACTTCTACAAGTTCTTTTTGAACTGTGTAACCTTTTAAGAATAAATACAAATTGTCATAATCGGTTGTGTAGGTCAGTTGCCATGCCATATCCCACAGTGTTTTGTTGTGGGTTACTGCGTAGCTGGTGATGGTGAATTTGTCTTGGCGAAAGTTTAGGTAATATCAGAATGGGTGCTTCACCCATTCTTTCGCAAAACTCTCTAAACTCTTCATATTCTCTGGCTTCATCTGATTGCTCTGTGATGATGTCGTGGTAGTAGTCTTTGGTTAGGCTCATGCTTTGCCCCTTAGCTCTGGCGGAATGAACTGTGTTAAGCCGCTTTCGCCTTTTAATCGCTGCAATTCATCGGTGTGCATTTTGTTGATGGCTTCTAGCGTCTTGATACGCTCTAGGGCTTCTAGGTACAAAATGGTGAGCTGTGTCAAATGTTTGTCTTGATACATGGTTATCTCCATAGGCGGATTTTAAAAATTGGCGTGTTCGCTTCATTTGCGCAGGCTTGGCGCAAGTAATGCCAAGCCTAGTGTTTTCATGGGGTGTTTGAAAATAGGCAATAAAACGTTAAAAATACCGCTGCCGTCCACATTGTCATGCCGAATAGGGTTTCTAGGATTTTCATGTCATTGCCTTGTATTTTTCAGTGATGGTGTCAAGCTCAGATTGCGTGGGTTTTTTCTGTGGTTGGTTTTTTAGGGCAATCAAGCGGTCGATTTTGTCTTTGCCGATTTTGTCTTCCAGCCATCTTGCCGCTTCTGGTACGTCTTTTTGATACCAAAACACATGGCAGTGATAGCACAATGCCAGCGCATTATCAGGGTCATAGCGGATGTTGTGATAACGGCGGCTGAAGTGATGGCTGCATTGTAGGCTGTTTGAATTTGGCTCGTACTGCTTACCGCAGCGTTCGCAGCAGTAGTTGGCACGTTTGCGAATGTAGGCGCTAAATGCTGCGTCTGCTGGGCTGATGGTAAAGCCTTCTTGCACTTTTTTGCCTTCGTTATCCAGTGCTTTTTGCATTTTGCCGATGTATTGGTTTAAGCCGCTGAGCAAATCATACAGCGCAGTTTGCCCATATTTTTTGCTGTCTCGGCGCCAGATTTTTAGGTCTTTAAGTAGGTTTTGTTCTGGATTGGTTGGGGTGATGATAGCCATAAAGTTTCCTTATTTTGGGTGCAAAAATCCCACCCATGCCAAAAAAGGCATGAGCAAACTTTTTAAAAGTGGGAAATTAAATCAATTTGGCGAGTGCCACCCAGTCTGGGCGTGAGCCGACTTCACAGCCGATTTTACGCAAATCACGCTTTAGGTGTGGCGTAAATGGCAAGCCTTGGCGAATGATGGTAGATAGCGCATATTCGTCAATCTCACG
>NZ_MUXU01000079.1 GCF_002014985.1 Moraxella caviae | reverse complement strand
ATCTACGTCAGCCCCTTATTTATTCTACCAAAAATCCTTGCACAATGTAAGGATTTTTTCTTTAATGTTTTGAGACAAGCGCAAACGACATCTCTAAGAAAAGTTACGAATTAAATTTTGCACTTTTAAAACTGATTACACTTAGCAAATACCAAAATCACTGAGATAAATTTGACAGGGCTATTTTGGTTTGTTATACTGTTTTCCGAAGACCCTGATACGACCCGAGCTAAGTCCTTCGGATAATCAATATCAGGGTTTTTTCATTCTTGACATCGTTATTTTGATTGATTATACTGCCATCAAAGCCTTGAAGCGACCCCAATCTATCATTAGGAATACCGACCTCAAGGCTTTTTGTGTGCAGCAGTACCGTTTTGCGCGTAAAGGCTGGGGTTGGTCTTGGGATTGGAACCCCTGCTGTACTTTTTTATAGGAAGTGGGTTTGCTGCATTAGTGGACACATCCTTTATAAGGTGCGTCATGTGGCTTTGCCCAACGTTTTGTGACAAATCCATTTCCCACACCCCAAGCGCTGCTTTCTTGGCAATCTTTGTGTGTTTTACACACCGCTTAAACCCATTCACCCAACAGTCTTTTTCCACCGATAAAGCCAATGGCTTTATTGACAGCGTTTGTTTGATTTGATACATTACTGACCTGACATGATTTCGGCATTTTCCGAAGCAACCATTGTCAGAACCACCCCTGACAGAGCCTTGATTGCGGTATCAAGACCACTACTGTCAGGGGTTTTATTACTTGCCTGTTTTTTAAATCACTCTTGCCAGTCATCAAATCATGTAGTATATTATGAAGTCGGCTGGTGATGTTTTCAGTTGCTTCGTGGAATAATCCACGAACACTGTTTCTCTTTTAGCGGTCATCAGCCGATTTATTCAATTATCAGTAGCTACAATAAATCGACTGATGACGCTTTCTGTTCACCTACTGGGTTATTACCCACTGGCACAGCACTTGCTTTTTGCGTCATCAGTCGTTTTTGTGGCTACGAATAGATATATCAATAAACCCCACAACAGTGGGGTTTGGTTTTATTGTATAAGCATTTTGGGTTTCTTATTTTTAAAACACTTAATCTAATTCAAACTTTGCTACTCCTGCCAAACACCCTATCAGAAGTTGTAACCTAACAGGCGCATCTTCTTTTGCTTCCCACCAATCTTCTGATGAGTCAGCGGAGATTTCCCACTCACCCCCATCTACATATTTATCAAGTGTTTCATTGAAATAATATACAGCGTCTAGGGTATACCTTTTATTTTCACAATCAAAATAGTAATTGGTTGTTTCATATCTATAAGGCTGACCTGTTACAGGGGACTTTTGCTCTTTAGTATACTCTTCCATTACCCATGTAGTGTAGTAATACTCATTACTTTTGCCACTATTAAAATAATATTTTTTAATATTATCTTTTTCTATGTATATATTCTTATCCGAATTAGAAAGTTCATGGAGCTTTACCCATGTGGTTGCTTGTGCTAAGTTACTACAAAGAAAAGTACCACATAATAAAACAGCCAATGATTTTATTTTCATAGTATCACCCCTTAAATTTTTCCTTTTCTTCATGTAACGTTAAAGTTTCCTTGACCAGTTCTGTCTCTATCTGCGCTTGTTTAAGGTCAAACCAATCAAATGCTGTATCTAAAGCAGCCTGAGTGGTGTAGTTGATATTTTTAAAATGCTTTATAAATAAAGCAAGTACAATCATGATTAACACCAATCTACCAATCGCTGATTTACTCGCACCTTGTATCATTTTACCCAGTACATAAGCCATACCAAATGACACACCTGCTGTAAGCATATAAGCAGGTAGTAGGGCTTTGTTGATGGATTTTAACTCATTTAGTTGCTGTTCAAGCTGACTCATACAATCTCCTAATTACTGAACTTTAATCTGGTTAATAGAATTCACTGACACTTGTGCTTTGCCTTTATACAGGCTGGTTTTACCATCAGCACATACTCTTTTATTAAGTAAATGACTGACATCACTTTCAGATTTATTCCAAGCCACAATGGTTAAATCTTGATTAGGGAATGGATAGTTAAGGTTTAAATAAGTACCCTTACCAAACTCTTTAAGCTGTACCACCACACCACAGTTACCACCAGAGCGTACTGACTGCATAACTACAATAAGAAGCCCACTGTACGCTTTTATCATAAATAGTCGTACCACTAAGAAGAGATTTTACAATAATAGGCTCAATACGTTTTGCACGCCTACTAGAGGCTGTAAATATTACCCATATGATAAAACCAAAGAATACAATCCATAGAACAGGAAAAAACCATGCCAAAATAAACAAAATAATTAAAAGCCACATATTCACCCTCTATGCTTTATTTACAAAAACATACTTAAAATTACAGATGGATAAACTTTTAATATATTAACAATACTGCAAAAAAAACAAATTTTTATCTCAACTAAACACAAATCAGACAAGATTTAGAAAACAATCCATTTTTCTTTGGTTTATTTGCAACGCTTTAACTTTCCATATTGCCAACCAATTTTCATCAATCCCCCAAAACCAATAGCAAAAACTTTTTAATAAATGCACAAAAGCTGTGAAAATGGCTGTAATTTTTCCTGCGTTGTGCTAAAATGAAGCGTTATTTTTCTCACCTATTTGCATTTTTATTTGATGTTTTGGCGCGGTGATGTCAGCTTTTAATCATAAGCAAAACCATCTGCCGCCTTGAAGGATTTTTATGAGTACACCAAGAAAAACCATGCAGCTGAACGAAGTTCGTCAAGCGTTCATTGATTTTTTCGTCAGCAAGCAGCACAAACACGTTGAGTCGTCTAGCCTAATTCCACACAACGACCCAACGCTTTTGTTCACCAACGCAGGCATGAACCAATTTAAAGACACCTTTTTGGGACTAGAAAAGCGTGATTATAGCCGCGCGGTAACTTCCCAAAAATGCGTGCGTGCAGGCGGCAAGCACAACGACCTTGACAACGTTGGCTACACCGCACGCCATCACACCTTTTTTGAAATGCTGGGCAACTTCAGCTTTGGCGATTATTTCAAGCAAGACGCACTAAAATTTGCGTGGGAATTTTTGACTTCTGACGCATGGCTTGCCCTGCCAAAAGACCGCCTTTACGTTACTGTATATCACACAGACGATGAAGCCTACGACATTTGGCACAAAGAAATCGGTCTTGCACCTGAGCGCATCATTCGCATTGGCGATAACAAAGGCGCACCTTATGCGTCTGACAACTTCTGGACAATGGGCGATACTGGCCCTTGTGGTCCTTGCTCGGAAATTTTCTACGACTACGGCGATCACATGGAAGGCGGATTGCCCGGCACGCCAGAAGAAGATGGCGACCGCTATGTGGAAGTGTGGAACTGCGTATTCATGCAGTTCAACCGCCAAAAAGACGGTACGCTTGAGCCGCTGCCAAAGCCATCGGTAGATACAGGCATGGGGCTTGAGCGTATCAGCTCGATCATGCAAGGCAAATTTGGCAACTACGAAGTGGATTTGTTCACCAATCTGATGGACGCAGCCGCCGAAGTGATTGGCGTACAAAGCACTTATGAGCCGTCATTTAAAGTGATTGCTGACCACATTCGTGCGGTGTCGTTTTTGATTGCTGATGGCGTACGCCCAAGCAATGAAGGCCGTGGCTATGTGCTGCGCCGTATCATTCGCCGTGCGGTGCGCCATGGCAATAAATTAGGCGCACAAGGCAATTTCTTTTATCGTCTTGTGCCAGCTTTGGTGCGTGAAATGGGCGCAGCTTATCCGCAGCTTAGCGACAAACAAGCCGAAATTGAAAGCGTGATTTTAAAAGAAGAAGAGCAATTTGCCAAAACGCTGGCTCAGGGTTTGCGCCTATTGTCTGGCGAACTTGAAGTGCTAAAAGATGGCGATGTGCTGTCTGGCGAAGCGGTGTTTAAGCTGTATGACACTTACGGTTTCCCTGTGGATTTGACCGCAGACATCGCGCGTGAGCGTGGCATTGGTATTGACGAAGCAGGCTTTGATGCGCACATGGAAGAGCAGCGCGCTCGCGCTCGTGATGCTGGCAAATTTGACGTGGATTACACCGCTGCCATCAAAGTAGACACGCCAACTGAATTTGTGGGTTACAGCCTTGCCAATCTAGAAAGCCAAATCGTGGGACTTTACCAAGACGGCAAAGAAGTAGACACGCTTAGCGAAGGCGATGACGGTGTGATTGTACTGTCTGCCACGCCATTTTATGCTGAAAGCGGCGGTCAAGTGGGCGAACTTGGCGAAATCACCACCGAATCAGGCGTGTTTGCCGTAGAAGACACCAAAAAATCTGGGCAAGCCATCATTCATTATGGCGCAGTTAAGATGGGTCAAATCACAGGCACGCAGCAAGCGAACGCCCTAGTATCGCTGGACGTGCGCCGTGCGTCTGCCAAAAACCACTCTGCCACGCACTTATTACACGCCGCTTTACGCACCGTGCTTGGCACAGGCGTTACCCAAAAAGGCTCGCTGGTGTCAAGCGATGTTCTGCGTTTTGACTTCTCGCACGACACACCAGTCAGCGATGAAGATTTGGCAGTGATTGAGCGCATGGTGAACGAGCAAATCCAGCGCAACTCCACCGTACAAATTGAAATCATGGACATTGACAGCGCCATGAAAAAAGGTGCAATGGCGCTATTTGGCGAAAAATATGGCGACACCGTGCGTGTACTGACCATGGGCGAAAAAGACGATCGCACGCCATTTTCTATCGAGCTGTGTGGCGGCTTGCACGTTGAGCGCACAGGCGATATTGGCTTGTTTAAAATCGTGTCTGAAGGCGGTATCGCTGCTGGCATTCGCCGCATTGAAGCCTTGACTGGCATGGGCGCAATCCGCTATGTGCAACAAGGCGAGCGCGTGCTGGCAAATCTGGCAGGCAACTTTAAAGCCAAGCGCAATGAAATTGAATCGCGTGTGAATGCCTTGAGTGAGCGTGGGCGTGAGCTTGACAAGCAAATCGAGCGTCTTGAGCAAAAACTCACCAATTATCAAGCCCTAGATCTCATCAACCAAGCGGTAAAACTTGATGTTGATGGCATCAATCTTTTGGTTGCCAAGGCTGATGGCGTGGACAGCAAGGCGATTCGCGGCTTGATGGATACACTAAAATCACGCCTTGATAATGCGGTGATTGTACTGGTTGGCGAGACCGACAGCCTAGCATTGGCGGCAAGCGTTGCCAAAGAAATTCAAAGCAAAGTCAAAGCAGGCGACATCATTCGCACTTTGGCAGGTGAACTTGACGGTAAAGGTGGCGGCAAGCCAGACTACGCTCAAGGCGGCGCACCAAAATCAGACAAGCTGTCAGCCGTGCTACAAAAGCTGATTCACGAGCTAAAAGCGCAGCTGGCATAAAATTTGGCAAAAGTTTGGCGAAATTTTGCCAAACTTTAGTACAATTCTGATAAACTTTTTGACAAACTTGGCGTTCGCTCTCGCAGCAGCGCCAAGCAGATTTTTATCATTAAAATCAATAAGATTTCACATTGGCGTTCGTGCTGTGCTTCATGGGCACTTAAAGCACCACGAATTAAACCAACGTCCAGTTTTATTTTACGCTTGTAAGACAAACTGGGCTTTAGATAAGGCAAACACAATGGCGTTAATCGTACAAAAATATGGCGGCACTTCAATGGGTAATACCAGCCGCATTAAAAATGTCGCCGCTCGCGTAAAACGCTGGCACGATCACGGTCATCAAGTGGTGGTTGTGGTATCAGCGATGAGTGGCGAGACCAACCGACTGATTGGTTTGGCGCGAGAAATCAGCAACGATCCAGATCCGCGCGAGTACGATCAAATGGTGGCAACAGGCGAGCAAGTTTCCATCGCCCTTTTGGCAATGGCACTAAAAGATTTGGGTGTGGACGCCAAATCCATGACAGGTCGCCAAGTCGCCATCAAAACCGATGCCACGCACACCAAAGCACGCATTGAGCATATTGATGCCGACAACCTAAAACGTGAGCTGGACAGTGGCAAAGTGCTGATTGTGGCGGGCTTTCAAGGCGTTAATGAGTTCAATGACTTGACAACGCTGGGTCGTGGCGGCTCTGACACCACAGGCGTGGCGATTGCCGCTGCCATCGGCGCTGACGAATGCCAAATCTACACTGACGTGGACGGCGTGTACACCACCGACCCACGCGTAACTTCAAAAGCCAAAAAACTGTCCAAAATTACCTTTGAAGAAATGCTGGAAATGGCTTCGCTTGGCTCAAAAGTGCTACAAATCCGCTCGGTGGAATTTGCAGGCAAATACAAAGTGCCGCTGCGCGTACTGTCCAGCTTTGATGAAGGCACCGATGGCGCATTTGACGATGAATTTAAACAAAATGTCGGTACATTGATTACCGTTGATGAAGGAGATGATATGGAACGTGCCGTAATTTCAGGCATTGCCTTTAACCGTGATGAAGCCAAAATCACCCTTTTGGGCGTGCCAGATCGCCCGGGCGTGTCTGCCGCCATCTTGACCCCAATCGGCAACGCCAACATTGAAGTGGACATGATCATACAGAACATCTCTGAAAATGGCGTAACCGATTTTAGCTTCACCGTGCCACGCGGCGACTACGAAAAAGCCATGAAAATCCTAAACGAACGTGTCAAAGACGACATCGGCGCGGTTAAGATTGTGGGCGATGACGCTGTGGTGAAAGTGTCGATCGTGGGCGTGGGTATGCGCTCGCACGCAGGCGTTGCCAGCAAAATGTTTGAAACTTTGGCATCTGAAAACATCAATATCCTAATGATTTCTACCAGTGAAATCAAAGTATCGGTATTGGTACGCGAACAACACCTAGAAAAAGCGGTGAAATCTTTGCACACCGCCTTTGGTCTTGACCGTGAAGACGGCGAAAGTAAAGTTGCTGGACTGTAATCCGCACTTTATCATCAAACCGCTTGCTCAAATGAGTGAGCGGTTTTTTATTGGTGTTTTTTATTAACGGCTTTTAATTTGATAGTTTTTATTTGTTAGTTTTTATCAGCAAATCTTTCATTTTTGAAAACAACATCGCCCAATCACACCATCATTCACCAAACCGCCCTTTTGCTCAGCATATAAATCTGATAACCAATCTTTATGGATACACTTGGCAATAAAAATTTACACAACATTGCGTTAAAATAGCTGACAGCTCGCCCAAAGCGTTTTATAATATTGCTTTACTTTTGGGTATTTTATTGTGTTTTTGCGCATTGCACAAAACACAGTTTGTTTTGATATTTTATGGTTGTATTTATTTGCGCAAATTGGTTTGTAAAATTTGAACAAATAAATTAAACAGCCACACATCGCAAGGAGCCGATATGTTGATTTTGACACGCCGCGTTGGCGAAACTTTAATGATTGGTGATGAAGTAAGCGTTACCGTTCTTGGCATTAAGGGCAACCAAGTTCGCCTTGGTGTAAACGCACCAAAGGACATCGCCGTACACCGTGAAGAAATTTATCAGCGCATTCAGCACGAACGCTCAATGCAAATGCACATGAGCCATCTTGAGCAAGGCAATTTCACGCCGCCATCGTTTGATGATGACGATTATTTCAACCGCTAAGCAGGTGCTGACATGAAATCTACCGAAGTTTCTCGCTTGCTGCAAGGAGTAACATCAGGCGCACTGAAATTTAGCGACATCATCGCCTTTATTGACAGCAATTACGACTACACGCCTGTGCAATTTTACAATGGCGACGCTGTCAATGCTGCTGGCACCAACGAAGGCAGCGCCAAGGTGTTTAGCTTTGCCAAACTGCACGGACTAAACCAGCTAGACACGCTGACTTTGTTCGCTGAGCATTATCAATCGGTACTTGCCACGCCAGACGGCAGCGACCACGCCAACATTCGCAATTTCATGCACTATGGCTGGCACGGCTTTGGTATGCCAAAAAGCGCACTGAAAGCTCGCAGCTAAAGCGATTAAACCGATAAAATTCATCAAGTTTAAGCGTTGCCTAATACGCAATGCTTGGCTTGACGGCTTATTATTGATAAATTTGCGCCCAAATTTGGCAATTTGCCAGCAAAATACTTGCCAAAAAGGCAACTTTCATGTATAATTTGGGCTTTGATTTTTCCGCTACTTCTTGATTGTCGTCGCCTTTAACGGTAAAAAAGAGTGGCCTAACCATAGAGTTTGGCTCTGTTCGTGCTAAGTCCATACCTTAATAAAAGCACATGGGTCAAACGGCGCACCCGATACCGCTCAATATCCGCGCCACATTAGATTAGGAGTTCACCATGTCTCGAGTATGCCAAGTGACTGGAAAGCGCCCATTGGTGGGTAACAACGTATCACACGCCAACAACAAAACTCGTCGTCGCTTTCTGCCAAACCTGCACAACCATCGTTTTTGGGTAGAATCTGAAAACCGTTTCGTGCGTCTTCGTGTATCAACCAAAGGTATGCGTATCATTGACAAGCACGGCATTGACAAAGTGCTTGCAGATTTGCGCGCACAAGGTCAAAACGTTTAATCGGTTTGCAGTTTTAGTTAAAGGACATCATCATGAGAGATAAAATCAAACTAGTTTCTACCGCTGGTACAGGTTATTTCTACACCACTACCAAGAACAAACGCACCATGCCGGGCAAAATGGAAATCAAAAAATTTGATCCAAAAATTCGCCAGCACGTTTTGTTCAAAGAAGCGAAAATCAAATAATTTTTGCTTACTTCAAAAAAGATCGCCTATTGTGCGGTCTTTTTTATTGGTTGATTGTCTCGGCTTGCCTTGATTGACTTTTTATCACCAGTCAAATTTGCCAAACCAGCAAGCACAAACTTAGCCAGCAAAACCTAGCCAATAAAACCAGTCAGCACAAATCCAACCATCAAAGCCATAACGCCCACTTGTTGCTTTAACCAAAAATTGCTATAATAGCAATCACTGAAGCATTCGCCAGTAAAGTGCATTCCTGAGCCGATAATCTTATCTTAGGATCACGCTTCTATTATTTTGTTGTGCAGGCCTGCATCTCTTGATGAATCAGGAAGCCTAATAAATAATGGCGTTGTCCGCCTTGAACTTCACGGTTCATGGTAACCCCTTTGCAGCGGTGCTTTGGTGTATTGATGAATGATGAAATTTGCGCAGATTTGACTGCGCTTTTATTTTGCCCATTAAAAGCGCACAGTACAAAATAAAAAACGGCACATTGTTGCACCGTTTTTATTGTCGTCATTTACCACAAATTTTGCGTACTTTTGCAAATAGCCATACTTAGCATAATTTGTAATCAAACCGCTAAGTTCGCCTATCAATCACACCAAACATCAATACTCATCATCAGCATAAGGATTGGCAACGCCTAATTGCGATAAAATTTCAATTTCAAAACCTTCCATCTGCTCTGCTTCTACCTCGCCTAATTCATGATCAAAGCCCAGCAAATGCAGCACGCCATGCACCAATAAATGCGTCAAATGCGCCAAAAACGTTTTGCCTTGAGCGTCAGCTTCTTTTTGTACCACTTCATGACATAAAATCAACTCACCCAATGGCAATTCTGGCAATAAATCCAGCATTTCGGCAGGCAAATCGCTTGGATAAGATAAAATGTTGGTCGCATAATCCTTGCCACGCGCTTGTAGATTCAGCGCCTGCGCTTCGTTTTTTTCTGTGATATAAACGTCAAGCGTGATTGGCTTTGTCCAATGATCATCTTGTAAAGTTTCATAATAGGCAAATTTCAAGCCTTCTTTGTGCTTAGCGTGCATGATTTGAAGTGTCTTGGCAAGCGCCGCCTGTACGGTGTTTTCATCATACAAAGCGCACACATCATCAGGCAATTCACCAAAACCGATTTGCACTTGTGCGGTTATCATGCTTAATCCTTGTCGTCAGTTTTTGTTGCTGTGTCGGTTACCGTATCGGTTTTGTCTGCGTCATCACTTGCAAGCGCCAAACGCTCTGCCTGTCTTTGTGCCTTACGCTCTGCCGCCAATCGCTCTTGTTCATCGTCAAATGCGTCATAGGCTTGGACGATTTTTTGCACCAAATGATGGCGCACCACATCATGGTTGTCAAAGCGCGTGATGTGAATTTCATCAATGCTGGACAGGATTTTTAACGCCTGAGATAAGCCAGATTTATGCCCGCGCGGCAAATCCACCTGCGTCATATCGCCCGTAATCACCGCACGAGAACCAAAACCAAGACGCGTCAAAAACATTTTCATCTGCTCAGGCGTGGTGTTTTGTGCTTCATCCAAAATCACAAAAGAATTATTCAGCGTACGCCCACGCATATATGCCAGCGGCGCAACTTCAATCACCTGACGCTCAAGCAGCTTACCCACCTTTTCAAAGCCAAGCATTTCATACAGCGCATCGTACAGCGGACGCAAATAAGGGTCGATTTTTTGGGTCAAATCGCCGGGCAAAAAGCCGAGTTTTTCGCCCGCTTCCACCGCAGGACGTACCAGCAAAATGCGCTCAATTTCGCCACGCTCCAGCATATCCACCGCACACGCCACCGCCAAATACGTCTTACCCGTACCTGCTGGCCCCACGCCAAAAGACACGTCCGAAATCAAAATCTTGCGCACATATTCTTGCTGATTAAACCCACGTGGTGTAATCACACCCTTGCGAGTACGCAGATTGACATTTGGCGCATGGCTTTTGGTATCTTTATGCACGTCTTCGCCACGAGATTGGCTGGATTGCACAATCAAATGCAGCTCTTCACCTGAAATGTCATCGCTATTTTCAGCGATTTCCGCCAATTTTTGCAAAATAAATTCCGTGCGCTCCACCGCCCCCAAATCGCCTGTGATGGTAAAATGGTCGTGGCGGTGCGTCAACTGCACTTCCATGCGTTCTTGTAAGTATTTGATATGCTTATTATATTCGCCAAGCAAAGCTCTCAACTGATGGCTGTCAAGCCCCAATTCCAACGTGCGTGTAATACTCAATGCAATTCCTTAAATTGTCCAAAATGCGAAATTTCGCCCATACGCCTTATATAAGGCTAAAAGTGAGCGATTGCAAGACGTTCAGCAAATAAAGTCAATGTCTATAAAGCTGTGCTGCCGATAAATACAGCATAACAAAAAAGCCTTTCAATTTCATGAAAGGCTTTTTTAAATATGGCTCCCCAACCTGGGCTCGAACCAGGGACACACGGATTAACAGTCCGATGCTCTACCGACTGAGCTATTGGGGAATGTCGGTGAAGCAGTGCGCTTCAGATGTTGCGTATTATAGCAGGTTTTTATCACTCGTCAAGCATTTTTATTAAAAATTTTGCATTTTTTACTGATTTTATCAAAATTTGCCAAAATTTTTTATCAGTCATTACAAAAAACCTGCATTGTACTTTTATTGTATTTGCTTATTTTACATTACAAACATCACCATACTACGCAACTTTGCACTTATTTTTCAACTAAAAAAGCCAAACTTATGAGCTTGGCTTTTTATCAATTACAAACAATCCAAATCAATCAAATTTCAGATAAAATCAGTTTTAATTTGTCAGTTGGATTTGCTGCTGTCGTGATAGAACGCCCAATCACCAAATAGTCCGATCCATTTGCCAGCGCATCTTTTGGTGTGCAAATACGCTTTTGGTCGTCCGCTGCATCACTCGCCAAGCGAATCCCCGGTGTTACAAGTTTAAACTCGCCACCCAGCTGCTGCTTAAGTGATTTGGCTTCTTGAGCGGAGCAAACCACCCCATCAAGCCCAGAATTTTTAGCAAGTTTCGCCAAGCGCAACACCTGCTCGTCCAGCGAATTTACAACACCCAACTCATCAAGCACGCCTTGCGTCATCGAAGTCAGCACCGTAACTGCAATCAAAAGCGTGTCGTGTCCGTGCGCTTGCAGTCTTTGCTTACAAAGCGTCATGGCCTCAGAACCGATGGCTGCGTGCACATTCACCATCCACACACCCATATCCGCTGCCGCCAAAACCGCTTGCGCAGTCGTATTAGGAATGTCATGGAATTTTAAATCCAAAAACACTTCAAAACCGCGTGCATGAAACGCCTTGACAACTTCTGGACCGCATACGGTGAACAGCTCTTTACCCACTTTTAGGCGGCACAGCGCAGGGTCAAGACTGTCCGCCAACGACAATGCGTCATTGAGTGTATGTTTATCCACAGCAACAATGATGGGAGAAGTTGTCATGATTATGCCTTTGGCTAATTATTGATTGTCAGTTTAAACGTTTGGATTTGTCTGCTCGGCTGGCTGGTTTTCAATCACCGCTTCTTGTTGGCGCATGGTGTCAGCCTGCTGCGCAAGCTTAACATTCGCTTCAGTTAATTGCGCTTGTACTGCTGCCAGCTCTTTTTTTAGACGGCTGATTTCCCATTTATTTTGCAGCACTCTAAAGAGCAAAAGCGCAAGCAACATACCAATCAGCACACCCAAAAAGATGGTAACAACAAGCAGCAAGCCCAAGTTCATGTATGGCACGGTAGAAAACATCAAGTTCACCGCCACTTCGCTGTTATTCATCAGCACCAGCGCGATTGAGTAGGCGAAAACCACCACCAAAAGTAACATCAAAATAATGTGCATAATGTTCTTCTTTTTATCAATTCTTCAATATACAAAACTAAAATTTATCTAAAATCAATCATTGATGGCATTGACCGCTTCACGCAAAGCCTTACCTGGCTTAAAATGCGGCACGGCTTTTGCTTCCACCATCACGCTTTCGCCCGTTCTTGGGTTGCGTGCTTGGCGCGCTTCACGGTGATGTAGGCAAAAACTGCCAAAACCACGCACTTCTACTCTGCCGTCATGCGACAGCTGATCTACCATCAAAGCGATGATTTCACGCACCGCTTCATCAACCACATTTTCCGTCAAATCATCACACGCCAAAGACAAATTGGCAATCAAATCTGATTTGTTCATCGCTTGTTGAGCTTGCATATTTCTTTTACCTTGTGGCAAAACGCCGACCTGCGCCTAGAATTTATCACCATCTGTCATGATAAACACCCAAAGCGAAAGCCAGCTGCGTTAAATTGCGAATGTCTTATGATAGCCGAATTTTGCACAAAAGTGAACGAATTTTTTGTTAATTTTCATGAAACTAGTGAAATTTTACACAATTTATTGCACGATTTTAACGTTTGAGCATAAATTATCATTTGACGCCAATTACATCTTTATGGCGGATTGCTTGATAACGTAGTGGTTGTTTACGGCAATCCCTATTTATTAAAAAGTGATTTCAATTATGCCAAAAACCCACCCAAACAAAAAGAGCGATCATACGATCGCCCTTTTGCCAATGTTTCCACTGGGTGTCAAATCAGCCTTTTAGCTGGTCAGCAAAGATGTCACCCAAAGTTTTTGGTTGATTCTCAACTGTGTTGTTTGACAAATCTTTGATGGCTTGACGCTCATCAGCTTCGTCTTTAGCTTTGATTGAAAGCGTGATGTTGCGTGATTTGCGATCTACACGCAACGATTTTCGCTTCCACTTCATCGCCTACGTTTAGCACTTTAGAAGCATCTTCAGTGCGCTCACGAGCGATGTCAGCAGCAGCTAGGTAGCCTTCTACTTCGTCAGCCAAAGTGATTACTGCGCCTTTTGCGTCAACTTCTTTTACCGCACCTTTTACGATCGCGCCACGGTCATTTGCAAGCAGGTACTCGTTGAATGGATCAGAGTTTAGTTGCTTGATGCCTAGGCTGATACGATTTGCTTCTGCGTCTACTTGTAGAACTACTGCTTCTACAGTGTCGCCTTTAGCGTAGTTGCGGATTGCTTCTTCGCCAGACTCAGTCCAAGAGATGTCAGACAAGTGAACAAGACCGTCAATACCGCCTTCTAGACCGATGAACAAGCCAAAGTCAGTGATTGACTTGATTGTACCGCTGATTTTGTCGCCTTTGCTGTGGTTTTTGTCAAACTCTTCCCATGGGTTTGGCATGGTTTGTTTGATGCCTAAGCTGATACGACGACGCTCGCCATCGATCTCTAGTACCATCACGTTTACTTCATCGCCAACTTGCACCACTTTTGATGGATGGATGTTTTTGTTGGTGTGATCCATTTCAGAAACGTGTACCAAACCTTCAATGCCTTCAGCGATTTCAGCGAAGCAGCCATAGTCGGTTAGGTTGGTTACGCGTGCTTTGGTGATGGTGCCAACTGGGTAAGTTTGCTCTACTTCGCTCCATGGATCTGAGCCAAGTTGTTTTAGACCTAGGCTTACACGGTTGCGCTCACGGTCAAATTTCAATACCTTAACTTTCAGGTCTTGACCCACTTCTACCGCTTCTGATGGGTGCTTGATGCGCTTCCACGCCATGTCAGTGATGTGTAGCAAGCCGTCAATGCCGCCCAAATCAACGAACGCACCGTAATCAGTTAGGTTCTTAACGATACCATTTACTTCCATGCCTTCTTCTAGCTTGGCAAGCAGCTCATCACGCTCAGCTGAGTTTTCAGCTTCCATTACCGCGCGGCGAGAAACCACGATGTTGTTGCGCACTTTGTCGATCTTGATAACTTTAAACTCAAGCTCTTTGCCTTCTAGGTGGGTAGTTTCGCGCACTGGACGCACATCTACCAAAGAACCCGGCAAGAACGCACGCACTGAACCGATTTCCACGGTGAAGCCGCCTTTAACTTTAGACGAGATAAGACCTTTAACAATCTCATCATTTTCGTGGATTTGCTCAAGCACACGCCAGCTTTCTTCGCGTTTTGCTTTTTCGCGAGAAAGTACGGTTTGACCCATGCCGTTGTCAACTTTTTCAACAACCACATCTACGCTGTCGCCAACCGCAACTTCAAGCTCGCCCGCTTCGTTCAAAAATTCACTGCGAGCGATGATACCTTCTGATTTTAGACCAGTATCTACAGTGATCCAGTCGCTATCGATCGCAACCACAGTACCCGGGATAACTGCGCCGATTTCAACTTTTACTTCGTTTGCGTTGCTTGCTTCAAACAGTTCAGCAAATGATACCATTATATTAACCTTTAAAAATAGCCGTAGCCTGTCCAGCTCAGTACGGTTCAAGTGATGTGCGCTTGGCAAGAAGTGCTGGTTTTGTGCTTGCCGTGCGCACAGATAAAAACGTCTCATTATAGCGCATTTTTATGACGAATGCACGCTTTAAATGAGATTTTTTGGTGAATTTTGCATTTTCTGACAGGTAAAATCCACCGCTTAAATTTTCTATATTAGACTACTTCGTTAAGCCCATCTTGCAATCAACCGCCTAAAACTGCACGCCTTTTTGCGCACAAAATTCCACCACTTTAGCGTAAACTTCATCGGCATTAAGTGCTGAGCTGTCAATCACCAGTGCGTCTTCGGCAGGCTTGCTGGGTGCGGCAGCGCGGTTTTGGTCGCGCTCATCACGCGCCTGAATTTCTGCCAAAATCGCTTCATAATCGGCAGGCTTGCCCATCATTTGCAGCTGTGCCACACGTCTGTCTGCCCGTGCTTTAGCGCTTGCCGTCAAAAAAATCTTGGCGGTGGCATTTGGGAAAATCACCGTTCCCATATCACGCCCATCAGCCACCACGCCTTTTTTACCCATGTCTTGCTGCACCTTTAAAAGTGCTGCGCGCACCTTTGGAAACACCGCCACTTGAGACGCATAGCCGCCCACCGTTTCGTTGCGAATGTCTTTGGTCAAAACCTGCCCATCAATGACGATTTCCACCGTCTTGGTATCGTCATTGACACGAAAAGCTAAGTCCAGCTTTTCAGTCAGCGCACCCAATTTTTCTTCCAAATCTGCCACCTGCCCATCAAGCAGTCCAGCTTCATGCGCAAGCAACCCCACAATGCGGTACAGCGCACCACTGTCAAGTAAATTTAGCCCAAGCGCCTGAGCCAAACGATAAGCAACCGTCCCTTTGCCCGCACCTGATGGGCCGTCAATGGTGATGATGGGATTAAAAACCGCACTACTCATATAATTTCTCTTTCTATTAAATCTCTTTATTTTTCAATGATTTAAATCACTGACAGCCGCCATTTTGTGCTTTATTGGCTTGTTTTTGAGCCTTTTTGTGCGCACGTCTTTGCTTAAAAAATTCACTCATCATCGCTGAGCATTCGCACGCCAAAAGCCCTTCGGACACTGTCAGCGCATGATTATAAAACGGCATTTGTGATAGGTTTAACTGACTTATCATCACGCCTGCTTTTGGCTCGCACGCCCCAAAAACCACACGGCTCACACGGCTATGCACAAGCACACCAAAGCACATGGTGCAAGGCTCAAGCGTAACATATAAGGTGCTGTCGGCAGGTAAGCGATAATTATCAAGCCCTTTACACGCCTGACGAATGGCGATGATTTCAGCGTGGGCGGTGGGATCTGATGTACTGATGGGACAATTAAAACCTTCGCCAATAATACGTCCGCCTGCCGTCAGCACCGCACCCACAGGCACTTCGCCTTGATTTGCGCCGCACTTGGCAAGCTGCATGGCACGCTGCATCATCGCCACATCAAAACTTCGCCAAAATTTGTACGCTTGGTACACTGCATCACGCTTTGGTGCGTTAAAATATTGGCAAAAATTATCAATAAAATCCATAACTTACATTAAATCGCCAACTGCGCCATCACAAACCCTCAAAGCACAGCGCCATCGCAAACACATCACTGCGGCAACGCCCAATCAATCGGCGCTTTACCCCAGCGCATCAAGCAATCGTTGGCGCGTGAAAATGGATTCGTGCCAAAAAATCCGCCACGATTTGCCGATAAAGGCGAAGGGTGATTGGCGGTTAAAATTGCATGGCGAGTTGCGTCAATAAAGCGCCCTTTTTTCTTGGCATAACTACCCCACAGAATAAAAACCGTGCGGTCGGTTTGCTGATTAATAACTTCAATCACCGCGTCTGTAAATTCTTCCCAGCCGCGCCCTGCATGACTGCCCGCCTGCCCTGCTTCTACAGTCAAGACCGCATTAAGCAGCAACACGCCTTGATTTGCCCAATGCGTCAAATCGCCATGCGCACTGATGGGAATGTGCAAGTCATTAGACAGCTCTTTTAAGATATTTTGCAGCGATGGCGGCTTGGGAATAATTTTTGGCACGCTGAACGACAGCCCCATCGCCTGCCCTGCGCCATGATAAGGGTCTTGCCCCAAAATCACCACTTTTACTTGAGATAAAGGCGTGGTGTTCAGCGCATTAAAAATCTGCTCTTTGGGTGGGTAAATGCTCTTGCCAAGCGCATATTCTTGGCGCAAAAACGCACGCAAATTCTCCATCGTCTCGCTCACCAGCACATCCGCCAGCGCAACTTTCCAGTCGTTTGGCAATTTCACCTTCGCCAGTACCGCGCGCTCTTCGGCAGACAAATGGGCGATTTTGGCAGCGTCATAGCCAAGCTGAGCATCTGTCAAAGTCGTGTAAGCATTATGATTCATTTGCTTTTATCCAGTTGTTCAGGTTTTGCCTTGACGATGATGGTCTTGGCAAGGCGGTCGTGCCAGCCTTGTTTTTTAGGATTTTTAGCCGCCAAAAAGTAATTCACCACAAGCAAAATCAGTGCCGCATTGACAAAAACTGGCATTGCTGAAGCCAGCCAATAAATCACCAAAAGCACAATCGTACGCACACCCACCAGCGCACCAAAAGTCGGCAATTTACCCGTGCTTTCGCTCACGACACGAATGCCTGTAAGCAGCTTACCAAACGATTGCCCACGCAAAATAATGAGCAAAAATTGAATAAGAAAAAACGCACCCAACATAGCAAAAGTCATCATGCCAACTTGGCTTGGCAGTTGCTCCGCCAAAGTCTGCGCATACGCCATGCGTGCTTCAAAATCGCCTGCGTTCATCTTTTCCGGGTCGGGATTTAAATTCATGAACGCCATCAAAAACGGCAACAACGCCACGATAAACAGCGCCAAATTGATGCAAGTCGCCAAAAACCGTGTGCCTACGCTGGCATATTCAATACCGCCATCACTTTTACTCACAGATTTGGTTTGCCAAGCGGTGTTTTGGGTGTGGACGGTCTGATTGGTTTGACTGGTGGCGTTGTGCGTGTTTTGTGGCTCAGCTTCTTTACGTCCGTAAAGCTCTGCCACGCTGACACGGCGCTCGCCTGCGTTTTGATTGGTTTGGCTAGCTTGATTGGTTTGGTTTTGCGCACGAAAATCCACGTTATCGCCAAACGCCGCTGGCGTGGTATTTGTAGGTTGTTGCACGGGCTCTACTGGCACGGCAGGCGCATTGGGCGCATAATGGTACTGACCTTGCGTCAGCTCGCCAAGCGTCTGCCAATTTGCCATGCCTGAATGCCATGCCAAATCATCAAGGCGCACTTCGCCTGATGACAGCATGATATTCAGCTCTTCAAGGGTGTATGGCCCTGCTTGTACGTTGTTGCGCGCCAAATAAATTTTCATGAATACTGCCTTTGGATTTTAATTTTCTAATTTATGTTCATTTATGGACAAACAATCACCCTATTATAAGCCAATTTCCACAATAAGCCAAATTTTGCCACATTATCATCAAGGTAAACTTTGGCAAACCAAAATTCAGCTAATAAAAAAGACGGACAAATCCGCCTTTTGTTTTTAAAATTTACCGCCTGCAAAATGGATTGAGCGATTGTTTAAGTTTCAACCAATTATTTGGCTACTTATTTTACCGCTCATTTTGATTGCTTAGCATTATCATAATCACTCAAAATTTTAGCGCATTGCTCGCTGAGCGTGCCGTTATTTAAAAAGGCTTGCACGACAAACATGATGCTATCAGCACTGATATTGGGATTGGGCAGTTGATTTGCCTGCTCGGTAAAACTTGCCAAATCTTGATAATCTGCAATCATCGCACGAATGCTTTGCAATTCATCGCCCATCAAATCATAAATCACGCTTATCTCCATGATGGACGGTGATTTTAACTTTTCACCATCTATCAGATTACCTATTAAAGTGATGAGCGTAAAATTATGTCTTTTTAAACGTGCAATGTCGTTTTGTAATTGAGCGATTTGCTGTGCAAGTTCGTCAAGTGTGTTTGGGCGTGTCATTTTTTTACCTTGATAGATTGTACATTTTGGCTGACAAAAATCTTAACCAAGCCCAGACTTTTCTAATAAAATCAATCACCTAAAAAATAAAAGGACTGCACACACAGCCCTTTTATTGTTAAAACACTTAGCAGATTACTTGTCTTTGGCTAGGAACAACCAAGTATCCAGCACCGTGTCAGGGTTTAGCGACACTGAGCTGATGCCTTGCTCCATCAGCCATTTGGCAAGATCTGGGTGATCTGATGGGCCTTGACCGCAAATACCAACGTATTTGCCTTGCTTACGGCACGCTTCAATCGCCATGGCAAGCAGTTTTTTCACCGCAGGATCACGCTCGTCAAACAGGTGCGATACGATGCCACTATCACGATCCAAGCCCAAAGTCAGCTGCGTCAAATCGTTTGAGCCGATTGAGAAGCCGTCAAAATATTGCAAGAATTCATCAGCAAGCAATGCGTTGGTCGGCAGCTCGCACATCATGATGATTTCAAGTCCGTTCTCGCCACGTTTTAGACCGTTTTTCTCAAGCAATTCAATCACTTGGCGTGCTTCATCGGTGGTGCGCACAAATGGAATCATGATTTTGACGTTAGTCAGACCCATCTCATCACGCACATATTTTAGCGCACGACACTCAAGCTCAAAGCAATCACGGAAGTTTTCCGACACATAGCGAGATGCACCACGGAAGCCCAGCATTGGGTTTTCTTCTGATGGCTCGTACAGCTTGCCACCGATTAGGTTGGCGTATTCGTTTGATTTAAAATCACTCATACGCACGATGACAGGCTTGTCACGGAATGCCACCGCCAGCGTAGAAATGCCTTCAATCAATTTATTGACGTAAAATTCTACTGGCGAATTATAGCCTGCGATGCGCTCAAAGATTTGCGCTTGCGTTTCTTGTGGCAAAGTGTCCACGTTCAGCAGCGCTTTAGGGTGTACACCAATCATGCGGTTGATGATGAATTCTAGGCGAGCCAAGCCCACGCCTTCATTTGGGATTTGTGCAAAACCAAAGGCACGGTCTGGGTTGCCCACGTTCATCATGATTTTAAAGGCAAGCTCAGGCATGGTGCTGATGCTGTTTTGTTGCACTTCAAAATCAAGCTCACCTTCATAAATAAAGCCTGTATCACCTTCAGCACAAGACACAGTAACCGCTTGACCTTCGCTCAGCACTTCGGTTGCATTGCCACAGCCGACAATCGCAGGCACGCCAAGCTCACGCGCGATAATCGCCGCATGACAAGTACGTCCGCCACGGTTGGTGATGATTGCCGAAGCACGCTTCATTACTGGCTCCCAGTCTGGGTCAGTCATGTCGCTTACCAGCACATCGCCATCTTGCACTTTACTCATTTCGTTTAGGCTGGTAACGACACGCACCTTGCCAGAGCCAATGCGCTGACCGATAGAGCGGCCTTCGCACAGCACTTTTGCGCCTTTTGAATTGATGACGTAGCGCTCCATGCTGTTTTTGTCTTGGCGAGATTTCACCGTTTCTGGGCGTGCTTGAACGATGAAAATTTCATTGGTGTCGCCATCTTTTGCCCATTCAATGTCCATAGGCTGACCGTAGTGTTTTTCAATAATCAGCGCTTGCTTGGCAAGGCGAGTCAGCTCATCGGTATTTAGTGCAAACTGCTGGCGATCTGCTTTGTCCACGTCCACGATTTTGGTAGACTTAGTGGTGCTGCCTTCATCGCCATACACCATTTTTTTATGTTTTGAACCAAGATTGCGGCGCACCACCGCTGGGCGATTTTGCTCAACTAAAGCTTTTGACAGATAAAATTCGTCAGGGTTTACCGCACCTTGTACCACCATTTCGCCAAGACCGTAGCTTGCGGTAACAAACACCACTTCATCAAAGCCGCTTTCGGTGTCCAGTGTGAACATCACGCCAGACGTGCCAGTTTCAGAGCGCACCATGCGCTGAATACCCGCCGACAAAGCCACGCCTGCATGCTCAAAGCCTTTATGCACACGGTAAGCAATCGCACGGTCGTTGTACAAAGATGCGAACACTTCTTTGATGGCGATAAGTACGTTATCAATGCCGCGGATGTTCAAGAAAGTTTCTTGCTGACCTGCAAATGACGCATCTGGCAAGTCTTCTGCGGTCGCACTTGAGCGCACTGCCACAGCGATGTCTTGACCGCCTGACAGCTCGGCAAATGCCGCACGGATTTCATCTTCTAGGTCTTTTGGCAATTCTTGATCAATCACCCAACCACGGATTTTTGCGCCCGTTTGCGTCAAAAGCTCCACATTATCCACATCCAAGCCTTTTAGCTCGGCATTGATTTTGTCAAGCAAGCCTGTTTCGTTCAAAAAACGATTGAAAGCATCAGCGGTGGTCGCAAAGCCGTTTGGTACGTTTACGCCGACATTGGCAAGGTTACTGATCATCTCGCCAAGCGAAGCGTTTTTACCACCGACGATTTCTACGTCGTCTTTGCCCAGCTGATTAAAAGGAATGACTTGTGCGCTCATATCAAGCTCCGTAATTAAAAATCACCATTTTTGCGAAAACTTACCAAACGTACGGCAAGCCGCCACAAAACCGTCATAAAACAGATAACTTGGCTGATTATAACGGCAAATTTTGCCATACTCAAACATTTTATGACTTTATTTTAAAATAAAATGGTGGTATTTTTTGTAGAAATGAAAAAACAAGGCATAATACCTTGTTTTCTCTTGATTAGCACAAGCAAATCATCAAAATGATGATTTTATAGCAATAATTATCTTAAAGACAATAAATCACTCGCCAGCTGATTGCCTAATTGGCGATAACCCGAACCACTAAAATGCACACCGTCTTTGGTCGCCTTGCCGCTATTCATCCAAGACTTCATAGAGCAGCTGCCGCCCATGGCTGCTTGCCAATCCCAATACAGCAATCCTTGCTCTTGAGCAACTTGACGCTGGGCGTTTTGCACATCACTCAAGGTGCTTGGGCGTACACCACAGCTGCCTGCAGTATTTTTTAGCGCTTCTGGAGAGCCGATGATTAAGATTGCCGATTCAGGACTTGCTGCACGAATCTGCTCAACTTTTTCAGTCAAGATTGAGCGAACTCGCTCGCCAGAAACGCCATTGTACGCTTCATTTGTGCCGTACGCCAAAGCGATGAGCGTTGGCTTGATGGCTTTTAATTCGTTCTGCCATGCGTCTGAATTCCAGCGATTCCAATAGGACAGCTCAGCGCCGTTAATGCCCAATGCAGAAACAGTAGCGCCTTTATTATTAGGATTAAACGCCCAATACCCGCCCAAAACCGAAGAACTGCCTTGGCTGCGCAAAGTCAATGGCAGCTCCACATCGCCAATGTCTACCACTTGCCACTGACCATAAAGATCGGCCTGCACTGGCACACTCTTGCCATTTGCATCAGTAGCGATAAAATATTCACTCGGTGAATTTTGGCGCACGCTTACCAAGACTTTTTGTGCTGGTTCTGACTTTTTGGCTTTTAGTGTGATGCTTGCACCAGAAGACTGTGGCTTAGCAATCATACCACCCAAGGTATAATCTTCGCTTTTATTGGTGCGGCTAGAAATTGGCTGAAAATTATGTCTATCGTAACCAAATCTTGCCATGCGCTGCCCTTTGAAATACATTGGCATTGCCCAGCCCATGCCGCCATCGCCCAAAGTATCTTGCAGACGATTTCTTAAAGCATCGGTCATCACATCGCCAGCTGTGTGCGAATCTCCCAGCTGAACAACGTGCAAAGCACCATCTGCCATAGCTGCCTTTAGATTGTTGATATTGGCATCGCCATAGTTGGTCAAATAATTGGCATTTGCCGCCATAGATGCAGCAAGTACTGCACTGCCTAGCATGACTCGTTCAAAAAACATAAATCACCTTATTGTTAATATTAACTAAATATAAATTTAAAATTTATTCAATAATTAAATGGGATTGCACCTCTGCTGCCAAAATTTTCTGACCGTCAATCGAGAAGTGAATGCCATCACCGCTGCGCATTTTGATTTGTTTGCCGTCTTTTTGCAAATAATCGCTGTACACATCATCAACACCGCCCATAATCGGGCGCGAATCAATCACTTTAACCGTATGGCGCTCAAGTTCGCCATTCATCACGGTATTTAAGTAAATCATTTGTTCGTTCAGTTTGGCTTTTTTCATATTAGGCGGCATCACCCAAATCACGCCAACGTCTTTCGCCTTAGCAAACTCCAAAATATCCGCCATGCGAGATTGGTATTCTTGATCCCATTCGGGCGTTTGAAATTTCAAATATGCTCCGCCTTTGCCGGGCATATCCCATGGGTCATTCGGCCCAAGCATCACAATCAAAACCTTAATACTACTGTCAGCTTCCAGCGTTTCTTTGATGGTTCTATTCCAATTAAAGAAACTTGGATAAGACAAGCCTGTGCTTTGCTTGCTTAGGTCAATGGATTGTACGCCCAATCCTTGCAAGTATTTTTTCATATGCGGCGCAATGCCTTGCATCATTGAATCGCCTGCAAAAAACACTTTTTGGTCTTTGCGCACCGTCAAAAGCCTTACCAAATCCGCCTGCTTTTGATTTTCTATCGCCTGCAGTCTTTGCTGCTCTCTTTGCTCAGCCAGACGAATGGCTTCAAGTCGCGCCTTTTCCTCCATGATGACTTTATATTCTGGCGTGTACGCATAATACTCGTTAAAAGTTGCTACCACATTACCATTTGCTGTAATAATGTAGTTGCTAAGTGTTTCGTGTTGCTGGTATAAAAAATTACCCACTTCTTCACCAAAACGCCACAGCGGATTTTGAACCGCTTGCAGCGGGCTTGGGCGGTGGTAAGTCTGCATAAAATACGCATTCACGGATTTTTGCATCACCCAAATGCCAATCAGTGCCGATAACAATAAAAATACAAAACTAACCATTACCGCCTTTTTTGTGCCGGCATCATGCGCCACAGACTCATCCGTCGCACTTTGTAAATCCAAAGAAACATGGCTTGGAGTTGGCTCTTGGTCAATTTGTGAGAACTTATTTTCAGTTTGCATAATTCTTTCCCTTAAAAATTCGCATAGATAAAGCCGGGAATGCCTGATGGCGCAAGCACAACCACCAACATAAAGCCGATAAACAAAGCAAGATACAACAGCACATTTGGAACTTTAGCCAAAATCGGAGCCAATCGCTTAGCACCATTTCTCACAACCGGATACAATAGCCACGCAATAAGCAGCAAGCTGAGCAAATACAATGGATTGTTCGCCCATGCCACATTGATATGATTGGTAAATAATGCTTTAAATATCAACAAAGCCTCTTCAAACGTCGTCGCTCTAAAAAACACGAAGGCAAATACCACAAAATGAATGGTGGTAAAAACACCCAGACCCTTGCCAAGCCAGCCAGTGCCAGCCAGAAAATTTCTACCTTTTGGGTTACTGGTGCGATTTTGTAAAACTTTATCGCCCACATTCAGTAAAGCAATCGCCAATCCATGAAACAAGCCCCAAAAGAAAAAATTCAAGGTAGAGCCATGCCAAATGCCAGACAGTACCATGGCGATAATCAAATTGATTTGTGTGCGTACAAATCCATTACGGCTACCACCCAAGGGAATGTAAATATAATCTCGAATCCATGTAGACAAACTAATGTGCCATCTGTCCCAAAAATCTCGGATGTTATGCGCAAGTAATGGCGCATTAAAATTCATTGGCAAGCGAAAACCAAGCAGCAAACCAAATGCTACCATCATCTCACTATAGCCCGAAAAATCCAAAAACAGCTGCAAAGTGTAGCCATAAATCGCCGCCAGCACTTCTAAGCTATGAAAACCCTCAGGGTTGGCAAAAACAGGATTTACCCATGTGTCCGCCAAATAACCCGCCAGCCACCACTTTTTAGCCAAAGCAAGTAAAATTAGCGCAAATGCCAGCATGGGCAGCAAAGGCTTGCGATGAGCGGTGGTGATAAGCTGCGCCTGCATTCCACAAGGCTTTTTCTCAATGTCAAGCAGCCCTTTTGTGTCGTCAACACGAGTGATTGGTCCTGCTGAAATAGTGGAAAAGAATGATAAATGCGTCAATAATTGCCAAAATGTCAAAGGCGAGCTCACAGCATGATTGGCTCTACGCTGATGCAGCGTCACCAAATAGCTAATCGCCTGAAACGAGTAATAGGAAATGCCCAGTGGAAACACAATATTTGCCACCACGCCGGAAGCATCCAGCTGCAAGGCTTGCATCGCCGCAACGATATTAGCACGAAAAAACTCGTAATATTTAAAGACCGCCAAATTAGCAATAGTAACAACAATGCCCAAAACAAGCCAAAATTTTGGGCGCAGCGAAGTCATCAACATACGGCTGATGATAAAAATCAGCACACTAAATAGCAACAAAACAGACGTAGCAATCGCCCCAGCCATCAAAAAGATGATGAAATAGCTAAAAATTAGCAGCAATCCATTTTGAACTTTTGACTGGCGATAAAACGCCCAATAAAGTGCAAAAAACACAATAAAAATCAGCGCGAATTCAACAGATAAAAACGAAAACATAAATTTCCCAATAACTATTTCCTAACGACTTCATGCTCGAATAACACGACCTAAAGCCAACTCTTCATCCATGCAGAACCATCAATAACACCCGCAGGATACAAAACATTACATTTTACCACTAATACATATAAAATACTTACAAAATGTTATAATTTACAATTAAAATATGATAAAACCAGATCTTGATAGTAAAATTTTCCTTAAAATGCAGCTGGTCAACCCCACAGGCAAATATTCTTGCCGTTTTTAGGGTCGGTCTTTTAAAAATTTGGGCTATTTTCAA
>NZ_MUXU01000078.1 GCF_002014985.1 Moraxella caviae | reverse complement strand
AGTGCTTTGGTAGGTGCTAAGCGTATCGGCTATGATGTGGCATATAGTATGGTACATCAGCGTTTTGGTGTAAAGCATATTGATGAGCTGACACCAAGCCAACTTAATGCAGCGATTGAGTATGTGCATAGCTTGACGCTAGACACTCAAAATGAGCATAACGCCCTATGGCGATTGATTGGTATCTTAGAGCATGAGCGTATCAGCAATGAGCTGAACAAGCTACAAAATATATTAAGTGCCGCAGACGCACAACTGCGTCGTATCAGAGCCAGCAGAGGTTTGATTTATGATGGCTTTAGTGAACAGCGCATAAAGTCTCACAATCCACGACTGCTACAAGAAGCCAAAAACTTCATTAACAGACAGCATGAGATGAAGCGTCTTTGACAAAACCGAACAAAGATAGTATTATGTTCCCATAATGTAATGTTGCATTATGCCAATAATTTTGCAAAAAAAGCTCACCGTAGCAGGTGGGCTTTTTAACAATAGCCTATGGAATATGACTTTTCAAAAACCAAGCGAGCCACACAGGTAGAGCATCTAAATCGCCTACGCCGTGAGCGACTGCTAGACGCTGATGTAGAGCACTGGCTGTCTTGTCAAGACACCAGCACCAAAAGCCACATTAGCGAGATGATACGCCAAATTATGGCAATCAAACAAGTGGCAATACACTAAAAGCCTGCATTTTGCGGGCTTTTTTATTGAAAAACAAAAATCCTAAGTACGCCAATACTTAGGATTTTTTATTTTTACCCTTATCGCACAAGGATAAAACATAAGTGAATTTTAACATAAAAATGCGACTGGATAAAGCTATGAAACTGATTGCGACAAATAAGACTTTAAGAATATGGACTTATTGGCTGATGGTAGCGATTGTTATGGTTACCATGGCTTATGCAGCCGATAATTTAGCAGAACTTGTCCGAGCAGTGCAAGGGCGATAATAAGGAGGCGTTATGGCGGAATTAACGCCAAAACAAGAAAAATTCTGCCAGCGATACATTGAGACAGGCAATGCCACACAGGCGTATCGTGACAGCTATGATTGCGAGAATATGAAGTCTGAAACGATTAACAACAAGGCTTATGAATTATTGCAGAAGGGTGAGATTACGGCGAGATTAGACGAACTTCGCCAACATCACCAAGACCGCCACGATGCCACCGTTGATGAAATGGTGGCTAATTTGCAAGAAGCCTATGAAATTGCCAAGATGAACGCCAATCCCAATGCCATGATTAGTGCGATTAACGCCAAGGCTAAGATATTGGGGCTTGATAAAAGCAGCCGCGCTGATATTCGCCTAAAAGAGTTGGAAGCTGAGCTAAAAAGCCTAGAAATTGAAAAACGCAAAGCCTGCGATGATACACAAGGTGATGGCAACACACCGCCTGTATTTAGCTTGCAGCCTGTCAGTCCGAATGGTTGATGTTACTTTCCCACAAATTCTAACCCCAGTATTTGATAATCTATCCACCAATCTGCATGACGCCATCACTTTATATGGCGGTCGTGGTGGGGCAAAATCGCAAGCCTTGGTGGCACTTGGGGTATTAGAAAGCTACATCGATGATGGCGTGATTTTGTGTTGCCGTGAAATTCAAAAGTCCATCAATGACAGTATTTATGGGGCGTTGGTGAGTTTTATCACCGACAAAAACCTAACGGCAGATTTTGATATTTTAAAAACCGAAATCAAAAATCGCCGCACAGGGGCAAAGTTTATTTTTGCAGGATTAAAGCACAACATCACCAACATCAAATCCATCAATAAATTGCGCTGCGTTTTGGTTGATGAAGCCGAAAATGTCTCGCAAGAAAGCTGGGACTATCTTAGACCTACACCACGCTATAAGCAGACGCGCATTTATGTGGTGTTTAACCCACGCTTTGAAGACGACCCAACTTACCAAGAGTTTGTCACCAAAGCCGATGAACGCACCTTGGTGATTAAAATTGGCTATCAAGACAATCCTTGGTTTCCATCATCGCTTGAAAATCAGCGACTGCGTGATTTGCGTGGCGACAGTGGGCGTTATGCGTGGATTTGGGAAGGTGAATTTTTAAAATTATCAGACGCAAGTATTTTGGGCCATAAACTCAGACAGCAGGATTTTGAGCTTGATGGTAGTTTTGGCGACCCTTTGATTGGCATTGACTGGGGCTTTAGCCAAGACCCAACAGCGGTGATTGAATGCTACGAAAAAGACGATACGCTGTACATCTACAACGCCAAATCCAAAGTGCAGCTACAGCTTGATGATACGGCAGATTGGCTCATTCGTCATGTGCCAAACATCACACGCTACACATCACGAGCGGACAATGCCAGACCTGAAACCATCGCTAAGGTCAAAAAAGATGGCGTAAAACTCATCAAAGCCTGCCGTAAGTGGAAGGGCTCAGTGGAGGATGGCATTGCACATCTGCAATCTTACAAAGCCATCATCGTGCATTCACAAGCGATGGATTGCTATGCTGAGCTTGTGGCGTATTCATATAAAAAAGACAAATTTGACGAGCCAACCGTCGTGCCAGCGGATAAAGACAACCACTTTGCTGACGCACTGCGTTACGCCATCGAGCCGATTATTGGGCGTGGCAAGTTTAGCTATTTGAATGTATAAGGTGCAAAGATGATTAACGACAGCTTAACAAGCCTGGTCAGCAATATGGGTAACAAACAGCGTGATAAGCTGGCAAGCACCAGTTATAGTGCTGTGATTTTATCCGACAGCGAGCTTATCAATGCCTATCATAACAGCTGGGTGGCAAGGCGACTGGTGGATATTCCTGCCAAAGATGCCATCAAAAACTGGCGAATGTGGCAAACGGACAATGAAAATTTAAACGCCATTGAGCGTGAAGAGGCACGGCTTGGCATTCAACAAAAACTGCTACAAGCTCAAAAGCTGGCACGAGTGCTGGGCGGTGCGGCAATTTACATTGGCACCAATGATAAAGATTTATCCAAACCGCTTGACCCAAGCCGCATTGGCACAGGTGGGGTGCGTTATTTGACCGTGATGGATAAAAACGCACTGACCGCCACTGAGTTTGACAACGATGTTACCAGTGAATTTTATGGCTCATACGCTTATTATGAAGTGGTGAATGGCACACAAAAGGTAAAAATTCACCCATCGCGCTTTATTTTGCTAAAAGGTGAAATGCGTGTCGCTAATACAAGCGGTTGGGGTAGTAGCGTTATTCAATCGGCATATAATTGGGCTCGTCATGCCGACAGCACCGCTCACAATATCGCCAATTTGATTTTTGAAGCCACCATCAATGTGTTTAAAATCCCTGATTTGTTCCACAGATTAGGCGATGTGGACGAAGAAAACACGGTTATGAAACGCTTAACGCTTGCCAGTGCCTCAAAGGGCATTACAGGCGATTTGGTGATGGATAGCGAAGAGGATTTTATTCGCACTTCGGCAAATTTTGGTGGTTTATCAGATATTTTAGACCGTTTTATTGTGTATGTGGGTGCATCGCAGGGCATTCCAGCCAGTAAGTTTTTGGGTCAGGCAAACAAAGGCTTTGGCGATGGTGAGGATTTAATCACCAATTACTATGACGATATTCGGGTCATGCAAACGCTTGAGTTGACCCCTGCGCTTAGAGTGTTTGATGAATGCTTGGTGCGTTCAGCCATCGGGCATTATCCTGATAATATCAGCTATCTGTGGTCGCCACTTGAGCAACAAAACGCAGGTGAGATTGCCAACACTGGTAAAGCATTTGCCGAGATGGGCAATACTTTGGTATCAGGTGGTATGTTTGAGCCACAAGAAGTTCGCTTGGCATTGATTAACCAGCTGGTAAATACGGATGTGTTGCCAAATTTGGGCGATGTGGTGGATGAGCTTGATGATGACTTACAATCTTAAAGAACTGCTTGGTAAGCTATCAAAAACTGTGCGACTGCCATTTATCGCCAATCGTCTGTCCAGTGAGCGCATTTATCAGCGAAAATTGGGCGGATTGGTTCGGCGGATTGGTAATGCGGTGGCAGATGGTGTATTGCCTGCTTATGCGGCGTATGTTGCCAGTGGTGAGGAAATCAGCGGTGATGAGATGATGGCGATGGTGGGTGTGGGTGCTGCCATTGCCACCGCCGAAGTCATCAACTGGGCAAAAGACTTTGTGCGTGGTGAGATGAGTTGGCATAATGATAAATTTGTCCAATCCATCAAAACTGCCACCAATCTTGATGTGTCTGCCTTGGTGCGTGTTGATGAGGCTGTACTTGATGATATGGTGTCTCGCAATGTTTCACTCATCAAAAACTTATCTGATGACACCCAAAACCAAATTAAGCAAGCCGTCATCAATGCTAAGATGTCAAAGCGCAGTGCCGATGACCTAAAAGCGGACATTGCGCATATCTTAGGCAAACAAGATAAACGAGCTACTTTAATCGCCACAGACCAGACGATAAAAATCACCGCTGATTTGAATGAGTACCGACAGCGTCAAGCTGGGGTAAGGTATTATCGCTGGGAAAGCACCGCCGATGGCAGGGTGCGACAGCTTCACAGGCAGCTGCATGGCAGGATTTATGAATGGGGCAAACCCACTGACGCAGAACAAGGCTTGCCACCGGGTAAGCCCATTCGCTGCCGCTGTCGTGCTGTGGCGGTTGTGCCAGCGTTTGAGCAGGTGAGTTTTAAAGACATTCAGCTTGACGATAATGACAGCGAGGTGCAGCGCCTACTGATAGATTTGTTGGACAACAAGCCCAAACTGCATGAAGCGATGGCAGCGGCCCAATATCAGGCATTTTTTGGGGTGCGACTTATTCGTCCCAAACCTGAATTTGTGAATGGCAACGCCAAAGCTGGCTTTGATTATCTGGTGGAACAGACGGGTAAACGCATTGATTTTATGTTTACCATGCACGGCTACCCCAAGAAAAAGATTGAGAAGCTCAATCAATTTTTTGCGCATAATGATACCACTTGGGCTGACAAAAAAGACGATATTCAAAGCCATTTGAGAAAAGCAGATATTGTACCACTGGATTTGCGTTATCTGACTGATGAAAACCGTACCATGTTAATTCAACATGTGCTATCATTACCAGTCAAACAGCAAAAGCAAATTTTATTTATTGAGTAAAGAAATGGCATCAGGCAAAGGTAATTTATACATTGGACAAGGTGAAAATTACATATACTTGGCGCATTATCTCACAACTTACTTTGATGAGGTTATCGTACCATTAAGTGAGTATATGAGCGATGATGATTTCTTGGATAGTGTAGAATATGGTGAGTTGATTGTTGGGTTTATCTCTGTTAGGCATTACAACAAAGAGATATTTAACTTAATTTATCGGCTTACCTTGCAGGCTTGTGACCGCAATGCGGATTTAAACCGCTATCGGCAGGAATTTATTAAAGCCTTTACAAAAGACCCACGCTATACCCCTTAATCAAAAAAACAGCCACCCGCACAGGGTGGTTTTTTATTGGAGTGAATAATGCAATTTACCGATACTGTTACCTTGCTTGGTACACGAAAGACCGCTGATGGTTATTTGGTTGCCGAAGTGGCTTGCGCTCGTACGGGCATTCAGCATTACCACGGCACAGAGATGGGTCGTGGTGATGGCATGATTAGCGTCTATCGAGACGAAAGCGAAGTGTTTGATGTGGCAAGCCTAGCAAGTTTTGTGGGCAAACCCGTTACCGACAATCACCCACCAGAGATGGTGAATGCTGACAACTGGGCGAAATATGCCAAAGGTACTATCGGCGAAGGTGTGCTGCGTGATGGCGAGCGTATCAAAGTACCAATCACACTGATGGACAGCGAGCTTATCCGTGCAGTGGAAAATGGCAAGCGTGAAATCAGTATGGGTTACACCGCAGATATTGTCTGGGGTGATGGACAAACCGCTGATGGACAACCTTATCATGCCAAACAAACCAACATTAAAATTAACCATCTTGCCATTGTTGATAAGGGCAGGGCGGGTGAAAGCTGCCGCATTGGCGATAAGCTATGGGGCGACAAACAACCAAAAGGAGTAAATCTTTTGAAAACTGTAATCGTGGACGGATTGACCGTTGAGACAACCGAGGCTGGGGCAGTGGCTATCAATAAGCTACAAACCGAAAAGCAGGCAGCAGAACAAAAAGTGGTAGATATGGAGCAGGCACACAGTCAAGCCATCGCCACCAAAGATGCCGAGCTTGCCAAAAAGGACGCCAAAATTGATGAACTGAAAAAACAAAAGTTGTCTGATGCTGATTTGGATAAGCTGGTGGCGGCTCGTGCTGATATTTTGGCAAAAGCCAAAGCCTTGCATGATGCTGACTATACAGGCAAATCAGAACAAGAAATCAAGCGCATGGTGGTTACCGCCAAAGTGGGTGATATGACAGGCAAGACCGAGGCGTATATTGACGCTCGCTTTGACTTACTGCTTGAAAATGACCCATTTGCCGAGGCAATGAAAGATAACAAACCTACTGCGGTACAAGATAATGGCTATCAGGCTTATGTGGATGAGCTAAGCCGTGCATGGGAGGGTAAATAATGACTTTTTTTAAACAACAGCCTGATGTGGGCGTGGCAGGCTCTATTGCCACAACAGAAAATAAAGATGTCATCAGTCGCACTGTTGAAAGTGACAATGGCATTGCTTTTGGCTTGGCGGTGGCACAAGGCGAAAATGACAAGGGCATTCGCATGGTAAAAGCTGGTGATACTAAATTTGTGGGTATCACCGCCTTAGATTTGTCATCACGAGTAGATAACCAGTTTTCACAGCATGAAGATGCTCGTGTGCTCATTCGTGGTGTGATTTGGGTGTCTGTTACCGAAGATGTGGCCGCAGGTGATGATGTCGCCGTTGATTTGGCGACGGGTAAATTTAACAAAGCAGGGGCGAAGTTTGCCAATGCCCGATATGAAACCAGTGCAAAAGCAGGCTCGCTTGCTCAAGTGCGCATCAATTAGGAGTGCAATATATGCCACAATTTAATGACAACCAGCTAAATTCCATGCTTAATTTTGTTGCTTCACAAAAAACGCATGTGGAAAAAACAGCTTATGAGACCAAATTCCCTGAAATCGTCTATCACAAACTTATCCCAGTCGATCAGTCAGCACCTGCTTGGACACAGACCATCACAAGCCTAACCTCGGAAGAACTTGGCGAGGCAGGGTGGATTAACGCCAATGCTGATGATATGCAGACGGTTGAATTGAAATTTGGCGCATCACAAAAGCCAATTCATGAGGCAGGTGTGGGCTATACTTATGGCTATGCCGAAGTGCAACAGGCAATGGCATTTGGTCGCAATCTTACCGCTGAAAAAGCCGTTGTGGCTCGTCGCGCTTATGAACGCTTTGTGGAGCGTGTGGCAATGGTGGGCGATAAAACAAAGGGCTTGCAGGGCTTAGTAACCCATGATGGTGTGACAACACTATCGGCTACCAAATCATGGCAAACAGCCACCCAAGAGGAGGTTTTGTCAGATATTAACGCCATGCTAAGTGCCACTGCCGAAGATACGCATTACACTTTGATGGCGGACACATTGCTATTGCCGCCAAAAGCATTTGAAATCTTGGCATCTCGCCCATTGGCAAATAACACAGGCTTGACGCTGCTTGAGTATGTGAAAAATTACAATGCCTACACAGCACAGACTGGTAAACCACTGGATATTCGTGCTATTGGGCATTTAAAAACAGCAGGTGCAGGCAGTCTAACCCGTGCAATCGCTTACACCAAAGACCCATCTGTGCTAAAACTGCACATTCCAATGGCACAGACCTTCTTACCAGTGCATCGTACAGGCTTGATGAACTTTAGTGTGGGCAGTATGTTCCGCTTGGGTGGTACAGACATTCGCCAGCCAAACGCCATTCGCTATATGGACGGGGTGTAAGATGAAAGTTATCAATCAATCACAAAAAACACTGGTCTTGCCAACAGGTGAGACCATTTTTTCTGGGCAAAGCCTTGAAGTTGATGCTTTTGATAAAGAGCATCATGTACTAAGGGCTTGGCTTGAGGTGGGACTGCTAAAACTTAGCGACACCAAGCCTAAAAAACAAGGGTCAGAATGAACACATTTATCCAGCGTTATCCAGAGTTTGCCGACCATGCAGGGGTGCAAATGGCGCTTGATGACGCAAGCCTTCTGATTACCTCTTATCAAATCAGCACCGCCCAAAAGCCACTTGCAGTCATGCTTTTGGCGGCACATTTGCTCAGCACTCAAGACACTGTCCCTGAACCACAGGTAAAACGCACCAAAGCCGATGTGCTGGAGGTAGAGTTTTACCAAAATACCAGTGGTGATGGGCTGGCTGATTGGTTCGCCCAAAGCCAATATGGCAAGCTGTTTTGGGCGATGGTGCAGAGTAAGCCAAGGGGTGTAGGAGTGTGCGTCGTATGATAAAGGCATTGATTAACCAAAATATTGCCAAAGCCTTTGATGGTGTTTTAAAAGACGCCATCAAAGATTTTATTGGTGAGGCAGTGACGGCAACAGGCGATTACAATCCTGTTACGGGTGGTTATGATAGCACCAAAACCACTTACCAAGGGCGTGGGAGTTTTGGCAGTTTTACCCAAGATGAGTTGATGGATGGCATGGATATTAACGATGTTAAGCTGATTTGCTTGGTAAAGGAAATTAGCGATACACCAAAGATTGATGATGTCATTCACGCAACACTGCTTGGTAAGCTAAAGGCATTTAAAGTTTTATCCGTTAAAACGGATAATGCCGAAACTGTCTATACCATCGCACTTAGGGGGCTTGATGTGGGATAAAGACCCAGTACTATTTGCTGATGTGGTGGCAGCAGATGTTACCCAAAGAGTAAAGAATATTGGCACAGATATGCTGACAGCGATTGTACAAAAATCCCCAGTGGACACCAGCCGTTTTGTCAGCAATACCAATGTCAGCATTAACCAAGCTGATGATGGCTTTGATGTGCATAAGCGATTGGGTAGGTCAGCTGCCATGGCACAGGGACTAAATACGATTAACAGCCTATCTAGCCCTGCAACCATCTATATCACCAACACCACACATTATGGTAAATATTTGGAATTGGGACGAAGTAGCCAATCACCAAACGGGGTCTATCACCCTGTATTTGTGGCGATTTCGGCAATGTATCGGCGGTAATTATGAGTAAAAATACAGTCAGACAGCTTGTTGAGACACGGTTTTTGGCATTTGATGGCTTGGATAATGCTCGTAAATATTATGCCAACACCAAAGAAATTGCAGCCCATGGTCAAGGGTTTTGGGCGGCCATTCGAGTAGAGTTTGTGTCTCGTAAAGTGGTTAGCATCAATCAAAATCCCTGCACAAGGCGATATGGCACGATTGTTATTGATGTGTATGGGCATTTAGGGCAAGGTACAGCAGGCATTAGTGAGCTGACCGATGCTTTAGAAGCGTGGTTTGACTTTTATCAAGCCGACGATTTGTGGTGTGGTGCAAGCCATACCGTAGATGCAGGCAGGGCTCAAACCCATTTTACAGGCAGGGCTCAAACCCATTTTATCAGCACCGTGTATGTGCCATTTGAATACGACGAACATAATTAGTTTTTTGAGGAGTTTTTAAAATGAGTAGAGGCAATAAGGTAGTTTTATCCATTGCACCACAAACTGATGTCAATATTAAGCCACAATCAGGCTGGCAGACTTTACCACGCAAGTCTGACAGCTTAAATCATTCGGTGGAGTTAACAGACAGCGAAACCATCAACGACAGTCGCCTAAAATCAGCAGGCATGCCAACATCAGCAACCGCCGAAGGTGATGTAGAGGTAGAGTTTGCCAAAGGGGCGTATGATGCGCTGTTAGAAGCGGCAGCACACAGTACTTGGGATAATAATGTACTACGATTGGGCGGTGATGAGGTACGAGCATTCGCCATTGAAAAGGCTTATACCGATACCAATCCGCCGCAGCACCATCTATTTAAGGGAATGCGTGTTAATACGCTTAGCATTGATATTCCAGAAACAGGATTTATCGGTGTTAGCTTTGGCTTTATGGGTGCAGGTTATGAACAAGGGTCGGCTGCTTATGCCACAGGTACAAAAACCGCAGACATTTCCCAAAAAGCGTCTAGCCTAACCGTAGGTGATATTAAAATCAATGGCTCAACCATGCAGGGCGTGGGCTGTGTTACTGGCTTTAAATTTGAATTGAACAACAATATTGAAAAACAAGCCTGTCTAGGTGCTGGACTGTACGGCTCAAAGCTGCTTGAGATGATGGCAGAGATGAGCGGCAGTCTGACGTTGGCTTATAGTGCCAAAACCCAAGAGATTTTAAACAAAGCCTTGACAGGTGAAACCGTTCAAATTGAAGCGACCATTAACACACCCGATGGCTCAAGCTATGTACTAAATATCCCAAAAGCACAAGTCAGCGGTGATTTACCAAGTGGCGGTGCAACTGATATTTTGTCGGCAGACGTCAATTACACTGTCATCGCAGACGATAAAAGCGATGCACCAACTTTAACACGAACTTTGGCATAGGAGCTAATCATGGCATTTATTCTAAAAAAGCAGACTGCTGAATTAAACACTGACAATGTGGGCGAATTTACCCACGCTTTGGGATTTAAAATTACTTTTCGATCGCTGTTTAATCCCAAATTTATGCGAGCGTCCGCCATGTTGGACGCTAAGCACATTTTAGAGCGTGAAAAACTTGAGCAAAGAAAATATGACGATGCTTTCTTTGATGATATTGACGATGAGCAAAACAACCCAAACACAATGGCGCTACAAGCCATTGGGCGGTTCTTGTTTGTTGATTTTGATGTGAGTGATGAAGATGGCAATAAGGTTGAGCCAACACCTGATAATTTCTTATTGCTATCAAAGCAAGTGGGCGACCCGTTCGCTTTTGTGGAATGGTGTATTGAGTGTGCTACCAAGGTGGCACAAGATAGTGCAGCAGAGCTTGAGAATATCAAAAAAAAGCCATCGACCGCTACAACTGGGAAAAAGAACACCAAAACCTAAGCGATTTTCGGCGTGATGTTTATGCTCATCTGGGGCTAGATGTTCCTGATGAGCCGCCAACAGATTATATTATCAATGCTCTGTTAAACATCTTTTACCTAGCAGCTCGCAGTAGGCGCTATGTGGGCGGTATGGGTGCTGTGGCACTACCATTGACGGTTAAAGACATCAGCGATGTGCTGTTTGCACACCCTGTTTATTTAAGCCGTACGGTGATAGACAGCGTGATATTTGCACTTGATAATCTGTGGCTTGAACAAAATCGTAGATAAGCAAAAACCCAACCGTGGGGACGGCTGGGTTTTTTGATTTAACCCTTGACGCAGAAAGGTTAAAACTTATGAAAAATTATATCAGATTTACCACAAAAACAAAAGTGGGAGGAAAGATGAGCGAAAAAGGCGCAGACCGTGCAGGATTATTACAAGCCATCGCATGGTTGATTTTATCAATATCGGTGTTGGTTGGTGTTATTGGGTTTTTCTATTAAGAGTTTTGCGCAAAGAATATGGGTTTATCAAGCGTTTTTTAATTTCAGGTGAATTATGGAACAGGTATCACGGCTTAGTATTGTCATTGATACAAAAAATGCCGAGCAACAAATCAAAAGTCTAAAAGCCGAGCTTGGTGGCATTAGTAAATCGGCAAAGTCAGCAGCTGATGGATTGGGTGCTTTAAACAAGACAAAAGATTTGCCAAAAATGCTTAGTGATGCCACCAAAAAAGCCAAGGCATTTCATGCGTCATTAAAGGCGGTTGATGGCAAAAATCTAAACAGCACCAAAAACGCTGTTAATGCGTTGTCTTCTGCCATGGAGCGACTTGGCAAGCACAGCAAAGGCAATTTAACCAAAACGCTTAGCACGGCATTAAAAGATGGCAATAAGTATGCTGATGGTTTTGGAAAGTCCATCGACAAAGCAGCGCAAAGTTTAGGATTATTTGTACAAAATAGCCACAAGGCAGCCTCGGCAGTACAAAAACTTAATTCATCATTAAAGCAGGCAGGTTTTGCAGGCTTTGCCAAAGATGTCAGTAAGACAAAAAAAGAACTTGATGGCATTGTAGGCACACTGCCTAAAGTCAAAGGCGCTACTGAGGCACTGGCAGATAGTAACAAAAAGGCTAGCAAAGAGACCCATGTACTAGAAAAAGCCTACAGCACCTTAAAATCTGCGATGGCAGGCTTTATGGCGTTTAATGCCTTGCACTCGGTACTGGCGACATCTGACGCCATGCAGACCTTATCAAGCCAAATCCGTGTTGCAACAAAATCCAGCGAAGAACACGCTGCCGCCATGCAAGCGGTGCGTGAGATTGCCAATGCCAACGGCACCGCTTTATCTGCGGTGGGTGAGCTATACACGGCAAATACACGAGCATTAAGCCAGCTTGGCAAATCACAGGTTGAAATTGTTCAATTTACCAGCAACCTAACCCGTGCTATGGCAGTGGGTGGTGGTAGTGCCGAAGGTCAAGCAGCTGCCATTGTTCAACTGGGGCAAGCATTAGCAAGCGGTGCATTGCGTGGTGATGAGTTTAACTCGGTATCTGAGCAAGCCCCTGAAATCATGTCGCTACTAGCAAGCCATCTAAAAGTAACCACTGGCGAGCTAAAAGAAATGGCGTCCAAAGGCAAAATCACGGCAAGTGTGCTGTATGACGCTGTGGCTAATGCCACCGATGAACTCGCTGAAAAATTTGGCAAAATGCCATTTACCATTGCCCAATCTCGCCAAGTGCTAAAAAACGAATGGGATATGATGGTTGGCGAGTTTATGAATGGCACATCGGGTATCAGCAGTGCCATCTCGCAGGCGATTTTGGCCATTGGTACAAATCTACAATCCATTGTAACCATCGGTGCAGGGGCGGCAGTTGTCTTTGGCGGACAATACGCTGCCAGTATGCTTGCCGCCAAATTGGGCGTATCTAGCCTGACAGGAGCATTGGTGGGTAAGGCTAGTGCCTTAGCAACCAGTACTGCTCAAAATATTGCCGATGCCTACAGTCAAAAAACCTTAACCGCTGCAACCGTGCAGCTAACCGCCGCCAAATCCGCCCTAAGCTCAGTAACATCCGCCCTAAGCTCAGTAACAGGTGCGGCAGTATGGACAGGGCTGGAATTTTGGGCAATGACCCATAAAACCACCACTGGCGTATTGGCATGGACACGCAGCACATTGACCTTATCAAACGCCAAGGCGGTGTTGTCCACTGCTATTAGCACAAGCGTCGCTACGGTCAATGGCTGGCGTATGGCAACCGCATCAGCAGTCAGCAGTGGTATTGCTTATGCCAAAAGCCTAACAACGGTTTCAGGTGCAAAACAAGCCATGGCAACCGCTGGCACATTAGCTGTGCGTGGGATAATGGCTACCGCTTCTGCCATGAAAACAGCCAGTGTGGCAAGCGTTACCTATACCGCTCGCCTTGTTACAGCAAATGCCACCAAGCGAGCAATGGTTGGTACAGCAACCCTTTTGGGGCGTGGTATCACAACGCTTGGCGGTGCATTTAAGTCTGTTGGGGCAATCATCATGGCTCACCCCTTGATGATGATTGGCGGTATTATTGCTACTATCGCTGTTCGCACTATGGGGCTAGAAAAGGCGATGGAAAGCCTATCGGATGCCTTTGGTGTCGCAGCAGAGCTATTAGGGCAGCTTGTTGATTGGGGCATTAAAGGCTTTGATAGCTTATGGGGTGCGGCTGGCGATTTTCTAAGCAGCTTTGGTATCGGCTCAAAAGACACCTGCGGCTCGGCAAGCAGTTATTTTGGTGAGATGTTTGCAGGCACAAAAGGCGGCTTTGTTGGCGTAATGCAGGTTGCTGCCAGTGTGCTTGACCGCATGATTGGTGCGGTTTATGGTTTTACTGATTATGCCATTACAGGCTTTGTCAACTTTGGCACTCGTGTTAAAAATGTGTTTGTGGACATTGCTCAAACCATTGAAGGGTTTTTTAATGGTCTTATCAATGGTGCAATCTCACAGCTGAACGGTGTCATTGGCACAATTAACGCAGGTCGTGCATTGCTCGGCTGGGATCCAATTAACACTATTAGCGAGGTCAATGTTACCGCTGGCTTAACCAAAGGTCAGATTATCAATAATCAATATGTAAACAACTATAATGGCAACTTTCTTCGCAATAAAATGGATGGTGCTATTGAAATCAACGAAACCAAAAAAGAACAACAAGCCAAGCTAAACAATCAAGGTGGCGGTGGCTCTGTCGGCAGTGGTTCTAATGACAAGGATGGCAAAGGCGGCAAAAAAGATGGCAAGGGTGGCAAGGGTGGCAAAAAAGATGGCAAGGGTGGCAAGGGTGGCTCAAAAAGCCTACTCAAAGCCGAAGTGGCAAAAGCCATTTTATGGGGTGCAAATGAGCTTGGCATTGACCCAAACCATCTTGCCAGTGTTATCAGCTTTGAAACTGGCGGTACGTTTAGCACCAATGCAAGAAATCCTGGCTCATCAGCCACAGGCTTAATCCAGTTTATGGAAGATGCAGACGGCAAGAAAGATGACAAGTACTATGGCATGACACGAGACCAGTTTGGCGCTTTATCTCATATGGAGCAGATGAAGTATGTGGTGCAATTTTTCCGCGCAAAAGGTCTAAAAGCTGGTGCGTCTATTGGTGATGTTTACGATGCGGTAACAGGCTATGGCTATCGCGCGGGTACTAAGGCTTATAATCAGAATAAGGTGTGGGACGCCAATAAAGATGGCTACATTGCCAAAGGTGAAAGCGTAAAATCAGGTGCGTTTAAGGCGCACATGAAAAACTTTTTCCCTAATGGTGGCAATATGCAAGATTTGGGCGAAGCTATGACTGAGCAGGCAAAACTTGCTATTGAACAAGCCAGAAAAGAGCGTGAACAAGCTGCGGTGCGCTTAGGCATTGTGCAGAGCTTTTATTCAGAACGCGCCAAGCTCGATGATGAGTACTTGGCCAAGCATGAAGCAATCACTAATGCAGGCTTTGGCGAGATGACCCAGCACTATCTTGACCTTGCCAAAGAGGAGTATCAAACCAAGCTGGGTTTATGGGAGCTTGAGCAAGACCGCAAAATGCAAGCAGCGACAGAATGGCAGCAAAGCGAAGAAGAGCGTATCCGCGCTAATGCTGAGCTTGAACGTCGCGCTGTCATGCTTACCGCTGAAATGTCGCAAGAGCTACGCACTGCAAGCATTGAAAAAATCAATCACGCAGAGATGATGGCGCTTGAACAAGTAGCCCGTGCGTATCAAGCCGAGCTTGAAAACCTAACTCAAGACAGCCGCAGTGAGCTTGAAAACTTGCTGCTGAGCTACGAGCGCAAACGTGATGAAATCAATAGCCGCACGGATTTATCCAGCACCCAAAAACTTGAAATGATTGAAGCTGTCAATGCCAATCAAAATCAAAGCGTGTTTAAACTGCAAGAGGATAAACGCAATCAAGTAAGCGGTCTGTGGCATGAGATTATGGGGACAAGCGAGCTTAATCAAATTGATGTGCAAATGCGCAATCGTAAAGAAATCATTGATGAAGCGCTTAAAAACGAAGTGATCAGCTGGCAAGAACACCAAACCATGATGCAAGCCATCAATGAACAGGCTGGACGTGCCAGAAATAACATGGTACTAGACCAAATGGGCGAGATGGCTGGCAATATGACAAGCATCATGGGCAATATCGTGGGTGAAAACTCTAAAGCCTACCGTGCGATGTTTGCAATGGAAAAGGGGTTTGCCATTGCCAAAGCCATCATAGCGATGAATAACGCAATCGCCAATGGTGGTATGTCGCTGCCTTTTCCTGCCAATCTTGGTGCAATGGCGACGATTGCGTCAAATATGGCTGGTATTGTTGCCAATATTCGCGCTGTACAAATGCCAATCGGACAAGCCCACGATGGCATTATGTCTGTTCCCAAGTCAGGCACTTGGAACCTTGAAAAAGGCGAACGAGTATTGCCACGGCATACGGCCAAAGCCCTTGATGCCAAGCTAGACAGCATGGGGAGTGGTGGCGGTCGTGCGGTCAATGTCACAGTGCATAACTACAGCGGTGAGCCGACCAAAGTCGAGACCGACGCCAACGGTGATATCCGTCTGATCGTCGGTGAAGAGCTGAACAAGCAACTACCCCAGCACGTCAATAACCCCAACAGCGAGTTTAACCGCTCGCTGAAAAACAACTACCAACTACAACGGAGATTATGATGGATTTGCCAAAATTACAGCTAAGACCACAACTCAATGGCTATGGCGTACAACTTGGTAATGATGTCATCACAACCGAAGTAGAACATGGTATGCCACGCCAACGCCTACAAAGTGTTGGTGTGGTGCACCGTGTATCGCCTACATACCGATGCACAAAGGCACAATATCAGTATCTCATGACTTTTTTGCGTGCCTATCGTGCTCAAGCGGTGATGATGTACCATCAATTTGATGAGATTGAGCCGTCATGGTATGAGTGTCGGATAGTTAGTGATGTATCAGTACAGCACGTGGGTTATCAAGTTTATGACGTTTCATTTGATGTAGTTGCTAAATCTACACGCCATAACATTGACCAAGATTTGGGCTTTTTGGCTACCTATGAGATGAGCCAAGGCGAACAAGATATCTTCTTCAATCATCTTGAAAAACTGGTCAACCAAGACTTGCCAAACGCTACAAGGGGATTGTGATGGTTACAGATGCTGAGAAGTACTACTGGCTCGTTGGTCGTCATGATGATGTACGCCTAGAGTGTATCGAGATTACGCACCCTAGCTTTAGCCGTGCGTATCGTTTTGTGCGTAATCATACCGACGGTGTACGAGTGCGTCACGAAAACGGCACTTATTATGACTATGACTATCTACCCATCACCATTCAAGCGGCGAAAACTGGCGAAAGCCTAGAGCAAGCTTTTACCATGGGTATTGGCGATGTTGGCGAAGTGATGCCGTTTGAGATACAGCGATTACGCAATGGCAAGCACGCCCATGTACGCCCAACGCTCAATTATCGTGTGTATCTATCCAGTGACCTAACCACACCGCTTAATAGCGTGTTAGGGCTTGAGATTACCGACAATCAGCCACAAGGGCAAGGGGCTGTGTTTAAGTGTAAAGCCCGTGAAGTCAATGCGACGGCAACAGGCACCAAATACACGCTGGATAGCTACCCAACGCTAAGGGGCTTTTTGTGATTTATGATGACAAATATTACAACTGCCTGCATTATGCCGTCGATAAGTATCAAGCCATTACAGGCATTGGCATGGACTTGTATGTATCTGAGCTGATGACAGACAAGGATAATCGCAAGATTAACCCTGCTAAGCTTAGCCAGTTTACACCGCTTGATACACCTGTATCGCCCTGTTTTGCGGTGATGCGTGGTGCGACAGTACATGCAGGCGTATATCACGATGGGCTAATACACCATCTGACCGAGAGCGGTGAGCAAGCTATACCGCCACATATCGCCCAACTACAACACGGATCAATAAAGTATTATGCGTTTTATCCGACTTAATATTATTAATAACGCCTTTGAGCATGGGAGCATTGTCACAGTCAGTGGCGATAATCTCTACAAGCTTGTACAAAGCGTCTATCCTAAGGGCTTACCGCTCAATACTAGCTTATATTATGGAGCGTGGGATAGTGAGTGCGATGTCACGCCAAAGGCTGCACAAGACATTGAGCGTATCAATACGCTTGACGGTGAGTTTTGGCTCGTGACTTATCCTGCTGACCCTGTCACATTAACCGTTATTGCGGTATCAGTTGCGGTATCGGTTGCGGTTGCGTACCTGATGCCAAAGCCTGAAATCCCCAATGCCGGAGGCTCAAGCCAACCGCCAAGTCCAAATAATGCCTTGGCAAGTCGTGGTAATCGTCAGCGTCTGGGCGGTCGTGTACCTGATATCTTTGGTGAGGTGTGGGCTTATCCTGACCTGATTGCACCGACTTATAGCGTGTATATCAACCATCAAGAGGTTGAGTATGCGTACATGGCGTTGGGTGTTGGCGAATATGAAGTCAAAAAAGCGTATGATGATACTACGCCGATTGGCTTTATCAACGGGGCAGCGGCATCTGTTTTTAACCCGAACAAGTCATTTTTGGATGCACCGGATGTCAGATTTGGCAGTCATCTGTCAAGCGATGAGACCACTTACAATGCCTTATTTGTCAAGCGTTACGGTGCGGTCAATGGTCAAGTACTACCACCGCCGAATAACTATGTGATACTCAATGATGGCGTATCGTTCCGCCCACCAAACATTATCAGCATTGCCAATCGTGATTTATCGCAATTTAAAGTTGGCGATGTGCTAATGGTTGAAGGTGCGTCCGCTTTGCCATCCATCAATATCCGCCAAGCATATAGTGATGTGGGGCGTAACTTACTATACTTATCTGACCGCACTAAAACAGGCGTATATCTGACAGGACAATACGAGCTAACCAAAGCACCTACAGCAGGGCAAAAAGTGACAATCACGCTATGGGGTGAGCTTGACCAGCACCACACAAAATGGGCTGTTTTTAATTCTAGTGGCTCAAGCTCAGTGCATCTGCTGGGCGAACTAGACAATGCAAAAAAAATCGCCGATGGCATCTATCAAACGACATTTACGTGGAAAGATAACAGCATCAATACGCACTTGCTTGTCTATCAAATGCCAAACGGCAACGGCAACTTATCACGCATTGACCGCATCAAGCTTGAGATTGGTGATGTTGGCACGGGCTATAGCCAAGCCCCTGAAGAAACAGGACTACCGCCAATGCTGACTTATAATCTTGGCGGTAGTTATACGATTGATGCGATGACTGTTGAGCCTGCGCAAGCTGAGACACCAACACAACCTGCCAAGCCACAAATTACCAATATTGCCTTGCGTACACCGCACTATGTTGCACAAGATTGGCAAGCTTTGATTGATAACATGGATATTGCTGTTGGTGCGGGCGTTGTATTATCAAACGAAGAAAAACCGATTTGGCAAGGTTGGTTTTATACCGATTTGACCGAACATGATCAAATCTTGGTCAATGTCAAAGCCCCTAACGGCTTATATGTCAGCCATGGCAATGAGTGGGAGGTGTTAGCGGTCGATATGCTTGTTGAGAGTGAGATTGTCGATGACAACGGACAACCAATAACAGGTACGCAACATTATTCACACCTGACGCTAGGTTCGGTCAAGCATGACCACTATAGCACGCCCATCCGCAATCAACGCACCAATGACGATGATGTGCGACGCACTGCGGCTGGTACATTTGCGATTATCAACCCACACTTTGGGCGTGGTAAGCGTATGCGATGGCGTATCAGACGCTTAAGCGGCAAAGTACACTCAGACAAAGGTCAAGTGGTCGAAGAAGTGCGTATCGCTGATTGCTTCGGTGCACGGCATATGACTACCGCCGATACACCGCCTAATGTTACGCTAGTCAGCACAAAGACGCTTGCGACCGAAGGTGCGTTATCGCTCAAAGAGCGTAAGCTCAGATTGCTTGTACAGCGTAAGCTTAGAGATTATCGCAATGCTGATAGCCTGATACTATCTAATCGCATTGACGATATTATCTACAATATCGCAACTGACCCGCTAAACGGTGCGATGCAACCAAACGAGCTGAATATGGCACAAATCAGCAATGAGATTAACGCTCAGATAGCATACTTCGGTACAGATAAATGTAGCGAATTTAGCGGGACATTTGATAATACCGATGTCACAACTGAAGAGATGATACAGACCGTCGCTCAAGCAGGATTTTGTCAAGCGTACAGGTTAAACAATCAAATCCATCTGCATTTCGAGCGTCGGCAGGATTATGCGGTGGTGCAGTTTAACAGTCATAACATCTTGCCTGATAGCTACTCATATTCTGAGAGTTTTGGCGCACGGAATGACCATGATGGCGTGCAGGTCACTTATACCGACCCTATCGATGATGCCAAGGTTACGATGGATTATCCTGCTAATAAGTCCGCCCAAAAGCCCCAAAAGCTTGATTTGCTTGGCGTGCGAAACAAAGTACAGGCACATATGCACCTGATGCGAACGCACCACAAAAACCAGTTTGCGTACAAATCGTGTGAGTTTACGGGTGCTGATGAGTCTGGCATTGTCATCCCAACCAATCGCATTGATGTCGCAAGCCAGTTACAAGCCGATGTCATGCAAGGCGTGGTTGAGAGCCTTGAAACGGTCAAGGGTCAGATTATCGCACGATTATCAGAGCCGTGTAGTATCAGCAGTGGCACGCTGTTTGTGCAGACCACGGCGGGTATTGTCGATAATATCGCCATCAGTCAGGGCGATGATAAGTACAGCGTCGTGCTGTCTCGTATGCCATCACAGCCATTGTCGCTATCGCCCAGTGCTGTAGTGCGTGCAACTTATAAGATTGTCGCACATACTGAGACTGACCGTGATGCGTATATCGTCAGTGGCAAAAGTGCGGGCGAAAATCCCTTGTCGCATAAGCTGACTTGTGTCAATTATACAGACAAGTATTACCAAAACGACAGTGATTTTAAAAAAGGTTTAATCAGTCTTTAAATTATGTCGGCGACATTGATGTCGTCAACATCCACCAAGCCCTTGTATATCAAGGGCTTTTTTTATTGAGAGGTAAAAAAATGACAGAGCCAATCACAATACAGCAGCTCAAGAACGCCAGCCTTGATGCTGAATCACTTGCCAGAGCGGTGAATGGCGATGAACATACAGATGTACATACACGACTTGGGCAGCATTATCCATCACTAAAAAAACTGCTTAAATTATCTAATGATTACATCTTGGGAACGGGAGCAACATCGAACACGATTGTCGGACTAACAACTGCGTCAGGCAACGCACGAACGCAAACCGCAAAGAATTCAGACATAATTAGTGTCAAAGATTTTGGCGCGGTTGGTGATGGCAGTGCGGACGATACAGCCGCATTTAACGCGGCTAAAAATAGCGGACGACTTGTATACATCCCAGATGGGACATACAAGCTGAATCACAATATTTTGTACAATAATTTTTTTGGATCACAAAATGTGCAATTCAATCAGAGTGTTGCGACAATGCACAACATCACTGCGACGAAGAATGAGACCACAGGCATGGAGCTAATTGCGCATCGCGGATTCGTGCGTCAAGTGCCGCAGAATACGATACTTGCAATGAGTTCTGCGCTCAGAAGCGGAGCAGATTCATTAGAATGCGATGTACAAGTCACGGCTGACGGCGTATGCGTATTGTATCACGATACAGAAGTGGATCGGCTAACAAGCGGCACAGGACAAATTAAGCATAAGTCACATATAGAAGTAAGAACATTAAGATTCACTGGGCTGCAGAACACAATGTATGCGACTGAATATATTCCGACTTTTGATGATTTTGTTAATTTTGCTAAAAAGAAAAATGTTAAAATTTATCCAGAAATCAAAGAATATCGCAGCATAAACGACATCAGCCTAATGCTCAATATTGTGAAAAAATACAATATGCAAGAACAGTGTGTATTTCAGTCGTTCAGAATGTCAGATCTTGAGCACTTACGCAGTTTAGATGTCGATGTCGGCATTGGCTTGCTGGGCGGTGGCGTGCCGAATCACGACACGCTACAAAAACTATCACACATGGGCAATGCTTTTTTGCTTTGGAATTATTGGCTATTTTCAAAACCCG
>NZ_MUXU01000077.1 GCF_002014985.1 Moraxella caviae | reverse complement strand
TATATTATGCGAAGTTTAACCAGCACTCTAACACCCAGTAAATACAAACCAAAGTTTATTTGACAAAAATTTTGGTGTGAATTACTGCTTTTCAGATTGCGTGGCTTGATTTTGATGCTGGTATTTGAGAATTTATTTGTGCGCTTGCGTGCGTTTTGAATGTACTTTACTTGCTTTGATATAAAAAACGCCACTTAATGCTTCACGCTTTCTTTGGTCATCGCCACCATCTCGCCATGCTCAACCACACGCATGATTGGTGCTTGGCGTTTTTGGCGATAACGACGATAAGCCACAAGCGCCATCGCAGCCGCCACTCGGCGTGGACTGAGCGCTTCGGTTTTATTCATACGCACCAAAGATAATGCCGCTTGCTTGGCAAATCTTAGACCTGTGCTGCTAAGCGTTTTTAGTGAAAATGACGTTTTGGCAGGCGTCAGCTTATTTAAGCGAAACACGCAAACATCATTAAACCCAAGCGTTGTCAGATAATATTCCACATCCGCCTTGGCAATCAGCTCATCATTACGTTCTGGCTTGTCTGCGCCGTCTTTGGATAGATAAAAAAACCGCTCCACGCCTTTTTCCCTGCAGGCTTTGGCGAAAGCTAAGTTAAACAGCACGTTCACTTGATAAAACTCATCACGGCTGGCAGCGTCTGTCTTTGCCACGCCAAGACAGCTAAAAGCGTCCGTGTCCGCGCCAATCGCCATCGCACCAATCGTGCTTTCCAGTGCATCAAAATTTTGCACAGGATAAACGTGCATATTTTCGCTCATGGTCGCAGGCTGCGTGCGTGTGATGACAATCACCGTCTCGTACAGCGCCACAAGCTCACGCACAAGTGCCTGACCCACACGCCCAGAACTGCCGATAACGATGGCTTTTCGCTTCATGAAATCTGCCCAAAATGATTGATAAACGGTTATTTTACCACAAATCATCGCCAAATTTTTGCAAGCTTTGGCAATAATTTTTGGTTAAATTTAAAGAAAAGTGTTACAATCTTTTGCAATCTTTTACAAAGCAAAATCACTCAAGCCAAAGATGGATTTTTGTACATTCACTGTAAAACCTTGCCAAAATCTTACGAAATGATGGAAAAATTGGGCGAATTTTGCTATCATGTGGCGTTTGCTTAATAAGTAAATCAAGCTGCTGTGGCATATTTTGCTGACAAAATTTATCACCAAAACTTGCTATTAAAATACGTCTTATTACTGGCAAATATTTTAACAAAACGCTTATAAATCAGTCTTATAGCGCAAATTTAAACGACTATTCAGCCAGTAAAACGCTGCAAACCATCAAACTGCAAATCATCAATCTAAGTTATCAATCAAACCACCGACCAAACCATGACTTCACCGCTTAACGACATCAAAACCACCGCTTTGGCACGCCGCCTATCCATCGCCAAAACTTCGCTGAACATCGGCAAAAATTGGGCGAAAAGCGGCGTTACGGGGCTGTTTTTATCCAAAGAAGAGCGTGAGCTACAAAAGCACACCCTACTTCAAGAGCAAGCGGATTATCTGGTGGCGGAGCTTGGCAAGCTCAAAGGCTCGGTGGTGAAAGTTGGGCAAATGCTGGCTTTGTATGGCGAAAATTGGCTGCCACCTGAAGTCGTGCGCGCTCTACACACGCTGGATGCCAAGACCGCGCCTTTGTCGTGGCAGCGCATTTATGAAGTGCTGCGTGGTGAGCTTGGAGAGCGTGTGGACGATTTTGAGATTGAGCGCACGCCCATCGGCACAGCAAGTCTTGCGCAAGTGCATAAGGCACGCCATCGTTACTCTGGGCGTGAAGTGGTGCTAAAAATTCAGTATCCGGGTGTGGCTCAGGCGATTGATTCTGACTTATCTATTTTTAAGCAATTATTAAAAGTTACCAATGCTGTACCGCAAACCAAGGCACTGGACGCATGGTTTGCTGAGATTGGTGCACTTTTGCATCGTGAAGTGGATTACACCTTAGAAGCTAATACCACCAAGCGTTTTGCGCAATATTTGGCAAATGATGAGCGTTATGTTGTGCCGACCATCTATGACAATTATTCAAGCAAACGCCTGATTTGCATGAGCTATGAGCATGGCACACCGTTAAGCGATACTTCATTATTCGCCCTACCTACCGAGCGTAAAAACGCCCTTGGGCAAGCAGCGATGGAGCTGGTTTTGCGTGAGCTTTTTGAATGGGGCGAAATGCAAACCGACCCAAATTTTGGCAATTATTTGGTGCGCATTGATGACGCTGGCGATAAGCTCGTGCTGCTGGATTTTGGCGCAATCAAGCAATTTGACGACAAACTTTTAAGCATTGCTAAAAACTTAATCAGCGCAGGATTTTTCCAAGACCAAGCGCAAATGCAAACGGCGATGACGGGCTATGAGTTTTTTGACAAACTCAGCGGCAAGCCAAAAGCGGACGTGGCAAGTGTGTTTTTGCTGGCGTGCGAGCCTTTTGCCAAGCCTGATGCGTTGCCAGAAAATACCAAAACCGCCCTTTTAGATGACGCTGACCGCTACATTTGGGCAAAAAGTGATTTGTACCAGCGTGTGATGAGTGCCGCCAAATCAGGCATGCAGTCGCTGGAATTTAACTTACCGCCCAAAGAAATGATGTTTATTAGCCGTAAATTTATCGGTGCGTACGCCCTTTTGGTGGCACTGGACGCACGCACAGACGCTCGTGTACTGATGCAGCCTTATATCACAGAATAATTCAATAAAATCAATGAGTTAAATAATAAAATAGCCGTAAAACTTTGTATTTTTGCTTGCCATTTTGGTAATAGCTTATCCGTTTTTAAGTCGTTTGCCAGCCAAACTAACTTGCACAAACCCCACAAACAGCACGCTTAATCAGCGGTGCTGTTTTTTATGGACGTTTTAAAACACACTAAAAATTATCAGTAATTAAAATGTAAATTTAGGCGTTTATAATCAAGAATTTTGTTGCGTTTTTATTGCTAAAATGTGCATTTCGTGATACCATGAAAGCATTAGGGTTTTAGTACTTTTGTTGTAATACCTTTTGTTTAATTGCTTTATTTTATTGCATTTTGCGCATTTAAGGAGTTTTTATGGCAACCACCCCAAAAACCAAAACCACCCCTGCCAAAAAGGTCATGCCACGCACGGCTGATCAGTTGGCTGACCTGCTAAATCACGCCACGCCTGATGAGCTGGCTGAGTTTGGACAAGTTCTCAATAGCTATTTGCCAGCGGCGCAAATCGCCAACCAAATGCGCACCAACAAATCAAAAGACACTGAGCTTTCGGACAACTGGCGTGAAGGCGGCTATCCATACAAGCACCGCCTAAGCCGTAAAAACTACGAAGCCCAAAAGTACAAACTGCAAATTGAACTGCTAAAACTTCAGCGCCATGTCAAAGAAACTGGACAAAAACTGGTAATTTTGTTTGAAGGTCGTGATGCGGCGGGTAAAGGCGGCACGATTAAACGCTTCATGGAGCATCTAAACCCACGCGGTGCACGCGTTGTGGCGCTAGAAAAACCAACTGACCAAGAAAAAGGTCAATGGTATTTCCAGCGCTATGTGCAGCATTTGCCAACGTCTGGCGAGATTGTGCTGTTTGACCGCTCTTGGTATAACCGCGCGGTGGTTGAGCGTGTGATGGGCTTTTGTACCGATGACGAATACCGTGTGTTTATGCGCCAAGTGCCTGAATTTGAAAAACATTTGATTGAATCTGGCATTCATTTGGTGAAATTCTGGTTCTCGGTAACGCGCGATGAGCAAAAAGCACGCTTTGCCAGCCGTGAAAATGATCCATTGAAACAATGGAAACTTTCGCCAGTGGACAAAGCGTCTTTGAACAAATGGGACGACTACACCCTTGCCAAAGAAGCGATGTTTTTTAATACCGACACCGCCGAATCGCCATGGATTGTCATCAAATCTGACTGCAAAAAACGTGCGCGTCTAAACGCCATGCGTTATGTGCTAAACAAGCTAAACTACGAAGGCAAAGACAGCTCACAAATTGGCAACATCGATCCGTTGATTGTCGGCCGTGCTGGTGCATTGTATGAAAAAGACGAACGCACTGATTTGCTAGTGGATAACGCCACCATTAAAAATGATAGTAAAAAAGACAGCAAATAAGCTGACTTTTGACTAAAATTTGCTTGGCAAATTCATCAAAAAACCGCTCAAAGTGTGCGCTTTGGGCGGTTTTGCTTGGTTTTACTTGATGGAGATTGATGGTGGTTTGCGGTGTCTTGCTCAATCCGCCAAAGCCTGCGCCACCATTGCCAAGATTTGCTCACGCGCCACGCCTTTACTGCTGATTTGCACCAAGCGGTCGCCCTTGGCAAATTTAGCATTATGATACACCACGCCCTTTTTATCGTGCAGGGTTTCAAATTGTACAGGCGTATTTGCAAGCGTCTCATTCATCAGCTCACGATACAGCACGATGGGTGCATCTGCCGAAAGCTGGGTTTCGCTGATTTCTATGCGTGCTTTGGTGTCTGGATTTTCAAACAAACGATACCAGCCCAAATAAGTGCTGCGCCCTTCTACTTGTATTGGCTTGCCTTCGTACTGCCTGCCCGTCAGCACAAATCCAGCTGGTAAAACAGGCGTGATGGGCTTAAAAGTCAGCCGCTGCTTGCGCCCAAAACGGTAAGTCATCTTGGCGTGTGTCGCCTGCTTAAATTCAAAAGTCAGCTCGCCGCCTGATGTGCTGCCTGTGCGTGCCAGCCGCTGCGCCTGCTGCGCTAAAGCCTTGCGTTCGTGCGTGGGCGCATCATCAATGCTGTGATATTGCACGAAAATAGGTTTTTTCACCACGGCAGGCGTTGGCGTGGCGGCGGTAGCAGCAGGAATGATGGGTGCAACTTCCGCCTTGTTTGGGCGTAAAAACAGCATACCACCCACCACAGCACCGATTGCCAATGCGCCAAGTGTCAGCGTTTTATAGTTAAGTGCTTTGTGATTAAGCACTTTACGAGATACGGTTTTAAAAGTGTGATTTTTCGTGGTCATGGCGATTGCTCCCATGAAAAGATTTGCGCCTAAGATGGCGGTGTTGTGATGGGTTAAATGGTGAAAGGTTTGTTTAAAAGCTAAACGAAAAACTGATTATAAAAACAATCTGCCTAAAATCAGTCTTTGTTTAAATCCACCCTGCCTGCAAACAAATCATGCGCCAAAGCCGAACCATTCAGATTGGAGTTTGTTTGGGCTGGGCTGTCCGTATTTTTGGCTGGTGTGGCGGCATTGTCGGCAAATAAACTAAGCTGCGCAAGATTATCCAGCTGGTACGTTACCGACAGCGAACCTGCCGTCTTACAGCAGCACGCCAATATTTCATCGGCTTCTAGCATGGCGATGGGCGCTTTTGTGTACTGTAAATCGTCCGTTTTGGCGACCACACGCATACGGCACGAACCGCAATAACCCTGCCGACATTCAAAACGCACGTCTTGATGGTGCGTGCGAATCATGCCGTCCAGCAAGGTTTCGTTGTCGTGCAGATAAAAGCGCATTTCATCGGTGAAAACCCAGCCCATATCTTAAATCGCCAAACAAAGCCTTAACAGTGAACGTGTCATCAAGCGTGTTTTGATGGATTTTAATCGCCAGTAATTCGCCCAGCTGTTTGCCTAATAATTTACCTAACAATCCGCTCGGTAATTTATTTAACAATCCACCCAAATCCGCTTAATGGTGCGTTAAACTTTACAGTTCAAAACCGTCTAGGTCGGCATCGTCCAAATCGGCGTCAATCTGCCCTACCAAATAGGTGGTGATTTCGGTTTCTTGGGGAGCGACTTGCACGTTGTCGCTGGACAGCCATGCGTTAATCCATGGGATTGGGTTGGATTTGGTGTCAAAAATTGCAGGCAAGCCCACCGCCACCATGCGTGTATTGGTGATGAACTCAACGTATTGGCACAAGATGTCTTTGTTCAGCCCAATCATTGAGCCATCTTTGAACAAATAAGCCGCCCACGCTTTTTCTTGCTCGGCTGCGCTTTTGAAAATTTCAATCGCTTCATCTTGGCAGGCAGCGGCAATTTCTACCATCTCAGGGTCATCACGTCCAGAGCGCATCAGGTTAATCATGTGCTGCGTACCGTTTAGGTGCAAGGCTTCATCACGGGCAATCATCTTGATGATTTTGGCGTTGCCTTCCATCATTTTGCGTTCAGCAAAGGCAAATGAGCAAGCGAACGACACATAAAAACGAATTGCTTCTAGCACGTTCACCGCCATCAAGCACAGATAGAGTTTCTTTTTTAAGTCTTTTAAGCTAACATGAATAATTCTGCCATCAACTTCGTATTCGCCTTCGCCATGTAAGCTGTACAGCTGCGCCGCTTCGTACAAATCGTCATAATATTTGGCGATGTCGCTGGCACGCTCCAAAATGTATTCATTATCAACAATATCTTCAAAGACTTTGCTTGGGTCATTGACAACGTTACGAATGATGTGCGTGTAACTGCGTGAGTGAATGGTTTCGCTAAAGCTCCATGTCTCAATCCACGTTTCTAGCTCTGGAATGGACACCAGCGGCAGCAAGACCACGTTTGGGCTGCGTCCTTGAATGCTGTCAAGCAGCGTTTGGTATTTTAGATTGCTCAAAAAAATGTGCTGCTCGTGCGCTGACAATTCGCCAAAATCAATGCGATCACGAGACACGTCAATTTCTTCTGGTCGCCAAAAAAACGACAGCTGCTTTTCAATCAGTTGCTCAAAAATGGGGTGTTTTTGCTGGTCATAACGCGCCACATTCACAGGCTGACCAAAGAACATTGGCTCTTTTAATGCGTCGTTTTTTGTTTGACAAAAAATAGAATAGTGCATAACAACCCCAAAATTTATAAATTGATTTTATCGTTTAAATAAAATTTATGTAAAAATTCAATAACATAACGGAAAATCACCGCCATAAAAGCGTTTTATTTCGCCAAATTCGCACAGCGCGTCTGGCAAATATGGCTATTTTAGCACAGTTTTGCCATCAGCGCAGGTGATGATTTTAATTGTGTTGGTTTAAAAATTAAAACAATGCTGCTATGAAAAATTTACGCACGATAATCCGCCAAGGCTTCACACGCTGCCGCATGACCTAAGTCGCAAGCACGCTTTAGACACGCCAAGGCTTCTTTGGTGTTTTTGTCCGTGCCAAGCCCATCAAAATGGCACACCGCCAACGAATAGATGGCTTCAGGATATTCCAGCTCGGCAGCCTTTTTAAAATGCTCAAAGGCTTTTTTCATGTCTTTTGGTGCGCCTTCGCCACGCTCTAGCATGACACCAACGTTATAAGTGGCTTCTGCATGGTCGTGGGCGGCGGCTTTTTCGTACCAAGACAGCGCAGTTTCGGCATTTTGCGCCACGCCAAAGCCGTGATAATACATCACGCCCAAATTATGGCAGGCTTTGGCATCGCCCTGCTCGGCTGCTTTGACAAATAATTCTTGCCCTTTATGATAATCTTGGCGCACACCCAAGCCCTGACAGTGCATGACCGCAAGGCTGCGCTGCGCATCCGCCAAGCCAAGCCCTGCCGCTTCTAATAACAGCTCGGCAGCTTCGTCATATTCTTTGGCTTCATAATGCACGCACGCCTTTTCGTGGATTGCCTTGGCTTTGGCTAAGTCATCACGCTCTTGACTGGTGCGCTCATCATCACGCTGTTTTTTGATTTGATCGGAGATGGAGTCGTTTTTTGATTTGAATAACGAAAATAAGCTCATGATTTTTATGGTTTTTGGTTGATTTACGGTCAATCGGTCTGTAAAACTGGTTTTAAAATTGGCTTAAAAGTCGGTTTGTAAAAATTGGCTTGCAAAGAGTTGTTTACAAAGAATTACTTGCAAAGAATCGCTTGCAGAGAATCCCTTATAGAGAATCCAAGCCACGCGCCAAATCAGCGATGATGTCCGCCACGTCTTCAAGCCCTACCGATAAGCGAATCAAGCCATCATTCACGCCTGCTTCCACACGCTGCTCTGGTGTCATGCGAAAATGCGTGGTGGTCGCTGGGTGAGTGATGGTGGATTTGGCGTCGCCTAGGTTGTTGGTGATGGAAATCACTTTGGTGCTGTCAATGACGTGCCAAGCTGATTTTTGATCCGCCACTTCAAAGCCGACAATCGCCCCAAACGCACCAGTAATCTCGCCGCCTGCCACATTTTTTAAGGCGGTATGCTGACGTTTGGCAACTTCGTGGCTTGGGTGGTCGGCAAGTCCTGAAAAATGCACTTTTTGCACTTTTGGGTGCTTAGCAAGAAAACTGGCGACTTGATTGGCGTTTTCGCAGTGCGCTTTCATGCGCAAAGACAGCGTTTCCAGTCCTTTTAGTAGCGCCCACGCATTAAATGGCGACAGGCTGATACCGCCTGTGCGCACCACGGTGAACGCCTTTTCCATCAGCTCATCAGAACCGACAAGCGCACCGCCCAGCACGCGCCCTTGCCCGTCAATGTATTTGCTTGCCGAGTGAATCACCACGTCTGCGCCCAGCTGCAGCGGTTTTTGGATGGCTGGCGTGGCAAAGCAGTTATCCACGATAAGCAGCGCATCATTGGTGTGGGCAAGATTTGATAAAAACGCCAAATCGGCAATTTGCGCCAAAGGATTGGACGGACTTTCGCAGTACAGCACACGGGTGTTTGGCTGAATGGCGGCTTGCCATGCAGCGTTATCAAAGCAGTCCACATAGCTCACTTCAATGCCCAGCGGCTTAAAATAGGTGTCAAACAATGCCACAGACGAGCCGAACAGCTGCTTGGCGCACAGCAGGTGATCGCCTGCTTTTAAATAGGCAAGGCACATGGTCAAAATCGCACCCATGCCGCTTGCGGTCGCTACGCAGCGCTCACCGCCTTCTAGCAGCGCCAAGCGTCTTTCAAAGGCGCGCACGGTTGGGTTGGTGTGGCGAGAGTAGACATTGCCCTTTTTGTTGCCGTTGAAATGGTCGGCAGCGTCCGCCGCAGACGCATAAACGTACGAACTGGTGGTAAAAATCGCTTCAGAATGCTCGCCTTCGTCCGTGCGATGATAGCCGCCACGCACCGCCAAGGTCTGCTCCAAAAAACCAAGCGTTGGGTCAAGTGCGTCTGATTGCCAGTTTGGGTCAAGTTGTGTCATGGTGTGCCTTTTTCGTTTTAAATTGAGTTTTAAATCGTGTTGTTAATTTGCGGTTTTGGTGTGTTAATCGGTGTTTGGTTTGATGGTTTTGGTTTTTATTTTTTAAGGTTTTAACCTTTTGGGATTTTGGTTTTCCAAAACTTTGGTTTTTTAATTATTTAAAAACACCCTTTAAATCAAATGCTTAGATTTTAAGCAACCAACCAAACCATTGGTATTTTAGCGCAGAGTTTGGCGTTAAATTTGATGGCGAACACCAATCAAAACAAAGCGTACTCACGCTAAAAAAAATCTACCATCAAACTGCTAAGCATAGCACAAAAGCGCACAACTTGCACGCAAATTATGGCTTTCTTATGATGTGATGATGGCTAAAATTTACTGCGATTTGTATCGGATAAAATGAAAGATTAGGCGGTGGTTTTGGTGTGGTTTTGACTTACCAATCGCTTTACTAAAACGTGCGGCAACTTTACCATTCATGCAAAATTCGCATAAAGCCATCGTTTTTTGGCATAGCCTTTTTGGCGAAAAATTAGGTAAGCTAGGCGTGTTTTAACGTTGAACCCATCAATCACTGCGGTAAAATCAAGTCAAAATAAATAAACCTGAAATCAATAAACTTTAACCAAATTAACTTAAAAAAGCGAGCCAATCATGAGTACATTAGCACAAACCAACGCCAACGTCTTTACCGACAAAGACATCTACAGCAATCTTGTACCACCACACGGCAGCAGCACCCTAAAACCGCTTGCCTTGGTGGGTGATGCGCTGCAAACCGCCATCAAAAAAGCGCAAACCTTGCCAAAACTCACCCTGTCCAGCCGTGAGCGTGGCGATCTTATCATGCTGGGCATTGGCGGTTTTACGCCGCTGGACGGCTTTATGGGCGAAGCGGATTATTTGGGCGTGGTGGAGCGCATGACGCTTGACGCTGGCGGCGTAGACGGCGATTATCAAGGCGTATTTTTCCCAATTCCCATCACCTTATCTACGGACGCAGCCACCGCAAAAACACTGAACATTGGCGACGACGTGGCTTTATACGCCAGCGATGATGATGGCGGTGAGCTGATGGGCGTGCTGAGCATTGCCAGCATTTACACGCCTGATAAAGTCAAAGAATGTACGTCCACTTTTGGCACAACTGACCCAAATCATGTGGGCGTGGCGCAAGTTTTGGCAAGTGGCGATGTGTATTTGGGCGGCAAGGTGCAAGTATTCTCACAAGGCGAATTTGTGGCGCAGTATCCTGAAATTTATAAAACGCCTGCGCAAACTCGTGCGCTGTTTCAGGCTAAAAACTGGCGCACCGTTGCTGCTTTTCAAACACGCAATCCCATGCACCGCTCGCACGAATATTTGGCAAAAATTGCCATTGAAATTTGCGATGGCGTGATGGTGCATTCACTGCTTGGCAAACTTAAAAAAGGCGACATTCCTGCTGACGTGCGCCAAGAAGCCATCGCCACGCTGATTGATAAGTATTTCAAAAAAGACACGGTAATCCAAGCAGGCTATCCGCTGGATATGCGCTACGCTGGCCCAAAAGAAGCGTTGCTGCACGCTTTGTTCCGCCAAAATTACGGCTGCAGCCATTTGATTGTGGGGCGCGACCATGCTGGTGTGGGCGATTATTATGGCGCATTTGATGCCCAAAAAATCTTTGACACGCTGGATAAAGATGCACTGATTACCAAGCCTTTAAAAATTGACTGGACGTTTTATTGTCATGAATGCGCAGGCATGGCAAGCGCCAAAACCTGCCCGCACGATGCCAAATCGCACGTCAAAATCAGCGGCACGGCACTACGAAATGCGCTTGCCAATGGCGATGACGTACCAAATACGTTCAGCCGCCCTGAAGTGCTGCAAATTTTGCGCAAATATTATGCTTCTGAAAGCTGATTGTTTGACGTTATAATTTAAATCCAAAATAGCACGGCAAATGGTCGTGCTATTTTGTTATGAAGTATGAAAAATGCTGGGTTATGCTTTCGCCAACTTAGCTTGCATTTTTGTATTTTTCGGATAAATAAGTTGGGTTGAGCAAAGTAAAAACCCAACGTTTTAGGTTTAGTTTATCGCACCGCTAACCCAACTTACAAATCACCCTTTCATTCAAATTTAACCGCTTTTTATTCAACTCGCAAATCGTCCGTTAATTTGACTCATTCAACCGCTTTCCAACCAAACCCAAACCAAAAGTTATTATTTACCCAAAATTTATCTATCATTTTTATGGGCAAAACCGCGTGCAATTATGTGCAAAATTGTGATATTCTGTTGCAGTTTTGTTACTATGGGAAAATCTTAGGTTTTTGACAGCATTAAAATCCTGACAATTATTTGATTTTAAAAAGATTTTCTTGTGGTTTGTAATTTTATGATAAGGCATTTTTTACCGAGAACGTTATGACAAATTCTCAAATTCATGCTGATGACGCACGCAAATTAAGCTGGAAGTCTTTTGGGCCGGGGCTTTTGATGGCGTCAGCGGCCATTGGCGGTTCGCATTTGATTTCATCGACGCAAGCAGGCGCATTGTACGGCTGGCAGCTTGCCATCATGATTGTGCTGGCGAACTTGTTCAAATATCCATTTTATCGCTTCGCCACCGAGTACGCTTATAGCACAGGCAACAGCCTAGTGGCAGGTTATGCCGAAAAATCGCGTGCGTATTTGTGGGTGTTTTTTGTGCTGTGTATCGTTACAGGCATCATCAGCACAGGTGCGGTGGCGCTTTTGTGTGCGGTGATTTTGGGCTATATGCTGCCCTTTGAGCTTAGCACGCTGACATTATCGGCAATCGTGATGGCAGCGGCATGGCTGATTTTGATTGCGGGGCATTATAAGGCGCTGGACGGCATCACCAAGTGGATTATTGCAAGTTTAACGGTTGCCACCATCGCTGCGGTGTTTGTGGCGGCAGGTAAGCCTGCGGTGGCTGCGCCTGATTTTATTGAAGCGTCGCCTTGGAATTTGGCAGCACTGGGCTTTATCATCGCTTTGATGGGCTGGATGCCTGCGCCTTTGGAATTTTCGGCAATCACGTCTGTGTGGACTTCTAAGAAAATTCGCACCGATCACACCAGCCGTTTTCAAGGCATGGTGGATTTTAACGTGGGCTATCTGACTTCGGCGATTTTGGCGCTGTTTTTCTTGGCGCTTGGCGTGTTTGTGCAATATGGCAGCGGTCAAGAGATTGCCATGCAAGGCGGTGCGTATGTTGGGCAGCTGATTGATATGTACACCAACACCATCGGTGATTGGGCGCGTCCTTTGGTGCTGGTGATTGCCTTTTTGTGTATGTTTGGCACGGTCATCACCTGCGCAGACGGTTATGGGCGCACCAATGCAGAGAGTTTGTCGCTGATTAAAACACAAACCACCGAGCAAGCCGAGCGTTTTGTCATGCCGTGGACGACTTTTACCATCATCGGCGGCTATATTTTGATTGCCTTTTTCCTTGGGCAAATGGCAACACTGCTTAAATTTGCGATGATTAGCGCCTTTGTTACTGCGCCGATTTTCGCTTATTTGAACTATTCTTTGGTAAAAAGCCGTGGCGCACTGACACCGTTTATGAAAGTGTACGCCATTTGTGGTATCGCCTTTTTGACGGGCTTTACCGTGCTGTTTTTGTTGCAATTTTTTGGCATGATTGGCTAAACCGTTCAGCCAAATTAAAAGCCCGTTGGCAAATAAAACATCAAAAACTTAAACATAAAAAACGACAAAGTATCACGCTTTGTCGTTTTTTTGTGCAAGCAATTCTTTGAAAAGATGATTATTGCAAAAGATAATCGCTTAAATTTACGCCCTTGCTGCTCAAGATTTTATCGCTCACGATACATACGGTGCAGCTGCTCAAGTTGTTCTAACAAATAGTTTAGCTGCGTTTCATCGTGCGGATTTATATGGGGATTTGGGCTGGCGTTTGGATTGGTGTTTTGGCTGCCTTGACGAGATTGTGCATTGGCATTGGCGTTAGCACTTGGACGCTCGCCCAGCACCACATCCAGCTGCAAAGTTTCGCCATCACGCACCACGTCCGCACGCACGCTGCTGTTTGGTGCTTTACGTCCAATGATAGACATGAAAGTCGCTGCGTCATTGGTGGCGGTGCCGTCTAGCGCAGTTACCACGTCGCCTGCTTGCAAGCCTGCCTGCGCCGCTGGGCCGTTTGACATGACAGCAGCGATGGTTACGCCTGTTTTGTTGGATAAATTGGCAGGATTGTGCGCAGCATTTTCAATCTGCACGCCAAGCCAGCCGCGGCTTACCTTGCCTGTGGCGATGATGGAATTCATCACCTGCTCAACGATGCTGGTTGGAATGGCAAAACCAATGCCCATCGAGCCGCCAGAGCGTGAATAAATCACCGTATTAATGCCAATCAGCGCACCGTTTGCGTCCACCAGCGCACCGCCAGAGTTGCCGGGATTGATGGCGGCATCCGTTTGAATGAAATCTTCAAAAGTCGTTACGCCAAGCCCTGTTCTGCCTGTGGCGGAGATGATGCCTTGGGTAACGGTTTGCCCCACGCCAAAAGGATTGCCAATGGCAAGTGCCACATCGCCCACGCGGATTGGCGATTTACGAAACGCCAAAGGCACCAAATTTTCCATCTCCACCTTAATCACCGCAAGGTCGGTTTCGGTGTCTTTGCCAATCACGGTGGCGTGTGCGCGTCTGCCGTCATTGAGTGCCACGATGATTTCGTCCGCTTTGTCAATGACGTGCGCATTGGTAACGATATAACCGTCTTTTGACACCACCACGCCAGAGCCAAGACTGGATGCGCCCTGCTCTTGCTCAGGGATTTGCTGACCATAATACTCAAAAAACTGGCGCAGCACAGGGTCATTAGCATAAGGATTTTGCACCGTTTGTGTGGTGTAAATGTTCACCACAGAGCGTGCTGCCGTGCTGACTGCGTCATGATAAGAGCTGACCGCAGGCGCGCTGGGTTCGGCAATCGCTGGCTGCCAGACTTGCTCGCTGGGTGTTTCGGTGATGGCGGCTTCGTTTTGCCCTGCAGCTTGCATGGCTTGCATTTGGGTGAACAGCCACCACAGCGCCACCGCCAGCACGCCAGCAATCAGCCATGGAAAAATCGTCCATGCGCTGATGCCACGCTGGGTTTTTGGCGCAGATTTGAAATTTTTAGAAAACTTAGTATTCATGTTGTAATCCAAGTTTGTAATTATTTGCGATTATTCGTTGTCGTTTGCTTTGCTCATCGTCTGCCAACGCTTGTCAATATCAATGGTTGCCAACATTGTCAGCAGTTACCAAAATTTACCAAAAGCACGCAAACGCCACGAGAACCAAATGATAAAATGTACTTTTCACAATGGAGTATTTTTGGCAAATTTCAAGCAGGCAAGGTGTGGGGCGTGTTATGAAATTGTTAAAAATTTTACGCCAAAGTTTGCGCTTGCTGGTGATTATTGCCCAAGTTTTTAGTGGATTTCTGATAAGTTTTTAAAGATTTTCTGATAAGTTTTTATTGATGGGATTTACCAGCCGCATTTATCCATCACAAACCAACCGCCAAGCAACATTTGCACAATCACGGCAAACAAGGTACAATCGCCATCAGTTTTTCGTTTTTTTCATTTATCCAACTTTTCCAACTTTTAAATCACAACTGCCATGACCAAAACCATCAGCCCAACCGAACTGACCCAATTTTGCGACACGCTGCTACAAGCTGAGCAATTTTCCGATTACTGCCCAAATGGTTTGCAAGTGGATGCCGACCGCCCCATTCGCCACATCATCGCAGGCGTTACCGCTTCGCAGGCGTTAATTGACCATGCGGTTTCGGTGGGTGCGGACTGTCTTTTGGTGCATCACGGCTATTTTTGGAAAGGCGAGTCTGCGCCTTTGACCGGCATGAAAGGCAAGCGCATTCGTACGCTGATGACGCACGGCATTTCGCTGATTGCTTATCATTTGCCGCTGGACGCGCACCCTACGCTTGGCAATAATGCCGCCCTTGCCGATATGCTGGGGCTGACCATCACAGGCGCGCTGTATCCGCACGAAAAATTCCCTGTGGGCAACATCGCCACCCTACCAAAAGCCCTGCCGACCGCAGAGTTTGCCGCCATCATTGAGCGCGCGCTTGGCAGAAAGCCTTTGCACATCGCTGGCGGCCGTGAGACGCTAAAAACCATCGGCATTTGCACAGGCGGCGCACAAGACATGATTGAGCAAGCCGCCAAAATGGGCTGCGATGCCTTTATTTCTGGGGAAATTTCTGAGCGCACCACACACGCAGCACGCGAGCTTGGTTTGGAATATTTTGCCGCTGGACACCACGCCACTGAGCGTGGCGGCGTGCAAAGACTTGGTGAGTACATTGCAAAGGAATTATCATTGCAAGTGGAATTTGTGGATATTGATAATCCTGCTTGATGGCGGAGTGTTAGGCTGCGAATGCAGGCTGGGTTAGCGAAGCGCAGTCCAATGTTTTTAAAAGTAGGTTTTTGAATTTATTGGGTTTTCGCTTTGCAAAGCCCAACCTGCTGCTACCGCACCGAATCGCTATCCAAAACCCAAAAAATAAACCCCAAGCCAAGACTTAAGGTTTATTGGTATTTAAAGGTGTGTTTTAGCGGATAATCGCCACATCAAACCTTAAAACGTTACGGTTTCTACGCCGTTTGCGCTTGCTTTTAGCATGATTTTGGCGCTTTGGGCAGCAAAAATGCCGTTTTCCACCACGCCAACGATGTTATTCAGCGTTTTTTCCATCTCGCTGACATTATCCAGTGGCAAATCATAAGTATCCAAAATCACATTGCCATAATCGGTAACAAACCCTTCACGGTACACAGGATCGCCGCCCAGTTTGACAAGCTCACGCGCCACATAAGAGCGTGCTTGCGGCAGCACTTCAATCGCCACAGGGAATTTGCCCAGCTTTTCAACCGTTTTGCTGTCGTCCACCATGCAAATAAAGCGTTTTGCCGCTGCCGCCACGATTTTTTCACGAGTCAGCGCACCGCCACCGCCTTTAATCATCTCGCCTGCCGCATTGATTTCGTCTGCGCCATCAATGTACAAATCCAGTTCGCCCACGGCATTCAAATCAAAAATCTCAATGCCTAACGCTTTTAGCTGCGCTTCGGTAACGTCCGATGAAGCCACCGCCCCTTTTAGGCGCACGCCATCGAGCAGCTGAATCAAGCAGTTCACCGTGCTGCCAGTGCCTACACCAAGAATCATACCGTCTTCAATATAACGCAGTGCCGCAGCCGCAGCCGCTTGTTTTTGGGCAAGTTTTGGATCTGTCATTGCAATGTCTCGTTTTGCCAAATTGCTGTACAAATTGCTATCAAAATAGCTATTAAAATCAATGGGTTGGTGTGATGACAAGTGCCATCAAAGCCAAAAAGGTCAAATTTTAGGCAAAAAAATGACTTCATCAGCACATCTTCGGCACACTTTGTATCTACTACCGTTGCTACCTTCCGGTCCTGGCGGGGTTCATAGTACACAGTTGCGAAGCTACCGATGAAGCCAAGCCACTATTATACCGATAATTTTGTGTTTTGCAAGTGTTTTTTGGATTTTTATGCTTGCCAAGCGAAATCGTTAGCACATCAAAAAGCCACATCGGTTCAAATTTCGTTGGTTTAAGCGTCATCAGCTTAAGCTCATCAGCTCAAACCACATCGGTCAAATCCGCCTACTTATTCTGGCTGCGCTGGCACGAAAGCGGCACGCTGCACACCCAAATCAGGCGCAATCACAGGCGCATCAAAACATCGGCATTCCGCCAAGGCAAATGGCGCAGGCGGCAAGCCATCAAGGATTGCTGTCATGCGTGCCACGATAGGCATATGGCACACCACGGCGATGGTTTTGTCGTTCGCGTCATCGCCAAATTTGTTACGAATGGCGCAGTCAATGTCGTCAAGCCCAATGGTAGGATCGTCATCAGGCGTGATACTGCTCACGGTAATAAACGCTGGCATATCTGCGCTTTCGCTTTCGGCATTTTTATCCGTGATGGCTTGTAAAATCAGGCGTGCCGTTTGGTTGGCGCGGTTGTAGGGGCTGGCGATGATTAAATCGATCTGATGATTATTTGCCAAATATTCGCCCGTTTGTCGTGCTTGCGCTTCGCCAAATTCGGTCAAATCACGCCCTGCATCGTCTGCGCAGTACGGTCCTGCTTGCCCGTGGCGCACAAAAATTAGTTTCATGAAAGTTCCGTTATTGTTTTAAGTTGTCGGAATAAATTTAGAATAAATTAGGGGCTGTACTAGATTA
>NZ_MUXU01000076.1 GCF_002014985.1 Moraxella caviae | reverse complement strand
TTGACATACTCCCACCACCAAGCCAAAGGCTATAGTGGGGGAATCTTTGCGACCCATAACAACCTAAGTTGCTATCTTTCGCCATACCACTATCGCTGAATAGTATCGGCATGGGGGAACTCTTTACACAGTAGCAAGTCCTGCTACATCAGCTAACGCTTGCTTGCGTATATTGCTTGCTGCATTGACATCACGGTCATGGTGTACTTGACAGCTAGGACACGTCCAATTTCTGACTGACAACGCCAGACTGTCTAATTTGTAATGACAATGCGAACAAATTTTACTACTGGCAAAGAACCGATTTACTTTTAGAATGTTTTTGCCATACCAATTTGCCTTGTAAGTAAGCAGGGTAACAAATTGCCCCCAGCCCACATCATTAATCGCTTTGGCAAGTCTTCGGTTTTTCACCATGTTTTTCACCGCTAAATCTTCAAGTGCATAGCTTGTTGCTTGGTTTTCACAGATAAGGCTATGCGTGATTTTGTGGTGTATGTCTAAACGCCCGTGACGTACTTTTTCGTGAATACGAGCAACGGCTAATTTTTGTTTTTGATAGTTTTTACTTTGTTTTTGCTTGCGAGCAAAAATTTTTTGTTGTATTGCAAGTCTTTGACTGGCTTTGGCTAAATGCTTTGGATTATCAAATTTGCTACCGTCTGATAGATTTAGTAAATGACGGATACCTAAATCAATACCCACAGTAAGGTTAGGTTCTATTGTTGTTGGGGTTGGCAGTATATCAGCAGTTTCAACCAATACGCTTGCATAGTATTTGCCTGTAGCGGTTTTGCTAATCGTAACCGTTTTGATATTGCCAACAAATTCACGGCTAAATACGGTTTTAATGCCTTTGATTTTGGGTAGATTGATAATGCCTTGTTCAAAGTTTACGGTACAATGTTGGGGGCATTGGTAGCTACGCTCTAGTATCTTTTTAGATTTAAAGCGCGGAAATTTGGCACGACCTTTGAAAAAATTGGTAAAGGCGGTATAGACATTGAGCAAGGCATTAAGTAACGATTGGCTATTAACTTCGTTTAGCCATGCAAACTTGCCTGTTTTCTTTTTCTTGACTAACTGACTTTGGATTTGGGTACGAGATAACGACTTGCCAAACATGGCATAGTAGCGTTTTTGCAATGCCAACGCCCAGTTGAACACAAACCGACTACAGCCAAAATGCTTTTCGATTAGCAAGGCTTGTTCGCTGTTTGGGTAAATTCTGTATTTGTAGGCTTTGAGCATGGCTTGTTAGCTAATTGAAATATGGGTATAATTTAGCATTATTTCAATTTAGTGTCAATTATGCGCAATAAACTAAAATCACACTATCACTGTGTTTATAAACTTACTTATCATTTAGTGTTAGTTACAAAATACCGCAAAAAGTGTTTTACGGCAGCCATGCTTGATAGGCTAAAAGAAATCGTAACCGACCTTTGCCAAAAATGGGAAGTTGAGCTATTAGAGTTCAACGGAGAAGCCGACCATGTGCATTTACTGCTTGATATGCACCCCAATATCATGCCAAGTAAATTTATCAATAATCTAAAAACAGTGACTAGCCGACTAATGAGAAAGGAATTTGCAAAGCATTTAGCTTACTTTTACTGGAAACCTGTACTTTGGACTAGGGCGTATTGTTTGCTAACGACTGGTGGTGCTACCATTGATACAATTAGACAGTATATCGAAAAACAAGAACGCCCTGATTAGGGCATTAGTGCTTACATCTCCACCTAAATCAAAGATTATAGATGGAGAATTACGCACGATAAGTTAAA
>NZ_MUXU01000075.1 GCF_002014985.1 Moraxella caviae | reverse complement strand
GTGGGGATGGTATCTACAACACCAAACCGATTTGTGGTTTAAATTAAAGAACAATAAGTAGGTTGGGTTGAGTGAAACGAAAACCCAACAAATTCAAGAGTTTATCTTAAAAATATTGAGCTATGCTTCGCCAACCCAACTGACGATTTATCGCTAAACCAGCCTACAATTTACCATTTACCATCAAACCAACTTACAAATTATCCAACCTAAGCGGTTTTTGGCGTTTTGCCAAGCACATTCATCGCCACCCACGCAGGCCCGATGAGCAAAAATTGCAAATCCTCAAAGAAAGACGGTTTTGCGCCTTCAATCTTATGCCCCACAAACTGCCCCACCCAAGCAATCGCAAACACCGCCGCCCAAAACCACGCATTCACAGGCAATAACGCCGCACCAAAGCACAGCACGATAAACACCAGCATGGCAACAGCAAGCGACACCGATAAGCGCACATAAAACCACAGCGCCAGCACGCTGATACCCACCGCCAGCCACCAAGAAATATGCGTCAATAAAGCAACAATCGTCAGAAAAATAATCGGCACGCAGACATAATGAATGCGTTTATTGGTGGCGTTTTTGTGGCTGGTGGCATATTCTTTGAGCCACACGTCCAGTGGCTTGGCAGAACGAAATAATTGGCGCAACATCATCAACTCCTTGATTGGCTTGGCTGAAATTTGATTTTTTAAGAATTTAACTTGGCTAAAAATTGACTAAAAGTTAGCCGTGTAAAATACGATACTACAAAGATTGCTCGCTTGCAAGCACCATTACGCCTTTGCCAGCTGCTCGCTGCGATACCAGCCGTACAATCCCACCACCGAATTGATTTGGTAAATCACCGTTTGAATGGCGAAAATGTAATTATGCGTCATCAAATTGACCAGCAACCACACAAAATTCACCGCAATCCAAATCCACCAGTTGAACGAATAACGCAAAATCATGGTCGTCTGCGCGGCGATGGACAGCACAAATGCCGCCACATTAATCCAGAAAAAACTGACCCCAAACAGCGTCTCGCCATCTTTGGCAATCACGCCAAAACCCTTGGCAAACAGCCAATCGTTAATCACAGGGAATAAAAGCAGCCCCACCACCACAAACACGATGGTGATAAGCCAAATGGCATGATTTGCCGACTTTGGAATCATCAAGCCGTCATCGCCTGTGTGCTTGTGCCAATGCCATGCGCCATAAGCGTGCGTGAAAAAATTAAACAGCGGCGCAAGCATAAGCCCCACTGCGCCAGCGGTCGCTTGCACCACCACTTCGCCAGATGTCGCCAGCATACCAAAGCCATTGCCCAGCACGTTTTTACGAAACGACAAACCTACCACGCACAAAAGCCCAACGACAGACACCGCCAAATAAAACCAGTCCAAAGCCGTCTGCGTGGTGGTGAACCAAAATCCCAAATACAACGCCACCACACCGCAGGCAAACCACAGCAAAATCCAATGCAAGCTCCAATCTTGCTCGCCTTGACCTGTGATGTTATCCAAAAGGCGAATTTTCATGGCGCATCTCCTTCGGTGCTTGTGGCAGACGCATTGGCGGTGAGTGCGTCTTTTGTTTGAGCGTGTTGAACTTGGGTAGCTTGGTTTTGAGCGGATTGGTTTTGAGCGGATTGGTTTTGGATAAATTGGCGCAAATCGGCAGCATCTGGCGGCACGTCATCATACAGCCACGCATCAATCATCGCCACCGCTTGCTCGTAGCGTTTGTGATAATCGGCATCGTCAATCAGCGCAGGTGCAATGCCATGGCGCATGAAAATTTCGGCAAGCCGCCCACGAAAGCGCGCCCTTGCGTCATCATCACCCAAAGAGCGCATTCCGTCCGCCACCCACGCCACATTATTATCCAGCATGATGGTCAAATCCAGCCGCACGCTGTCGGCAAAGGCAGCCACCACGCCATCGGTTTTGCCTTCGTATTCTTCACAAAACGCCTGCGTGGTTACAAAATCCGTATCCACAAAAGTAACAGGTGCACTGGCGTGGCGTGTGGCGTGATGAATGGCATCGGCATGGCGCGCAGCAATAATGGCATAATCGGCAAACTGCAAACCCACTTCCGTACCGCCCAAATCGCTGTGCGTGTACAACCTGCCCATCTCAGGGGCAAACGTTGCGCCATAGTGATTGGCAAGTTTATGCACAAGCGTGGTTTTGCCAGAGCTTTCACCGCCGACAATGCACACCGTCTTGGTGTAATTTTGGCGTGCGGCTGGGTGAATGGCGTGAAAATGAGTGGCTGGATTGGCAAAAATCGCCTGCCCATCAAAGCCGCCATCAGGCACCGCACAAAATGCCAAATCCGAATGTACGTCCGCTCGTGCAAACACACAAAAATCGTCCGCTATGCCTTTCTCGTCATGAGATGAAAGCGCACGCAAAAGACGCTCTTTGAGCTGCTTGGCGCTGATTTGCGCTGACGCTTCATCATAAGACCACGCCACGTCCGAAAGGTGCGGCGCAAATTCTGGACTGTCTGCGGTGTGAATTTTGACAAAATCAAAAAACTCGCACGCCACTTGCAAATGCCGCGCCTTATCCGCAAGCGTTACCCGATAACGTGGATTTGGTGCAGGACGTGGCAAAACCACGATGTGCAAAGTCTTAACCTGCCCAGCCGCCCACACGATTTCACGCAGCTGCCCCAAATTAAGCGGCTCAAAATAGCCCATCAGCACACCAACGGCGCAAGAATTTTTGGGCGTAGGATTTGATGGCGTATTCATGGACTGTCCTAAAATGCTGATGAATTGGGCGAACTAAAAGGCGAAAAATAAGGCGAAAGCGCACAAAACAAAACCCCGCAGGCGCAGGGTTACGTTCAAGCAAATTTCACTTGCTTTGTGCTTTTCATCACAAACAAGGCTTAGGGAGCGCCCAAAGCCTTGTGCGTCTTACTGAGCGGCTTCTGCGCTGGCTTCGGCTGCCACAGGCTCTGCTGCTGGATGCTCGCCTGCTGGGCGCAAGAATGCAGTAATCGCAATCAAAAGCACCATCGCCAAAAATAGTACGATACCGACCAGTGCGTGTAGAGTTTCTTTGGTTGGGTTATTGTTTGAAGCATCGTGTGCCATAAGTCACCTGTCAATAAGATGGATTGGTTTTGCTCTATTATATCTAATTTTTATGATTTTGTACAATTCCGCTTGGCAATTATGGGATTATTTTGGCAATATTTTTGTATCATCGCCCAAAATCACCCACTTGGCTGGCAAACTTGTGCAAATTTGGCGGACGAACCACCAAATTTACGCCAAATTCACCATCAATCACGCACACCTTCGCCTGTGTAGTAAGTTTGCGTGCGGCTCGTGCGCTTGCTTTGGCGGTGCGCCACAAGGCTTAGCAGCACCAGCACAAGGCTAATCGCCAAAATCGGATAGCTGCCAAAGCGCACAAATGGGGTCGTGCCAGTAAAGGTTTCCACCTTGCCACGCAGCACCACACGCTCAAATTGCGGCGCGGTACCCATGATTCGCCCTTTTTCGTTGATGAATGCCGTTACGCCTGTGTTGGTCGCACGCACGAACGGTCGCCCTGTCTCTAGGCTACGCATTTGCACCATTTGTAGGTGCTGCCAAGGGCCTGCGCTCGTGCCAAACCATGCGTCATTAGACACGGTGAGCAGAAAATTACTGTCTTTGGCGTTTTGGCGTGTGGTCTCAGGATACGCCACTTCATAGCAAATCGCCGCGCCCAATTTTTTGCCTTTGATGGTGAATGGCGCTTGATTTGGATTGCCTTTACTGGTGCTTGCGACGTTTTGCATACCTGCCAAATTCGGCAAAATATCAAACAGCCCTGCCATCGGCACATATTCGCCAAACGGCACAAGATTTTGCTTATGATACAAGCCCTTGTCAGCCCCACGCAGCATGACGCTGTTATAAAATTTATCGCTTTCACGGTATAAAATGCCAGAAATCCATGCGCTGTCTGCCTTAGTGGCACGTCTTTCTTGGCGGGCGATGTACTCTTGGGCTTCGTCTTGAAACAGCGGAATCGCCGCTTCTGGCCACACCACCAAATCCTGCCCCCATTCGCCACGAGACAGCTGATCATAGATGGCAAGCGTGCGCTCACGGTATTCGGTGAGCCATTTGATGTCTTGGGGAATGTTGCCTTGCACCAAAGACACCGACAATTTCTCGCCCGTTGGCTTCACCCACGACACGCCAGCTGCCGACAGCACGGCAGCGATGGCAAGCAAAATCACGCTGATTGCCATAAAGCCCACATGGCGGCGCACAAGCTCCACAATGCTTGCGGCAAACAGCACCACCACAAAGCTGATGCCAAACACGCCAAAAATCGGCGCAAGCTCGTTAATCCACGCCTGCTCAGTGAACGCATAGCCGACAAACAGCCAAGGAAAGCCTGTCAAAAGCCACGTTTTTAGCCATTCTTGCAGCACCCAAAGCCCAGCAAACGCCAAAGGCTGCCTGCCCAAAAAACGCACAAACAGCCACGCCATCACGCCATGAAACAGCCCCATGACAAACGCCATTGCCCCAATCATCAGCACCGCAAGCCAAGGCGCAATCGCCCCATATTCATGAATGGACGTGTAAAGCCAAAATGCACCCACCGCCCACAAGCCAAAGCCGTAAAACTGCCCTGTCCAAAAGGCGCGCTTGGTACTGACATCGCCCAAAAGCAGCGCATACAGCACCATCGGCGAGACAATCGCCAAGCCCCAAATATAATGTGGCGCAAGCGCATAACTAAACACCGCCCCAGCCAGCAAAGCCAGCAACAAAGCGATAATGGTCGGCAAACGAAACTGCACCGACTGGCTGCGGTGCGTGGTCGGCATGGCGGGGTAATCAATAGGTTTGGCGGCGGATTTAATCATGATTTTTGGTTGGTTTTGGCAACTTTTATTCGTGTATTCGTGGGTTAAATTGCGTGGTTAATTTTGATATTTGCTTTTAACAATGGGTTTTGATAACGGATTTTGACAATCGTATCAATGCACGGTTACTTGGCGGTAAATTTATGATGATTTTAAGATGATGATAAATTTAGCAAACCATCAAGCACGCTAAGCAAACGTGCGATTGTAGCAAATTTTCAGCGCTTTGTGTGCGTCATTATGCAAATAGTGGCGATAAATTTGTCAATCTTGCAAATTGGCGATGAATTGGTTGGTGAATTCTTAGTCAAGCCGCTTGGCAAACGGCTGGGCAATTTGCTAAAAAATGGCTTAAAAACGCAATCACGCCATCTTTTACGCCGCCTTTTTGTCATCAATTCGTCATCACACCATCACAAAACCGACACATTCTCGCCCTATACTGCTGGCAATCAAGCAAGACAAAAGCCGTAAGCCGTTTGACTTGCTCTATTTTCGCAATTTTTCTCTTATTTTCGTCAATTTTACCAAAAGGATCAGCCACATGGGTAAGCCATTAGCCAGACTACACGCCGAACACGACATCACGAACCAAAGCGACAACTACGCCTTTAGCCAAATCGCCGAACGCCTACTGTCTCGCCGCCGCGTGCTGCAAGGCATGGGACTAAGCGCCGCCGCTGCCGCCTTGCCAACGCTCGCTTCTGCCAACGCCAACATCAAAGCCACTGGCGTGCGCGCCAAGACGCTCGGCTTTAAATCCGTGCCGTTTTCCACCGAAGATGCGGTCATCGTGCCAGAAGGCTACACCGCGCGTGCCTTTTATAAATGGGGTGATGCGGTGGGCATCGCAGGCAATATGCCAGCTTTTAAAACAGACGCTTCCAACTCAAGCGACGAGCAAGCCGTGCAAGCAGGTATGCACCATGACGGCATGGCGTTTTTCTCGTTGCCATTTGGCTCGCAAAAATCCAACCGTGGACTGCTTGCCATGAACCACGAATATGTGGACAACGGACTGCTCTTCACCGATGGCACGGCAAATTGGTCGGCTGACAAGGTGCGCAAAAGCCAAAACGCCATGGGCATTTCGGTGATTGAAGTGCGCAAACACAATGGCGAATGGCAAGTGGTGCGCCCATCGCAATTTGCTCGCCGCATCACACCGCACACCTTGATGGCGCTGACTGGCCCTGCCGCTGGACACACACAAATGCAAACCGCTGACGACCCGCGCGGCTTGTATGTGCGTGGCACCATGCAAAACTGCGCCAACGGCAAAACGCCTTGGGGAACGTATCTGACTTGCGAAGAAAACTGGAGCGATATTTTCGTGCGTCCAAGCGGCAACATGACCGACAACGAAAAACGCTACGGCATTGGCAAAAGCGAAGACGGCTATCTGTGGAGTCAGTTTGACACACGCTTTAACACCGACAACACACCAAACGAACCAAACCGCTTCGGCTGGGTGGTGGAAATTGACCCATTTGACCCAGAATCCATTCCTAAAAAACACACATCGCTTGGGCGTTTCAAACACGAAGGCGCAGAGATGATCATCACGCCATCAAACCAAGTGGCGGTGTACATGGGCGATGACCAACGCTTTGAATACATTTATAAATTCGTCTCAAAAGACAAATACAAGCCAAACGACCGCGCGCATAACATGAAACTTCTGTCCGAAGGCACGCTGTATGTGGCACGATTTAATGACGATGGCACAGGTGAATGGCTGCCGCTTGTGCATGGGCAAAACGGCTTAACTGCCGAAAATGGCTTTGCCGACCAAGGCGAAGTGCTGATTAAAACTCGCCAAGCCGCCGACGTTCTGGGCGCAACGAAAATGGATCGCCCTGAGTGGATTTCTGCTGACCCATTTGTCAAAGGCAGCCTGTACTGCACGCTGACCAACAACAACCAGCGCGGCGCAGAAGGCAAGCCTGACGTGGACGCTGCCAACCCAAGAAAAGACAACCGCTTTGGACATATCATTCGCTGGCTAGAACAAGATGGCGATGGCGCAAAAACTCGCTTTAGCTGGGACATTTTGGTGCTGGCTGGCAACAAAATGTCCACCAAGAAAAACCATCAAGGCAACATCAAAGGCGACGATTTTGGCTCGCCAGACGGCTTGGCGTTTGACTACCGTGGCGTGCTGTGGGTACAAACAGACGTGTCGGCAAGCACCATCAACATCAAAGATTATGCCGGCATGGGCAACAACCAAATGCTTGCCACCATTCCAGAAACTGGCGAATTCAGACGCTTTTTGACCGCACCAAATGGCGCAGAAGTAACAGGCATCGCCTTCACGCCAGACAACAAAACGCTGTTTATTAACATTCAGCACCCCGGTGAACCAGCCACTGGCGACAGCGACCCTGCCAATCCTTTGGCGGTGTCTATGTGGCCAGACGGTCCAAATGGCGGTCGCCCACGCGCAGCAACGGTGGTCATCACCAAAGACGATGGCGGCGTGATTGGCAGCTGATTTATGTTGGTTTAAATAGCCAAATCAATCAAACTTGAAACAAAAAACGATCACATTCGTGGTCGTTTTTTTAATGAAACCACCGCTTGCAAATCCACAAAACAAGAAATTTTAGCGCAAGCGATGACACAAGCGAAGTTTTTGTGTATAATATGCACCACTGGTGATGTGGCTGAGTGGTTGAAAGCGCACGCCTGGAAAGTGTGTATACGTTAATAGCGTATCGAGAGTTCGAATCTCTCCATCACCGCCAAACTCTTATATCATGCCCCGTCATGTATTGCCACGCAATATCAAAAACCATCAAAAACCCTTGCAGTTATTGACTTGCAGGGGTTTTTTAATTCTCAATGATTGTCATCTGCTATCACCAACTGGCTTGTAAGTGCAGAATAATAAGGGTAAAATTAGGGGTAAAATTATTTTTTGATACCGTTTTTTACCCTTATCGCCAAAATTGGCAAAAAAATTTTACCCTTATGGCAAGAAAAAACACCCCAAAATCTTGGGGTGTTTTTGTGGAAAATTACAGCTCTTTTAACTGCCCCACACTGCTTTTCACTTTCTCAATCTGATGAGCAAGCTCGGCAAGTTTGGCTTTTTCAGCTTCCACCACAGCGGCAGGTGCTTTCGCCACAAAGCCTTCGTTGGCAAGTTTGCCTGCGATTTGGTCGTGCTGCTTGGTGAGTTTTTCTAGGTCTTTATTTAGGCGCGCCAATTCTTTGGCAGGGTCAATCAAGCCCTTCATCGGCACAAACACACTCGCTGCGCCTACCACACTTGATGATGACAGCGGCACTTCATCGCCATCGGCAAGCAGCGTCAAGCTCTCAACTTTGGCAAGCGCCTTAAACAGCGGCTCAATGCGTGCAATTTGCTCACGCTCAGTATCGCTGATGTTTTGCAAAAGCACCGGCAAACGCACGGCGTTGCCAAGCCCCATTTCACCGCGGATATTACGCACCGCACCGATTAAGCCTTGTAGCCACGCCATGTCATTTTCGGCTTGCTCGTTGATTTTATCGGTATTACACACTGGATATTGCGCCAGTACGATGCTGTCGGTGGTTTTTGCGTCTTTGAGCATTGGTGCAATGGTTTGCCAGATTTCTTCGGTCAAAAACGGCATGATTGGGTGCGCCAAACGCAGCGCCGCTTCTAGCACCGCAAGCAGCACTCGGCGCACTTCAGCCTTGCGCTCGTCCGCCACGTCATCGCTGTTTAGTACAGGCTTGGCAAGCTCCACATACCAATCGCAATATTCATTCCAAATAAAATCATAAATGCTTTGGGCGGCGATGTCCAAACGATAAGTCTCAAATGCCGTTTGCACCGCTTTTTCTGCCTTTTGTAGGCGGCTGACAATCCACTGTTCAGGCAGCTCCCACAGCGCAGGATTGGCGGCGGTGGCGATTGGCTTGCCTTCTACATTCATCAGCACAAAGCGTGTGGCGTTCCAGATTTTATTACAAAAATTACGATAACCTTCCACACGTTTTAGGTCAAACTTAATATCACGACCCGTGCTGGCAAGGCTGCAAAACGTAAAGCGCACCGCATCTGTGCCGTAGGCTTCAATGCCATTGGCGAACTCTTTGCGGGTGGCTTTTTCAATCTTGGCGGCGTCTTTTGGATTCATCAGACCCGTGGTGCGCTTGGCAACCAAACTTTCTAGGTCAATGCCATCAATCAAATCCAATGGGTCAAGCACGTTGCCCTTAGATTTGCTCATTTTTTGCCCTTCGCCATCACGCACCAAGCCATGCACATACACGGTTTTAAATGGCACTTGTGGCTTGCCGTCCTTGTCTTTGACAAAGTGCAGCGTCATCATAATCATGCGCGCCACCCAAAAGAAAATGATGTCAAAGCCTGTTACCAGCACGCTGGTTGGGTGGAAAGTTTGCAATACTTTATTGCTCAAATCTTTGTCGTTATCGCCTGTCCAGCCAAGTGTGCTAAACGTCCACAGCGCCGAGCTAAACCAAGTATCCAGCACATCTTCATCTTGGCGAAGTGGCGTATCACCCAGATTATGCTTAGCACGCACTTCAGCTTCATCACGCCCCACATAGACGTTGCCTGCATCATCATACCACGCAGGAATGCGGTGTCCCCACCACAGCTGGCGGCTGATACACCAGTCTTGAATATCACGCATCCACGCCATGTACATATTAGTGTACTGCTCTGGCACAAATTTGATGTCGCCATTTTCCACCGCATCAATGGCAGGCTTGGCAAGCGGTGCGATTTTGACATACCATTGGTCGGTCAAAAGTGGTTCAACGATTTCACCTGAACGATCACCACGCGGTGCTTTTAGCGTGTGCGGTTCAATCTTTTCAAGCCAGCCTTCGTTTTCGGCTTGCTCTACGATTTTTTTGCGTGCCACAAAGCGGTTTAGCCCCACATAGTCGGCAGGTGCGGCGATTTTTTGTGCATCATTCACGCCCACTTTGGCATATTCGTCAAACTGCGCCAAAACGTGCGCATTGGCATCAAAAATGTTGATGAGTGGCAACTCGTTGCGCTTGCCAAGTTCGTAGTCGTTAAAATCGTGCGCTGGCGTGATTTTCACACAGCCTGTACCAAAATCTTTTTCCACATAACTGTCAGCAACGATTGGCACTTTACGCCCTGTTACTGGCAAAACAATGTGCTTGCCCACCAAATGCGCATAACGCTCATCTTCAGGGTGTACCGCCACCGCCGTATCGCCAAGCAGCGTCTCTGGGCGCGTGGTCGCCACCACCAGATAATTTTTACCGTCCAGCGTTGCCACATCATCAGCAAAAAAGTACTTAAAATGCCACAGCGAACCTTGCTCTTCTTTGCTTTCCACTTCTAGGTCAGACAAGGCGGTGTGCAGCTTAGCATCCCAATTCACTAGGCGCTTGCCACGATAAATCAGCCCTTCTTCGTGCAGGCGCACGAACACTTCTTTGACCACATCGGACAAATCGCTATCCATCGTAAAACGCTCACGGCTCCAGTCCACCGATGAGCCAAGACGGCGAATTTGGCTGGTAATTGTACCGCCTGATTGCTCTTTCCATTCCCACACTTTTTCTACAAATTTCTCACGCCCTAAGTCGTGGCGGGTGATGTTTTGCAAGCCAAGCTGACGCTCCACCACCATCTGCGTGGCAATGCCTGCATGGTCGGTGCCGGGCTGCCACAGGGTGTTATAGCCCATCATGCGGTGATAGCGGGTCAGCGCGTCCATGATGGCGTTGTTAAAGCCATGCCCCATGTGCAGGCTGCCTGTTACGTTTGGCGGCGGCAAGGCGATAGAAAATGACTTATCTTTGTCCAAAGTCGGCTTAAAATAGCCTTGTTCTTCCCAAGTATCACGCCATTTTTTTTCAATGTCGGCTGGGGAATAAGTAGTCGCAAGTTCGCGCATGGTGTTTGTCATGGGGTTTCTCTGTTGTGTTTGCTGTGATGAAATAAAAATGAAAGGTAAATGGGGGATAGTATAGCAAATTTTTGCACAGTTTTGGGGATTTGTGGGTGGCTTTGGCGCAAGTTAGACGCTTAATATATACGGTAAAGTCAATTCAACTTAAGACAAGCCAGCAATATGACAAGCCCAAGCTTAATTGACAAACCTCAACACAGCTCACCAAATCCACCCACAAACACCGTCAATCAAACCATCTTCCACGCCATTCTGGCTTCGTCCACATCGTCTGGCGTGTGGGCTGTGGCTTTGGTGTGTGGGTTTTGTAAAAATTCTTTTAAATCAATGGCTTGTAAGCTATCCAGCGCATCAATCAGCGCGCGGTAGCTTGGGCGCATGGCAATAAAGTGGCTCGCGCTCGTCTGCGTGATGTCCGCGCGGCACATGGCTTCAAAATCCGCCGACACCTTGCGCAGTCTTGGCACGCCTGCATAGCGTGAAGCCCCCACCGTACGGTGCGACAGCTCCGCCAAAGCCGCTCTATCCCTGTCTGCCCACGCACGCTCCAGCAGGCGTTTTTCGTTTTCGGCATCGTCAATCATCATCTGCAGCAGCTTTTGTGCCAAATCCGCCTTATTTGCCGAACGCTCCAGCGCATCCGCCCAGTCAATATCCGCCAAAGTCGCCCCTGCCACGCTTGGCGCAGCTTGTGCTGATGGCTCACTTGGCAAGCCAAAGCCGTCTTTGGCAGCCAGCTCATACGCCGACAAAGGCTCGCTTGGCTCATCGCCACGGTGCAGCCATTTCTCCAGCGTCTGCACCAGCTGCACATGACCGATGGGCTTGCCCACATAGTCATCAAGCCCTGCCGCCACCAAGCGGTCTTTTTCGTCCGAAAGTCCGTGCGCTGTCAGTGCGATAATCGGCACAGGCTTGGCAAGGTGCGCCTGCTCAATCTTACGAATCTGAATGCTTGCTTCTCGTCCAGACATTCTTGGCATTTGAATGTCCATAAAAATCAAATCAATGGGCGGCGCTGACCCTGCCACCGTCTTACTCATGATTTCAATCGCATCAAAGCCGCTGCCTGCCGTTACCACTTCCACGCCCAGCTCGCCAAGCAATGCGTCCAGCACCAAAAGATTGGGTAGATGGTCGTCCACCGCCAGCACACGCACGCCAGCAAAGCGGTGCGGATTGGCAGCCGCCTGCGTGCTTGCGTCTTTGCGGTTTGAGAGCATGGCGTACAGCTGGCGTTTATCCAGCGGCTCGTGCAAGGCGTGCGTGTGGTATTTTTCCAAAAGCGCATTATCAATGCCGACTTGATAACCATAAGTCGCAAGTCTGCCTTGATAGCGCAAGCGAATCTGGCGCAAAATCGCACCCACGTCATCTTGGGCAGCGTCTTGACCAAAATTATCCACAATCACCCAGTCAAATCCGTGCTGCGGATTGTCAAGTTGTTCTAACAAATCCGCCAGACCAATCGCCAGCGTGATTTGCACATTGCTCATCGCAAGGCTCGCTTTTAGCACCTGCACGGCTGGTAAGTGGTTAATCCACACCAAAAGCGACAGCGGCTTGCCATCACCAAGTGCAGGCAGCTTAATGGCGGCTGATTTATCATCAAGTGCTTCGTCATCATGCGCCACGCCAGTCGGCATTTCAAACCAAAAAGTCGTACCTGTCTTGGCGACATTTTCGCTGTTATTGTCATAAAAGCCAATGCTGCCGCCCATCAGCGCAGTCAGCTGCTTGGAAATCACCAAGCCAAGCCCCGTGCCACCATAGCGGCGCGTTACCGACAAATCTCCTTGGCTAAAGCTCTTAAACAGCTGCGCCTTATCCGCTTCGCTCACGCCCTTGCCTGTGTCTTCCACAGCGATGTTTAAAAAATCTGGCGTATCGCTGGATAGGCTGACACGCACCACCACGCCGCCTGAGTCGGTAAATTTGATGGCATTGCCCACGAGATTTGTTAAGATTTGCTTAACACGCAAACTGTCGCCCACGACGTGCGTTGGCACATCATGATAAAACAGCACCGCAAGGCGCAAGTGCTTTTCTAGCGCAGCAGGCGACAGCATATCCACCACATCATAAATCGCTGCGTACAAATCAAACTCATGATGATCCAGCACCAATTTACCCGCTTCAATCTTAGAAAAATCCAGCACGTCATTCACCAATGCCAGCAAATGCGCCGATGATTTTTTGATGGTTTGCACATACAAATTTTGCTCACTGGAAAGCCCTTGCTTGCGTGCCAAAAGATTGATAAAGCCGTCAATGCTGTTTAGCGGTGTGCGCAGCTCGTGGCTGATGTTCGCCAAAAATGCCGATTTGGCTTGGCTGGCAGAAATGGCGGCATCGCGCGCATTACGAATGGAGATGTTTTGCATTTCCATCTCGTCAAACGCCTGCTGCAAATCACGCTCGGTCTCTTCAGCGTGGTTTTTTAGCTCGGTAAAACTTGCGTCCAGCCTTGACAGCGCACGCATAAAATCCTTTTGCAGTAGCGCAAATTCACCGTCTGCACGCACCACCGCTGGCTTGGATAAATTCTCTGCCGTCAGCCGCTGCAAATACAAGCGCATTTCGTACACAGGCTCAATCCAGCGCTTAGCATAGCTGTTTAGAATCAAAAGCAGCAGCAAAATGGTAATCAGCCCCGTGATAGACAACGCCAAAAGCACCCGATAATAAGTGATGGTCAAAGGCTCATTATCCATCTCAATCAGCAGCCAAAAGCGCTCATCGCCCACGCTGATTGCCTTGCCATAAGCCGTGCCGTGCGCCACAGGCAGCCTTGCCACACGGTTTGCCGTGGTGTCAAACTCACCCCAATCCGCCTGCGCATTCACACCAGCCGCCAAAATTGGTGCGCCTACCGCATCCGCCAACGCCACACGCTGTACTTGCGGTAGGCGCAGTTGATTGAGTTTATCAATCAATGCAGGCACATCGATGGCGTGCGCTGCGTCTGAGGCGTTTTTGGGCAAGTTTTGAGATGAATTTTGCGATAAATCTGGGGACGCATTTTGGGGTAAGTTTTGGGTCAGATTTTGGGATAAATCACCTTGTAACAACGGCTGCAACAACGTCTCATAACGCACCAAAGCTGCCTGCGCCTGCACGTCTTGCTCTGAGATGATGGCACGGCGCACTTCAAAAAACACCAGCAGTCCGCCCACCATCGCCAGCACCACAATCGGCAAAAACACCAATAAAATCAGCTGTCCATAAGCGCTGCGCAGCTTAAATCGTGGGTTTTTTAAGGCGGTTTGCGCTGATGATTGTGCGTCAGTACCGTTTGGCGCGGCTTTGGCGTTTGGATTTTTGGCGTGCGGATTTTCAGGGTTAAAAGGCGTGTTTGACATGGCGGATTTGGGTAAAATTTTGGCTAAAAACTGGGGCGAAATTTAGGTGTTAAGCTGTGTTTTTGGTGAAAATTTTGGGTAAAATTTGCATAAAAACGCACGAAATCAAACCAAAATTACCCACTTAACATCAGCCCAACGATTAGAAAAATCAATCGCACCGCTTGCCTGCTTAAAAAATTGGCAATTCTTGGGCGGCAAATGTGCGTTTGTACATTTTATCACGGTTTGCGTGGGTAAATGCACCAAAAAAGTGTGGTATAATTGCAAAACTTTATCCGCCTGACTTACCTTGAATAAAATACAGCCAAATCCGCTTGGCTGGCTGACAATCAGGCGGCAAAATAAAACCCTTTTATAAAAACACAAAGAGATAATTATGACCGATTTTAGCACGCACGCCTGCACGCTTGCCGACACCGTGGGCAGCACGCCACTGGTACGCCTAGCCCGACTTGGCAATGACACCAAAGCCGCACTTTTTGCCAAACTTGAAGGCAATAACCCAGCTGGCTCTGTCAAAGACCGCCCTGCTTTTAATATGATTGACCAAGCCGAAAAACGTGGTCAAATCAAAGCAGGCGACACGCTGATTGAAGCCACGAGCGGCAATACAGGCATTGCGCTTGCCATGGTTGCCGCCATGAAAGGCTACCACATGACGCTCATCATGCCAAAAAATTCCACCCAAGAGCGCAAAGACGCAATGACTGCCTATGGCGCAACTTTGATTGAAGTGGAGCAAGGCATGGAAGAAGCGCGCGATTTGGCGCTACAAATGCAAGCTGACGGCAAAGGCGTGGTGCTTGACCAATTTAACAATGACGACAACAAACACGCTCACTATCTCACCACTGGCCCTGAAATCTGGGCGCAAACAGGCGGTAAAATCACCCATTTCGTCAGCTCAATGGGGACGACAGGCACCATCATGGGCGTGTCAAAATACCTAAAAGAGCAAAATCCAGACGTGCAAATTATTGGCTTGCAGCCAGACGAAAACTCAAGCATTGCTGGGATTCGCCGCTGGCCTGCCGAATATTTGCCGGGGATTTTTGATGCGTCTTTGGTGGACGTGGTGATGGACGTAAACCAAAAAGATGCCGAAATTTATATGCGCAAGCTGGCACGCGAAGAAGGGATTTTTTGCGGCGTGTCGTCAGGCGGCGCAGCGTGGGCAGCGCACCAAATCGCCAAAGCCAACCCAGATGCCGTCATCGCCTTTATCGTGTGCGACCGTGGCGACCGCTACCTATCCACAGGATTGTTTGGCGTGGCGGATTAAGTTTGCAGCTTAAACTCTGATAAATTTTAAAAAGACAAAGCCGTTGGGTTTGATGTGCTTGCCACGAACGGCTTTTTAGATTAGCGAAACTCATAAGTTTGGTGAGCAACTTGTAAGTTGGGTTAGCGAAAGCGTAACCCAACAATCGAAAAAATCACGATTAAAGCAAAACCCAACTTTTAAAACAACCACTAAAATTTTTTCAGATTTTCAGCCAAACCATTTCGCCAAATTTGACACCGATTACGCCAAAATTTACACCGCTAGCTTTAACCAAAAACGCACAAACCTAAGCATAACCCACAGGACGACCCAATCATGCTGCCAAACACCCCTTTGCTCGTCTTTGACATTGAGACCGTGCCTGATGTCGCCACTGGCAAACGCCTGTATCCAGACATTCGCGCGCTGCCAGACGATGACGCACTCACCGCGCTGATTGCCCTGCGCCATGCCGAAGCGGGCAATGATTTTATGCGCTTGCCTTTGCATAAGGTTGCGTGTTTGTCGTTTTTGTGGTTTGACCAAGGCAGCTTCAATCTAAAATCGCTCACGCTCAACGAACACAGCGAAGATGAAATTTTGCGCATTTTTTTGCGTGCCTTCGCCAAAAAACCCACGCTCATCAGCTGGAATGGCGCAGGTTTTGACTTGCCTGTGCTGCTGTATCGCATGACGCACCACCGCCTAAACGCCGCCGCCTTGACGAACGCTGGCTTTAAACAAAACGACTACCTAAACCGCTACAGCGAAAAGCACATTGACGTGATGGATCGCTTCACCTTTGGCGCGTGGGGCAATAAGCAAAAGCTGGACACCATCGCCAGTCTGTGCGGTTTTGCAGGCAAAGGCGACGTGGACGGCTCGCAAGTTGTGCCGATGGTGCAGCGTGGCGAGTGGGATAAACTTGCCAATTACTGCGAATCAGACGTGCTGAACACTTGGCTGATTTATCTGCGCTGGCTGTCGGTGAACGGCAAAATCACGCACGATGACGAAAGCGCCTTGATTGCGCACACTTATGATTTTATCGGACGACTGACGGACGATGACGGCAACCTACGCCACCAAAGATTTTTGGACGCTTGGGAATTGTGATACTAAATTTAGCGGTCAAACCTGCAAGCTAAATTAGTACTTGTAAGCCCGTAAGTTGGGTTAGCGTAAGCGTAACCCAACAAATCTAACAAGCAAAACCAAATGATCAAAGCTAAATTACCAAAAACCAAGCAACCACCAAACCAACAAAAACACGCACAACGGATAAACGCACCCATGACAAACCCAGCCCTAATCAACGCTCCCAGCAAAAAATCAGGCAAAACCAACGCCCGCACCAGAAAACGCCTACAAGACGCACCGCCCATCACTTTTAGCGTGTCAGGACTTGCGCACGATGGGCGTGGCGTGGCAAGCTATGGCGCAGGCACGGACGATGCTTGCCAAGCACACCCAGCGGATAAATTGGGCAAAAAAGTCTTTGTCAGCTTTGCGCTGCCTGATGAAGTGGTGAGCGTGAAACTTAAAAACAGCAAAAAAACCTTTGAAGAAGGCGATGCGCTCGAAGTGCTTGCCAATCCACACCCAGAACGCCAAACGCCGCCTTGTCCGCATTTTGGCGTGTGTGGCGGCTGTAGTTTGCAGCACTGGCACGCCGATGGGCAAATCGCCTTTAAACAAACCGTGCTTGCTGAGCTGCTCACTCATCAAGCTGGCGTACAGCCTGAACACTGGCTGCCGCCGCTCACCGCCGACCGCCTAGGCTACCGCACCAAGGCGCGCATGGGCGTGCGCTATGTGGAGAAAAAGCACAGCGCACTGGTAGGTTTTCGTGAACGCGCGAGCAATTTTCTTGCCAATTTGGACGAATGCCACATTTTAGACCCGCGCGTGGGGCAGCACATCAGCGCCCTAAAAACACTCATCACCACGCTAGAAGCACGCGACCAAATCGCTCAGCTGGAGCTTGCTGCTGGTGAGACGCTGGACGATGTGCCAGACAGCGCAAAATCGGTGGCGGTGATTGTGCGCAATCTTGCGCCGCTACCTGCTGGCGACATTGACAAACTGCAAGCCTTTTTTGCTGAGCGTCATTGGCAGCTATTCCTACAGCCGCACGGCTCAGACAGCGTACAGCGCATTGACGATGACAACGGCCGTGCCAGCAGCTTGACCGTGCCACCGACAGGCGGTTTGTTTTATCGTTTGCCAGATTTTGACGTAACTTTTGAATTTTCGCCGCTGGATTTTACGCAGGTTAATTTGTCGGTAAACCGCAAGATGACCAAGCTCGCCTGCGATTTGCTGGACTTGCAAAAAGGCGAGCGTGTGCTGGATTTGTTCTGCGGTTTGGGCAATTTTAGCTTGCCGTTAGCACGCATGGTAGGCGAAACTGGCTTTGTGGTGGGTGTGGAAGGCAGCAGCGAAATGACCGCACGCGCCGCCATGAACGCCAAAGCCAATGGCATTGCGCACGCTGAATTTTACGCCCAAGATCTCACCCAAGATTTTTCTCATCAGCCGTGGGCGACAGGCGAAAACACCTTTGATGCGCTGCTCATCGACCCGCCACGCTCAGGCGCTGCCGAAGTGATGGCATATTTGGGTAAATTTAACGCCAAGCGCATCGTCTATGTGTCGTGCAACCCTGCGACACTCGCGCGCGACACCGCCCTACTCATCGCCCAAGGCTACAAACTCACCCACGCTGGCGTGATGGATATGTTCACGCACACAGGTCATGTGGAGAGCATTGCCCGCTTTGAAAAGGTGTAAACGCCAGACAATCACGCAAAAAGCGCAGGTTTAAAATCTGCGCTTTTTTTGGGTTGGTTTATAGACTATAACACAAATCCCTTGTCGTTTTTAGCCAAATTAGCTAAAATAGCTAAAATAACATTTTGGAATCATGCCATGCTCACGCTCACATCATCACAAGCGCAAAATTCATTTGGTCGTGTCATTGACAAAGCCCAGCGAGAAGCGGTGTCCGTCACACGTCACGGTCAAGTTGTCAGTCTGATTATGTCGCCAGAAGTACTAGAAGAATATGTGGAAGCAAGATTAGCCCTAGAAGCCAAAAATCGCGGTATGCTCAGCGCCGAACAAAGCAAATCCATTCTTGATGAATTTCGTTAAAACTCATGCTAACCATTGTATTATCCAAAGAAGCGGCTGAGTTTTTACGAAAAATTCCCGTCAAGCACGCTAGGCAAATAGTCGCAAAAATTGATTTGCTGGCTAAAAACCCCACAGCAATCCCAACACGCCAATTGGCTGGCTATCCCATGCTAAGGCGCGCAAAGTCTGGCGAATACCGCATTATTTATCAGATTGTTGGTGACGTCATAGAAATCCACATTCTGCGCATCGGCAAAAGAAACGATGGCGATGTCTACAAGCATTTGGACGTGCTTTTATAGCAACATTTTTTAATCAAAGACGGCAAAAAGTTGTGAATTATTTCACCGCTTCACCCAATACAACATGTCGATAAAACTCGTTTTTATAAACATGAGACACCGATTGATTAAATTCGTAAATTGGGTCGGCGGCAGCGTAACATTATTTAAGGCAAGATATTAAATTTATTGGGTTTTCACTTCGTTCAACCCAACCTTGTATCTT
>NZ_MUXU01000074.1 GCF_002014985.1 Moraxella caviae | reverse complement strand
ACATGGAAGGATTTGGGGTAGAAAATACGAAACATGGAAAGATTTGTGGTCTAATAAATATAAACAGATATATTAGTTAATATATGTAAAAACAACCAAAAACTAGAATAATTGGTCAAAATAGGGCTGAAACATGGAAAGATTTGTGGTCAAAATTACCAAAAATTAGCGAAACATGGAAAATTTTTTTTGCTTTCCATGTTTTGTGATGTTATTATACACCCAAAGTTGATGCCAATTTGGGGCAAATTATGAGTAATTTGGATCAAAAAACACAAAATTTGATGGGGATTTTTGCGAACATTATTGAGCATATCCCACATGAACAGCTTAATGAATTGGTACAAGCCAGCCTACAAGATAGTGCTGACAAAAAAGCCATTCACCCATCCAAAAACCAATGGGGGCAGATTTATAATAACGATTATGTGGTCATGCAAAATCGTATGTTGCACGCTATCAGCCATCTGACTTTAAACGAAAGACGCTTAGTGCTGATGCTGGCAACGGTAGTGCGTGGTGCAGTAGAGCTTAACCCTACACAAAAAACATTTATCATCACCGCTGAAGAGTTTGGCACGATGTTTGAGATCCCCCAAAAAAGACAATACGAAACGCTTGAAAGCGTGTCAAAGTCACTGCACGGAAAAGTGTTTTATTTTTGGGATTTTGAAGCCAATGCCAAGCAAGCTCAAATTACCAAAAAAGGTAAGCGAGTGGCTGAAGTGGGTGTCAGCTGGGTGGGTAAAGCCACTTATCGACATGGCGAAGGCAAAGTAGAGCTGCTGCTCATTGATGATGTTATTGAAATGCTGTGCATCTTTGACAAGCACAACACTTTCACCAAGCATAAAAAAGAGTGGGTTTCAAAGCTCGGCGCTTACGGTATCATCCTTTTGCAACAAATAGTTGCAGCTGACCATTCGGATAATGTGTATAAAGACGAAAAAGGTCAAATCATCGACCCTTATTTGCGCACAGTGAACTATACGATTGAGTTTCTGCGCAATAAATTTGACTGCGTGAATACTTACCCTGCTTTTTCTGACTTCAAGCGCTATGTGCTGGATAAAGCCATCAAAGATATTCACCAGCACACACCCTATCGTATCGAATACAAAAAAGTTAGTGAAAAAAGGCAGGTAGTCAGTCTTGACTTCACCTTTAAAAATACTGAAGCGATTGTACCGAAACAGGTTGAAGACAAAGATAAAGATAAAATCATTAACTGGTCAAACTTTAAAATGACCACAAAGCAGCTGGCAATGTTCGCTGACAAAATTGCTGCCGCTACTGGCGACAACGCCGAGAAAGTCGCTGAACGCTTGTCAGATGTCTGCCGCCAAGAACGCTATGTAGAGCGGTTGCAGGAATTAGGCTTTAAGCCTTCTGCTTGGTATGATGATGAAGAAGTCAAAGCAATGCAAGCGGCGCATAAACAACGGCAGACACTTAGACAATATGAACGGCTTAAGCAGCAAGAGCGTGAAGAAGCAGAGAAACAGGCGGCCGAGGCAGCCGAGCGTGAACGCCAGCAGACACTTATCAAAATGGGTTGGTTTGATGCAGTGATGAAGTATGAAGCGCTGGATGCTGACGCTAAAGCAGCTGTACAGCAAGCTTACATTAGCAGATTGGATAGCACAGATGCTGGGGTGGCCAAAAGTAAATTTGCATTAGCGAAAAGACTTCGTATTAGAGAAACTGCAACAGCTATCGATGACCACCAAACATTCATTGATGTGATTAATCTGTTGTAGTGTCCGAATTTGGGCAGTCCCCAAGTCAAGGCTTGGGGATTTTTTTTTGTTGGAAAAAGTCGGGGTAAACATGGAAAGAAAAAATATTTTTCCATGTTTGGATTTTAGTTGAACATATCACGGTTGCGGAATTTGGCTAGGTTTTGGCGGTTGTATTCATCAACCATGCGGCGCAATTCTTGCGTGGCTGTGCTATGATTTAGCCGACACAATTCTTGGAATGTATCAATAGCATCTTTATTAAATACAAAGCTGGTGCGTTTGGTGTTTTCAGGATTTGATTTTGGTCTTGGCATGACAAAAGCCCTTTAAAAAATATGTGTAATATATGCCTATTATATGTATAATAGGCATATAAATCAAATAGGATGTGAAGATAATGAGATTAATTAACCTTGGATATTGACATTTTCAGCATGAAAAGCCACCAAATTGGAGATAAAAGTATATGGGAAAAATCGTTACTTATGATATTGACTTAACTAAAAAACCTAAGTTAAGCAAAGAATCAAAACTGCGTCTAAAAGCTTTGGAAGCAATGAAGGATGAAGAAATTGACACTTCGGACATTCCTGAATTAACAGCTGATTGGTTCAAAGGGGCTATCAAAAATCCGTTTTATAAGCCTGTAAATCATTAACAAAAAAGCAAGGTTAAAAGCCTTGCTTTTTCGTGTCAGAATTCGGGCGTTTAAATCATCATCCCAATCAGCACTGCAAAAATCATACCAACAAACAAGCCAGCAAATGCACCAATCAGCATATTTTTTTGTTTATTGACTTCGTTATTTTCGTTGTTAGCGATCCGTTTTAATTCATTGGTCAAGTTACCTTTGACTTCATTAATGATTTTTTCGTTCAGTTTGCCGTAAACATCGTTCACAATGAACTGTTTTTGGTTTTCCAACACTTCAGTTGTCTGCTTAACTTCATCTAGCCGTGCGGTCAAAGTTTTGACCGTTTCTTCAACTTGTTTGCTGAAGTCAGCAAGAGCCAAGCCAGTTGCATCAGCAACCGCTTCAGTGTGTTTGCTGATGATTTGGGCGTGATCAGTGTGCATTGACTTGATGTCATTTTTGACTGCTTCACTGTGCTTGCTTAAGTTTTCCATCATTTCTGCAAACACAAATGACTTCATATCAGACTGCGCATCAGCGAATTCTTGGCGAATCAGCTGTATCATCACGACAAGTGGATCATCAGGCGTTATTTGAATTTTCGTACGAGAAAAAATTTCAGTGACGATTTCATCAGCTTCAGCGACAACTGGCGCTGACTGTCCGAATTCGGACGGTTGGTCAGCTGTCTGCACAGCTTCAGTAGCTTGTTCAGTCTGTTCAGCTGATTGTTCATCAGATTTGGCATCTTCAACTGTATTATCTAGTGCATCATCAGACGCTTCAGAATCGCTTGTATTCGATTTTTGAGGGTCATCTGGTACATTACCATCATCTGAAATTTTAGGACGCTCTAGCGTTAATTTAGCAGCTAACGACATCAATTCCCCCAAACTGCATCAAGTTGGCTGAATACATCATTTTTGATGCGCTGTAAGCGTGACTTTTGCATAAAATTGAAGCTGGTATCATCTGCCGCTTCAGCAAAAGTCATGTTGTTGAATAATAGTGTTGTGAAATCACGCTCAAAGGTATCTTTGTTGCGTTTATCAACCACCACCTTGCCAATAATGTTTTCAAAATCAGAATAATCGATTCGTTCGGTTGGTGTTCCAAAAAAGTGATTTTCCCAAGCGATCACTTTAGCATTGGGAAAAGCGCCAGCTAAAGCCCAAAGGCAGCGTTCAGTTTCAGCACCTGAATGACCAAAGTTGACAGGGCAGTGAATATAAACTTCTTTATCCAAATCGGCCAGCTGATTAAGCGTGTCGTTTGAGATTAAATAACTGGTGATAGCCAAGTATTCACCTGAACCAGTATCTACCACCATTGGCGAATCAGATTCAGCAAAGGTGCTAATAAACTGGTCAAACATTGAGCTGTCAATTTCTTTTTCAAGACCGACATTTTTGATGATTTCTAGTTTATCAACATTCAAGGCTTTAAATGCACCTAGTGTTTTGTTGTTTGGGTCAGTATCGACCAACTGCACATTGTCAATACCGAGCCGTTCGACAAAATACTGTGACAGCAAGATTGCACAGACTGACTTGCCAGCACCACCTTTTGATTGCATGACAAAATGTAGTGTATTTTTTGGGATATACATATTTATGGCTATTTTCAAAATC
>NZ_MUXU01000073.1 GCF_002014985.1 Moraxella caviae | reverse complement strand
TGGGGATGGTATCTACAAACTTATCATCAAAACTTACACCCAAAACCAAAAAAGCGCAACCCAAATCGTTGCGCTTTTTTATTAAAATTTGGATAAAATTTGACGTGGATGAGTTTTAAAATTTATCCGTTTTAAAACCTACCCAAAATCGCCAAATTTATCAGAATTTTGCCAATACTTCGTCTAGGCTCAGCATTTGCTTGCCATCAATGCCACGCTTGACGTATTCGTACTTGCCTTCTGCCAAATTACGCTCACTCACCACAATGCGGTGCGGAATGCCAATCAGCTCAAGGTCGGCAAATTTCACGCCCGGACGCTCATCACGGTCGTCTAGCAGCACATTCACGCCTTTGTCTTTAAGCGTTTGGTATAGCTCTTCGGCTTTGGCTTCTGCCGAGCCGTCTTTTGAGCGCATTGGCACGATGGCAACATAAAACGGTGCGATGTTATCCGCTGGGTCTGGCGTGTCCGCCCAGATGATGCCTTGCTCGTCATGGTTTTGTTCGATGGCGGCAGCGATGATACGGCTAACGCCAATGCCATAGCAGCCCATCATTAGTGTAACTGGCTTGCCTTCTTTGCCAAGCACACGGCAACCCAGCGCGTCTGAGTATTTGTCGCCCAGCTGGAAAACGTGCCCCACTTCAATGCCGCGTTTGATGTTAATCACGCCTTTGCCGTCTGGGCTTGGGTCGCCGTCTACGACATTGCGAATGTCCACCACGCCAGCCAAAGCCGCATCACGCTCCCAGTTCATGCCTGTGGTGTGCTTATGCTCGATGTTTGCGCCAGACACAAAGTCCGCCAAAGCTGCTGCGGCACGGTCGGCATATACAGGAATGCCATAAGATGACAAGTCTGCGCTGATGTAGCCTTTAATCAAACCAGCTTCTTTCATTGCTTCTTCGCTTGCCATTTCTAAAGGCGTGGCAACGTCAGCGATTTTCTCAGCTTTGATTTCGTTTAGCGTGTGATCGCCACGCAAAATCAGCGCCACAAGTTTTGGTGCGTCTGGGTTTTCTTCGCTGTGTGCGCCTTTGACGATGAGTGTTTTGACGGTCTGCTCAAGCGCGATGCCCAAATGCTTGGCAACTTCTTCGCACGTTGGCATATTGACGGTGTCCACATCGGTGCGAGCTTGGCTTGGTGCTGGGCGAGTGGCGGTGCAGATGGCTTCGGCAAGTTCTACGTTTGCTGCAAAGTCGCTTTCGCTGCTAAAGGCGATGTCGTCTTCGCCACTGTCTGCCAGCACATGAAATTCATGAGATGCAAAGCCACCGATAGAGCCTGTGTCTGCTTGTACGGCACGGAAATTCAGCCCAAGACGGCTAAAAATACGGCTGTAAGCGTCATACATATCTTGGTAAGTTTCGGCAAGCGACTCTTTGTCAATGTGGAAAGAATAGGCGTCTTTCATGGTAAATTCACGCGCACGCATCACCCCAAAGCGTGGGCGGATTTCGTCACGGAATTTGGTTTGGATTTGGTAATAAGACACAGGCAGCTGCTTGTAGCTTTTTAGTTCGTTGCGCGCGATGTCGGTGATGACTTCTTCGTGTGTCGGACCAAGCACAAAATCACGCTGATGACGGTCTTTAAAACGCAACAATTCTGCACCATAATCGTCCCAGCGGCCAGATTCTTGCCACAGTTCGGCAGGCTGCGTTACAGGCATGAGCAGTTCTTGGGCGTTGATACGATTCATCTCTTCACGCACAATGCGCTCTACATGGCGCAGCACACGCAGACCCATCGGCATCCACACATACAAGCCTGACGCAAGTTTGCGAATCAGACCTGCACGCACCATCAGCTGACTTGAGACGATGTCGGCATCGCTTGGGGTTTCTTTTAAGGTGGCAAAGGTAAATTTACTGGCTTTCATGACAACTCTGCAAAATCTTTGGTAAAATAAATTGAGCAATAAAAATGTCTATCTTACGGTAAATTTGGGCGAATATGCAACCAATTTTTGTGAAATTGTTTAAAATTGTGTGTATGATGGCGTATCAAGCGTGCAAAGTTGCCAATTTTTATAAAATTGAAGGCTGAAACCGCTGTGGTTTGATGTCTTTGCATGAGTGGTTTTTGATTTGTCGTATCGTTTGAATGATTGCTCTGATTGGAAACTTTGTAATTTTTAAAGGGGCTGTAGTAGATAACAAATATGTTATACTACAAAAATGAAGATAACTCGTTGTAAATTATCAAGAAAAACTCAATTAAGACTACTTGAGTTTTTCATTGCAGAAGTTACCGCTAGAACAGCGGCTGATTTGTTAAACATTCAACACAATTCAGCAGTCCTTTTCTACCACAAAATCCGCCTTGTGATAGAATATCACTTAGCTCTTGAAGCCAACACTGTTTTTGACGGTGAAGTAGAGCTTGATGAAAGTTACTTCGGCGGTATTCGTAAAGGCAAACGTGGTCGTGGTGCAGCTGGCAAGACTGCTGTATTTGGTTTATTAAAACGCAATGATAAAGTTTACACTGTTGTTGTTAAAGATACTAAGACAAATACACTAATGCCAATTATCACAAGTAAAATCAAGCCTGATAGCATTGTCTACACAGA
>NZ_MUXU01000072.1 GCF_002014985.1 Moraxella caviae | reverse complement strand
TTATCTACGTCAGCCCCTTAAATAAAACATGAACAATCCCCAAGCTCTCAAACTGATTATAACAAATATTGATTAAAAATCAAGGATGAATTTATATGAATGAAGATAAAATCCAAAAATATTCCAAATAATGTCCGTTGAACGCTCTCAACCTTATATTAAAAACACCCAAACTTTAAAATCAGCCTTGGAATTGTATAAGAAAAATAGTGAGCTATGTGCATTATGCTGGACACCTATACAGCACTGCGAAGTTGTTTTAAGAAATATGATTGATAAGGCATTGGTTGTGGCTTATGGTGAAAATTGGTTGGTTCAAACCGTATTTTTAAACACACTTAAAGAATATAAACGCCATAAAATTGATACTAGTATCAAAAAATTTATGCGCAAGAATAAATCTCTAGAATTTAATAGAAATCAAGTTGTTGCCGATCTAGAATTGTCATTTTGGCAAGAAATTACATCTAAAAAGTATTTAAATCGTGTTTGGGTGAAAGCGATTGATGCTGTATTCCCAAATAGACCAAAGAATCTTTCGGTAGAAGTATTTATAAAGGAATTGTACGCCAATATTGAAATAGTCAGACGTTTAAGAAATCGTATTGCGCATCACGAACCGATATATTATAAAAATATCAATAAAGCAATCAAGGCGATTGTTTTTATCTTGCAAGCAGCATCGTCAGAATTTTTAGAGCTGACAAATCCTTGTTTTCAGCCCATACAAGACAAAATGTCAGACATCAATCATTTGTTGTAGCCAAAGCACCAATAGATTGACTTGCCAGTCTATGAAACAATTCATGACCTTTTTGTTTATGTTTTATTGAGCGGCTGTTATTGCTTAAACAACAAAACCGCCCATCACACCACAAAACACTTCAAAAGATATAAAAATGTTAAGATTTAGACATTTTTATGTAACATTATGTAGCTAGAATAGAAAAAAGGTTGTAATTTTTTGCGAATATGGGTATCCTAAGCCCATTCGTTTTGAATATTTTGAAAAATTTGTCATGATTTTGCGCTGACAGGGTAGCATTGATGCGTTTTTAATGGTAAAATGTCGGTTAGTAATATCACGTTACAAATTTTTTAACCAAAACCCTGACCATTCCTTTGGAGGAAGTTATGAAACTAAATAAAATCGCTCTAGCAGTGATTGCCGCAGCAGCAGCTCCAGTAGTTGCAAATGCTGGCGTAACCGTAACCCCACTACTACTAGGTTACCACTACGTTGACAACTCAACTGACGACAAGCAACGCGAAGTATTGCGTACTGGCAAGCAGTTGAACAACGAACAAGTTGCAGGCGGTAAGAAAGGCTTGACCAACCCAAAAAACGGTGGCGTTGCTAAAGAAGACAGCCTATACACTGGTGCTGCACTAGGTATCGAGCTTACCCCATCTACTCAATTCCAAGTAGAATACGGTGTGTCTGAAGCAAATGCTGAAGCAGCTGAATACTCAGCAGACTTCGGTGGCAACCGCTTTGACGCCAAACAAGAAATGATCACTGGTAACTTCCTAATCGGTACTGAGCAGTTCACTGGCTACACCGACAGCAAGTTCAAGCCATATGTATTGATCGGTGCTGGTCAATCTAAGATCAAAGTAGAAAACCGTGAGCAATTTGTTGCTGACGCAAGCAACGGTAAAGTTGTTGCTGGTCAAACAGTTCCAGCTGGCACTGAAGTTGCAGAAACTAAAGACACCATCGGTAACATCGGTCTAGGCGCTCGCTACCTAGTAAATGACGCACTAGCACTACGCGGTGAAGTTCGTGGCGTTCACAACTTTGACAACAACTGGTGGGAAGGTCTAGCGCTAGCTGGTCTAGAAGTAACTCTAGGCGGCCGTCTAACTCCAGCTGTACCAGTAGCTCCAGCTCCAGAGCCAGTTGCTCCTACAGTACTTGAAGACGTAGTTGTTGACAGCGATATGGACGGTGTGCCAGATCACCTAGATGCTTGCCCAGGCACTCCACGCAATGTAGTGGTTGACGCTCGTGGCTGCCCAGTAACTGAAATGCTACAAGAAGACCTACGTCTAGAACTTCGCGTATTCTTTGACCGCGACAAGTCTGCGATCAAACCACAATTCCGTGAAGAGGTAGCGAAAGTTGCAGAAAAAATGCGTGAATTCCCGAACGCAACTGCAAGCATCGAAGGCCACGCTTCTAAAGACAGCAACCGCTCAAGCGCTAAATACAACCAACGCTTGTCAGAAGCTCGTGCAAACGCTGTTAAATCAATGCTTTCAAACGAGTTCGGTATTGCTCCAAACCGTCTAAGCGCAGTTGGTTACGGTTTCTCACGTCCAATCGCTCCAAACGACACTGCTGAAGGTCGTGCGATGAACCGTCGCGTATTTGCTACCATCACTGGTAACAAAACTCAACAAGTTACTCAAACTAAAGCAGCTCAATAATTCTTATTGAAATGCCAGTTTGATAAAACTGAGTTCACAAAAAGCCGCCATCTTGGTGGCTTTTTGCTTTTGGGCGTTTGTATTGTTGAATGTTTGGTGTTGTTGGGTGTTTGGGCAGAGTGGGTTTTTAAATGGATTTTGGCAGAAATGAGCGCGCAGTTAAAAACAAGGCGCAAAAAGGAAAACGCCCACGATGGCGTGAGCGTTTTGATAAATTGACGGGTCTGTGGCTTGATGGCTGTGGTTAAGCTGTCATACGATGAAAGTCAAAGAAACTAAGCGATGGCAAATTTCAAACCCAAAGATTGCATAACGCCAAATACAGTGGAAAAAGTAGGATTGCCTGCGTCTGACAAGGATTGATATAGTGCGGTGCGTGTTACCCCAGTATCTGCGGCAACCTGCGCCATGCCTTTGGCTCTGGCTACAATGCCAAGCGCATGAACAAAGTCTGAAGCCGTTCCCGTTTCGGCAACTTCTTGTAAAAACACACGATAGTCATCTTCGGTTTTTAAATAGCTTGCGATGTCTAATTCTTTCATGGATTTTCCTAGTGATTTAGGGTGCGTAATAATTTGTGTGCGGCGTCTATGTCTTTGCTTTGACTGGCTTTGTTGCCGCCTGTAATCAACAAAACAACGGTATTTCCTTGCAAGGTGTAATAAATACGAACACCGCCACCAAACGTTGTGCGCAGTTCAAACAGCCCACCGCCTAATGCTTTGTAATCGCCAAAGTTGCCATTTTCCACTCTGGCAAGCCGAGCTAAAATGCGCAGTTTTGTCGTTGGGTCTTTTAGGCTGTCAAACCATAAAATGTATGGATCTAAGTATTTTAACTGATACATTTAACATATTCTCGTTTTATTGATGTATTGTCTTATAAAAAAGACAAACTTTCAAGACTTGCTCAGAATTTATTTTCCCAAAATCCCATCATAACGCCACAAAATATGCTATAATGGGCGGTTACGTTCGTCTGGCGGCATTCGCCATCGTGCGTCCCATTTCAACCTATTGTGCTTGGCACAACCCTTTAAGAACTGAGTATTTATGGCAAACGACATTAAAAATTTGCGCAACATCGCCATCATCGCCCACGTTGACCACGGCAAAACCACATTGGTAGATAAATTGCTACAACAATCAGGCGCGCTTGGCGAGCGTTCTGGCGAGATTGAGCGTGTGATGGACTCAAACGCCCTAGAAAGCGAGCGTGGCATCACCATCTTGGCGAAAAACACCGCAATCCGCTGGACAGACCCACGCAGCAATACCGAATACCGCATTAACATCGTGGACACTCCCGGCCACGCCGACTTCGGTGGTGAAGTTGAGCGTGTGATGAGCATGGTGGACTGCGTGCTTTTGTTGGTGGACAGCCAAGAAGGCCCAATGCCGCAGACACGTTTTGTAACCCAAAAGGCGTTTGCGCGTGGACTTAAGCCAATCGTGGTGATTAACAAGATTGATAAGCCAGCTGCGCGTGCGGATTGGGTGATTGATCAGGTGTTTGATTTGTTTGACAGTCTAGGCGCAACCGATGAGCAGCTGGATTTCCCAATCGTGTACGCGTCTGGTATTAATGGCATTGCAGGGCTTGAGCCTGACGCACTTGCCAGCGACATGACACCGCTGTTTGAGACGATTGTGGATATTGTTGAGCCGCCAAAAGTTGATGTGGACGGCCCATTCCAAATGCAGATTTCTAGCCTTGACTATAACAGCTTTGTGGGCGTGATTGGCGTTGGGCGCATTCAGCGTGGCAGCGTGAAGACGAACACACCTGTTACTGTGATTGACAAAGACGGCAAAACTCGCAACGGCCGTATCCTAAAAATCATGGGTTATCACGGACTTGAGCGTGTGGACGTGGACAGTGCGCAAGCGGGCGACATCGTGTGCGTGACAGGTCTTGATTCACTGAACATCTCAGACACCATCTGCGACCCGCAAAACGTGGAAGCCTTGCCTGCGTTGTCTGTTGATGAGCCGACCGTTTCTATGACTTTCCAAGTCAATGATTCGCCATTTGCAGGTAAAGAAGGTAAGTTTGTAACTTCTCGCAACATCCGTGAGCGCTTGGATCGTGAGCTGATTCATAACGTGGCTTTGCGTGTGGAAGACACCGACAGCCCAGAGAAATTCAAGGTTTCTGGTCGTGGTGAGCTGCATTTGTCGGTATTGATTGAAAATATGCGCCGTGAAGGTTTTGAGCTTGGCGTATCACGTCCGCAAGTCATCATGAAAGAGATTGACGGCGTGATGTGCGAGCCGTATGAGAACGTAACTTTTGACGTGGAAGAGCAGCACCAAGGCTCAGTCATGCAAGAAATGGGCAACCGCAAAGGCGAGCTGAGCAATATGGAAGTGGACGGCAAAGGTCGTATCCGTATTGAAGCGACTGTGCCATCGCGCGGTTTGATCGGTTTTCGTTCGGCATTTTTGACGATGACGTCTGGCACGGGTATCATGACTTCGAGCTTCTCGCATTATGGCCCTGCCAAAGAAGGTACGGTCGCCAAGCGTCAAAATGGCGTGCTGGTGTCTATGGTAACGGGTACTTGCCTAGGCTATGCGCTGTTTAGCTTGCAAGAGCGTGGACGACTGTTTGCCAAGCCGCAGCTTGAAGTGTACGAAGGCATGATTGTGGGTATCAACTCACGCTCGGACGACATGGTGGTAAACCCAACCAAAGCCAAGCAGCTGACGAACATTCGTGCGTCTGGTTCGGACGATGCGATTATCCTAACGCCTGCGCTGGAATACACGCTAGAGCAAGCGTTGGAATTCATTGAAGATGATGAATTGGTGGAAGTAACGCCAAAATCTATCCGTATTCGTAAGAAGTATCTGACCGAAAACGAGCGTAAGCGTTTTGGCCGTAAAAAAGACGCTTGATACAAAAGCTGCTTAGCATAAACGCCGCTTAAATCTAAATCTTTGACGGTATTTGGGTTTAAGCACTGGATAAAACGCACTGCGATGGTGGTGCGTTTTATCGTTTTTAAAATATGGCGTGCGGAGTGTGTATTTAGCCGTTGGTGGTATTTACATAAGGTAACACAATCACGCATAAAAAACACAAAGCGGTATGGCAAATGTGGTATTCTATCTTTAAGTTTTAACGTCTGCTTGTCGCATTGGTGGTGGACGAATAGTCTGGTGTAATTTTGGCACTCGCTTGAGTGCTTTTATTTTTGAATTTAAGGGTTTGTATCATGAGCATGATTCAAGAGTTTAAAGAATTTGCCCTAAAAGGCAATGTGATGGATTTGGCAGTGGGTGTAATCATCGGCGGCGCGTTTGGTAAAATCACCACGTCGTTGGTAGAAGACATCATCATGCCAATCGTGTCTTTCATCATGGGCGGCGAGCTGGATTTCAACAATATGTTTGTCCTGCTTGGCGATGCGCCAGAAGGCGTGCCGATGACTTATGAAGCACTAAAAGAAGCAGGCGCACCAATGCTTGCGTACGGCAGCTTCGTAACCGTGCTGATTAACTTCGTTATCTTGGCGTTCATCATTTTCTTGATGGTGAAAGGCATGAACAAAATGCGCCGCGCCCAAGAAGAAGAGCCAGCAGCAGACGAGCCATCAGAAGAAGTATTGCTACTTCGTGAAATCAGCGCCAAATTGGATAAATAATTGGCGTGATTTGGCAGGCGTGCGCTGTTGGTGCGCCTTGCCGATACGATTTGGTTTGCAACCCAGCCCAGCGTTTTTGACGTTGGGTTTTTATTTTTGTGGGGTGGGTTTGTGAGATGGGTTTGTGGATTGGATTAAAGAGCGGTTTGTAAGTTGGGCTGAGTGTGTGAATTGTAAGTTGGGTTGAGCGGAGCGAAAACCCAACATGGATTTGAAGTTAGCCTTAAAAATGTTGGGTTATGCTTCACTAACTGGGCTTACACTGCGCTAATTGGGCTTACGATTATTCCATTAAGCCAACTTACGGTTCTCTGCTCAAACAACTTACGGTTTTTTCTTAACCAGCTTAGATTGCTTTGCTAACTTATCTACCGTCTAGGCTGGCAAGTTACTTCTGCTCAATAAGAACCACGATTAAAAATCCATCAACTTTTTAAAGGCTGGCATTTTGGGCAGTACACGCTGGCACGTCCACCGATTTTGATGTTTTCAAGTGGCGTGCGGCAGTTTTCGCAAGGTTCGCCATCTCGTCCATAGGCGAGCAGTACTTGCTGAAAATAGCCCGTTTTGCCTTCGCCCACGGTGAAATCTTTGAGCGTTGTGCCGCCTTGAATGATGGCTTTGCCCAGCACGTCTTTGATGTGGGCGGCAAGCGTGGAAATTTCGTCAAAATCCAGCAAATGCGCAGGCGTGGCAGGATGAATGCCTGATAAAAACAGGCTTTCGGCGGCGTAGATGTTGCCCACGCCAACCACGCAGGTCTGATCCATGATGACGGTTTTGATGGGTTTTTTGATGGCGATGGGTGTGCTTGGTTTTGGCTTGCCGTCTTTGTCAAGTTTTGGCAGCTTGGCAAATCGTCCTAAACGCTGAATGTAATGATACAGATATTCGCCAGTAAATTCATCGTCCAGCGGCTCTACGCCCAAATGCGCCAGATATTTATCGCCAAAGCCATCGAGCGTGTCAATGTGTGCGTCATTATGCGCCCAAACCACAATGCCAAAGCGGCGTGGGTCGTGATAATGCAGGGCGGTGCCATTGGCAAAGGTAAATAGCAGATGGTCGTGCTTGCGTGCGCCATCTTCGGCGGGGTGCTGCTGTAAGCTGCCAGACATTCCCAGATGAATCAGCAGCGTTTTGCGGTCATCGCCTGCGCTGTTGACAAAATCCAGCAGCAGATATTTGGCACGGCGGCGCACGTCTATCAGCCGAAAGCTGACAAGGCTTGGCAAGTCAGGCGGCATCATTTCACGCAGCTTGGGCTGATGCACAGCAACGCTCTGTACGCATTCACCAAGCAAAGGCGCAAGGCTGGCTTTGGTGGTTTCAACTTCTGGCAATTCTGGCATGGTTGCTCTTTTTGGTTGTGGGTTTGAAAGCTGGCTAATGCTGGTTGCAAACAGCCGATTTTAAATCGTCTTTTCAATCATTTTTAAAATCGTCATCAGCCCTAGCCGGCTTGTCTTTTTAAGCATTTAAGTGCTGCGTCTTGCGTGAATCACGCCCGGCTGCTGCTCGATTTTATTGAGCAGGCGCGATAAGTGCGATAAGCCCGCCACTTCCACAAAAAATTTCATGGTGCTGATGGCATCGTCATTATTGATGGTCTCGGCACGGTGAATGTTCACTTTTTCTTTGTCAATGACGTGCACCAAATCACGCAGCAAACCATTGCGGCTGTAGGCTTCCACCATCACCGCCACAGGCTGATACCGCCCAAAACTTTCTTGCCAATGCGCCACCACGCTGCGTTCAGGTTCACGCTCCAGCAGGCGCAAATATTCGCTGCACGCTTGGCTGTGAATGCTGACGCCGTTTGACTGCGTGATAAAGCCGGCAATCGGCTCGCCATGCACAGGATTGCAGCATTTGGCAAGGTGCAGCTCCACATTGTCAAAGCCTTCTAGGTCAATTTTGTATTTATTTGGGCGTGAAGGCGTTTTGATTTCAATGCTGCTTTCGTTAGCGCTGTCGCTGCTTGGCGTGCTAAGTCCTTGTTTGGTAACGATTTTTCCTGCCAGCTGCACCGCGCTGATTTCGCTCATAAAAATGCCAAGATACAAATCATCTTCTGAGCGGACGTTAAATTCTTCAAAATAATCACTCAACGCCACTTGCGATAGACTGATGGATAAGCGATCCAATTCTCGCAGCAGCAAGTTTTTGCCCGTTTCAATGTTTTTATCACGGTCTTGCTTATTAAACCATTGGCGCAGCTTAGATTTGGCGCGGTTGGTGTGAATGTAGCCAAGCGATGACACCAGCCAATCACGGTTTGGCTCGCGTGTGGATTTGGTGATGATTTCCACTTGATCACCCGTTTTTGGCTGATGGGTGAGCGGTACATAGCGGCCATTGACACGCGCGCCTTGCGCTCGGTTGCCCACTTCGGTATGCACATAGTAGGCGAAATCCAGCACGGTTGCGCCTTTTGGCAGCTCGGTGATGTCGCCATCACGACTAAAGACGTAAATGCGCTCGGCATTGTCAAGGTCTAAATCATCATCGCCGACCTGTTCATCGGTTTTGTCGTTGATGAGCAGCTGGCGCAGTGAGCTGATTTTGGCGGTGAGATAGTCGTCTTGTTTGCCTTTTAAGCCTTCTTTGTAATTGACGTGCGCCGCCTTGCCAAGCTCTGCTTCAAAGTGCATATCAAAGGTGCGAATCTGCACTTCCAGCGTGCGATGTTCGGCAATCACCACCGTGTGCAAAGACTTGTAGCCGTTTGGCTTGGGATTGGTGATGTAATCGTCAAACTGCTCTGGAACGTGCCGCCACAGCCCATGCACCACGCCCAGCGTGTAGTAACATTCGGCATTGGTATTGACCAGCACTCGCAGCGCACGGATGTCGTACAGCTGATCAAAAGACAGATTTTTTTGTTTCATCTTACGCCAAATGGAGTAGATGTGCTTGACACGCCCAGACACTTCGCCTTGAATGCCCGCACGCTCAAGCGCTTCCATGAGTGTGGATTTGACGTTGTCAATGTAACTTTCTCGCTCGCTGCGTTTTTCGGCAAGCAATGACGCAATTTTTTTATATTCATCTGGCGCAAGATAACGAAACGCCAAGTCTTCTAATTCCCATTTTAGCTGGGCGATGGATAAGCGGTGCGCAAGCGGGGCGTAGATGGTCATCACTTCGCGCGCCACACGCTTTTGGCGGTCAGGCGGCGCAAAGGACAGCTCACGCATGGCAAAGGTGCGCTCGGCAAGTTTAATCAGTACCGCACGCACGTCATTGGTGGTGCTGATGAGCATACTGTAAATGGTGGAAAGTTGCTCGCGCTGATTGCTTTCAAAATAATCTTCTAGGCGTTTATTGCTTTCGATGCTTTCAGACAGCCGTCCCATCGCCAGCGCATCTTCTACCAAATGGGCGATGTCTTCGCCAAAGTTGGTGCAAATGGTGCTGATACTCACCAATTCACGGCGTGCCGCACGGTACAGCATGGCAGCGACAAGGGCGTTTTCGTCTTGGAATAAATACGCCAAAATATCCGCCATGCCAATGCCTGTGGCGTATGCGCCAGAGCGGCTGACGTGGGGTTTGTTGGCTTGGGTTTTGACAAAATCGCACGCCTTTTTTAGCATGGGCAAATCAGGCTTGCCAATGCGCGCGGCGACTGTGGCGATCCATGTTGCCACGTCAATGTCCGCTTCGCTAATATTTGCAGGCGATTCAGCCAGATTTGAGTGGTCAAGCGTGGTGGTGAGCTTGGGATTGGTCAGCTGCGCTTTAAAGTCTGGGTGCAGCTGCTGCGCCACAAGACTTGCCGCCAACGAAGCGCTGTCGGTGCTGCTGTTATTGCCACCCAAAAGCGGTAGGCTATCACGAATCTGTACCACAAGTCGTCCTTTTTGATGGTGTTTGGCTGTGCTGTACAGCGCAAAGAAAGATGGGAAATCTTGGATAAATCGTCTGCTATTATGGCATTTTCACACCAATTTTTAAAGGCAAAAACGCTGATTTTGGGGAAAAACTTTTAGGATTTTTGGAATAAGTAAATAAAATCAACGCATTATAAAAACATACAACTGCTTACAAATATTCACTAAAAATTTGGGAGAGAGTAAGGAAGGTATGGCAGTATAAAAAAACCAGCCATTTATAACAACACTTCTTGAAATAATGGTGTGTTTTAAGCTGGTATTAGTGAAATTGATAAAGGGAGTTTAAAGTTATGAAACTTGCAAAGATTCAACTTGCCAAAACTTCATTGGCACTACTTGCAACTTCTGTGATGGCAGCGGCAAGTGCGATGGCAAATGATTTGCCGCCTGTGCCACAGACCATTGCGCAGTTTTACGCCAAAGATTATGGAGTGTTTAAAGCAGAAATCCAAAGACGGCTCAATATAGTCTTCTCAATTTAGCTTGATACGTCGTTGGCTCGCCTTGCTGTACTATTTGTACTATCTGCGGCTCGCCGCCTTGTCTCAAGCTAAATTGCTTTGACTATATCTATAAATGACTAGCCAAATCTCTGAAAAAGTGATTGAGAAATTTGGCGCAGATATGATTGCGGGTGTGTTTTTTGACCATACGCAGGATTTTAAAATCGTCATTCGCACCACCAAAAAAGGGCAAAAATCAAGAGATGTGCTGAAATTTGCCAGCGAAAATTTTCCTGAATTGCAAATTGAAGTTATACCAAATTCGCCGAGAAATTTTCGTGCGATTGAAAACATCATCAATAATCAAGCCAAAGTGCTGAGCAAGAAAATCGCAGGTTTTCAGTCGTTGGGTTATAATCCAGCAACGGATAAGCTGGTTTTGTCCATCTATGACCCAAGCGCAAAAGACGCCAGCGAGCTGATCGAAAAGTACAAAATTGACAAACTGTCCGGCATGGAAGTGGAAGTGCAGCTGCTGAGTTCGCCGATTGCAACAGCAGCATTGATGGGCGGTGTTGAAATGCAGTCAATAGCTGGTAGATGTACAGCGGGATTTGGTGTGCGTGGAGAGAATAATCAGCCGGGGGTTGTAACAGCTTATCACTGCACAAATAATGGCACCGAGAAAAATTATGTCTTGCAAGATCACGAAGGTGCAAGGCATATGCTGACACTACAAACTCCCAAGCCGTCAGCAAATCATGATATGGCGGTATATCTTGCACCTGTTGGCACGGCATTAAATGCCAGATATAATAAGCATGGTGTGCAAGGTAGCGAGCCAGAATTTGTACGCTCGCAAGGCAAAAGAACAGACTTAAAGATAGGTCAATCTTATGTGTGCCATTCGGGCGTAAAAACAGGCTTTAGCTGTGGCACTATTTCAGGTGTTCGCGTAACCGTGCTATCTGTTGATAAAACTAAGAAGGTTGGTGATGAATATTTAAAAGCCTGTAATACTGCCCAAGACGTATGTAATGCAACTTTTGTTTCTTTTTCTGGACCTGCATTAAGATGCGCTAGTGGAGATAGTGGCGGACCTGTTATTAATGGCTCAATAGCTTACGGCATTACTAGTGGCTGTTCAGCAGGCACTGTCACAAAAGATGGAAATCCAGTAATTTATGCTTCGTCATTAGATTATCTTTCCGAATTGCCAGCTAAATTGGCGCTTGCTCCATAGGTGTAAAATATGCTAAAACCAACCAATAAACTGCCAGCAATCCTTTTGCTGGCAACTGCGCTCACTGCTTGCGCCACTATGCAAACGCCAGCCATGCCCAGCACCACAACCGAAGAGATTGTATTGCAACGAGTTCAAGACCCAGCAATAATGGAGGGTGTGGATAAGTGGGCGCGAGCCAATAACGCTCAGTGGCTGGCTGCAGGTTTTGATCATAGAACGCACAAATTTGATATTGAAATAGAGTTTTATGACAAATATACGCTCAAAAAACTTGCTAAAATGGAGCGTGAGCTTAGCCAAATTACCAAATTACCGGTGCAAATCACACCTGTAAGGCGCATATCTCCATAGCCTATCATTGTTATCTTTACCAAAAAATCGGACGCTGCCTGTCCGATTTTTTATTTGTCTGTTTGCCAAACTTGTCAAAATTTTGGTGATATTTTCCCACAATGGTTAAAATCTGTGCTATAATTTACCGCTTGCAGTCGGTAGATTAGACTGCCATCAGCACGCTGTGTGATTTGAGTTTTTGATTTGTGCGCCTGACCCGATGAATGTTTTCATTATTAAGCTTAACGCTTGTGATGCTTCGGACGACTGGTGCTGCCATTTTCAGGCTTGCTGCCAACTTGCAATGAGTTGTCATCAGCAGACAAGCCAAGATGCTTTTCAACCTTCCTAATGACAGTGATGGCTTGCCAAAAGTGCGCTTTGGCGTATTGGCGAGCGGACTAACCACAGCAGAATTTCTATTTTTACAAACGACACGCTTTTGATAAAAGGCGCAGGCGTGCTTTTTGTGCGTTTGTCGTTTGATTGTTTTGGACATTGTATGACTAATTTCACCACCCCTTCATCAACTCAAACACACACCGCAAACCCAGCCGTGATGGGCGATGCCAGCGCACACAGCGCAACTTTGCACGACAAAAACGCAAACACTGACGAGCAAGAAGTGAGCTTTGAGACGCTGGGGCTGCATTCACGCATTTTAAATGCGCTAAAAAACAGCGGCTACACACGCCCAACGCCCATTCAAGCGATGGCAATTCCGCACGCCATGAACGGCAGAGATTTGCTATTGTCTGCGCAAACGGGTTCTGGCAAGACGGCGGCGTTTGTGCTGCCTGTGCTAAATCGCCTTGCCAATCCTGTCAAACCAGCCGCTGACAAGGAAAATTTTAGCCAAAAATCGCACAATCGCTACCAAAAACCGATGATTAAGGCGCTGATTCTTACGCCAACGCGCGAGCTTGCCTTGCAAGTGCAGGATAACGTGCGTGGCTATGGCAGCGGTTTAAAAGGCGTGTTCAGCGTGCCTTTGGTGGGTGGCGCGCCTTATGGTGGGCAAATTCGTGCGCTGCGCAAGGGCGTGCAAATCGTGATTGCCACGCCGGGGCGTTTGATTGACCATCTGAACGAAGGGCGTGTGGATTTGTCCGAGCTTGACACGCTGATTTTGGACGAAGCGGATCGTATGCTGGATATGGGCTTTGCCGATGATATTCGTGCCATCGTGGACGCAGCACCGAGCGCACGCCAAACCATCATGTCATCAGCGACGTGGGACGGTGCGGTGGGCAAGATTGCCGAGAGTTTCACCGTCAATCCTGAGCGTGTTTCTATCAAGATTGAAAGCGCGCACATTGATGAAAGCGTGTATTATTGCGATGATTTTTATCATAAAAATGCGATTTTGACGAATTTGCTTGCCAGTGGTGACATCAATCAAGCGGTGATTTTTACCGCCACCAAGCGCAGCACCGAAACGTTGGCAGAAAGCCTAAATGACGCTGGATTCAAGGCGCGCTATTTGCATGGTGATTTGCCACAAGCCAAGCGCAACCGCATCATCAATGACGTCAAACAAGGCAAATGCGATTTTCTTATCGCAACGGACGTGGCGGCGCGCGGTATTGACATTTCGGCAATCAGCCATGTGGTGAATTACGATTTGCCACGCCAAGTGGAAGATTATGTGCATCGCATCGGACGCTGTGGTCGTGCTGGGCGTACAGGCGTGGCGATGAATTTGTGCAGCATGGACGACCGTAAGCAGCTAAATAACATCAACCGCTATCTAAAACGCACCATGAAAGAAGCGGTGGTAGAAGGGCTTGAGCCAAAACGTGCCAGACCGCTGGAAGAAAAACGCAATAAGCGTAGCGACAAAACCAAAGGCGAGCGTGGCGTACGATTTGGCAGACAAGATGGACGCAAACCAAGCCGCCGTCATGATTTGGCAAGACAAGAGCGTGATTTTGAGAAGCGTGAGTTCGGCAACCGAGAATTTGGCAACCGAGAATTTGGCAACCGAGAATTTGGCGGTCGTGATTTTGGTAACCGTAATTCTGGCAATCATCATGGACAAAAACGCTTTGCTAATCGTGAGCGCAGTTTTGACCGCAGCGGTGAGCGCAATTTTGAAGAACGTGGCGAACGCAGCTATGAACGCAAATTTGACGGCAAACCAAAGCGTGCGCACGGTGGGCGTGCTTATGATGAGCGTGCTGGCGTGTATTCACCAAACGGTGAGCGCGCGCCAAAACGCAAGGCGAATTTTGATAAGCCAAGCTATGACAAAAGTTATGATAAAGGCTATGAAAAAGCAGGCTATGCCAAGCCAAATCGTGATAAATCAAGCCGTGCCAATGCAGGCAAAACGGCGCATAAAAAACCACGCATGGTAGAAGAAGTATTTTTCTCTGGCAAGCGTGCGCGTAAATTTGGCGATTTGTAAATCGCTGATATTTGGCGATAAAAATCGGGCTGATGTACAGTCCGATTTTTTTTGTGGGCTGGGTGGGATAAAAACTTGGTAAATTTAATGGCTTGATTTTAAAAAGGTTGGGTTGTGCTTACGCTCACCCAACCCACAATTCCAATTCATAACCCTAAACCGTAAGTTGGGTTGAGTGTGGCGAAAACCCAACAAATTCAAGGATTTGCCCTAAATAGATACCATCCCCACCCCC
>NZ_MUXU01000071.1 GCF_002014985.1 Moraxella caviae | reverse complement strand
TTCTTTGCGTATTGTAGCTGGCTCAAGGAAGGTATTATCCATCCTGAGTTACTCGTGAAATGCGAAAATTTTTTAGACAAGCAAAGAGGAGCTGGCGATGAGTAGTTTATTTTTGGGAATTTTTCTTGCGATAGCCTTAGCTGCTCTGCCCTTGATTGTTGTGGCGGCAAACCAAAGCAATGGTGCAAATAGCAGCGGTCGACGCTCTAGAAGTGCTTACGACAGCAGACGCTTACGCCAAATGCTGAATAAAAGTGCTGGTGAGCCGCTGGCTTTCTATCACAAAAGAATATTTGGCGAGCCTGACGTAGTAACCGTTGGTAATCAAACAAGGGGGTTGATTGTAGGTTCGTCAGGCACAGGTAAAACGAACTATATCTTGGCGCAACTTTGGGAATGGGGCAAAAGCGGCAAAAGTTTTGTAGTTACTGACATCAAGCCGCAGATTTTCGGTGTGCTGGCTAAAAATGGTTTCTTTGAGCATTTTGGCTACAAGCCAATAGTCATCAATCCAAATGATGCGTATGCCCACAAATACAATTTACTGGACGATATTTGCTTGGATTTGGACAGTGAACTTGACGAAATTCTTTACATCTTGATACCGTCACATGCTGAAGATGCCGCCTTTGCTGATTTTGGCCGTCTGATTTTCAAGGCGATTATTTTAGATTTAGGGGCTGACGCTAGCCTTTCCGCTGCTTACCGAAAGCTTGCAGCATTTGCAAATGCTGAAAAGTTGCTTAATTACTTAAAAAGAAGCGAAAATCCCAAAGTTGTGAAGTTCGCAAACCAAGCAGCGACGATTAGCAGCAATGAAAGGTTTGCGGCAAGCGGTATCAATGCTATTGTGTCCGCTCTAGAATTTTTAAACAACGATGTAATTGCCCAAAGTCAAGAACCGAGCAAGCCGCTACGCTTGCGTGAACTGCTCAAGCAAAACAAAGTAGCGGTTTTTCTGCAGTTTGAGCAAGAATATCAAAACTCTAACGAAAAGCTCTACAGTGCAACCGTGCAAGCAATCATCACCTTTTTGATGTCAAACTACAAGCACAGAAAAGAAGTTTTGCTACTGTTTGATGAGCTGCTCAACGGTGGAAAAATTAACCAACTTGCCGACAAGTTTAACACCATGCGTAGCTACAAATTGCCAAGTTTTTTGTACATCCAAAGCATTGCTGGCATTTATGAAAAATACGGCATTTACGAAGCAGACAAGCTGATGGCGGCTTGCGACTTTCAAGTGTGCTATCGCACAAACGACCAACAAACAGCTGACTTTTTCGCCAAAAAGTCTGGCTTGGTTGAAGTTACATACAAATCTTTTAGCGACAGACCGAAAGGTGAGGGCGGCGGCGTTGAGCGCACTGTTAGCTACCGAACAGAAAAAGAGCAGCTCGTTTCGCAAGAAAATCTGTTTCGTATGAAAGAAGGCGAAGCCTTAGTTTTCTACAGGGGCGAAGTTGCAATTACAAAAATGCCGGAACACTACAAGGATACGCCGATGAAGCAAATAGAAGATGAAGTTCGCTTAGGCGATTTTGGCTAACGTGCGATAGCCAAATTGGTCGCAAAAACCGCCTGCCAACCAAAAGGCAAAGGCGGTTTTTTGCGGCCGAAATTTGGCGTTTGTTTTGATTGGGTTAAGCCCGTCGTCACTAGCTTTGGTAGTGACGACGGTCGCTAATCCTTGCAAGAACTGGCTAAATTAGCGATTTTTGCAAATTTAGCCCGCGTGATGCAAGCCTAAGGCATTGACAATCCCTTGAAAACAGGTAAGATGGAAGGTGCTTATTTTTTGTTCATTTTTGTTTTTTCGCTGGTTGGCCTCAGCTGAAATATCGCCACATATCAAAACAACAGACGCCCGCAGTAAACATTCTGATGTCTTGCTTTCGCCATGCCGAACACTGTTGGAAAAAGAATTTTTACGCCTTGCGCTCTAAAAAATTTGTCATTTTGATGACAAATAGCGCACCAACACTTACCAACCAAACGTAAAAACTCACCTTATCTTGTACATACTTTGAACTTACAAAGTAATTTCATTTTGTCGCTAAAATATCTGTCACTTGTTGCCAGTATTCAAGCCAAATTTTTGTATCTTTGGAGCAATAACCAACAATTTTCAAAATTCGCTCGTAGTCTGCTTTCAAATCACGGTTAAAAATCGGCTCGTGGTGCGCTATTCGATTGCGCAGTTTGCGAACCATTTCTAAGTCGCGGTGCAAATCGCTTCTAAATTGCGCCAAATCACTTATTTCTGTATGGCAAAAACACGTTTTTAGATGCTTGCGCCAAATCCCATCATCAAAACGAGATGTAAACAGGCTTTGCCAAAACACAAACGGCAATTCTGGAATGATTTTATCTATGTCAGCAGTGCTTTGGTGTGCTTTTAGCACGTCTTGACGACGTGGCTTTGGCAATGTGCGCAAAAAGCGTTCATTATACGCCCAGTTTTCGCCGTAAACAGCTCTCAAGGCATTAGAAACGGTGTTTCTGATGGCAACTTCACAAATTGCCAAACATGGCAAAAACGCCCCTGAAATTTGCAAATTGAAACGGTACAGCTCCAAAGCGGCGTTTTGGTCTTTGCTATGACTTTCGTAGGTCGCCAATCGAGCTTCCGACTGTGATTTTTGTATGTTTTCGTAATTTACGCTTGATTTCATCAAGATTAAGCCTTAAAATGGTCTTGTTCGCTAGGGTCTATTGAGGGCTAAACGCCTACCCCCTAGTATTAAGCGAAAGACCCACCTTTACGGTGGGTTTTTCTTTTGATTATTCTAACCAAAAACCATCAAAAAATCACTAAAACTTACACCCCGCTTTTTCTAAGTAAGGGCGGTAAAATTCCGCTTTGTCGCTGTCTAGCAAGTCATTAGCGATTTTGTCAGCAAATTCCTGCATGGTTGCACCTACTGGCGCTCTCGAGCCTAATTCAGACATATTTGCCAGCTTGGATGCGAACATCAAGCGTTGCTTGTCTGTCATTTTGATAGGGGCAAGCATATCAAGGGTGTTGTCGTCTCTTTGTTCGTCTTTTTTACGCTGTTTTGGCTTGGATTTTTGTTTGATGGTGAATGTAAAACCAACGATTTTACGCCCTTGCTTATGCTGTTCGTAGGTTAGATTGATGTCGGTTTTTTCATTGATTTCATCTATCGATGACTGCAGCACTCGAGCTTTAAAATTATGGATTGCAGTATACTCATCGTCAAGCAATCCTAATCTATCCCTAAGCTCTTGCATGCTGATTTGATTGGTTTGTCCTTTGCTTCGCCAAGCGATTACAATCTCGTACAAACGCACAGCATATTTACTGTTTAGCCCTGCCACCTGCTCTAACTCATAGCTTGTAAAATGGCTTTCCAACTCCCTTACTCGTGAGATGACATCAGGAGTAAAATACAGCTCTACACTTGCTGCATTGTCTATGTAAGCAATTTTAGAAACCCAGTGGCTGCGCACCACTCTTTCACCTTTATCTGTCAGCTCTTTATAGCCAAATTCACGCCCAAAAATACCCTGCACTCCGTCCTTTAAGGCTTGGTAAGCCACTTGACGAGCCACACCAAAACGCTCCATGTAATCGCTTGCTGTAACCGTGATTTTAGTGCTTTCACTTACTTCAAGGGCGTAGCGTCTGATTGCAACGATTGATAACAGTAGCAACCGTTGTTCTACCAAACCCAAACGATAGCTAGCATTAATTAAGACATTGTGTTTTACAACAAGGTCATTTTTCATGTTTTCATACCTTATAAATACATATAAATAATTGTATTATTTTATACAAATAAAAACAAGTATTTATTTGGTAGGTAAACGTAGTTATATTGGTAGGTAAATGTAGTTATATTGGTAGGTAAACGTAGTTATATTGGTAGGTAAATGTAGTTATATAAACGCCACAACCCTTACCACACAAGGCTTTGCGAGTGTCTAAAAATAATAAAATATATAAAAATAAAAAAGCATTTTTCACAAAAAGTTGTGTATTTATTACATAGGTTTTTTCAGATTTTTAGGTATATAATCCAATTTACGAATTTACATTCAAAGAGACAAATATGAATTTTTTTATCAAACTATTCAACAAGCTGTTCAACAGACAACCCAAACCAGTCCCAATTAATCCCATCTATGAAAAAATCGCAGAAAAAGCTTTTGATATTCAAGGGCACGCTGTGATTTTTGTTTACGACAGCTCAGATGTTATCACCTCAACAATAGAATGCAGTGATAACGTCAAAAATTTATTGGTGGAATGGGGATTTGGTAATGCAGTGGTTTATAGTCATTTCGTCGATGCCTACTTCCAAGACTGGAAAATTCAAGAAATCACGCTACAGCCAATTATGGCAAAGCTATTCAGTCCAAATGAGCGATTGTCAGATATAAAAATATTTATCGGCAAAAGTTCAGAAGAAGTGCGTAGGGCAGAAAAGGTTGTTTGTGAGCTTGTTAATAATGACAAAATCGAATTTTTTGATGGTTTGCACACAGGTGAGCTTGCACCATTTTGGTTAGATCAAGAACAAAGAAAAGTTTTTGAGAGATATAAACGAGAATATATTATCCAACATGCAAGAAATTCTATCGGATATTGCACTATATCGGGGTTTGAGCATGAATAAACTAGAATACCAAATTCTGCAAATCTGTAAGCGTAACCGTGACGGCAGTCAAGCAACGCAATCTAACCGTCGGCGCATTCTTGCAATGTGTACCAAACAGCTGGCGGATGCAGGCTTTAAAGTCAATAAAATCAACATTTCCGACCTAAAGGGCAGGCATATTGATGCGCTATTGAACCGCTGGCGATCAGATGGTATTAGTACAGGTGCCATCAAAAATCGCCTATCTGCTTTGCGCTGGCTGGCTGAAAAAGTTGGCGATGAAGGCTTGGTGAAGTCAAATGATGTGCTTGGTATAGAAAAACGCCAATACATCAAAAACGAAGACAAAGGCGTTACGCTGTCTGATTTTGACATTTCACAGCTTGATAAAAATACACAGCTATCCTTGCGCCTGCAAGCGGCTTTTGGCTTGAGACGTTCCGAAGCCTTAAAATTCCAAATCAGTTATGCACTTGGCGGTTACAATATCCAAAACGCCGAAAAAATTCGCCTGAAAGCGTCTTGGACGAAAGGCGGTCGTTATCGGGAAGTGCCGATTGCCACTGATAGCCAGCGTCAACTACTGGCAGAAGTGGCAAGTTTTTGCCAAGCGAACGATTGGCAATCACTGATTGCACCAAATTTAGCGTATAAAGAACAGTTGAAATGTTTTGAAGCGCAAACGTCTAGTATTGGTCTGGGAAATACGCACGGATTGCGCCATAGATATGCTCAGGAGCGTTACAGACGGCTTTCGGGTATGGAACCACCAGTGATAGCTGGACAACGCCGTTTAACGGCGTCTGAGCGCGAAATAGACCATAAAGCAAGAATGTGCTTGACTGAAGAGCTGGGGCATGGCAGAAAACAAATTACATCACAATATCTTGGCAGTTGGGGGCGATGACATGAACGTTGCCGCAGAAATACGAAAAGATATTTTATGCGCTCGGTGCAAGCTGTGCAAACTGTTGATTTGGAAGAAAGACCCATATATGGAACGCTTGGAAAAGCGGGGTAACCTTATCTATCACGAAGGCGCGGAACATCAC
>NZ_MUXU01000070.1 GCF_002014985.1 Moraxella caviae | reverse complement strand
TGGGGATGGTATCTACAACCCCATCAAAACCCAACTTCAACCTTGCCACCCCAAACACACAATCTTACAAGTGTACGATTATTCAATAAATCATGAAAATTATTCATTAGCTTTTTTTATTATTTTGGCTTATAATTTTCCGCCAAATATCCTTTAAATGGACATTTTGCCCAACGTGGTATTTTGTGTGTTCGGTGCTTATCATCATTCATTACCCAGCGCCATTCTGTCAAGCCTAAAAAAGCCACCAGAATTCACACAACTTTTTTTATTTTTTAAAATTTAAGCACAAATTTAAGCGAATTTCTCATGAATTATCAGATTTTTACTTCCGAATCCGTCAGTGAAGGCCACCCAGACAAAATGGCGGATCAGATTTCTGACGCGCTACTTGACGCCATCTTGACCGAAGATAAAGACGCGCGCGTGGCGTGTGAAACTCTAGTGAAGACTGGTGCGGTAGTACTGGCAGGCGAAATCAGCACCCATGCCAATATTGACGTGGAGCGCGTGGTGCGTGATACAGTGAATAAAATCGGCTACAACCACTCAGATCTTGGCTTTGATGGCTCAAGCTGTGCGGTGATTAACATGATTGGCAAGCAGTCGCCAGAGATTGCGCAAGGCGTGGACAGACAGCGCCCAGAAGACCAAGGTGCAGGCGATCAGGGCCTGATGTTTGGCTATGCCACCAACGAAACTGACGTGCTGATGCCAGCACCAATTCAGCTAAGCCACCGCTTGATGGAGCGCCAAGCCGAGCTTCGCAAAAACGGTACGCTGGCTTGGCTTCGCCCTGATGCCAAGGCGCAAGTAACTTTGCGTTATGATGACAATCACCGCCCTGTTGCCGTTGATGCGCTGGTGCTTTCCACTCAGCACGACCCAGACATCAGCCAAGCTGCACTCAAAGAAGCGGTGATGGAAGAAATCATCAAACACGTCATTCCTGCCGAGCTATTGCACAAAGACACGCTGTACCACATCAACCCAACCGGCAAATTCGTCATCGGCGGCCCTGTGGGTGATGCTGGCTTGACAGGTCGCAAAATCATCGTAGACACCTACGGCGGCATGGCACGTCATGGTGGCGGCGCATTCAGCGGCAAAGACCCAAGTAAAGTAGACCGCTCAGCCGCTTATGCAGGCCGCTACGTTGCCAAAAACATCGTGGCTGCAGGCATTGCTGCACGCTGCGAAGTGCAGGTCAGCTATGCAATTGGCGTTGCCGAGCCGACTTCTATTTCAGTAAACACCTTTAACACTGGCAAAATCAGCGACGTCAAAATCGCCGAACTGATTCGCCGCCATTTTGATTTGCGCCCTTACGGCATTACACGCATGCTGGATTTACTGCAGCCAATGTACGAAATCACCGCAAGTTATGGGCATTTTGGCCGTGCTGGCTCAGACCATGCCTTCACTTGGGAAAAAACTGACTTGGCGGCTGCTTTGCGTGCAGACGCTGGCGTGTAATACTACAAATTACAGTTAAAATCTTGTAAATCAAAGCCTTATAAACACAACAAAAGGACAAATCATGACCGACAAACCTACTGCCGAGCAAATTGACGACATTGGCGATGTGCAATTAAGCGAACAAATGAACGCCTTTTTTGAGCGTGCGGACGCTTTTATCGGACTTGCCAACAGCCAATTATCGCCACAATCACACGCAGGGCAAGTCGGCTCGTCTTTGATGTATGCTGCGGCACGTTTTAGTGCGTCCGTAGCTTCCATCGGCTTTGTCAAGGCGGAAGATTTCGCCAAAGAAAAAGAAGAAATCTTGCGTTTTTATACCGAGCAATTCCAAAAAATGCTCAGCGATAATTTGGACGAATACGCCCAGCACTTTGATAAATACACCAAACTCAAAGCAGGCGACCAAGCCTAAATTCAAAACCAAATTTCAAACCAAAAAATCCGCCAAAGTTTGTGCTTTGGTGGGTTTTTTATAAAGTAAATTTTACGATAATCAGCCTGATATTTATTAATTTCCAAAATTATGCTGAAGTAGCAATCACATTGTGCCACTTTTAAGAATAAGCTTGAAACACGGTTTTTAAAACCACAAAAAAACACCCCCAACCAAAGTCAGGGGCGTTTTTAAGCCAAAAACCAAACCAAAAATCAATTTTGGCGGTAGTTTGGTGCTTCTTTGGTGATTTGCACATCATGAACGTGCGATTCTTTCATACCTGCGCTTGTTACTTTCACAAAAGTGGTGTTTTTACGCATTTCTTCAATCGTGGCACAGCCTGTATAACCCATCGATGATTTTAAGCCGCCTGCCAACTGGTTGATGATGCCTGCCACAGGGCCTTTGTATGGCACACGCCCTTCAATACCTTCTGGCACCAATTTTTCCACGCCGTCTTTGGCATCTTGGAAATAGCGGTCAGACGAGCCGTTTTGTCCGCTCATCGCACCCAAAGAACCCATACCACGATACGCTTTATAATAGCGACCTTGGAACAGCTCAACTTCACCCGGCGCTTCTTCGGTACCTGCCAAAAGACTGCCCACCATGATACAGCTTGCGCCTGCCGCGATGGCTTTTGCCATGTCGCCACTAAAGCGAATGCCGCCGTCCGCAATCAGTGGAATGCGATCTTTTAGGGCGGTTGCTACATTATCAATGGCGCTGATTTGCGGCACGCCAATGCCTGCGATGATACGCGTGGTGCAGATTGAACCCGGGCCAATGCCAACTTTCACCGCATTTGCGCCAGCGTCCATCAATGCCAACGCCGCATCACCTGTGGCGATGTTACCACCAATGACTTGGGTGTTTGGATAGTTTTTCTTAATCCATGCCACACGGTCAATCACGCCTTTAGAATGGCCGTGCGCTGTGTCTACGATAACCACGTCCACATTCGCTTCAATCAAGGCTTCCACGCGTGCTTCGGTGTCTGCACCTGTGCCCACAGCCGCACCCACACGAAGGCGACCTTTTGCGTCTTTGGCGGCATTTGGGTTGTTTTCGGCTTTGGTGAAGTCATTGACAGTAATCAAGCCTTTTAGACGAAAATCATCGTCAATTACCACCACTTTTTCAATGCGGTGTTCGTGCAATAATGCCTTGATTTGCTCTTGGGGCGTGCCTTCTTTGACCGTTACCAATTTTTCTTTTGGTGTCATCACTTGGCTGACTTTTTTGTCCAAATTGGTCTCAAAGCGCACATCACGATGCGTTACAATACCCACAACCTTATCCGTACCTGCTTCTACCACAGGCACGCCGCTGATTTTATGCACTTGAGTTAGGCGCAAAAGCTCGCCCACCGTTACGTCTGGGTGTACGGTTACAGGGTCGGCAACGGTGCCTGCTTCAAATTTCTTGACGTGGCGCACACGGCTGGCTTGATGCTCGATGTCCATGTTTTTATGGATAATGCCAAGACCGCCAAGCTGCGCCATGGCGATTGCCATTTTTGACTCGGTAACGGTGTCCATCGCCGCAGAAATGATCGGCAAGTTTAGGTTGATGTCAGTGGTTAAGCGCGTGGCAAGTTTGGTTTCTTTTGGTAGAACTTCAGAATAGGCAGGAAGCAAAAGCACATCGTCAAAGGTGAGTGCGTCGTAGGCAATGCGTAGCATGGTTATTTCCTATTGGTGATGTCGCTGCTTTTTGTGCGTCTAAAATTGGTAAATCTAACCACAAACCAAAGTTTGCGCTCGGTGTTCGCTTGATAACCATAAAGAACACCGCCCAAAATCAGACAATCAAAGCAGGCTGTGAAATAACAACGTATTGTATCAAAAAACCCAAAACTTTGACAACAAATTTGTCGTAAATCGCACAAATAAAATCAAATTTTGCCTTTCATCGCCCCAATTTACCGCACCAACGCTTAAAAATAGCCACCATGCTTGCATTTCTTATCAAATCACATTCACGCTTGATGATTTTGACTTGTATTTTTTACACCCTAGAAATCACGCAATGCTTATCTTATGAAAAATTATAATAAAAGATGATTTTTTAAGTAAATTTTGGCATAATAAGCAGCAACTTGCCATCATGCACAAATCGCTGGCTTTTATATTTGCGCACTTTTGTATTTTATAATTTTTATAAACTGCTTGCCATGATAAGCACTGACGTTTACATAAAAGCAATACTCAGCCTGCCTAGGATTTGTTATGATGGCGCAATTTTATATCAGCCGCGTTTTTATGCCCATCGCACAAAAATCGCATGATAAAAACCCATTCTTAGAGTTTATTATGAAATTTTCTGCACGTTTTACACTTGCCGCTTTGGCACTTGGCGTACTGAGCGCTTGCAGTAATGGCGCTGCCAATGACAGCACCGCCAAGCCAGCCCAAACCAGCCAACAGGCAAGCCAAACCAGCACGCCTGCGAACAACAATGACGACGTGGTCAAAGCCTTGCAAGCCAATTTGCAAAAATCTGGCATTGACATCACCGCAAAAACCGCCCTACCTACCGACATGGAAGGCATTTACTGGGCGACATTTGATGGTGCGCCTGCCATGTTCACCGATGCCAAAGGCGAACACCTAATCCAAGGGCAAATCGTCAATATCAGCGGCGAACATCCGATTGACATCACCGCCAGCATTCACGCCAGCGTTGCCAAAGAAGCGCTTGCTGCTGTCAATCCTGACGAAATGATTATTTTCCCTGCCACAACCGACACCAAAGCAGCGATTTATGTCTTTTCTGACCCAACCTGCCACTACTGCCAAAAACTGCATGGCGAAATCAAAGAGCTTAACGATGGCGGTCTAGAAGTGCGTTATTTGGCGTGGCCACGCAGCGATCATTACATCGGCTTGACCGAATCCATCTGGTGCAGCAGCGACCGCAAAGACGCCATCACGCGTGCCAAAAAAGGCGAGAAAATCAGCGCCCCAACCTGCGACAACCCAGTCGCCAAGCACATGGCTTTAGGGCATGAATTGGGCGTATCTGGCACGCCTGCGGTCTTCACCGAATCAGGCGTACAAATTGGCGGTTATCTGCCCGCCAAAGACATGATTGCTACCGCCATCGCCAACCGCTGATTTTGGCTTGGGTTTAACACACTCACCAATCGTTTAAAAACACACTCAAAAGCACGATTTTGTCGTGCTTTTTTATTTTGCGCTTTACAGATTTGGCGGATTTGATGGTAAATTTAATGGCAAATCACACGCAAAATTAACTGGATTACACTCCAATCGCAAGCCATCGTAAGTGGTTAAAATTTCACCAATTTTAGCCGCTTTTGGTTTAATCAGCGCACAAATCTTGCTAAAAACCGATTTTTATCAAAATTTGCGCAAATTTTTATGAAAATTACTAGCAACTTCTTGCAAGTTGTGATAATTTAGCAATATTTTACAGCATTTCTTAACAGCGAGCGTTTGGCGCATTGCCACGCTTGTACAGTCTTGCCAAACTTTGGTTTGTGCTTATTGTTTATTTATTGAGAGTTTTTTGTGAGTAAGTCAATCAATCTTGCTGTGCTTGGGCTTGGCACAGTCGGCACAGGTGTGGTACACCTACTAAACGACAACGCCCGTGAATTGGCACGCCGCAGCGGCTACGAAATCAAAATCACCCACGTTGGTACACGTCGTGATCGCAGCGACATTGACCCTGCCATCAAACAAAGCGCGGATTTGATGGCGATTGCCGAAGCGGACGACGTGGACATCGTCATTGAAGTGATTGGCGGTACGACTGTCGCCAAAGACGTGATTTTGCACGCCATTCGCCACAAAAAACACGTTGTTACCGCAAACAAAGCCTTACTTGCCAAGCACGGCAACGAAATCTTTGCCCTAGCCGAAGAATACGGCGTGCAAGTGCGCTACGAAGCGGCGGTAGCTGGCGGCATTCCAATCATTAAAATCATTCGTGAAGCCTTGGCTGCCAATAAAATTGACTGGCTGGCTGGCATCATCAACGGCACGGGCAATTTCATCATGAGTGAAATGCAGCAAAAAAATCGCAAATTTGGCGATGTGCTTGCTGAAGCTCAGGCGCTGGGCTATGCCGAAGCCAACCCAACCTTTGACGTAGAAGGCATTGACGCGGCGCATAAATTGGCACTGCTGGCTTCTATCGCCTTTGGTATTCCAATTCAATTTGACAAAGTGTACTGCGAAGGCATTACCAAAGTCAGCCTGCAAGACGTGGTGTACGCCAAAGAGCTGGGCTATAACATCAAGCACCTTGGCTTTGCGTTTCGTCGTGAAAATGGCTTTGAGCTGCGTGTACACCCAACGCTCATTCCAGATAGCAAACTGCTTGCCAACGTCAATGGCGTAAAAAATGCCGTGATGGTGGACGCGCACCCACTTGGGCAGTCTTTGTATTATGGCGATGGTGCAGGTGCAGGTGCAACCGCTTCTGCGGTGATGGCGGACGTGATGGATTTGATTTATGTCATCGCCGCTGCCACGCCAAGCGATGTGCCGCATTTGGCATTCGTGCCAGAAGCGCTGTCTGACACGCGCATTTTGACCAGCGATGAAATGCAATCTGGCTATTATCTGCGCTTGACGGTCAAAGATGAGCTGGGCGTGCTTGCCGACACCACCCGCATTTTGAGCGAAAACGGCATTAACATTGACGCCATCATGCAAAGAGATGCGCACAAATCAGGGCTTGCGCCTGTGATTATCCTAACTTTGCCTGTGATAGAAAAACAAATGAACGCCGCCATCAAACAAATCGAAACGCTAAGCGCAGTGGCTGAGCCTGTGGTGCGCATTCGTTTGGAAAGTTTGGACGAGTAATACGAACGATTGCGATAATTTACCCCAAATGACGCAATCTTACCAATAATGACAAAACGCTCCAGTAGACAGCTGGGGCGTTTTTGGTGGATTGGTGTGATTGCTTTTTGTGGTGGTGGTCTATATAATAATTTATGGGATAAAAAACCCTATCAGGATGATGACATATGCCAACAGTAGAAAATAATTTCAACGGAGTTATTATTGAATGGGATGGTGATAAAGCCACCGAAAATTTCAACAAGCACGGGGTACGCTTTGAAGAAGCTGTTAGCGTCTATAATGACGACTATTCTATCACCATAGAAGATGCGCGAGAATATGGTGGCGAAGCTAGATTTATCACACTGGGAATGAGCAATCAACTGCGCTTAATATTTTTTGTGTGGACTTTTAGGAACAATCGTTATAGAATTATTTCAGCACGCAAAGCAAATAAATACGACATACAGGAGTATCAAAATGCACGAAAATTATAATTGGAATAATGCCAAACGCCCTGATGACGTACCAGAAATGCAAGCCATCAGACAAGCGTTAAAATCCACCAGCAACGCCAAAACACCAGAAAAACCTACCAACGCCATTGCTGATGACGTGTGGCAACTGATTCGTCAGCGCATGGACAATCCAGCTGACTTAGAGCGCATGAACGGCATGATACGCCTGCTGTTCGCTTAATCGTCTGGCTACCCAAACCGTTTATCCAAATCCACTTAGCAAAAAACGCACTGTATTGGTGCGTTTTTATTTAAGCCAATCAAAGTAAACCACCATCTACAACAAAAACCGCCCAAAAGGACGGCTTTATCACAAAATCGGCAAACTAAACCCTGCGCCAAGTCGTTCCTTGGCGGCTGTCTTCCAGCTCAACGCCCTGCGCTTTTAATTCTTCGCGGATTTGATCGGCAAGCGCAAAGTCTTTGTTTTTCTTGGCGTCGGCACGCTTGGCGATCAACGCTTCAATCTCTTCGGCAGACAAGCCTTCATCACCAAGGCTTTTTTGCAAAAACTCACTGGCTGGCACGCCAAGCAGCCCCAGCACGCTCGCCAAAGTTTTTAGCAAAGTCGCAAAATTTAGCGCCGCTTCGGTGTCATTCGCCTTGATGGCCTTGTTGATTTCGCTTGCCACGCTAAACAGCACGCTCACAGCTTTTGGCGTGTTAAAATCATCGTTCATCGCCGCCACAAAATCATCGGCAAACGCTTTGGCAAAATCCGCCTGCACAATGCCAGCGTCAATGCCAATCACACCAGATTGTTCAGCCGCCAAACTTTCAGCAGATTTTAGCGCATGATACAGACGGCTCAGTGCGGTGTGCGCTTCGGTGAGTGCTGCGTCTGAGAAATTCACTTGGCTGCGATAATGGCTTGATAAGATGAAAAAGCGCACCGTCTCGCCATGAAAATTCGCCAACACGTCTTTGATAGTGGAAAAATTCCCCAAAGACTTACTCATTTTTTCGCCGTCTACGTTGATAAATCCAACGTGCAGCCAGTTGTTGGCGTAGGTCTTGCCTGTGGCGGCTTCTGATTGGGCGATTTCGTTTTCATGATGGGGAAATTGCAAATCATGCCCGCCGCCATGAATGTCAAAACTCTCACCAAGGCAGCAGCCGCTCATCGCCGAGCATTCAATATGCCAGCCCGGACGACCTTCACCCCAAGGACTCGCCCACGCAGGCTCGCCCGCCTTAGCACGTTTCCACAGCACAAAATCAAACGGATTGCTCTTATCGTCCGCCACGTCCACACGGTTGCCCGCCTGCATTTCGTCCAGATTGCGCTTGGATAATTTGCCATACTCAGCAAAGCTGTCCACCGCATAATACACGTCGCCACCTTTGGTGTAGGCGTGATTTTTATCCATCAGCGTGCCAATCAGCGTTTGCATTTGGGTGATGTGTTCGGTGGCTTTTGGTTCTTGGCTTGGACGCAAGCAGCCCAAATTATCCGCATCTTCGTGCATGGCAGCGATAAAACGCGCAGTCAAATCGCCAATACTCTCACCATTTTCATTGGCACGGGCGATGATTTTATCGTCAATGTCGGTGATATTTCGCACATAAGTAACATCAAACCCCAGCGCCAGCAAATGCCGATAAATCACATCAAACGCCACCATCACGCGCGCATGACCGATGTGACAATAATCATACACCGTCATGCCGCACACATACATGCCCACTTTGCCTGCGTGAATGGGTGTGAATTTGGTCTTGGCGGCGGTCATGGTGTTATACAGCGACAAATCAGCTTGATGTGCGGCAAATAAAGTCATATTTTTTCCAAAAAACTTCAAAGAAAAACAAAATGCGCCATGCAAAACCACCAATATCAGCAAGTGGGTATAAGATAGTCAAGCGTCAGCGGTCAAGCCACGGCAAACATCACAATAATCCACCATCTTAGCAAAATTTAGCGGTATAATAAAGCAAATTTTCTTGAAAGCGGTGCTGGCGTTATGACAATCAAACACACCGCCAATTTTTATCTGATTTACACCAAAGGATTATTTATGGGCAACCGACTCAGCAAAATCTACACACGCACAGGCGATGACGGCACAAGCGGTCTTGCGGACGGCAGCCGTCTTGCCAAAGATGATGCGGTTTTTATGGCGATGGGCGATGTGGACGAGCTAAACTCACACATCGGCATGATTGACGCATTGCTTGATGGGCTGGACGCTGCATCAGCGCATTTTGACACCAAGGCGGTGCGTGATGAGCTAAACATCATTTCGCATTTGCTGTTTAACGTGGGCGGTGAGCTTGCCATGCCTGAATTTATCGGCATTCACGATACGCACATCAGCTGGCTAGAAGCACGCATTGATAAGATGAATGACAACTTGCCTTATCTGAAGGATTTTATTTTACTAAAAGGCAGCGTGCTGATTTGCCAAATTCACATCGCAAGAAGCGTGGCAAGACGTGCCGAACGCAGCTGCATCACTCTTGCCAAGCGCACATCGATTCGCCCCACCATCACCGCATTTGTCAATCGTTTGTCTGATTATTTATTCGTGCTGTCGCGATTTGTTACGCCTGATAATAAGGTGAATGAAACGCTGTGGAATGCCAAGGTTTTGGGGGAGTTGTAGGGTTTGTAAAATTGGGTTGGTTTGTAGATTGGTTTGTGAGTTAATTTGTAAGTTGGACTGAGCGAAAACTCAACATTTTAGGGTGATTTCTTAACCTTGTTGGGTTACGCTGTCGCTAACCCAACTTACGGTTTTGCCAAAAATCCAACCTTGTATCTTCCCCA
>NZ_MUXU01000069.1 GCF_002014985.1 Moraxella caviae | reverse complement strand
TTAAAGCAGATTTATTGGTTTGATAGGTTTTTAAAAGTTTTATCGCTGATTTTTTAAACGGTATCCAGCCTAACGATTTTCTTTTTGCTTTTGGGTTGTTGGTTCGCCAATTTAGCTTTACTTTCTTAAACTGCTTACGGCTTTTGACGTGTGTTTCATTGATGGCTTGCACGGTTTGAGAATGTAAGCCAAGTTCGGTATTTGCCCCTGTGGTGTATTCATTCAAATCATAAGCAGATAGAAATTTTTGATGTCTTTGTAGGTATTTAAGCCCAAGTTCATTCACATAATTCCACACAAAGTTCACCGAACTTGCCAAGTTTTCAAGTTGGTTTTTGTGTTTGTCGTATATGCGAAACTTGAGTGTTTTCATGGGTTTTGGTATGATGTTGATGTTTTAATTATACATTGGTCTAATTTTATGTCAAGTGAAAAAACTCAAGTAAGGCGTGGCAGACACGTTGTTTTTAATTTGCATGTTCATTTGGTCTTTGTTACTAAATACAGGCGAGAGGTGTTTACCAAAGAGATTTTAGATGAGCTAAAAATTATCTTTCATGGCGTATGCTTGGATTTTGAAAGTGAGCTTGTAGAGTTTGATGGTGAAGA
>NZ_MUXU01000068.1 GCF_002014985.1 Moraxella caviae | reverse complement strand
GGTGCATTGTGGTCACCAAGCTATTTTGCTGGGTCTTGTGGTGGAGCACCCATTGAAATTATCAGACAATACATTGAACAACAAAACACACCACATTAAGGCTTGCACACCGCCTTATATCCACGCCCTAAAGGACGTGGTTTTACGGCGGGGTGGATAAAACCATATTTTAAATCGATTGCCGACCATGCGATGCTTTCGCATTCGCTCCGCCTAAATCCTGTCAATATGAGAGTTAATAAAAAATCTTTGTTCGTTTCCAATGATTGCCCACGATTTTCAAATTCTACCACCGCCTTGACCCAATCAGGCATTTTGTCTTCGTTGATGTAAGTCTTTTTGCGTTTGATTTTATTCCACGCCTTTTTTGCGGTCAAAGTTTTGGTGGGTGATATGGCGGGCAGTAGCGGGTTTTCGTCATCATCAAGATAATGCTCAACGGCAAAATTATACACCGCCCGAAAGACTCGCATTGCCATATTTGCCTGTGCTGGGCTATTTTCGGTCAAGGATTTGTGTTTATCTTGCACCATTTTTCTTGTGATGTCGGCAAGTTTTTTGTCTTGCCAGTCCGCCAGATATTTTGTTATGACTTTGTTATAATCATGGAGGGTGTTTGCCTTTAATGCTCGTTCACTCAAAAAAGCATTGTAGGCATCAGATAAGGTGGGGTGCTGGCGGTTTAATTCTCGCTCATGCTCGTGGGCTTTTTGTTCTTGCCGTTTTTGGTCGTTGGGGTTAATACCCTGCCCCATCAGTGCCAGTGTTTCCGATGCTTTTTGGCGAGCTTGGGGCAATGTGAGCTGTCCAACGATGCCGAGTGTGTGGCGGACGGCTCGTCCATTGACTTTTTTCTCAACGATGTAAGTTTTGTAAGTTTTTTGCACACGCACCGCAAAACCAATCAAATCACTGTCTCGGTAAATGGCGGGGTCAGCAGGGAGAGACTCAATCAAATTTTTTGTGAGTCTAACTCTTTTGTTTTTGCTCGTCATTGTGTATAATATCGCCATATTGCAACAAATAGCGATATTATACAACATTTCTATGTGGTCTACTATGCGTCTACTAGAAATATTTGCAATCATTTTTTGATTGATGTACAATATAAACATTCAATAAGTTGTTGTAATTATTGGATAATTTTTTTTGGGCCTATAGCTCAGTCGGTTAGAGCAGGGGACTCATAATCCCTTGGTCCACAGTTCGAGTCTGTGTGGGCCCACCATTTTTAGGTCTGATTCATGCACGCCATGCAAAGACCACTCGCCAAACCCCAAGTGGATTGCTTGCCAATTTGCTGGGGTTTTGTTGCATCAGGCTGGCACTAATGCCACCAGCCCATTTAATTTAGCCAATTTATCCAAATCATGACTTTTTTACTTCTAAAATCCCTACACATCGTGGCGATGGTCTGCTGGTTCGCTGGCATTTTTTATTTGCCGCGCCTGTTTGTGTACCACGCCATGAGCGATGATCGCATAAGCCAAGAACGCTTTGCACTAATGGAGCGCAAGCTGTATCGTGGCATCATGAATCCTGCAATGATGGCGACGTGGATTTTGGGGCTTAGCATGGTAGCAATGAATTGGCAAGGCTACCTTTCGCAAGGCTGGCTGCACGCCAAACTGACGCTGGTCGTGCTTTTGACGGTGTATCATGTGGCGTGCGGATGCTTTCGCCTGCGTCTTGCGGACAATCCACACCTAAAAAGCCACGTTTTTTGGCGTTGGTTTAACGAAATTCCAGTATTTATCTTAATTGGCGTGGTGCTGCTTGTGGTGATTAAGCCGTTTTAACCACTTAATCAAACCTTATTTCAATAGCTTTGCAAGCGCATTTTTCCAAATAAAAACCGCCCTAATGTTGACGGCTTTTCGTTTTGTTAAATTTTAGGGATTGACGGTGAATTTTTGATTTAGATTTACAGCTGACAAATGAAGCAAAACCATCAAATCACTCATCGCTGTTTTGGGTGGAACTTTGCAAAGAAATCGCCTTTTCTCGCTTGGCGATGGCGCGTCCTTCCAGCACTTGCTTAGCGATGTCAATTTCTCTGGCATCGCCAAACCCTGAAAACTGATGGCTGATGCCACGATCACTGACGGTGAGCGTCTTTGCCGTGGCGATGATTTGCGCCTGTTCGCTCAATGCCATGCCTGCGCCATTGATGTTAATGTGGCGATTTTTTAGCGTCAGCACGCCTGCGCTGTGATGACGCGCACTTTTTACCGCATTTTTCTTGGCATTAAAAAAATACATCAGCACCGCCAAACACGCCACCGCACCGATAGCATAAGGCACAGGCAAGGTAAAGCACGCCACCGCTGTTGCCACCGCCAGCATCAGCATGACGATAGACCACATAAACAGCGAATCGCTCTCACCGCCTGCCAGCGTGATTTGCACGCCATCGTCCAGCACTTTTATCATGATATGTCCTTATTTTTGGCGATTATACCGATGAGTTTTAACAACTTACCAACCCAAAGCCGCCTGCTGCGCTTTGATGATTTGTTCAATGCCTTTTTCGGCATAGCTTAGCATGGTTTCAGATTCTGCGCGCGTGAATGGCTTTTGCTCGGCTGTACCTTGAATTTCAATAAATCCGCCTGCCTGCGACATCACCACGTTCAAATCGGTATCGCAAGACGAATCTTCGGCATAATCCAAATCAAGCAGCGCCTTGCCGTCTTTCATGCCCACAGACACCGCCGCCACCAGCCCAATCAAAGGGTCTTGGCTCAATTTTTTATTACGCTGCAGCCATTCCAGCGCATCAATGAGCGCCACTGCCGCCCCAGAAATACTTGCCGTGCGTGTGCCACCATCTGCCTGAATGACATCGCAGTCCACGACAATGGTAATCTCGCCCAGTTTTTCCAAGTCAATCATCGCACGCAGCGAACGCCCAATCAGACGCTGAATTTCTTGGGTGCGTCCAGATTGCTTGCCCTTAGCGGCTTCTCGCTGAGTGCGTGTGCCTGTGGCGCGTGGCATCATGCCGTATTCTGCCGTTACCCAGCCTTTGCCCTGCCCTTTTAGCCAGCGTGGCACGCCCATTTCTACGCTTGCGGTTACGATGACTTTGGTGTTGCCATAGCATACCAGCACCGAGCCTTCTGGGTGCATTAGATAATTGCGAGTAAAAGAAATGGGACGCATTTGGTCAGCTTGGCGGTTGTACGATCGCATGAAATTGCCTATCAAAAGTGGTTTGTGGTTAAAAATTATCAAATATAGCACAGCGGTAAATTTACCAAACACAGCGCATACTTGTGCGCCATTGTAGCAAATTTTTGACGAAAATTAAAACAAACGCCCTGAAAATTTCAAGGCGTTTGTCAATTTCACAGCATTTTGCCAACTTTATGGCGTTTTGCCAATTTTGCAGGGCTTATCCGCTTTGCAGCTTTTGTTAATTTGGCAAGCCACAAAACGCAAACTTGGCAAATTTACGCTTTATCAGCTTCTAATTTACGCAAATCTTTACGCAAAATCTTGCCTACGTTTGATTTTGGCAGCTCATCAATGAACTCGATCGATTTCGGACGCTTGTAGCCAGTTAGGTTTTCTTTTGCCCATGCCTTGACTTCTTGCTCAGTCAAACTTGCGTCTTTTTTGACGATGAAAATTTTCACCGCTTCACCGCTATGCTCATCAGGCACGCCAATCACGCCACATTCCAGCACTTTTGGGTGCGCCGTCATCACATCTTCCACTTCGTTTGGATAGACGTTAAAGCCAGACACCAGCACCATGTCTTTTTTACGATCAACGATTTTAATAAATCCACGCTCGTCCATCACGCCGATGTCGCCCGTGCGAAAATAGCCATCTTTAGTCATCACTTTAGCAGTCTCATCATCGCGCTTCCAGTAGCCTTTCATCACTTGCGGGCCTTTGGCACAAATCTCGCCCGCTTCGCCAAGCGGTACTTCATTGCCGTCATCGTCCAAAATTAGAATGTCCGTAGCTGGAAATGGCAAGCCAATTTTGCCTGTGTATTGCCCCGGTGGATTTAGGGTAAGTACAGGCGCAGTCTCAGACAAGCCGTAGCCTTCCACGATGTAATTGCCTGTCAATTTTTCCCATTCAGCCGCTGTATTTGACAGCACCGACATACCGCCACCCAAAGACAGTCTTAAGTTGCTATGGTCAAGCGCACGGAAACCATCGTGGTGTGCCAGCGCATTAAACAGCGTATTCACCGCAGGGAAAAACGCTGGGCGATATTTGCCAAAGTCTTTAGTTACGGCATTTAAATCGCGCGGATTGGTGATGAGCAGCATAGAAAAGCCCATTTTCGCACCCAAAAGCGATACCGTGAACGAAAAAATATGATACAAAGGCAGGGCTGTGGCGATGTACTGACCGTGCGCCTCATTACCGCTAAAAATCTTACTGACAAAAGTCATGCACTGCTCAACGTTTGCCACCAAGTTGGCGTGCGTGAGCATTGCGCCTTTTGCCACGCCCGTCGTGCCGCCTGTGTATTGCAGCACCGCAATGTCATCAAGGCTAAGCTGTGGGCGCTGATAATTGCTTGCTGGCACTTTATTGAGCGCGTCTTTAAACGTAACGTGATTTGGAATATTCCACGCTGGCACCATTTTTTTGACGTAGCGCACCACCGCATTGACGATGATTCCTTTAAAGCCAAGCATATCACCCAAAGACGTAACGATGACGTGCTTTACCTGTCCTTTGTTTTGCACTTTTTCAAAGGTGTGGGCAAAGTTTTCCACGATGAATAGCGCCTTGGCTTCGCTGTCATTGAGCTGATGCTCTAGTTCGTGGCTGGTGTACAAAGGATTGACGTTTACCAAAGTTAGTCCTGCACGCACCACGCCCATCATGGCGATTGGGTACTGCAAGATATTTGGCATCATCACCGCCACTTTATCGCCCTTCACCAAGCCCAGCGACTGCAAATAAGCAGCGATTTGGCGGCTGTATTGGTCAAGTTCACGATAAGTGATGGATTTATCCATGCAAGTAAATGCGATTTTATCGCCATGCTTGCCAAAGTTTTCAAACATATCCACCAAAGAATTGACATCGTCAGGCAGCGTCAAATCAATCTGCAAGCCTTCTTCGGCGTAGGTTTTTACCCAAGGTCTGTCTTTTGGTGTGGTGAAAGTTTTTGCGGTCATGGCGATCCTTTTCCTTGTGGTTGGTGGGTTGAATTGAGCGTCTTGCTGGTTTGACATCTTGTCAGTTTATCGGTTTGCTAGCCCTAGATAAAATCCTAAATTTATAGTCAAATCAACATCGTTTGTGATAAATCGGCAAGTCTTGACAGCGCAACAGCACATCAGGGTAAACTTGCGACTTACAAGTTAAATTAAAAAATACACTTCATAAAATACACTATTTTTTATCACTTGCCAATCATTTCGTACAAAAAATTATGAATTTTTTAACGAAAAGTCATGATTGTTGGGTTGATACACAATAAGGCAAATTTTAAGCAATTAATAATAAGTGGGTAATATCCAATATAAGCACAGCTAAAACAAACATTCGCCTTAAGGTAGAAGACCTTGCAATAGAAAGCCTTAAAACTGGCACAGCCTGATTAAACCTTCCGCAATACATTAACTATCACGACAATGGCAAATCTAAAAAATTAAAAGGACTGAATTTAGCACAATACCAAATTCAGCCCCATAACACCCAACTTATTACAATTCAAAAAGTCAGGTTTGTATGCCTGTTTAGAAATTTCTTACTGAGCAGCGGCAGCCTGCGCAGCAGCTACTTCAGCAGCGAAGTCTTCTTGTTTCTTCTCAATGCCTTCGCCCACTTCAAGACGCTTGAAGCTTACCACGGTAGCACCTTCTGATTTAAGTACGTCGCCCACTTTCTTATCGTTGTCCATAACGTATGGTTGGTTCACCAAAGTTACTTCGTTCAGATATTTTTGTAGGCCGCCAGTGATCATTTTTTCAATCACAGCTTCTGGCTTGCCAGATTCTTTGGCTTTGGCTTCAATGATGTCTTTTTCGCGAGCCAAGATGTCAGCAGGTACGCCTTCTTCGTTCACAGCAATTGGGTTGAATGCAGCCACTTGCATTGCTACTGCTTTGCCCACTTCTTCGCTGCCGCCTTCATAAGAAACCACAACACCGATACGCAAGCCGTGACGGTATGCCGCTAGGTTAGCGCCTTCGATTACTTCAGCGCGGCGAACTTGGATGTTTTCACCGATTTTTTGAACCAAAGCAACGCGCGCTTCTTCTACGCTTGCGCCATCGCCATAAGGCAATGCAGAAATTGCAGCTACGTCAGTGGTGTTGTTTGCCAACGCAAGTTCAGCAACTTTATTAGCAAATTCAGTGAAGTTTGCGTCTTTTGCCACAAAGTCAGTTTGGCAGTTCACTTCTAGTAGCAATGCTTTGCCAGCAGCTTGAGCGATGATGATTGCGCCGTCAGCAGCGATGTTACCAGCTTTTTTAGCAGCTTTTGCTTGACCTGATTTACGCAGGTTGTCAATCGCAAGTTCGATGTCGCCGTTCGCTTCTTCAAGTGCTTTTTTGCACTCCATCATACCAAGACCAGTACGATCGCGAAGTTCTTTAACCAATTTTGCAGAAATTTGAGACATGAAAAATACCTTGTGTGTTAACAATGATAATAAGTTTTGCATTTGGTGCACTGCATTTGTAGCGATTTTAGCACCGATTTATGACCGTCTGATGGCGGGCCTGCAGTCATTATGCAAATAATAGGAAATTTAATTAAAAAAGGCACAATAATTTAGAATACCAGCCATTGCCAGAACGCTAAACCATCATGCCCCTTGCCTACGCTTGGCGATTATTCTGCTGCTTCAGCGTTTTCTGCTTTAGCGCCGCCTTGAGTTTTGGCGTACTCTTTACCTGCGATGATAGCGTCTGCCATAGCAGTTGCGTACAAAGTTACGGCACGGATTGCGTCGTCGTTTGCAGCGATTACATAGTCTACATTGTCAGGGTTTGAGTTGGTATCTACGATACCAATTACAGGAATACCAAGGTTTTTCGCTTCTTTGATAGCGATGGCTTCGTGATCTACGTCAATCACAAAAATCGCATCTGGCAAGCCGCCCATGTCCTTGATGCCGCCCAATGCGCGCTCAAGTTTTTCCATGTCGCGAGTACGCTCTAGCGCTTCACGCTTGGTTAGCTTAGCAAAAGTACCGTCTTCAGCTTGCTTTTCTAGCTCTTTTAGGCGAGTGATTGACTGACGGATGGTTTTCCAGTTAGTCAAAGTACCGCCCAACCAGCGATGATCAATATAAGGCATACCAGCACGTTGCGCTTGCTCACGGATTACCGCGCTTGCTGCACGCTTAGTACCTACGAATAGGATTTTGTTGCGGTTTGCAGCTTGCTGGTTAGCAAAGTTTAGCGCTTCGTTGAATTGCTTAACAGTATGCTCAAGGTTGATGATGTGAATTTTGTTGCGCGCACCAAAGATGTATTGGTTCATTTTTGGGTTCCAAAAACGAGTTTGGTGGCCGAAGTGAGCACCTGCTTCAAGCAGATCACGCATAGAAACTTGAGTAGAATTTGACATAATCATTCCTAAAAAGTTGGGTTACGCCTCCACGAAATCAAACATCAAATCATTCGGCACGCATTTACCATTTGGTAAATTAATCAAACCGAACGACACCCTGATGCTCATGCTTATTTAAGCCCATTCGTGTGTGTAGTGTTGTTAATGAATAAAAACGCCCATGTCAAACATGGACGCCGTATTATAGCAAATTTTTATCGTAAAAGAAAGTGTTTATTTGGGTTAAGGTTGAGAACCTATCTCTTCATCGCAGCCCTTGGTGCGATATTCTTCACCAACATCTGTAGTGCAACTCCAAGCACCTTCAGGACTTCGCTCCCATAGGATTTTCTTATTTCTTAAAACCGCTGCCGCATCATCGCCCAGCGTCGCTTCAATGGTTGATGGATTAGTATCTGTACCAAATGTTACCACCAAGCCAGATTGTTTGGTCTCTGGATTATTGGCTGATGCTACAGGCGGATTACCATCATCAGCAATCAGATTGCTTTTTGTCCAACCAAGCGCACATGAAGTGCCATCACTACCTTGCAATAAGCAAATGTCTACAGCGCTACGCAGTTGGCTGGTTTCCATCACCACGCGACTCACCTGCGCGCTGGCGGTGCGATTTTGAAATTGCGGAATGGCAAAAAGTGCCAAAACACCGATGATTACAATGACAATCATCAGCTCAATCATGGTAAATCCTTGTTGCGCTTTCATAAAACTCCCTTTTAACATAAACTAACAAAATAATGATTTATCCCATTTTGCCATAGCGACAAGATAAATGCAACTGTTTTAAGTGGCACACACAACAAAAACCCCCACCAATCTCTTGGCAGGGGTCTTTAAATAAGGTGCTGACAATCATTTGCCAATTTATAGCAATTTTAACATTTGCTCAACCAGTCCATCAAAGCTCTCTTTTGTTGCCAAAGCATACTTGGATTGCTTATCGCATAAAACCGCCAACTTTTCTAGCATAGCTTCATCAAGATTGCCATCACCAATCATTTCAAGATAATTTAATTTGGCAATTATCTCATCCCTAAAATTATCGAGATCTGTGATGGTCATGCGTGCTGATTTTAATCTATCGTTGAGTTTTTCACCAAAAAGCATTCTTGAAAACCTTTTCGGTTCACCGTCGCTATTTTTAATGAAATCTACACCAACCAAATTTTCAATCAAAGAATCCGCCAAGCCCGCCTGATACAGTTTAGCACCCAAAACCTTGCCAATAAACACATTGTCAACTCTATCAACAGCAATGACAATATCGCCCATTCTCAATTGATAAAATGCGATTATTTGACGTTCTTGCTGCCAATTAAGATGATCATTGTCGGGGAGATTTTTCCATGCAGTCAGTAAACTCGTTAAACTGCCGTGCGCAGAAAAATCCAATGCGCCTCAACCATATCCCACACAGCCTTGAGAGATGGCTTCAATATCCGTGCGGATAAAGTAAATATTTTTTGGCATTGCAGTTATTCTCCATTCCAATCACAACTTCTGTCTATGAATAACCGGTGATGCGAGCTGATTTAGCAATCTTTGCTTTTATTGCTCTTCAAGACTTGGCAATGGTTCATGCTGTTCTTTACTCAAAACAGGTTTTACATCCGAACGTACGATTCTTGCACGCAATCTAAGATTTGGATTCATTGTTTGTTTTAGCAAATCACCTTCATAAATGGTTTTTTCAACGTACCACACTCCTTCACCATCTCTATTTAACGCCCATAAATCAGATGCTCTCCCTCCTATTCTACTATAACCGGGAGTGCATCGTTTAGGCACATCAACATAACCTCCAAGATTATCAGGGATTTTCATTGTAACAATTTTTGTCAAATACTCTCTTCCGTTCTCCGTTAAAATCGACTCACCTGTTTGTTGTTCCAGCCAACCCACATCCTTATATACCGCCCTATCATCGCCCACACCTGACTTTTCTACATCTTTCGTTTTACAACTCCTTTGAAGCGATAATTCATAAATAGTAGGCAATCGCCAATCGCTATATCCACCCACTTTTTTAGCATTCACAAACTTATCAATATATTCTTGCGCATCACTCCAAGTTAGCGCAACTGCATTTCCCACGCACTCTTGCTTTTGTTCATCCCAAAACGAACCTAACAGGCAAGGATACCAAACAAGATTTCTTGGCTGCGACTGTGCTCGCAATGCATTAGCTGATGCTTTATCGATTACTATCTCATACCCAACAGCTTCAGGAGTAAATACATTTCCGTGCGCAGAAAAAGAGGGGGTAATTAACGATATTGCCAATAAACCCAACAACGACTTTACACTTCCTTTCATGTCAAAACCTCAAAAATATTAACAAATAATTGATTTAACTTTCCCTGACAAGGGAAAGTTAAATCAATTATAATGCTTTTAAA
>NZ_MUXU01000067.1 GCF_002014985.1 Moraxella caviae | reverse complement strand
GCTGATCTACTACAGCCCCTAAATTTTAAACGCTTTGCCAATCAAGCGTAAATACAAACCGCCAACCCAAATCAAACCATCAAGCCAGCCACCAGCAATCGCCTAAGTATATCACGTCAAGCCATCAAGCGCACGGCAACTTTGTTAGTTATCCGTTACCAAGCCTAAGTCGCCATCGTCAATCCAGTCAATCACGAAATGCGCACACGACTGCCGTCTTTTAATAGACGATACGAAATCACATAAAACACCACGCAAAACGCCAAAATTGCCGTCAGCGAATACACCACATTCACATCAGAATAGCCTAAAATGCCATAACGAAAGGCGTTTACCATGTAGACGATTGGGTTGATGAGCGATACATTTTGCCAAAATGGCGATAAATTTTCCAGCGAATAAAACACACCGCCCAAATACGTCAGTGGTGTCAGCACAAAACTTGGAATGATGGAAATGTCGTCAAACGAACGCGCGAACACCGCATTGATAAATCCGCCCAGCGAAAACAGCACGGACGTACCCACGATGGTTAAAATCATAATCGGCAAATGCGCAATGCTTAATTTGGTGAAAAACAGCGCAACCACACTCACAATCAGTGCAATCGCCAAGCCACGAAACACGCCGCCGCCCACATAGCCGAATAAAATGGCGTGCTTAGAAATCGGCGACACCAAAAGCTCATCAATACTGCCGTGAAATTTACTGCTAAAAAAGGACGACGCCACGTTTGAGTAGCTGTTGGTGATGACCGCCATCATAATCAGCCCCGGCACGATGAACTGCATATAACCCACACCGCCCATTTCGCCCACGCGCGAGCCAATCATCTTACCAAAAATCACGAAATATAGCGTCATGGTGATGACAGGCGGCAATAAAGTCTGCGGCCAAATGCGCAAAATACGCTTGATTTCTTTATTCATCAGCGTGCCAAAGGCGATTAATTGTTTGCGCTGATTCATGCTTTTTCTCCTGCGGATTTGGCTTGGCTGTGATTGTCGGGTTGTTGTTTGGTGGATCGTTGTTCAGCGGATTGTTGTTCGGCAATGTCCGCCATAGAACCATCGCCAAAATGACTGTCCACCACACCCATAAACAACTCTTCTAGGCGGTTTGCCTTGCCACGCATACTTTGCACCAAAATACCGTGTGCATTCAGCTGAGCGAAAACGTCGTTCAGGTTTTGGGTGTTATTCAGCGTAATTTCTAGCGTTCTGTCATCGCTCAGCGCCGCTTTTACCACACGTTCAAACAGTGGCACGCTCGCCAAAGGCTGCGCCAAATCAAACACAAAAGTCTCGCGCGACAGCTGCCCAAGCAGCGTTTTCATCTCGGTATTAATCAAAATTTCGCCATGATTTAAGATGGCAATGCGCTTACACAGCTGCTCAGCTTCTTCTAAATAATGCGTGGTCAAGATGATGGTCGTGCCTTCTTCTTGGTTGATTTTTTGCATAAATTCCCACATCGAGCGTCTAAGCTCAATGTCCACGCCTGCGGTCGGCTCATCTAAAATCAAAAGTTTTGGGCGGTGCATGAGTGCGCGCGCAATCATCAAACGGCGCTTCATGCCGCCAGACAAAGAGCGCGCCTTGGTGTGGCGTTTTTCCCAAAGCCCTAGCGACTCCAGCAAAAACTGCGCACGCGGCAAGGCGACAGATTTTTTAATGCCATAATATCCCGCCTGAGTCAGCAAAATGTCTTGGCATTTTTCAAATTGGTTGAAATTAAATTCTTGCGGCACAACGCCCAAAAATTCCTTGGCACGGCTTGGCTGTTTTTGTAAATCCACGCCAAAAATCTCAACGCTGCCGCTGCTCATCGGGAACAGCGAGCTGATGATGCCAATCATCGTAGATTTGCCTGCGCCATTTGCACCAAGTAATGCAAAAAATTCGCCCTGCGGCACGGTCAAATCCACGCCTTTTAAAGCGGTAAAACCGTTGGCGTACGTCTTTTTTAGGCCTTTAATCTGCAAGGCTGGCGTGTGCTGCGTGGCGTGTGAATTGGTATTTTGTGAGCTGGCAATTTGCAAGCTGGCACTTTGTGAATTTGTCATTATGATGTGTTTGTTATTTTGGTTAATTATCTAAATAATGTCTAAAATCTGTCTAAATCTGCTACTGGCGCATCGCTGGACGCGCGCCTTGCCCAAGCTTTATAAGGGCAAAGCAGCCAATTTTAAAGGGCAAATGACTCTATCAAGCGGTTTTGCCTGCGTTTTTATCGGTGTCTTTGCCAGCGTTTTTGTGATGATAAAATCCACTTAAATCTTATAAACTTATTTGAGCAAATCCATTTTACAAACCCAACCAAAAACAAAGCCCACCGTAAAGACGGGCTTGTCTTGCGCCGCTGCATTAAAACACAAAAGGCGCACGGATTAAGGCGTGATTAGCTTGATTTTTCAACCATGTAATCCACAGCGTTTTGCACTTCTTCATCAGAAATGTCTGCGCCACCACGAGCAGGCATGGCGTTAAAGCCGTTGATGGCGTGGTCGTACAATGTGGCAGTACCTTTAGCGATACGCGCTGACCAGTCGCCAGCATTGCCCACTTTTGGTGCGCCAACCAAGCCAGAATCGTGGCAAGTTGCACAGATGGCTTTATACAAGCTCTCGCCATCACGTGCTTGACCTTCTACAGCAGGTGCAAGTACGGTGATGTTGATGTCGCACTCTTCGCCATCAAAGCAAACTTTGCCGTATGGCGCAATGCGTGATACCAAGTTTGGATACAAAGCGATCAATTTTTTCACTTGGTCGCTGTCTTCTGGAATTGGGTCGGCAGCAGCGGCAGCTTCATCGGCAGCAGCTTCGGTGGCGGTCGCTTCTTCGGCGGCAGCGTCTGTTACCACTTCGGCAGCTTCAGGCGCAGCTTCGCTTGCTGGCGCAGCTTCTTGGGCGTTGGTCGTCATGGCAGAAATCGCCAACAACACAGCAGATAGCAGTACAACTTTTTTCATCGTCATATTCTCGTCTTAGCCTTGAGCATAGCTCTGGGTGCGTTGAGCGCTGAAAAAGACAGCTGGCTCACACGAAATGAATTTTTCCTTGATGATTAAGGCAAAGCGCTTAACCATGATACAAACTATTGATTTAAAACAACATATTTTCAAGCCGTCTAAAAATCAAGCACAGCGGCTGCGTGAAAATATGCTTTAAAATAAATCTATTTTGTCTATTCTACCAAAAATCCTGTGATATTGTTAGGGTTTTGTTTACTTTTTTTTCGTCATCTTAAACAAACTGCCGCAAGCCAAGCTGACAAACCTGCTTAAGTAAAGTTTTGGGCAGGTTTTTAGGGCGAGTTTTTAGGGCGAGTTTTTAGGGCGAGTTTTTAGGGCGAGTTTTTATGGCAAACACGCCAACTTTGGCACTTCATTCATGAATTTAAACAAGAATTTAAACGCAAATTTAAATCTTGACTGATGACGCTTTGTCTTTTACACTTAAGTTTAAAGTTCGACCCGTAAGCGTTTCGGACGTTGAATCAGCGGTTTCTGCACAGTCAGATCCAGCCAGAACACGGGTGAACTTCCCTTTTTCACGCTTTATTCTTATCAATATCCGCCAAAATCACCGCCTTTACCAAATCCTTAAAATCAGCAAAATTTCACCAAATTGACAAAAATTCAGCGATTTTCACCATCAAACGTGGTTTTTTGTCAAAAAATTTGGTAGAATTGATGGGTTTTTGGTGCGTTTCGTTTACTTGTTTTGTGAAACACAATACCATCAAATAAAAATTTGTGCTTGTAGCTCAGTTGGATAGAGTGTCAGCCTCCGAAGCTGAAGGTCGCGGGTTCGATTCCCGCCAAGCACACCAAACAACATTTCAAGGCTTTTTGGCATAGTTCAAAAAGCCTTTATTTTTTCAAAAATATGGGTTTATAAGGGTTTTGGGCGGTTTGGTAGTTCGTGGTAGTTCATGGTAGAGCGTTGCAAGACGCATAAAATTAACCTATAATTTAGCCTATACGAGTTACCACAAAATTATAGATAACTTCATGCTTACAGATACCAAAATCAAATCGCCAAAAGAATTTACCCACCCAGCCGACACACCTTTACCACCAAGCCAAGAAATCGGCACGCTAGCAAATGTACCCAGTATTTTTAAATCGCTGAGCGATAAAATGACTTACGAATTTGAACGCACAGAACTAGACGACCTAGAACGTGATAATGGCTAAGCATTTTTTGCAAATAGCATACTCTCAAATACAAATGCGCTTTTCGTTCACTTTTGCCAAATTAAACCGATAAAAACATCACAAATCAAAAAATGCTGGTATATTTGCTGGTATACAAGTTTTCACAAAAAAGACTTCCTTTTTAAGAAAGCCTTTTTATCACCGCAAAATCACCCCGTCATTTACCCGCAAGCAAGCGATCAAAATTGTCGCTGGTGATTTGTCCGATTTCTTCGGCGGATTTGCCAAAAACCTTCGCCAAAGCAGCTGCCACATGCGGCACAAAAGTCGGCTCATTTTGCTTGCCACGCTTTGGCACAGGCGCAAGATACGGACTGTCCGTCTCAATCAAAATGCGATCCAATGGCAATTTTGCCGCCACATCACGCAGCGCTTGCGACTTATTAAAGCTGACAATCCCAGAAAACGAAATGTACAGCCCCAAATCCAGCGCACGCTTGGCAAAGGCATAATCTTCGGTAAAGCAGTGGATAATCCCATGCTCACAGCGCTCAGCCATGAGCAAATCCAGCGTGTCATGATAAGCTGAACGCGTATGTACGATGATGGGTTTTTTGGCTTGCTGGCTTGCATGAATGTGCGTGGCAAAGCTGTGTTTTTGCGCCGCCTTTTTGCCATCGTCCCAGTGATAGTCAAGCCCCGTCTCGCCAAATGCCCACACCTTATCATGCACGCGGCTGAGCAAATCTTCTTCGGTTACGCTTGCCAGCACTTCCGCAGGCTGACAAGGGTGCAGCCCCACGCTCATGCCGATATTAAGCGTATCGTCTGAGCGGCTCGTCCACGCCGCGATGTCGTCAAATTCGTCAAACTGGCACATGATCGCCATCGCGCGTGAAACTTGCGCCTGCTTCATGGCGGCAATCAAGCCATCGCAAGCGTCATCATAATGCTCAAGATTTAAATAAGTCAGATGACAATGACTGTCTGTAAACATAAGTTAACTCATTGAATTTAAATAAATAATTGGCAAGTTGTTTTAAAAGCAAGCCAAATTAAAACCGCACTCTAATGCCAAAATCAGCCGCACATTGTAACACGTTTGGCAAAACAAGAAAACTTACGCCTCACACCTTGCAAAAGCCAGCCTGCCAAATCACCGCACAAACCTACTGCGCCAAATCGTCCACCTTAGCATCTGCGTCCGTTTTGATGGCGATTTCTTGGCTTGGCAAGGCGTGCTCTACGTCGTATTCGCTCACTTTGTGCAGCACATCAATCAGCATTTCGCTTTGCTTGACATAAAATTCGCTCACGTCCAAAGTCGCCACATAGCAGCGCATTTCCACCACATAGCAATCTTGGCGCAGCTCGCTTAGGCGCACCAGCGTCCATTCGTCATTGACGTACGGATGTCTTTCTAAAAATTCTTGCAAGTCTTTGATAAGTCTACCAATTTCTCTCGGATTGGCGCTGCGTTTTAGGTACAAATTATGAAAAAAGTAGAACATATCACGCTTGGCGTAGTTTTCAATTTGCAGCGCACTAAACTCACCATTTGGCACGGTTACGATGGTGCGATTGAGCGTGCGCAGGCGTGTTGAGCGAATGCCGATGTCAATCACCGTGCCTTCCATCGTGCCAAAACGGCAATAATCGCCCACACGCACAGGACGGTCAGCCACCACAACCACCGAACCAATCAAGTTTTCAATGGTTTTTTGCGCACCAAAAGCAAGCGCCAAACCGCCCACACCCAGCGCGGCAATCCCTGTCGTCAAATCAAAGCCTAAGTTGCCAAAAATAATAATCATCGCCAAAATCAGCATCAGCACCTTGGCAATTTTGCGCAGCAGATTTAAAATAGACACCTGCTCAGGGCGATTTAGGCGCAAACTGCGCGCTTCGGCACGGTTGAACAGTGCGTCCAGCAGGCGCAAAGCCAGCCACGCCGCCGCTCCCCACGCCAAAATCTCGTTCACTCGCCCAAAAGAGCTTCTTAATGTTACTGGCACGCCAAGCCGCACCATCGCTTCAGGCAGCAAAAACGACACGATAATCACCGTCAAAGGCAGAATAATCTTTGGCGTAACACGAAATTCCTTTTTGCGCAGGCTCACATAGCCCACTTTCCACACGCCATACAGCACCCACACCGCCGCGTACACCACCACGCCCAGCATCAGCACCAGCATCAAAAGCGCCACCAGCTCGCCAGATTTCACGCCAAACACGCCATTGACATTACTGCCAAGCACGCCATCGCCCAGCTTGTCCACGCCAAATCGCTGCGCCAATGTGGGCGTTTGGCGCGTGTCGCTCGGCAATTTTTCCAGCGTCTCGCCTGCAAATTGCCAAAACACCACGCCATCATCGCTCACACGCTTGGCAAGCAAAATATCAAACTGCTGATTCATCAAATGAATCGTACCAACTTTATCAATGTCGGCAGGCAAATTATCCGATAAGTTGCCGTCTGCTGCGCCGCTGATTTGCAAATCAGGGTCAAGTTTACCGCCTGCGTCCAGCGCATTTTTTAGCCGTGTAACGATTTCGGCATTTGGCGTGTCGGTATTTGCCAAAAACCGTCCGTCCAGATAATTTGCCGCAAGCTCATTATCGTGATTGGCAATCGCACGGATAAAGCCCTGCACCGTGCCGCGCGGCGTATCTCGTCCAAAGCTGTCTTTGCTCGCTTGCACGCTTTGCGCTTCATCGCCCGTCAAGGCACTGGCAACCGAAGCTGCCTGCACGCTAAACATCGCCCCAAACGCCAAAACCACAATCAGCAAAGGCGCAATCAACCGAAACACAAGGCGTTTGGCTGTGGATTTGTCATCAAACCGACTGTGCATGGCATGATGAGCGGCTAATTTCGTGGTGTGTTGAGCGGTTTTTATCATGAATTATCCTGCTTGTTTTGATGCGGCTGTTTTGGCGTAAAAAGCATTTGAGTTCAGACCAAAGCCGATTTTAAAGCAAAAATCATCTAGGCTAAACGTCAAATTAAAAAGCCATCAAGCGCCCATGCTATCAAGTTTATGGCGTAAACTCAAGCCAAGCAGCATTTTTACCAAGTTCGTTCCAAGTGTTTTTAATTTTGCTCAACCTAACATGAAAATTTTTCAAGTATTTTTTTATAAGTTGAAATTATTTTTAGGTATAATAAGCAGTCTTTAACAACCCTTTCTTTTTTGTTATTTTTTATTGTTTTGGTTGCGCTTTTGTGTGTCAAAATATTCATCAGATGATTTAGGTATTTTTATGTCAAATTTAACTTTGCGCCGCAGTATCATCGCTGCTTTTTCCGTTGCTGCCTTGCCTGCTTTTGCCAATGACGCAGACAGCCAAGAGCCTGTGGCTATGCTTGATCCTGTGGTGGTAACAGCCACTCGCCTAGATGAGCGTGTCAGCCAAATTCCAGCGCGCGTAACGGTGATTGGCGAGCGTGAAATCCACGAAAATCCTACGCAAAATCTTGCCAGTGAACTACAAAAAGACGCTGGCATTTCTATCAAGCAATCAGGTGGTATCGGTCAGATTTCTGAAATCGCAACACGCGGCTCAAACGCCAATCACACCTTGGTACTAAAAGATGGTGCACGCCTAAACAGCCAAAACCATCTTGCGCCGCTGTATCCTGCGTTTTTTGATTTGACAGACGTTAATCAAATTGAAATCGTCAAAGGCCCAGCTTCTGTACAGCACGGTGCAGACGCCATCGGCGGCGTGATTCAAATGCGCTCACTGACACCGAAAAAATCAGGCGTACAAATCACAGGCGTAGGCGGTGAAAATGACACTTACAAAGCCATCGTAAAAGCCGATTTGGTCGCGGACAATGGTCTATACGCCAGCGTACATGGTCAAAGATTAGAATCAGACGGCACGCGCGTTTTGAGCAATCAAGGACGCAACCAAAATGCCAGCTACGACCAAAAAGGCTATGGCGCTAAAATCGGCTACGACAAAGACCGCCTAGACGCCAGCATCGCCATCAGCCAAAACGAAGGCGTAAGCCAATATTATCACCGCAAAACCAAACAAAACAATGCCGAGCGTCATTTTGAAAACCGTCTAGTAAACGCCAAAGCCAGCTACGACATCAACGAGCAAATTAAAGTTTCTGCACGTTATTCAGATTTTAAAGACGACCAACAAGTCATTGACGACAACCCAAATCACTTTGACACTCAAAACAAAGAAGGCGATGTCAATGTCAAATGGCAATTTACGCCAAACCAAAACATCTTGGCAGGCGTAAGCTATCTAGACGCAACATTTAAAAGCGGCGATGTCAAAGACGGCAAGCAAAGCAACGATTCTTATGGTTATTATTTGCAACATCAGTACAATGATGACAAATTCAACACCCAGCTTGGCGTGCGCCTAGAAGATAACGAACGCTTTGGCAATCACACCGTAGGTCAAGGTGCGGTGCGTTATCACTTCACGCCAAATTCAAGCGCTTACGTGAACATCGGTTCAGCATTTCGTGCGCCTGCTTTGACAGAGCTTTATTATTTTAGCGAAGGTCAATGGGGCAACACTTATGGCAATCCTGATTTAAAACCAGAAGAAAGCCTAAGCTATGAAATCGGCTTTGACCAAAACATCGGCAAACACACCAAAGCCTATATTTCTGCGTATCACACCGAAGTGGATAATTTGATTGCTTATCAATCCGCCTACCCAAATTTTACTTATGTGAACATCAACGAAGCGACCATGACAGGCGGTGAAGCTGGCGTGAAATGGCAAAAAGATGACTACTTTATCAATGCTGAATACGGCTATGTAGAAACTGAAAATAAAGCCACAGGCAAAGAATTGGCATATCGTCCAAAACAAACCTTCACGTTGGGCGCTGGCGTTGCTAATGAACAATACGGCGCAAACGTCGCTTTGGTGGCGCGCACTGGTGCTTATGCTAATGGCAACAACACCGTCAAAGTGCCGGGCTATGTGAGCGTTGATGTTGGCGGCTACTGGCAAATCAATCCACACGTGAAATTCTTTGCCAATATTGAAAACATCGGTAACGTTGAGAACAGACAAGTGGACAACTTGGGCAATGGCTGGTACGTCAATGGCGGACGCTTTACTTCAGCAGGTTTGACGTTCAGCTACTAAACCCAAGCGATTTATCATCGGATAAATTCACCGCAAAAGCCCCAATTTCGGGGCTTTTTCTTTGAAATTTTGTGTAGATTGTTTTATAATATTAGGTTTAATTTATGCCAAGAGATGTTGCGTCTTTTTTAAGTCAGGCTTGGTTTGGTGATGACAACCATAAAACAACGACATCTGCGTTTTTAATTTTTTAAACATTTATTTTAAGGAAAACTGTATGAACGCAGTGTCAAATTTCACCGATTATAAAGTTGCTGACATCACTCTTGCTGATTTTGGCCGCAAAGAAATCAAACTTGCCGAAGCAGAAATGCCTGCTTTGATGGGACTTCGTAAGCGTTATCAAGACGCACAGCCTTTGGCGGGCGCAAAGATTGTCGGCTGTATCCACATGACCATTCAGACAGCCGTGCTGATTGAAACTTTAGTAGCGCTAGGCGCAGAAGTTCGCTGGACGTCGTGCAACATTTTTAGCACCCAAGACCACGCTGCTGCTGCCATTGCCGCTGCTGGCATTCCTGTTTTTGCTTGGAAAGGCGAAACCGAAGAAGAGTATGTTTGGTGTCTAGAGCAGCAAATCCACAAAGATGGCGCGCTGTGGGACGCAAACCTAATTCTTGATGACGGTGGCGATTTGACCGCCCTGATTCACGACAAATACCCACAAATGCTAGAGCGCATTCACGGCATTTCAGAAGAGACCACCACAGGCGTTCATCGCTTGATTGAAATGCTTGCCAATGGTACGCTAAAAGTCCCTGCGATTAACGTCAATGATGCCGTTACTAAGTCCAAAAACGACAACAAATACGGCTGCCGCCACTCACTAAACGATGCGATTAAACGTGCCACCGATATGCTGCTGTCTGGTCGCCGTGCGCTGGTGATTGGCTATGGCGATGTGGGCAAAGGCTCGGCGCAATCGCTTCGCCAAGAAGGCATGATTGTGCGTGTGTCTGAGATTGACCCAATCTGCGCCATGCAAGCGTGCATGGACGGCTTTGAAGTGGTGTCGCCTTATATCAATGGCGAAAACACCAACAGCGCAGCAGGCATTAACACCGCCCTACTTGCCGACACCGATTTGATTGTTACCACCACAGGCAACTACCACGTTTGCGACCGCCATATGCTTGCCGCCTTGAAAAAAGGCGCGGTGGTGTGTAACATCGGACATTTTGACACCGAAATTGACACCCAATTCATGCGTGATAACTGGCGCTGGGAAGAAGTCAAACCGCAAGTTCATCAAGTGTTCCGCTCCAATGCAGACGATGATTATCTGATTTTGCTTGCCGAAGGTCGCCTTGTCAATCTGGGCAACGCCACAGGCCACCCTTCTCGTGTGATGGACGGCTCATTTGCCAACCAAGTGCTGGCGCAAATGCACCTATTTGCTGAAAAATTTGCCGACCAAGACGCTGCCACTCGCCAAGTGTACGTTAAAGTTTTGCCGAAAAAACTGGACGAAGAAGTCGCTGCCGCTATGGTGGCAGGCTTTAATGGCGTGATGACCAAACTCACCGAAGAGCAAGCCAAATACCTAGGCGTGGCGGTTGATGGCCCGTTTAAGGCGGAGAGTTATAAGTACTAAAAGTACAAGCAAATAACAAGCTGGGTTTGAATAGGTTTGAATAATTGCTGTCAAGCCAGCTTGTTTGCGTGCTTTAAACGTTTTTTAAAACCCAACGTTTTAAAAACGCACGTTTTCACGCTTACTTTCCAAAATATATTTGTGCGCTTTGCCAAATTTAACCAGCAACAAAACGAATAAATTTGGCAAAACACAAACCTAACACCTTATCATCTAAAATTATCACACAATCAAGAAATCATCATGAACCAACAATTCCTAGACCAACTTGCCGCCTTGGAAACTTTGGCAAAATCGCTAAAAACTGATTTGGGCAATCATTTGGCAAAAGGCGTGCAATCAGCCGCAAGCCAAGCTGCGCCATCGCATAAGCCGAAGTTTTCTTTTGAGTTTTTTCCTGCCAAAACCGCAGACGCCCAAGAAAAGCTCACGCAAACTTTTGATGAATTAAACACCTTAAATCCGCAATATTTTAGCGTTACTTATGGCGCAGGCGGCAGCACACGCGACACCACACTTGGCATTGTCAAAAATCTGCTGGCACGCAGCGATACACCGATTGCGCCGCATTTGTCGTGCATTGGCGACAGCAAAGCTGAGATTGGCGAGCTTTTAAACATCTATAAAGCCATTGGCGTAACACGTTTGGTGGCGCTGCGTGGCGATTTGCCAAGCGGTCAGGTGAACATGGGCGAGCTGCCTTTTGCGGTGGATTTGGTGAAATTTATCCGTGAGCATTCTGGCGATCATTTCACCGTCAAAGTTGCTGCCTATCCAGAAATGCACCCACAGGCGAAAAACTTCAGCCAAGACATTGATAATTTGGTCGCCAAGCATCACGCAGGTGCGGCAGGTGCGATTACGCAGTTTTTCTACAACCCAGAAAGCTATCTGTACCTGCGCGACAAAGTAGCGGCGCGTGGCGTGGATTTGGATAAATTTGAACTCACCGCTGGCATCATGCCAATCACCAACGCCAGCAATCTGATTCGCTTTGCCGACAGCGCAGGCGCAGACGTGCCACGCTACATCAGAAAGCAGCTTGCCGAATATGGCGATGACAGCAAATCAATCCGTGCGTTTGGCTTTGAAGTGGTGCTAAAACTGTGCGAACACTTGATTCGTGAAGGCGTGCCAAGCCTGCATTTTTACACCATGAATAAAGTCAAGCCAAACAAAGAGCTGGTGGAAGCGCTGGGCTTGGTATAAAAACCGCATACCTAAAATCAGCAACCAAGCCCTATCAAAATTGGCAACTGGAGCTTGTATTTTGACGCTCAAAAAGCCGACAAATAAAAGACTGGCAAGCAAAAAGCCAGCCGCCTTGCCAAAGCGCAAGCAAAGCAAAAACCGCAGCCAATCGCAAAACCCAAATACAAAAATGGGCGCAAAACTGGGCGCAAAATCTGCAAACACAGCAAGCAAAGCTGTACATACCCGCAAAAACGACACCGCGCTTGATGTCATGTGTGTACTTGCTGCGCTGTTTTGCTTGCTTGTTGCTGCGCTTGTGTGGCTTGGGCGGATTGATGTGCTGGCAATGGGTTTGTTTGCTGTCGTCAATGCGCTCACTTTTGTGCTGTACGCCTACGACAAACACGCCGCCAGCACCGATAAAGCACGCATTGCTGAGCGGCATTTGCAGTATTTGCACCTTGTTGGCGGCTGGGCGATGGCGGCTTTTATGCACAAATTTTTACGCCACAAATCAAGCAAGCTCACCTTTCGCCGCACGTTTTATTTGGCAAGCCTGCCCAGTATTGGCTTGGTGCTGTATTACTGCTGGCGGTTATTTGCAAACTAACGAAATCATCAGCCCACCTGTTTGAATTGATTTTTCAAACAATGTTTTACAGTGAAGACCATCACAAATCATCAACCGTATTTTTCGCAATTTCCCTGAAAACCACCACTCAAATTTAGCCCAAATTCATCACATCATGAACCGATTTTTTGTTGATTTACCGCTTGCCACCAGTCAAACCATCACCCTGCCAGATGTCGTGTATCGCCATTGGTGCAAGGTTTTGCGTGCCAAAATTGGCGATACAGCGGTGCTATTTAATGGCAAAGGCGGTGAATTTAGTGCCACGCTGAGTGCCATTGATAAAACGTCAGCCAGCGTAGAGATTGGCGCACATCACAGCGACAACCGCACACCGCCACACATGGTAACGCTTGGTCAAGTGATGAGCAAAGGCGATCGCATGGATTACGCCATTCAAAAAGCCACCGAGCTTGGCGTGCATCGTATTCAGCTTTTGACGTCCGAACGCTGCGAAATGCGCCTAAAATACGAGCGCGACCAAAAAAAACTGACGCATTGGCAAAACATCGCCATCGCTGCCTGCGAGCAATGTGGGCTAAACATCGTGCCAGAAATTCTGCCGCCAATGGACGTGCGTGAGTGGGTCGGTGTGGCGGACGGACTAAAAATCGTGATGGCGGTAACGGATGGCAAATCTGCCCTGCCTACGCCTTTGCCCGAGCGTATCAGCCTGCTGATTGGCGCAGAAGGCGGACTGAGCGCCGATGAAATTCACCTTGCCTGTGAGCATGGATTTATCCCTTGGACGATTGGCGAGCGAGTTTTGCGCACCGAGACGGCAACCGTGGTTGGTTTGAGCGCATTGCAAGTTTTGGCAGCAATTTCCAGCCGATAACCCTGAATAATGGCGATGGCGAATGGCGGACGGTGAATATTTATGACACAGCGCAAAATCATTCATCTGGACATGGACGCATTTTTTGCCAGCGTGGAGCAGCGCGACAACCCTGCCTATCGTGGCAAGCCGCTCATCGTGGGCGGCGATCCCAATGGGCGTGGCGTGGTGGCAGCGGCAAGCTATGAAGCGCGTGCCTTTGGTGTGCGTTCTGCCATCAGTTGCTACGAAGCCAAAAAACGCTGCCCAGACGCGATTTTTGTGCGTCCACGCTTTGAAGTGTATCGTGCCGTCAGCCAAGAAATTCGTGCCATCATGGGCGAGCTGACCGAGCTGGTTGAGCCATTATCCCTAGACGAAGCCTACTTGGACGTTACTGGCAAAACCGCCCATCAAGGCTCTGCCACGCTGATGGCAAATTGGCTGCGCACCGCCATCTACGAGCGCACAGGGCTGACCGCATCCGCTGGCGTGTCGTTCAATAAAATGCTTGCCAAAATCGCCAGCGACATTAACAAACCCAACGGCATTGCCATCATCACCCCAGCGCAAGCCCAAGATTTTATCGCCGCCTTGCCGATTGAGCGCTTTCACGGCATTGGCAAAGCGAGCGCCAAACGCCTGCACGACATTGGCGTAACCACAGGGGACGAACTGCGCAAACTACCGCTTGCCACGCTGGTGGATTTATTTGGACAAAAACGCGGACAATTTTACCACCAAATCGCCCACGGCATAGACGACAGAGCCGTCAAAGCCGAACGTGTGCGCAAATCCATCGGCACGGAAATCACCTTTAGCGAAAATTCACTCAATGATGATTTTATCCTAGGCAAAATCTACGAACAAGCCTTTGAAGCCTTTGGCGAAATGAGCGCCAAAGAACTGTGCGCCACCACCGTTACCCTAAAAATCAAATACGCCAATTTTAACCAAATCACACGCAGCCACACCGTCAAAACCCCCTTTAAAAACGCCAACGCCGCCGCCCTATGGCTAAAGGAACTCTACGCCCACACCGACAAGCATTTGCCTGTGCGCCTTGTGGGCGTAACGTTTTCGCACCTAAGCCCTGCCAGCGTGGCGTATCGTCAGTTGGATTTGTTTGAATGGGAAAATAAATCAGCATAAATCCGCTAACTTAAACACAAAAAACCAAACCGCGCTGCTCGGTCTGGTTTTTGATAGAAAATAAGTTTTAGCAGCTGGTAGGTTGGGCTGGTGTTAGCGCAACCCAACGTTTTTAAAAATAACTTATCAAATTTATCATTTGAATTGGTAATAATCCGTAAGTTGGGTTAGTAAAGCGCAACCCAACATTTTTACAAGATAAATCACCTAAGTTGTTGGATTGACAAACCCAACCTTAAAACCCACCAATCATCTTGGCAAATCAAACAACAAAAACTCCGCCGCAGCCGCAGCCGACACATCAAGCATGCTTTCGTCCATAAGTTTTAGCGCATCGCCTGCGTGATATTCCACACCATCCACCGTAATGCTGCCTTTGGCGACTTGCAAATAATAAGCGCGCTCAGCGTCCAGCGTCAGCTGCTCACTGTGCGTCTCATCAAGCTGATAACGCCAAAGTTTCATGTCTTGATACACCATGAACGAGCCGTCTTGCGCTTGTGGCGATAAAATCAATGTACCGCCAAGTTTATCGGCAAACGCCTTTTGCTCATAGCGCGGCGCGACGCCCAGCACATTTGGCATGATCCAAATTTGAAATAAATGCAGCTCGTCCGTCTGGCTAGGATTAAACTCCGAATGCACCACGCCTGTGCCTGCCGACATGATTTGAAACTCGCCAGCTGGCACGGTTTCGCTGTTACCCATGCTGTCTTTATGGGCGATTGCGCCGTCCAGCACATAGGTTAAAATTTCCATATCCTTGTGCGGATGTGGCGCAAAACCGCCTTCCGCCGCAATCCAGTCTTCGTTAATCACACGCAATGCCGAAAAATTCATGTGCGCAGGGTCGTAATAATTGGCAAACGAAAAACTGTGGCGTGATTTTAGCCAGCCGCCATGTTCTGCATAGCCGCGCTCGCCAGAAAGTCTTGGAATAATCATAATCGCTCCGATGTTTGATGAATGTGCAGGCTTATCGCCCAAGTGTGATTATTATAATGGTTTATCACTTGGCAAAAAATAGTGATTTTGTTAATGGTTGGTTTACTAGTAGGAAATTTAAACATGAAGGCGATGAATATTGCATAAATTTGCCAATGTGCTATCATAAAGACAAACCATCTTATAAGCAAATCACACTAAAGCAGGCAAAGATATGCCTATTATCAGTCTTTTTGGATTGTGGTTTGAGTGGCACGATCCTAAATTTGAAAAAGTCAATCGCGAACGTGGTTACACACTAGAAGAAATCGCCAGCGTCTTTGATGACGATTATTCCATCACTTTTTACGACAATGGTGAAGCATTTGATGAGCTGCGCCTACTGACCATTGGCATGAGTAATAAATTTCGCTTGACAGCGGTCAGCTGGGTTGAGCGTGGAGACACCGCAAGAATCATCACTGCATTTGCACCTGCCAAACAACAGGAAAAAAAATACCATGCAAGACGTAAAACAAATCATTGATTATTATCACAACATCAGCGACGCCGATTTGGTAGAACACAATCCAGATTTTATTGTGAAATTCAAACAACGCAAGGCGCAATTTTTAGCCAATCAAAAACAAATTTTAGGGCTTGATGACGATGTAGCAACGTGGCTTAGCCATCAAGATCCCGATACCAAATCTGCCGTCAATACCTTATTGAAAAATCTGATGCAAACACAAAAAGCTGTTGTTTATTAAAATAAAACGGTCGCACCAGCAAAGACCTTAAACAAAAAAAACGAGACCTAACCGTCTCGTTTTTATCATTTGGTAAGTTATCCTAATAACCACACCAGCACCACAGGCAGCCACACCGCCGTTACCAGCCCGTTAATTGCCAAGCCAAACGCCGCATAACGCCCTGCCGTTGGACTGATTGTCCACGCTTCCACCGTACCAATGGCGTGCGCCACCAGCCCAAGCGACAAACCCTGCGCGCGCTCATCTTTGATATTTCTAAACAAAATTCGACAAATCCCTGCGCCCAAAATCCCAGATACGATGATGATTAAATTTGCCATCACCAAAGGCGCATCAATGATTTGGGCGATGGACAGCCCCACAGGCGTGGTTACTGAGCGTGTGGCAAATGCCAAAATCGTCTCCATATTCAGCGCAAACGCATACGCCAAACCCATCGGCAAAAGCGCACCGACCACACTGGCAAGCACCACCACGATGGATAATTTTTTGACAGGCAAGCCCTTAAAATCCATGCCTGCCAAAGGCACCGCCAAAAGCACCGTGCTATAGCCAAGCAAGCGGTCAAACACAGGCTTGGCGTTGGCATAATAATTTTGGTACGGCAAACCAATCACAAGCAAAATCAAAAGCGTCAGCACGATGGCAATGATAATCATCGGCACGCCACGAATGTAGTGATTTAGGTAGCGAAGCACATATTTTGAACCAACGTGCGCAATCAGCGTTACAATAAACGCAATCACAATCGTTGTGCTGTCAATCATCGGCATGGCACGCTCCCTATTTATCCGCGCTGGCTGCTTTTGCGCCGCCATCGTCTGCCAGCCACAGCGCACCAAGTTTGGCAAACGCCCACAAAGGCAGCACCACGCTGATGATAATCACCACCGACACCGCAGGCAAATCTGCGCCCAAACCAAACAACAAAATCCCCGCCCCAGCCGACACAGGCAAAAACGCAAAACCGCTGTCCACCAAAAGCGTGCTTGCTGCCGTGGATAGCCAATTTGGCAAACCGCCACGCCACGCACGCCACGCCACCAACGCCAAAAACAGCGCCACCAAACCCACGATATTTGCCGCTGTCGGCATACCAAAAGCCGTGCAAACGACAAGCGCAAGCTCACGCACCGCAATGACAAGCACGGCAGTGGCAGTAAGCGGCAGCCAAAGTTTGGGATTAAGATAAGGCGACTTCATGGCAAATCCTTGTCATTACAACGAAAGTCCAAAAATCATTACAAGCGTCTGGCGCTGATGTTTTACGTTTGGCGCAATGATTTTTGAATTTTAGCGACTAACAGCTAATGATAAGCTATTTAATCACTAGTCTGTGTATCGGTCAAGGTTTTGCCAAGAAATGTTCGGTATTTTGATTTCAAATGGTGATTTTTCTAAATTTATTATGGTGAATTTGCGTGTTAATTGATTGATAATGGCGGTGCAAATTACATTTTTAACTTTAGTCAAGTTTCCAAAAACAAACTTGCCAAATTTACAACTTTATCAAGCCAGCGGCTCACCAAATCTACCTACAAAACTCATCCAAATCGTCATCATCTACCACCGCCACATCAGGTTTTTCAAACTCTTCTAGCTCAGGCAGTAGCATAGCGGCTTCATGTGGTGGCAACACATCAAAAGGCTTTAATCCATGCTTACCCAAAAGCTCTTGTAATTTTGATTTGGCAAGCGACACCGTCAAGCACTCCGCGCCAGTTTCGTCAAATTCACGCGCCACAATCACCCCAAGCTCATGCAGCACATTGCTCAGCTGCCCTGCGTGATACGGCAAAGTCAAATGAAACTGCGCCACACCGCCCACCAAAAGCTCACTCACCGCAAGCGAAAGCTCGTCCATGCCCAGCCCATCTCTCGCCGACACATACACACGGCTTGGCACGCCCGCTTCTTTATAATAAATCGCAGGCGGCTCACCGCTTTTATCAATCTTATTATAAACCAGCAAAATCGGTGCGTCCGCCTGAATCTCAGCCAGCACCGCATTCACCGCTTCAATCTGCTCGTGCCGATCATCGCTCGCCCCATCAATGACGTGCAGCAGCAAATCCGCTTGCAACGTCTCTTCTAGCGTGGCGTGAAAACTCTCCACCAGCTCATGCGGCAAATGGCGCACAAAACCCACCGTATCAGCCAGCACCACATTGCCCACGCCTGCCCAGCGTACCTTGCGCAAGGTCGGATCGAGCGTGGCAAAAAGCTGGTCGGCGGCATAGATGTTATCGTCTGCCAAGCGGTTAAACAGCGTGGATTTACCTGCGTTGGTATAGCCCACCAAAGAGATGGTCGGAATGTCGGATTTTTGGCGCTTGGCACGTCCTTGTTTGCGTGTTTGCTTGACTTTTTCTAGCTTGGTTTTTAGCTGACCGACACGAATTTGCAACAGACGGCGGTCGGTTTCCAGCTGCGTTTCGCCCGGCCCACGCAAACCAATACCGCCTTTTTGCCGCTCAAGGTGCGTCCAGCCACGCACAAGTCTTGTGGCAAGGTGGTTCAGCTGCGCCAATTCCACCTGCAATTTACCTTCATAAGTGCGAGCGCGCTGCGCAAAAATATCCAAAATCAGCCCCGTGCGGTCCAGCACACGGCATTTGATTAGACTTTCTAAATTACGCTCTTGGCTTGGCGTCAAATTGTGATTAAAAATCACGATGTCTGCGTCATGCTCGCTCACCGCTTGGGCGATTTCTTCTGCCTTGCCCGTACCCACAAAATACTTGGCGTGCGGCTTGTTACGACTGCCTGTAATGATGGCAAGTTCGCTTGCACCCGCCGAATGCACAAGCAAGCGAAACTCTTCTAAATCATCAGGATCGCTCATCTCGCGAATGTCTAAATGCACCAAAATGGCGTTTTCACCGCCGTCATGTCTGTCAAAATATTGCAAATTTTTTCCCAAAATAAAAAGAATGTTAACCCAGCAACTTAAGCCAAGCATTACAACACAACTTAAATTGTGTTACAACCACAATTTTTCAAGCAAACCAACATCAAAAGCCAGCTTGCCTTGCCAACACAAGCATGGCATAATAAATCAAGCAACAAGGAAGTTTTATGCACCACATTGTTATTGATACAAACGTGATATATTCGGCGCTGATTTCGTCTCGTGGCGCTTCCCATCGTTTAATCAGACTGCTTAGCGATGAAAGATTTTGCACGCATTTATCAGTATCGCTGCTGTTTGAGTATGAAGATGTCTGCAAAAGACTTATCGGCGAGACATTATTAACTGCAGCAGACATTGATGCGCTACTAAACTATATTTGCAGTATTAGCCAGCACCACCGCATTTACTATTTATGAAGACCTTTTCTTCAAGACCCAAAAGATGATTTGGTGCTAGAGCTTGCTGTTACAGCAAATTGCGATTATATCATCACCTACAATCACAAAGATTTTAAAGGCTGCGAGCAATTTGGCATTCGCACGCTGACACCGAAGGAATTTTTACAAAAAATTGGGGAGATTTCATGAGCAACATCCAACTACAAATCCCAAATTCTTTGTATCGCAACGTTCTTGCGATGGCTCAAGCAGACGACACAAGCGTCAATGAATTTATCAACCGCGCCATTGCCGAAAAACTGATGCAAATGCGCAATGATTCGTCTGTTGAGCAGGCATATCTAAAGCACCGTGCCAACAAAGCCAGCCGAACTGACTTTGAGCAAGTTTTGGCAAAAGTTGCCAATATCACGCCAGCAGCCGAAGACAGATTGTAATTGTTATTGTAATCACATCAACCCATAAAATTAACATGGCTGTAAGTCGCAAGCCATCAAATTTCATTTTGCAAACTTTTACCATACAACCATCATGCCCATTTTCACCCCTTTGCCAAACAAGCAAATCCACTTTAAAAATAAAACGCTCAACCTTGCCGAACCAAAAGTGATGGGCGTGCTAAACGTTACGCCTGACTCTTTTTCAGATGGCGGTCGCTTTGATACGGTAGAAAACGCCCTGCGCCATTGTGAAGAAATGCTAAATTATGGTGCAGACATCATAGACATTGGCGGTGAATCCACTCGCCCCAATGCCGCCATCGTCAGCACCGACACCGAACTTGAGCGTGTCGTGCCTGTCATCAGCGCCGTTCGTCAAAACTTTGGCAACGATGTATGGCTTTCTATTGACACCAGCAACCCTGCCGTCATGCAAGCTGCCATCAATGCAGGCGCAGACATCATCAATGACGTGCGCGGACTAAGAAAAGATGGCGCAGCCCAAGTGGCAGCAGCGCTTGACTGCCCTGTCATTATCATGCACTCACGCGGTGAACCCACCACGATGAACAGCCTAGCGCGGTACACAGACGTCATTTCAGAGGTCAAATCCGAACTGCAAACCGCCATCACAGCCGCCAAATCCGCAGGCGTACGCCACGAAAACATCATCATTGATATGGGCATGGGCTTTGCCAAAGACCATGTTCATCACCAAAAATTACTGGCAAATTTGCATGAATTTATCACACATTTTGACTTGCCCATGCTTTTTGGCGTGTCCAGAAAGCGTTTTTTGGGCGAATGCTTAAACGCCATGAGTTTAGAATATCTAAATAATCATACCGCACAAGACAGAGATAACATTGGCACATTGGCGCACATTTTCGCCCTGCAACAAGGCGCAAGCATTGTGCGTGTGCATGATGTCAAACCCATGGTACAAGCGGCAAAATTCTGGCAAATGATGAGTGCTTTTGATAGATAATCAGCCGCACAGGCAAGCAAAATCTTGAAAATAATTGCTTAAAAATCATTATCTTATAAAAATTTTTGGCTTTTTTATTAAAATTTGACAAAAAACACTTGCCAAATTATAAAAACTCTATATAATACGCACCATCAACCGCACAGCAGCATTGAAATCTGCTGGTTGGATAAAAACTTGGGGACGTGGCGAAATTGGTAGACGCACCAGATTTAGGTTCTGGCGCCGCGAGGTGTGAGAGTTCGAGTCTCTCCGTCCCCACCATGTTTTTATAAGGTTGTAAGAATTGATAAACCGATGAGCTTAGCTTGTCGGTTTTTTGTTTTTATGACAATTTCTCGCCTTTTTTGCCCATCTATTTTGGCAAATACAGTCAAATCAACCAAGCCAGCGCCAAACACTCCGCTAAAACCTTCCAAAACACACGCTGATTTGGCTACGCTTGCCACCTTTTTTCACGCCACATTCTTTGATGAGTTTTTCTTGATAAAATCCCAAAAATCAAAAAAAAAAAAAAACGATTTGCATAACTTTACAATATGTAGTATAAATGTAAGTTGCATTTAAAAATGCAAAATAATAGCAATTTTATTACTGTTTGTTACTAAGGACTTGCAATGAGCAAACAATTAGTTATTACCCAACATGGCGTAACGACCGCCATCAACCCAAAAGACATCGCTTCTTTGGCACGCAATGCACAAGGAAAACTGGTACTGACTTTAAAATCTGGCAAAGTCATCGTCCTAGATGAACCGCAAGACGAAATGGCGGTGCAAAATGCCATGGGCGAAACCGAAGTGGTGTTTAGTAATGCCAGCAGCGATGATGAGCTGATGACGCTAAAAGACCTACTCAAAGAAGATAAAGACGCACTGGCATGGCTGTCTGACGACAATGGCTGGCTGTACGCTGGCGCAGCAGCACTGGGCGTTGGCGCAATCATTGCGGCAAGCAATGACAGCAATGGGGGGGGAACGCCTCAGCGTCTAATGACACCTCTAAAGACACCACAAACACAGGCACGACCAAACCTGTAACCGACACCCCTACCGCAACAAAACCTACCACCAAACCTGCCAGTGGTGGAACGCAGAATGTTTCACAAACTGAACCAACAAAAACTGAACCAACAAAAACTGAACCAACAAAAACTGAACCAACAAAAACTGAACCAACAAAAACTGAACCAACAAAAACTGAACCAACAAAAACTGAACCAACAAAAACTGAACCAACAAAAACTGAACCAGCGCCTATCAAGCTAACCGACAGTGCCGCTACATCACAAATCATTGCGCAATACGGTGATAAAACAAATTATGCTGTCGAACGGGTCGATCATCTGGCTTACAGCCAAAATGGATATTTGTCTCGCGAAATTGAATTTGAAATCACAACCGACAGCGGCAACCTTTATCTAGACCTAGAAGGTTTTGACGCCAACGCCAACTATCACTACACCCTAGAAGGCCCTATCTCTATCAGTGGTGCAAAAAATCTACCTGTAGACGATCGTCTTTTTGAAGCTTTGTACGATGACGAACTGCCCGCTGGCAAATACAAACTAAACATCATTGGCAACTTTACAGACATTGATGCAGCAGTTATTTTAGAACACATCACCAAAACCCCAGCAGAAGGTTTTACGGGTTTTGACGCCCCAACTGGCAATATCCTTGCCGACAACACTGGTAAAATCACCAAACTTGACGATTATAAAGTCAAAGTTGGCGATGCAACTGTTGATTTTAGCGAAACTGACAGCCATAGCCTAAATCTTGACAAAGGTGTTTTGACCATCAATAAAGATGGTAGTTATACCTATCAAATTTATGGTCATAACTACGAATACGTACCAAGTGCGGACATCGCTACCACGCTCAAAATCCAAGTGCTAGACGCAAAAGACAATGTACTAAAAACACACACGCTAAACATCTCTGGCGACACCACACCACCAGCGGCAGGCACATTGACGCTAAAAAATTTTGTGGATACTGGCGTGTCTGACAGTGATAAAATTACCAACAACACCTATTTTACACCTGTCGTACAAGACGCAGAAAAACACGCCAGAACCATCATTGAATACTCTGCCAATAACGGTGAGTATTGGGGTGAGCAGCGAGAAGAAAATGGCTACCTCAACCCACTTCAATACGCTGGAGATGGCACTTACCAAATCCGCGGCAAGGTCATTGATGCCGCTGGCAACGTAAGCTACACCAATGTGGAAACGGTAACGATTGACACTACAGCCCCAACGCTCAGCGAGCAAGCTGTTTCAACAGATGGTATAATTACTGGCAAAACCGAAGCTGGTGCAACTGTGGTTGCAAAAATTGGTGATGAAGTTATCGGCACGACAACGGCTGATAAAGACGGCAATTTTAGCATTGCCACTGGCAAAACCAATGGCGAAAGCATTCAGCTTACCATCACGGATATTGCTGGTAATAAGCTAACCAATAGCTATAGCGAATATGATGATTACGGCTATTATATTGGTCAGCAAGAAGATGACTTTGTTACAATTACTGTTCCTGATACCACTCCACCAGCAGCAGGTACATTAGTGCTGGAAAATTTTGTGGATACTGGTGTGTCTGATAGTGATAAAATTACCGATAATATCTATTTCACGCCAGTTGTACAAGGCGCAGAAGCTCACGCCACAACAGAGATTGAATACTCTGCAGATGGTGAAAACTGGGGTGCTGATGGCGTTTCAGGAGATGGCACTTACCAAATCCGTGGTAAAGTTACCGATGTCGCTGGCAACGTAAGCTATACCAATGTGGAAACGGTAACGATTGACACTACAGCCCCAACGCTCAGCGAACAAGCAGTATCTACAGACGGTATTATCACTGGCAAGACCGAAGCTGGTGCAACTGTAATCGCTACGCACAATGGCGAAAAAGTTGGTGAAGCCGTTGCTGATGAAAATGGCAACTTTAGCATTGCGACTGGCAAAACCACCAATAATGGCGAGCGTTTTGAGCTTGCCATCACAGATATTGCTGGCAACAAATTAACAGAAAGACATGGTGGATATGGCGAGTACGATGAGTATGGTCAATATATCTGGTATGAAGGTTACGAGAATGATTATATTACCGTTATCGCGCCTGACACCACACCACCAGCAGCAGGCACATTGGCACTAGAAGGTTTCACTGATACTGGCGTGTCTGACAGTGATAAAATTACCAAGTATACATTCACACCTGTTGTGAAAGACGCAGAAGCTGGCGCATATACAAGTATTGAATACTCTACCGATGGTGGCGAGACTTGGAAGCAGTGGACACTAACACCAAGTCAAGTCAATGACCATTGGCATCCAGAAGAGGAGCTAACTTGGTATGATACACCGCTGGTTTCATACAATTACAGCAGTTTTCTTTCTATGGGAATTATTGGACGTACCAATGATGGCACTTACCAAATCCGCGGCAAAGTGACGGACACTGCTGGCAATGTCAGTTACACCAATATAGAAACCGTTACTCTCGACACCACTGCGCCTACAATTAGCGAGCAAGCTATTTCAACAGATGGTGTTATCACAGGCATTACTGAAGCTGGCGCAACCGTAGTCGCTATGTACAATGGCGAAAAAGTTGGCGAAGCTATTGCTGATGAAAATGGCAACTTTAGCATTGCGACTGGCAAGACCGTCAATAACGGCGAGCGTTTTGAGCTTGCCATCACGGATATTGCTGGCAACAAACTAGAGGTGGCTACGCTAGTGCTACAAGACTTCACCGATACTGGCGTATCAGATAGTGATAAAATCACCAACGATAATTCCTTTACACCAGCTGTGCAAGACGCAGAAGCCTACATAATGACAGAAATTGAATACTCTACCGATGGTGGCAACACTTGGCAAAGTAGCAATAACTCTTACTGGAGCGATGGCACTTACCAAATCCGTGGTAAAGTTGCCGATTACAATGATGATGTCAGCTATACCAATGTAGAAACCGTAACGGTAGACACCACCCCACCTGAGTTCACATATACCGAGCTGCTAGACGACAACCAAACCATCACAGGTATTACCGAAGCCTTTGCAACGGTTACTGCCGACAATGGTACTTCAGCAACCGCTAATGAAAATGGCAGCTTTAGCATTGACTTAGGCGCGCCTTATACATCAGGCGAGATGATTGGATTTAGCGCAATGGACTTGGCAGGCAATTACAGCCATGACTATGTGTATGCGCCAATAATGTAACCCAAAACCTATCCAACCCCAAAACCACCCTTTGCCACGCTTGGGGTGGTTTTCTTTTGCTTATCTTTGCGGTGAATTATCTGTTGTTGGTATTGACAAAGGGGCTGTACTAGAATAACAACCATGTTATACTAGTTTTATGAAGATAACCCATTGTAAACTAAGTAAAAAAGTTCAAAAAAGACTACTTGAGTTTTTTGTACTTGAAGTTACTGCTAGAAGTGCAGCTGATTTACTGGGTATTCACCCTAATTCAGCAGCCCTTTTTTACCACAAAATCCGCCTTGTGATAGAATATCACTTAGCTCTTGAAGCCAACACTGTTTTTGACGGTGAAGTAGAGCTTGATGAAAGTTACTTCGGCGGTATTCGTAAAGGCAAACGTGGTCGTGGTGCAGCTGGCAAGACTGCTGTATTTGGTTTATTAAAACGCAATGATAAAGTTTACACTGTTGTTGTTAAAGATACTAAGACAAATACACTAATGCCAATTATCACAAGTAAAATCAAGCCTGATAGCATTGTCTACACAGA
>NZ_MUXU01000066.1 GCF_002014985.1 Moraxella caviae | reverse complement strand
CAACAAAAAACCGCCAAAGGGCGGTTGCTTAAAATATATGGGTGGTTAGATAGCTTTTGATAATTGTGTGCGCATTGTGTTAATAAATATTGCACCCATGCTGCCACTAAACAGCATTGACTGAATTTTATTGATTTGACTTTGGTCTAGCCAAGTCCAGCTATTGGGTGCAAGGTAATGAAAAGCCAGAATTAAAAACGCAACTATAAAAATAGACGCAATAATGTATGTTACAACAATGACAACATGACCATAGGCTTTTAACCAACCTTTGTCATTGTTGAGCTTGATTGTGTCCAATTCACCCCATTGTTTTTCTTCTTTGCTGGATAGAGACGCCCAAGGCGGGGGAGTTTGAGGCGTTGGAATGTTATCAGTGTCTGCCATGTGCTACCAATTCTTGATAATGTTTTTTTATCATTTCATCGTCAATCGGCATATTGACACCAAGATTATAGACTTGAGACCAGGGTGTGCCTGGTTTATGTGTCAAATAAGACAAAGTGATACCATCCAAATCTTGATATTTGTCCAAGACTTTTTCTACCAGCTGCTTGTCATCAAAAGCAATATCGATGTCTTGACTGTCACCAATCACACTAAAAGGAATTGGATTTCTGCCGTATTCTTTTGTAGCATGATATAGCTTAGGAATTACTGGACCGTATTTCCATGCCTCAATGTCATTGTAGAACAATGGTTTATTGCGAATGGCTAAGCTAAAACCATGGGTGATATAAGTCAGTTTTACTAACT
>NZ_MUXU01000065.1 GCF_002014985.1 Moraxella caviae | reverse complement strand
CCTTTGGCGGTTTTTTGTTGCCTTTAAATAATTTGCATTGAAATAATTTTATTTATCAAACACTTATAAAATATTTATAGTTTTTGCTATATTTTCTATTGATTATTTATATAGTTTTATCTATAATACCCCCATACCAAGCAAACAGCCTTTGCTTCAGACTATTTAAAAGCCCGGAAGCCCTACCGTGCAGGGAAAATCACGGAGCTACCCAAAAGTAGCAAAGCCAAAACCACCGTGGCAGATAACGGAGTTAATCAGCTACTGGCAGTTGTACGATTTTTTCGTACAGTTGCCAGTGTCGGATTAGCTAAGGAGTATTTTATGAAACATCAAATCATTGGGCTATGCCCCAATTCAGACCATGATGTAGATTTTGAGCGTAAGACTGCCGATGTCTATTTGCAATACGCCCAAGGCGGCGATGACCCGCCTAACATCTTGGTAAGAGCGCATTTCACACATGACACATACTGGCACGGTGGCATGGACTACCACACTACCGAAGTGCAGGAATTTAGCTTCTTTGAGGTAACAGGCTACACAGTCATTGAAATGTTTGATGGTGATGAGTATGTAAGCCCAGCAGGTCATGAATTTGTCGGTGTTGAAGCCATCATCAATGAGTATTTGAACGAGCAGGATTTTAGTATGTTTGCTGCCGAGCGTAAGAAGCGGGCTTGATTGACAAATCTTAAACAAGTAGGCAAAATATGATTTTTCACATCAGATTTATCATGAACCAGCTTTTTTCACGATTGGTTGGCGTTCATGGCATGAATGCCAAATCTAATGCCTTGACACCCTTGCTTTGGCTGATTACAAGCATACTAATAGCCATGCTTTTAGCGATATACATAGACGCACCCAAGGTTATTGTTCATATCCTAATCGGTGTGTTTGCTATAGCGGTTGCAGCTTTTATCCACCCCGCCGTAA
>NZ_MUXU01000064.1 GCF_002014985.1 Moraxella caviae | reverse complement strand
CCTTTGGCGGTTTTTTGTTGTCTTTTAAACTTATTAAATTAAACTCACGGCTTATATTTTTATTTTGAAAATCAAACATTTATAAATTTTTTATACTTTTGGTTTATTTTTTACTTGCATGATAATTAAACTTATGGTTTAATACCCCCATACCAAGCAAACAGCCTTTGCTTCAGACTATTTAAAAGCCCGGAAGCCCTACTGTGCAGGGAAAATCACAGAGCTACTCAAAAAATGGGTAGTGAAGCCCAATCCACCGTGGCAGATAACGGAGTTAATCAGCTACTGGCAGTTGTTAAGTAAAATTTAATAGCTGCCAATGACGGATTAACCACAGGAGCTAAACCATGAAAACCAAAACCTTTAACTGCTTGCTAAAAGCAAAAGACCTAAGAGAAACCCTTGCGCTACTGCCCGATGACGGCATGGCACTAAGCCGTGATGAGATGATAGACCACATCACGCAAGAGTACTTCAAAACGCCAAGAAACGCCCTAGCGTGGGCGAAATTTGCGGTAGGCAGCACATGGGGGATGACCAACAAGCAAGGCGGCAAAATTTTGATGATGGCGATTGACTGACAGATGGGGCAGTTATCAAGGGAAACTTGATGCTTTATCCACGATACGCCCGCACCGCTCGTACAATCAGCTCATTTTGGGGAATGCCAAGCTCGGCAGCGCGATTGACGATGAACTCAATGTCTTCAAGCTTTAGCGTAAAGGCTTTATTCTTGACACCTCGGCGCTCATTGCTTTGTTTTTGAATTTGGGCGGCGGTTTTAGGATTTTTGACAATTTTAGGCATTTGACAACCCCATAGATAGTTGTTAGAATGAGCGTAAGTTTTAGGAGAAAGTGTTAAGCCAGCTTGCACCGACTTAACACCCGCCTTTACAGGCTTTATCTTACTTAGTAAGCATTATTGCTTAACAAAAGCAAGATAATAACAATGATTAGCTTAATGAACCACATTGTCATTCTCCTAGGATAGCCACCACTTGACTTAGGTCGGTGGCGGTAACCTATCAAGTTTGGGTGTTGCAGCACCCTTACTTGATAAAACGCATTATAGCCTAGCTTATGTTAAAAGTCAAGTATTTATTAGGTTTTCGCCTAAAAATAGCTTGGCTTTTTTATTTCTTTGTTGTAAGTCCTTCACTTACAACAACGCCTACTTGAGCTGCTGGCAATCATCTTTTATTCTGTACATAAGCAAAAACCCAACCGCGGGAACGGCTGGGTTTTTAATTTTACCCTTAGCGTACAAGGATAAAACATAGATGAATTTTAACATAAATTTAGGTGAATGGGTGCTAAAAATGCTGGAAAAATACGGCTTATGGCAAACGGTTTTTGCGTTGATGGTGTTGTTGTCTGTACCTATCGTGCTGTACAAGCTGGACGTGATTGTTTTGGCATTCAAGGCTTAAAAACATTTGACAACCCCCAAAAAATACACTATCATATCCCCACATCGGCAAAATCCGATGGCGGAATTGGCGTTCCGAACTTACTGGCGATAATTACACGCCATCAAAGCGTGTTTTTTATTGTAATAAGCCCATCAAAACATGGGGTACATTTTATGCACCCCGCCCCAAAAAGGCAATCAGCCTTTGATATGGTGGATTATGTAGGAGAGCTTTTAGCTCGCCGTTTCCAGTAGGCGGTACGCCAATCCTGCATAATCCATCACCCTATAATTGGCGTTATTCGGTGATGGTTCATGAACCTACTACTGGAGAACACCATGTCAAACATTATCAATTTCACTTTTGAAAACCTGCCCGTTCGCATTGTTGACCGACTGGGCAATCCTTGGTTTTTAGCTAATGACGTATGCGATATTTTAGAAATTCAAAATACTTCTGACGCTATCAAATCTCTAGATGATGACGAAAAAGCCAAGCTAGAAGTTAGCCCTAGCTTTAATCTAGGGCTAGATTACCGAGTGAAAGAAATCAACATCATTAACGAAAGTGGACTGTATATCTTAATCTTGCGAAGCCGTAAGGCAATGCAAAAAGGCACTGTACAGTACAATTTCAGAAAATGGGTAACATCAGAAGTCCTACCCACCATTCGCCGCACAGGCTCATATCATGTTAAGGCAGACCGAGCCACTGCTGCTCAATTGCAAGGCATTAAGGATAAAGTCCATCGTTTGTCCTTTTGTTTTCGCAAGACAGGTTCAGCAAGCAATGAAATGTACAATCTTTTGCGTGTCAAGCTAAGCTTAAGAAACATCGCTGACATCAGCGAAAACCAAATCCCACAGGCTCATGCCATCTTAGATGCCATCACACCGCACTGTGAAGCCTATGGCGATTATCGACGTGAGATTGACGAATATGC
>NZ_MUXU01000063.1 GCF_002014985.1 Moraxella caviae | reverse complement strand
AATCTAGTACAGCCCCAAACAAAATCCACCAACGCACACAGTCCTTTTATCGTACAAAACACCCAAATACTACAAAAAGCACACAAAAGAATGCTCATTTTCACCGTCTGAAATTTTGTCTTTTTTGTGATTTTAAGCTACAATTTAGGCAAAATTACATAAAAATCTGGCAAATCTTGGATTTGTGCAGATTTTTCTTGGCTTTGCACAAATTATTATGCAGATTTTAAATATCAATTTGCAACGCCAAACCACGCAAACAAAACACAAAACGCTTAGGAATACAGCAGCAATGTCAAACCCAAACCCTTATACGGACACAACCACGACAGCCACAACGCCAAACGACAGCGCTCATTCGTACGACAGCCCAAAACCACAAAGTGGCGGACTGTCGCGCGGGCTTTTAAACGTGCTTTTGGTGTTTGTGGAATCTGCGATTACACTGGTGCTGCGCTTTGACCCTGAGCTGCGCCGCCTTGCCTATCCGCTTGCCGAAAAAAGCAAAGTGGTGTGTATCCGCACTTATCTGCCGCACACGCAGCTTTATGCCACCTTTTCGCATCGTGGCGTGCTTTTGGACAATGAGCTTGCCGCTGGACACAATGCTGACATCACCATCAACGCCTACAGCTTTCAGCTTGTCAATGCCTTGATGGGGCATAATCCAGACCACATTGACGTACTGCAAATGCGTGGCGACACCCAAGACGTGCAGCACTTAAAGGCATTTATGACAAGGCTTGGCGTGGGCGGTGTGATTCAAAATGTGCTTAATAAAGTGCGTGGCAATCCAAAAGATAAGCCAACGCCTGAACAAAAAGCGCAAAAATTGTCTGATTATCGTGAGCAAATCAACGAACAAGCCCAACAAATCAACGCCTTAGATAAAGACAATCGCCGCCTAAAAACTCAGCTTGCCGAGCTTGAAAACAAACAAAAAGCCACGTTTAAAGGCATGGTGATTGCGTGCGTGCTGGCGCTGATTTTTGCCATCGCCACCATCGTGCTGGGTGTGCAGCTTTATTGATTTTAGTGATGTAAACTTGGTTTTAAGTTTAGCAATCAAAGCATAAATTACAATTAAAAAGCGCAAATCTTATCATTTGCGCTTTTTTCATGCCTGTCAAGATTGATTGGCACAAATTTACCGCCATTTGCCGCCATTTGCCGCCATTCACTCAATCAATCGCAACGTTTGAAAAAGACAATCGTTTTATGCCGCTTTTTATGTAAAATAATCTTGACCTATTTACTAGGAATTACTATAATAAGCACAACTTATTTACTGATGAATGGCACAATCTTTGGCTTGGTATTTATAAATACTTGCCAGCAAACGCCGCCATTCTAGGCAATTTTGGAAATTTTACTATGCGCTTAACCACCCGTGGACGCTATGCCGTAACCGCCCTGCTTGATCTTGCGGTGCAAGAGAATCGCCACCAAGGTGCGGTATCGCTCTCCGACATCGCCAAACGCCAGTCCATTTCAATTTCTTATCTTGAGCAACTTTTCTCCAAGCTGCGCAAAAAAGGCTTGGTGAACAGCACACGCGGCGCATCTGGCGGTTATCATCTTGCCAAGCCACTCAATGAAATTGACGTAATGAGCATCATCACTGCCGTTGATGAAAGCGTGAACGCCATGCAATGCGGCGGCAAAGGCGACTGCCACGATGGCGCAATGTGCCTAACGCATGATTTGTGGCATAATCTGTCGGCACACATTGAAGCTTACTTGAAAAATGTAACGCTTGCCCAATTATTAGAATCACGCCACACGCAAAACATCGCCCAAGCCCAAGACAACCGCCTAAGCGAGCGTGCCAGCTACAAAACCAATTACGACAAAAAAGAAACCATCAATACTATCAACACAATCAACCTATTTGGGGTAAATCCAGCATGAGCCAGAATTCTTTAATCTACCTAGACTACGCAGCCACCACACCCATCGCCCAAGAAGTTGCCGATGAAATGGTCAAATACATGACTTTTGACGGCATTTTTGGCAACCCAGCTTCACGCTCACACGGCTTTGGTTGGCAAGCTGAAGAAGCGGTGGAAAATGCACGCATTCAAATCGCTGAAACCGTTGGCGCAGACCCACGCGAAATCGTATTCACCAGCGGCGCAACCGAATCTGACAACCTTGCCCTAAAAGGCGTGGCGCATTTTTACCACACCAAAGGCAAGCACATCATCACCAGCCAAATCGAGCATAAAGCGATTTTGGATACTTGCCGTCAGCTAGAGCAAGAAGGCTTTGAAATCACATATCTTGAGCCAGAACACGGCACAGGTAAAATCACACCAGAACAAGTGGCAAACGCTTTGCGTGATGACACCATTTTGGTAAGCCTAATGGCGGTGAACAACGAACTTGGCACGGTAACAGACATCGCTGCCATCGGTGAAATCACTCGCGAAAAAGGCGTGCTTTTCCATGTGGACGCCGCTCAAGCTGTGGGTAAAATCAAAATCAACCTTGGCGAACTAAAAGTAGACTTGATGAGCTTTAGCGGTCATAAAATCTATGGCCCTAAAGGCATTGGCGCGCTGTATGTGGGTCGTAAGCCACGCGTACGCATTAAAGCTGAGCAGCATGGTGGCGGTCATGAGCGTGGTATGCGTTCTGGCACACTTGCCACGCACCAAATCGTGGGCATGGGCGCAGCGTTTGAGCTGTCTGTGAAACGTTTTGATGAAGATCGCGCACACATCAAAGCCTTGCGTGATAAGCTGTGGAACGGTCTACAAGACATCGAAGAAGTATACCTAAACGGCTCGCTAGAAGACGGCATTCCAAACATCATCAACGTCAGCTTCAACTTCGTAGAAGGCGAAAGCTTGATGATGAGCCTAAAAGATTTGGCAGTATCATCAGGTTCTGCGTGTACTTCTGCGACACTTGAGCCATCATATGTGCTGCGTGCGATTGGCCGTCCTGACGAGCTTGCACATTCATCAATCCGCTTTAGTATCGGTCGCTACACCACCGAAGCGGACATTGACCGCGTACTTGCCCAAATTCATGACGCCGTGAATAAATTGCGTGAACTTTCACCGCTGTGGGATATGTTCAAAGAAGGCATTGATCTCAATAGCGTAGAGTGGCAAGAACACTAATCCAAACGCCAAGCGATGACTGAAATTTATCGCTTGGCAAGCATAAAACCATTTTAAATTTATAACTTGATTTAAAAATCAATTTTAAAAAATCAGCTCAAAATTGGCTTTTAAATTCATAAAATACAATTAGGCAAGGGCTGGATTAACAACAAAATCCGCCCTACCCAAATAGGAAATACTCATGGCATATTCAGATAAAGTTATTGACCATTACGAAAATCCACGCAACGTGGGTAACCTTGACAAAAACGCCAAAAATGTCGGCACTGGCATGGTCGGCGCACCTGCGTGTGGCGATGTGATGCGCCTACAAATCCAAGTGGGCGATGATGGCGTGATTGAAGACGCGAAATTTAAAACCTACGGCTGCGGCTCAGCGATTGCATCAAGCTCGCTGGTTACTGAGTGGCTAAAAGGCAAAACCCTAGATGAAGCAGCCGCCATCAAAAACAAAGACATCGCAGAAGAGCTGGCTTTGCCGCCTGTAAAAGTACACTGCTCAGTACTTGCCGAAGACGCAATCAAAGCCGCCATCAGCGATTATCAAGCCAAAGCAAACGCCTAACTTTGCTTGAAAGAACAACAACGCCAGTAGGAGATGTGATGATTACCCTAACCCAAAGAGCTGCCCAGCACGTCAAAGACTTTCTTGCCAATCGTGGTACAGGTGTCGGCATTCGTGTCGGAGTGCGTACGGCTGGCTGCTCGGGGCTGGCGTATGTGTTGGAATTTGTGGACGAGCCAAATGACGAAGACGAAAAATTCACCAGCGATGGCGTGAACGTATTTGTCGATCCAAAAAGTTTGGTCTACCTAAACGGCTTGCAGATGGATTTTGTAACCGAAGGACTAAATTCTGGCTTTAAATTCACCAACCCAAACCAAACTGGCGAGTGCGGTTGCGGTGAATCTTTCACGGTATAAGGCATAAATGATGAACAACTTTTTTGCCCTATTTGAGCTGCCTGTGGCGTTTGATGTGGATAAAACCGCCCTAAAAAATCGCTATTTGGCACTACAAAAACAGCACCACCCAGACAATCACGGTGGCGATGACAGCCAGTCTACGCTCATCAATCACGCCTTTGAAACCATCAATCGTGATGATAAGCGTGCCTTGTATTTACTGGATTTGCAAGGGCATGACATCAATTTGACCGAATCCATCAGCGACTTAGAATTTTTGGGCGAAATGATGGAAATCCGCATTGATTTAGACGATTGCACCAGTAAAGCAGAACTGGCGCCGCTTGAGCAAAGCGTACAAACGCTCATCAGTGCGCACAGCGATGATTTTCGCCAAGAATTTATTGCGCAAAACTGGACAAATGCCAAACTTGCCGCACAAAAGCTACACTTTTTAGGCAAACTTTATGATGACGTATTGTCAAAGGCGAGCGAATTTGTCAGCCATAATGATGGCGATGACGACTTGTACGTTTAGTCATATTTTGACGGCTGTTACCAAGCAAGCTATTTAAAATCGCAAGATTATCTTTGGTAAAATAAGTCATTGATAATATTGCAAATATTGACAATACACAAACGAATTTATTATAAAATAAGCCAAAAATCCGACAGCGCTGCTGTGTGCGATTTTAGCCAATCAAATGCGCCAAGTTTGCGCAAATGGCGCGCTTAAATTTAAACTTAAAAAACCACAAACACAAACCACACCCAATTTAAAACATCAAACGCCATGTCCCTACTACAAATCAGCGAACCCAATCAATCCAAAAACCCCCATCAGCACCGTTTTGCGCTGGGCATTGACCTTGGCACAACGCACTCTTTGGTGGGCGTGGTGCGCTCTGGGCGTGCCGATGTGCTTGCCTTTGGCGACTCGCCACTCTTGCCATCGGTGGTGTATTATGGCGAACAAGCAGACAAACCCATCGTAGGCAAGGCGGCGCTTGCCTTTGATGACCCTGCCAATACCATCATTTCCACCAAGCGTTTTATGGGGCGTGCCAAAAGCGACATCAAATTTAGCCACCCTTATGCCTTGGCAGGCGATGACGCCACCATGCCAACGTTCGTTACCGCACAGGGTGAAAAATCGCCTGTGGAAACGTCAGCGCACATTTTGGCGCACTTGTACAACCACGCCAAAGCCGCCCTGCCCCAAGACAGCATTGCTGGCGCAGTGATTACCGTGCCTGCGTATTTTGATGATGCGCAGCGCCAAGCCACCAAAGACGCAGCCGCTTCGGTAGGACTGGACGTTTTGCGCCTGCTGAATGAACCGACCGCTGCCGCCATCGCTTATGGTCTTGATAAGGCGGCTGAAGGCGTGTATCTGGTGTACGACTTGGGTGGTGGTACGTTTGATGTGTCTGTACTTAAGCTCAGCGATGGCGTGTTTGAAGTACTGGCAACAGGCGGCAACAGCGCCCTAGGTGGCGATGACATTGACCGCCTACTTGCCAACTGGCTCATCAAAATCGCTGGGCTAAATCCTGCCGACATTGATAGCAGCGAAAAATCACGACTGGCACGACTTGCCAAAAATTACAAACAAACGCTAAGCGGCAGCCCAAGCATCAGCATTTCAGAAACCATTGCAGGCGCACCGCTGCACACCACGCTGGATAATGACGTTTTGCGTGAAATTTGCGAGCCTGTCATTCGCCGCACCTTGCAAACTTGCGAGCAAGTCTTGCTAGACGCACGCTTGACACTAGAAGAGATTCGTGATGTGGTGCTGGTGGGCGGCTCTACCAGAATGCCTGTGATTCAAAAGTCGGTGCAAGAGTTTTTTAATAAAGAACCCCTTTGCAGTCTAAATCCTGACGAAGTGGTGGCACTGGGCGCAGCTCGTGTGGCAGATCAGCTGATCAACAAAAACCAAAACGGTCTACTTCTACTAGACGTTACGCCTTTGTCTTTAGGGCTTGAGACGATGGGCGGACTGGTGGAAGTTATCATTCCTAGAAATACGCCAATTCCCATCACCCGCCGCCAGACTTTCACCACGCACAGCGATGGGCAAACGGGCATGATTATTCATGTGGTGCAAGGCGAGCGTGATACCGTGGCGGACTGCCGCAGCCTTGCCAAATTTACCCTGCACGACATTCCACCAATGAAGGCAGGATTGGCACGCATTGAAGTTACGTTTAGCATTGACGCTAACGGACAGCTGAGCGTGTCTGCCAAAGAAACCACCACAGGCACTCAAAGCCAGATTGACGTCAGCCCAAGCTATGGTCTGAGCGATGAGCAGCAAGAAGCTCTGCTAAAAGCTGGATTTGCGCACGCCAATGAAGACAAGCAAAAACGTATGCTGATTGAAGCGCAAGTAGAAGCTGAGCGTGAGATTTTGGCACTGGATTCGGCTTTGGCAGAATTTGGCACATTGCTGAGCGATGATGACACGCACGCCCTGCAAGCGCACATGGCGCAAGTTAAAACCGCCATCGCCAGCAACGACAAGCCAACGCTTGATTCGGCTGTGGCAAACTTAAAACCGCTGAGCGATCGTTTTGCCGCCATCATCATGAATCAAAACGTCAAGCAAGCACTGGCAGGCACAAAAACGTCCGATTGGTCGTGATTGCGCCGCCCTTGCCATCATTTGATTTTCATCATTCATTTTCATTATAAAAACGGAAAAAATCATGGTAACTGTAACCCTACTTCCCCATCACGAAATCTGCCCAGAAGGCGCTGTTGTTGAGCTAAACGAAGGTGAAAACCTGTGTGAAGGCTTGCTTGAGCGCGGCATTAAAATTGAGCACGCCTGCGATATGTCAAAGGCTTGCACCACTTGCCACGTCATCGTGCGCAAAGGCTTTGACAGCCTAGAAGAGATGGACGACATTGAAGGCGATCTTTTGGATCGTGCGTGGGGGCTTGAGCCTGACTCGCGTCTGTCTTGCCAGTGCATCATCGCCAATGAAGATTTGACCATTGAAATCCCTAAATACACGCTCAACCACGCCAAAGAAAACCATTGATGGGCAAATGCTCTGATTGAATTTGTATTTGGCAAACTAAAAGCCTAACTTATCGATAAGTTAGGCTTTTTTATTGGTTTTAGAATTTGGGCTAATCTTAAGTGATGAGTTTGGCTTGCAAGGCTTGCACGATATAATTTAAAATTCACCAAATTCAAAACAACTTTATATAAAAAAACTAATCCAACCACAAACGGTACGGCAGCGCCACAAAGTTTGCTGATTGCTGCAGGTGATTTAAATCCAGCACGCCCTTGCTCATCAGCTCCAGCGTAAACGGCACAAGCTGATGTTCTAGTTTTTGAACACGCTGCTGCAAACTTTGCGCTGTGTCATGATGGCGCACCGCCAGCACTGCCTGAGTCAGCACTTGCCCTGCGTCCAGCTCTGCCGTTACCACGTGCACGCTACAGCCGTGCTGCGCTTCGCCTGCCGCCAGTACGCGTGCGTGCGTGTCCAAACCTTTATAATTTGGCAATAATGATGGGTGTAGGTTAATCATTGGGCATGGCACTTGGGCGATAAACTCTGCCGACAGCACACGCATAAACCCTGCCAACACCACCACATCAGGCTGCCATTCGCTCAAAAGCTCTAAAGTATGCTTTTCAAAGGTCTTAATACCCATGCGTTTGCCATTTGGCACATGAGACAGCACCACTGTACGCAAACCTGCATTCTTGGCACGCGTAACGGCATAAGCATCAGCGACATTGCTAATCACGCCGATGATGTCAACGTTTAGTTTGCCTGCCTGCATTTGGTCAATCAAAACTTGCAAATTACTGCCACTGCCTGACACCAGCACGGCGATTTTCAACTTTTTACTCATGATTTTCTTGGAATAAATGCGTTGGTTATTGGATGAAATCAAACACGCCACATCATTTTTGCCATGCCATCAAAATGAAGCGCCATCAAAATGAAGCGCCATCAAAATTAAGCCGCCATTGGCAAAATTCATCTTGGCGACACCCACCAAACAAGCCGAGATTTTAATCAAGCTTGCTTGATGGGTTATGCCGATGTGCAGCAAGGCGCATGATTTTTATGGATTTGGCGTGCAAATCTGGCAAATTATTTGGTATAAACCACCGCTTCGCCTGTACGATCCACGATTTCGCCAATTTTCCATGCGCTCTCGCCTTGTGCGCTCAAAAACTCAAGTGCGGTATCCGCTTTATCGGCTGGCAATACAATCACAAAACCCACGCCGCAGTTAAAGGTGCGCACCATTTCGCTTTCTACGATGTTGCCGCCTTGTTGCAGCCATTTGAACACCGCAGGAAATTCCCACGAAGCCAAATCAATCTGCGCTGACAGATGTTCTGGCAATATGCGCGGCAAGTTTTCCGTCAAGCCACCGCCTGTGATGTGCGCCATCGCATGAATGTTGGCATTGCCCAGCTGTTTTTGCAGTGCGTTTACTGATTTCACATAAATGCGAGTCGGCTTCATCAAAGCGTCCGCAAGGCTTTCATCGCCCAGTTTTTCGCTCGCCACGTCTGCGCCAGTAACTTCGATCACCTTGCGCACCAGCGAATAACCGTTTGAATGCACGCCGCTAGAAGCCAGCGCAATCAGCACGTCGCCTTTTTGTACGTTTGCGCCAGTGATGACCTCGCTTTCTTCCACCACGCCCACGCAAAAGCCCGCCAAGTCGTAATCTTCGTCTTGGTACATGCCCGGCATTTCGGCAGTTTCACCGCCAATCAGCGCACAGTTTGCCAATTTACAACCATCGCCAATGCCACGAATGACAGCTTCTGCTGTGTCCACGTCCAGCTTACCTGTGGCGTAATAATCTAGGAAAAACAGCGGCTCAGCACCACACACCAGCAAATCATTCACACACATCGCCACCAAATCTTGACCGATGGTGTCGTGGCGGTTTAAATCCAGTGCCAGCTTCAATTTTGTGCCTACGCCATCTGTGCCAGACACCAAAAGTGGTGATTTGTAGCCTTGCGGAATGCGGCAAAGCGCCCCAAAGCCACCCAAACCGCCCACAACTTCAGGGCGCGTGGTTGCTTTGGCGACTGACTTGATGCGTGATACCAACGCTTCGCCTGCGTCAATGTCCACGCCTGCGTCTTTGTAGCTCAGCGATTGGCTGCTTGATGATTGGCTCATGAGAAATCCTTAAATGCAAACAAATACAAAAATACAAGAAAAACACGAAAAGCGGTCGCACCGCCAGCAAGCCTTTACTTGCCATCTTGCGCCATTATAACAAAAAGCCACACAAAAAGCAGAGCAAATCATCACAAAAGCACGCAAAAATCTTTCAACAATCGCCAAAAACCACTTTTTATCGCAAATCATGCTACAAAAGCTCGCCATTTTCTCGTACAATAGAGCGTATTTATCATAAAGTAAGGCTTTGTCGCTGTAAAAGTGAGTTAAATTTTGGCTGTCTTTTAGCCGCTTAAAATTTAGCTGCTTTTAAATTTAGCCATTTTTCAGCAAACCGCCTTACTAAACAAACCCAAACCACACCAAAAGCCAAATTTATGTTTTCTCGTCTAGATCCGTTTTTTCGCCGCTTATTCATTCTCACCTTTTTGGTGCTGTTTTTGTACGCGCTATATTTGATGAAATCGGTGATTGCGCCCTTTTTTGCGGCGTTTATCTTGGCGTATTTTTTAAATCCGCTTGTCAGCATGGTGGCAAAGTTCATGCCACGCATTTTGGCGATTGCGGTCGTGTACATCAGCGGCTTATTTGTGCTGGGCGGACTTTTGATTTGGCTGATGCCAATGCTGTGGGCGCAGCTACAGCTGGCATGGGAGTCGCTGCCTGCGCTGGTAACGTGGTACAATGATGTGGTGCGTGCTTGGATTGGACAGCATACTAATAGCGAGCTTATGCCGCTTGAGCTGAACGTCATTTCAGACGCTTTGGTGAAATTTTTCCAAAATAATTATCAAGTGGCGGACGCACAATCTTTCATCAGACAAGCGCTCACTTCGGGCGTGAGTGCGGCAAACAGTCTTGGCTTGACGGTGATGGTGCCGATTTTAACTTTTTATTTTTTACTTGGCTGGCATAAACGCTTGGCAAGCTGGCAAGCCGCCATTCCCAAGCCTTATACCAAAAAAGTGCTAGAAATCGCCAAAGACTGCGACCGTGCGCTGATGAATTTTGCCAAAGGGCAGCTTTTGGTTATGCTTTTGCTTGGGGCGATTTATGCCGTTCAATTACACTTAATTGGGCTAAATTTGGGGCTGATTATCGGCATCAGCGCAGGCATTGCCAGCTTTGTGCCGTATTTGGGTTTTGGGTTTGGCATCGTGGCGGCATTGGCGGCTGGCTTGTTTCAATTTGGCTTTGACTGGGTGTATTTGGCACTGATTGTCGGAGCGTTTATGGTTGGGCAAGTGCTAGAAGGCTATGTGCTGCAGCCGCTGCTTTTGGGCGATAAAATTGGACTGTCGCCTTTATGGGTGATTTTCTCGGTGCTGGCTGGCGCTTCTTTACTGGGATTTGTGGGCATGCTAATCGCCCTGCCTGTGTCTGCGGTGCTAAATGTGCTTGTGCATCACGCTTATAAGGCGTATCTGGACAGTGATTGGCACAAAGGCGCGCGCCAGCTGGATATGTGGAAAGACTAACCAAAAACCTATCAAAAGACCAGCCGAACATCCACAAAAACAAACGCAATACAAAATCAGCTTGCACACATTTCCCAAAATGTGCTATATATAGCAAAAATTTGGCGCAGGCTCACAATAACGCTCAAACCTCAGCCAAATTTAATCAATAATTTACGAAAACAACAAATTTATAACGACAACTGGGGCGCGCACCGTTCATGAGTGATTTTGTACAAACCGCTTTTAACTTTGACGTACGACAAGACACCGATCTTAGCGACTTTGAAAGCGCAGGATTTCGTCCGCTGATGAACGCCATTAACGAAATTTTATCAGGCAATTTGCGTGAACTTTTTATCGTGGGCAGACGTGGCTTTGGCAAGACGCACCTAGCCATGGCAATGCACCGCTACTTAAGCGCGCACAAAAAAACCGTCATCAATCTATCGCTGAACGATTTAATCAGCAGCGGTGCAGACGGCTCGGCATTGCTTGGGCTTGAGACTTTTGATGTCATCATCATTGATGATTTTCAAGCCGTTACAAGCAGCCGTGCGTGGCAAGAAAATTTGTTTGATTTGATTAACCGTGTGCGTGATCAGAAAAAACAAATGGTTTATCTTGCCACTGCGCCTGCCAAAGAGCTTGGCATTGGGCTTTTGGATTTGACCACTCGTCTATCGCTTGCGCCGACTTTTCGTCTGCCAAATAACGAAGACATCAAAGACAGACAAGCCATGCTAAACTCTGTGCTGCGCCGTAAAAATTGGCGCTTGCCAGAGCCGATTTATCAGCATTTATTGACGGCAGGCCCGTATCATGCTGGCGGAATGCTGGATATTTTGGATAAAATCTCGCCCATGCTCACAAGTTTGCCGCGTGTACACATTCCTAAAAAAACCATCGATGAAGTTAAGCAACTCATTGAAAAAGAAACGCTTTTACTAGAAATTCATGAAAATGACTGAAGATAAAATCATCATAAACGCATTTTCACATCATTCACAAACCAACCAAAAGGATTATTTATGAAAATCGCCAAAGCCCTACTGATTGCGGCTGCACTAACTGGCACCAGCGCACTTGCCGATGTTACGCTGCTGGTTGATGATAATATCAAAGTAACCGCCATCAACGGACAAGAAATTCGCCACGGCGCACTGCAGCCTTTACAGCAAAAATTCACCTTGACGGCCGGCAATCACGCCATCACCGCACGCTATGATCGCTTGTTTGACTTGACTCGTGGCGATCACGATTACCTAAAATCAGGTAACGTTACCGTAACGGCAACGCTTGCGGACAACCAAACCTACCAGCTTGTCATGCCAAATCAACCAAACACCTACTCAGCCGCCAAAGAATACGCCAAAGCACCAACGCTTGCCATCGCACAAAATGGTCAAATTCTAGCGTCTGAAAGCACGGTAGCGAATAATTCAGGTTTTCTTGGCTCAATCGGTCAAAGCATTGGCGCAATGTTCGGCCGTGATAATGCCGTTCACGCCAACCAAAAAGCCATCGCTGCGCTAAATCAAGCGCCAGCAGCCACCACAACCACTCAAACAGCTGCGCCTGTGCCAGCCGCACAAAAAGACAGCCTAGATGGCTTTATGCAGCTTTGGCTAAACGCCAGCCCAGAAGAGCGTGAAAAAATCCGCCAATGGGTACAAAAATAAGCCGACAAAAAGCCTTGATTATAAGCATATCAAGGCTTTTATTTTGGTGAATTTTTACACGTCTCAAATTTTCATTCACTATGTTAATCAACGCTTACAACAATGAGTACAAATACCCTAAGCTCCACAGCCGACATCACCAAAGACAACGTGCGCCTACGAGTCGCCACGCCAGATGACGCCAAAGAGTTGGTGAAACTTTTGGATTGTTGCTACCGTACGGACGCAGGCTGGACAAACGAAGCGGCATTGATTGGCGGCATTCGCACCACCGAAGATGAAATCATACAAACCATCAACAAAGAAGGCAGCTATCTTTTCGTCTTTGACAATCCCACCAATGATGGCGATTTTAACTTGCTGGCGTGCATTGGCGTGCAATTCACCAATATGCACGGTAAAAACATCGCCTACATCGGTACATTTGCCGTCTCACCCAAACTGCAAGGCAAAGGTATTGGCAACACCCTGCTGTCAGCGGTAGAAACTTTCGCCACGCGCCACGCCGAAAGCCGCGCCCTTGATGGCTTTGCGATGTCTATTTTATCCCATCGCCCAGAGTTGCTTGCGTACTATCAAAGACGCGGCTATCAAATGACCGACCATGCCATGCCATTTCCTGATGACGGCAAAAACGGCAAACCCAAGCGTGATGATTTGACGCTTAATTGGTTGTTTAAGGGGTTGTGATTTTTAAATGATGATTTTTAGGTGGTGAATTAAAAAGTGTCTTTGGGTGGTATTTTGGTTTTTGGGCGTAAATTGAGTGCAATAAGCTAGCTTTGCGTATTTTGGTGAATGGCTAAATCACACAAAACAAATCATATTTTTAAACAAGTTAAGCGCATGAGATCAGGCTTAAATCACCCATGAAACAACACCAAACTCAGCGCCATCACCACCATACCGCCAACCAAACCGTAAACAGTTTCGTGTCCGTCTGAATAACGCTTGGCGGCTGGCAAAAGCTCATCCATCGCCAAAAATACCATCACGCCTGCAATCACGCCAAACACCATGCCGAACACCGCAGGCGATAAAAACGGACTTAATATCAAATATCCCAAAATCGCGCCCAAAGGCTCCGCCAGCCCAGAAATCAAGCAGGCAAATACCGTCAGTTTCTTATCGCGCGTGGCGTAATAAATGGGCGCAGCGATGGAAATCCCTTCTGGAATGTTATGCACAGCAATGGCAAGCGCAAGTGGCGCGCCCAAAGTCGGGCTTTCTAGCGTGGCAAAAAAAGTTGCCAAGCCTTCAGGAAAATTATGCGCCGTGATGGCAAGCGCCGCCAAAATGCCAATGCGCTTGATGTAGGCTTCATTAGAATCTTTGAATTTTGGGTCGTCCGCATCAAGTGTGGCGTGCGGATTGGGAATTAAGCGGTCAATCACCATCACCGCAATCAAACCCGCCAAAAACGAAAACGTGGCATAATTAAAACCTGATGCGCCAAACATCAAGCCAAAACTGCTCACCGATTTGCCAAGAATCTCCGTCAATGACACAAACACCATCGCTCCACCAGCGAATGCCAAGCCAAATGCCAACATTCTAGGGCTTGGCGTTTTTTGGAAAAAGACGAGCGCGCTGCCAAGCACCGTTGCCAAGCCAGCGGCAAAGGTTATCAAAAGTGCTATTAGCACATCGTTTAGCATCAAATCATTCATTATGGCGCTTCGCCCTTTTGTTGGCTTGTGATGGGTGGTTTGGATTGACTGTGCTTTTGTCAATCACCTACTAATAAAATGGTTAAATTGTATGTGAATCTTATGATAATTTCAATAATTGAAAATCAATAGGTTTAATTGATTTTATTAAACCAAACGAAAACCCACCACGACTGTGATGGGTTTGGCGCATGGATTTAGTGGCGTACCACTTTTTAATCAATGCGCTAAATTCTAAACTTAGCTTTAAGTAAATTTTAAAAATTACTTAGCAAGTACAGAAACGTAACGGCGGTTGAATTGACCTTTGGTCTCAAATTTCACCACGCCTTCGGTCAATGCGAACAAAGTATGATCGCGACCCATGCCAACGCCTTCGCCTGCATGGAATTCAGTGCCACGCTGACGAACGATGATATTACCTGCAACAACGTCTTGACCGCCAAATACTTTTACGCCAAGCATTTTTGGGTTAGAATCACGACCGTTACGAGTAGAACCTGCGGCTTTTTTATGTGCCATGAGAATGTCTCCTGTTGTGCCCTAAAGAGCATCAAAATCAAAATGTGAATTAAGCGTTGATTGCGCTGATTTTCAGCTCAGTAAACCATTGACGATGGCCTTGCTCTTTGTGGTAGTGCTTACGGCGACGGTGCTTCACAATGCGCACTTTTTTACCACGGCCGTGGCTTACCACTTCAGCTTGTACATTCGCGCCTGCCACAACTGGCTGACCGATTTTGATGTCAGAACCATTTACTACCATCAAAACGTCTTCGATGGTAAGGGTTTGACCCACTTCGGCTTTTAGTAGCTCAACTTTCAAAGTCTCGCCAACGCTTACACGGTGCTGTTTACCGCCACTTTTGATAACTGCGTACATCTGCGTTCTCCAAACAAACCTGTGTGCCGTGGTTGCCAACTTCAGCAACGCTTGATAACGAACACGACAAGGCAAAATAAAGCGGTATTCTACTAAAATATTTTGATATTTTCAAGTCTTTTTGATGAAATTTTTATCTTTTATTCATGATTTTAAATCAATGCCTGCACACGCCCCGCCAACGCCGCCAATTCATCATCGCTAAGCGCAGGTTGAACCGTAAAAATCTGCACATCACCCATTTTACGCACGCTGATTTCTTGCGTCTTTTCATCAAAAACCACCGTCGCCAAATGCGTATGATTTGTGGCGTTAAACACCAAAACTCGCTCGGCTTTGGCGGTGAGTGTACACATTGGCAAAAGTCTGCTTAGGCGTGCAGCAAATTCGCTGGCAACCTTGCTGGGTTCGTTGCTGGGCTCGCTACGGGGCTGCTTACTGGTTTTGACTGAATGTATACTTAATGAAGGCTTATGAGTGATTTTGTTTGGAAAATCTGACTTGGGCTTTTTGCCTTGCAAACGTGGCAAAAGTACCGCCCACAAAAGCAGCACGCCAATCACCGCAAGCAACACCAAAAGCCACGTCAAACCATTCATAAAGAGCACTTATTTTAAAAACTACTTATTTTAACAAGCCAGTTATTTTAAAAACACCACATCATTAGGCAGCTCGTTGCCCACCCTATCATCGCTTGGATAATGCGCACGCAGCACATCGCCCACTTGCGCAATCAGTGTGGTCAAGCCGTCTTGCATTTTACCTTCACGAAACGCTGTAATCGCCTGCTCGCTAAGCGCCTGCCAAGTATGCGCCATTGCCGCGCGGTCAATGCCACGGTCAGCGATGATTTCCAAATCATGCTCGCACGCATTGACGTAAATCAGCACGCCTGTATTGTCTTCGGTATCCCAAACGTGATGGCTGGCAAACAAAGACAGCGCACGCTCGCGGCAGCCCATACGATACGCATCGCTGATGGGCAGATGATTTTCAATGATGACGTAAATCTCGCCACTATGCCCGATTTCCGCCTGCGTGATGGCGTGGTGCAAAGCGTCTTTAACCTTGGCGGTCAGCCATCGCTGCTGCAAAATGGGAATAAAGCACAGCTGGCGCAGTAGGCGCGATAAACTTTTGCTGGATTCAATGCGTTCCATAAATACAAATTACAATATAAAAGTCAATTTATCAAAGGTTTGGCGGCTGGGTGTAGAATTTACGGTTAAATTGTCAGTTTGGTTGTTAGAATGGGTTGTCAGTTTGGCGTGGTTTTGCCTGTTGTTGGTTTGGTGTGATTTGATAATTTGGTAAGTGATTCAAGATAATAAACCATCTTGACAAGCGTTTTTAATCGTCTAAATTTATCAAACACTTGCCAAAACTCACCTAAAATTTAGCCACTACCACGAACCGCCAGCACCGCCGCCGCCGAAGCCGCCGCCCCCACCGCCGAAGCCGCCAGAACCAAAGCCGCCGCCACCGAAACTGCCACCGCCAAAGCCGCCTGTGCCAAATACCACATGACTGCGTCTGCCGCCAGATGAGCCGCCACCACGTCCACCGCCACGACCATTGCCTTTAAACAATAAAAACAGCCATACCAGCACCGCCACGCCAAGACTTAACGGCAAGCCAATGCCTGTCATCACACCCATACCACCAACGCCCAAGGCAGTTGCGCTGGCGCCAAGCACTCGCCCAAGCAAGCTCGTCAAAAATGCGCCAAACACAATGCCAAAAATCAGCAATGGCAAAGCAGCACCTACAACGTCCGCAGGCTCAGCATTGGCATTTTGGGCGGCTGCGTCTGCTCGTGCTAGGCTTTCAGGGTCGCTGTGCAATCGCTCATTGATACTGGCAATGCCTGCCGACAAGCCTTGAGCGTATTGCCCTGTTTTAAAAGATGGCGTGATGTCGTTACGAATGATGCGCTTGAGTGCTGCGTCAGGCAATACACCTTCAAGTCCATAGCCTGTCAAGATGTACAAATCACGATCGTTAATCGCCACCACGATAAGCAAGCCATCGTCCGTGTCCTTATCGCCCAGCTGCCAACGCTCCGCCACCGCCAGCGCATAATCAAAAATCGGCACGCCATCGGTGCTAGGAATCACCACCAAAGCCGCCTGCGCCAAGCGTTCATCATAAATCGCACGCAGCTGCGCGCTCAAATGCGCTTTTTCGCTGGCACTCAGCACGCCCGCTGCGTCCACCACTGGCTGATTTAAAATCAGCTTATCATGCGTAACAGGTCTTGCGTCTGATGTGATGGGTGTGCTGCTGTTCGCTTGCTGCTCGGTGCTGGCTTGCGGGCGTGCGTCATCGCCAAATTCTGCCGCCACTTCACCAAGCGGTGATAATGGCTCAGATAAGGTATCGGACAGTGGCTTGGATAAGCCCGCACCACTGCCTTGTCTGCCTAAAATCACTGCCGCAGCCGCATCGTCCGCCAACTGCTCATCTGTGGCGGTCGCAGTTGCTGTGGCGTTTTGTGCATGGCTTAGGCTTGGCACGGCAAGCGATACCGCCATCAATGCAGACAACAAAACCGATAAGCGAAATGGCGCGCCATCAGTGCGCTTTGGGGTATTCATTATTGTGCAGTCGCTTCGCCTGTGGCTGGTGCTTGGGCTGCGCCTGACGCACCATTGCCAAAATTCACGCTCGGCGCAGTAGAAATTTCACGCTCATTTTCCACCGTGAAATTCGCCTTTTTCTCCATGCCAAACACCATCGCCGTTAGGTTGGTTGGAAATTGGCGCACGGTGGTGTTGTAGCCTTGCACGTCTTGGATATAACGCTGGCGAGCCACAGTAATGCGATTTTCCGTACCTTCCAGCTGCGCTTGCAAATCTTGGAACAAAGTGTCCGCTTTTAGCTCTGGATAACGCTCAGACACCGCCATCAAACGCGACAATGCACTGGTCATCTGCGCTTGAGCGGCTTGGTATTGCTCCATCGCCTGCGGATTATTCAGCGTCTCTGGCGTCAGCTGAATGCTGCCTGCTGCGGCGCGCGCCTTGGCCACATCGGTAAATACCGCTTGCTCATGCTCAGTATAACGCTGCACCACCGCCACCAAGTTTGGCACAAGATCAGCACGGCGTTGGTATTGGTTCACCACTTCTGACCAAGAAGCATTGACTTGCTCGTCTTGGGCTTGCAGGGCGTTATAGCCGCAGCCTGTCAAAGACAGCGTGCCTGCCATCATCAGCGCAAGGCTGATATTTTTGGCAAATTTTGCTGGGCGGCTCGGTTGATTGGTTGGAATTGTGCTTTTCATGGGTGTCCTATCAAAACTTAACAAAGAGACTTAAATTCAAAATTTAAATCACAAATTTATCAAACGCCTGTTGGCGAACTCACCCTTTATAATGACAACTTTACAAACAAAATACAAGCCGAACCGCCTTGAAACTTACAAAACAACACAATTTATCCACCAAACAGTAAAATCCACCACGCATCAACGCCACGCAAAACCAAATTTCAGCACCAAAACCCACCCAAAATCGCCCTTTTTACGGAAAAATTTGGCAAATTTTGTAAATTTTCGTGTCTTTTTGCAAAAAATACTGGAAATTGTTGCGAAAATGTGGCAAATTGCAAAGGTGATTTATCTGGGGTAAACGGACGTAACTTTTCTCGCCTGTGTTTTTGGATAAATCTGACAACACCAACCTTCTTATAAAACAATCTCAATAACCAAAGCTGCCTAGCACTTGCTTGATATTGGCGTTTGACTTTTGGCTTGACTTTTAAAGTTTTTGTGTCAAGTTTTCAAGGCTTTAGCGCGCTCAATCATCAAATTGACTGGCTTATTTTTGGCTTTGCGTTTTTATTTTCCAATCCTAAGGAATAGCTGATGGAAAATTTTATCGATACATTAAATGGCATTATTTGGAGTCCAGCGCTGATTTATTTGTGCTTGGGCGCAGGTCTGTTTTATTCGCTGATGACACGCTTTGTGCAGCTGCGAATGTTCAAGGAATCGGTTCGTTTGATGTTTGACCGCACCAAAAGTGCGGACGGCATTTCATCATTTCAAGCATTCGTTGTTTCTGTTGCCAACCGTGTTGGTGTGGGTAACATCGCAGGTGTGGCAGCCGCCATCGGCTTTGGTGGCCCATCGGCAGTATTTTGGATGTGGGTTGTGGCGTTCTTGGGCGCATCTACCGCTTATGCCGAATCTACCCTAGCGCAGATTTATAAAGAGCGCGACCCAATCACAGGTCAATACCGTGGCGGCCCTGCTTATTATTTTGAAAAAGGCTTGGGTCAAAAATGGTACGCCATCATCTTTGCCATCGCAGCCATCATTTCGTGCGGTATTTTCTTGCCGGGCGTGCAGGCAAATGGCGTGGTAAGCGCAGTAACTCGTATCACAGGCGATGGCTCGGTGATGAATTTTCTGGGCATGGACGTTGGCACAAACCGTGTTATCGTGATGGGCTTTGTGGTCGCTGCCCTAGCAATCATCATCATCGGCGGCATCAAGCGCATTGCAAACTTTGCTGAGCTTATCGTACCGTTCATGGCGGTGGGTTACATCATTCTTGCCTTACTTATCATGGTGATGAATTTTGAGCAAATCCCTGCGGTATTTAGCCTAATCATGAGCGACATCTTCAACCCAATGGCAGGTCTTGGTGCAGCGATTGGCTGGGGCGTAAAACGTGGCGTATACTCAAACGAAGCAGGTCAAGGTACTGGCCCGCACCACGCAGGCGCAGCAGAAGTTCAGCACCCAGCCCAGCAAGGCTTGGTACAGGCTTTCTCGGTGTATGTGGATACTTTGATTGTCTGCTCGGCAACTGCCTTCATGATTTTGACCATGGGTACTTACAACGTACAAGGCGAACTTGAAGCCGGTCAATTCATCGTTCAAAACGTAGACGCAGCAGTAGAAATCGGCACGCCAGCCTTCACACAGATGGCATTGGCAAGCACCTTTGGCGCATTTGGTGATTATTTCATCGCTGTGGCTGTGTTCTTCTTTGCGTTCACCACCATCATGGCGTACTATCACATCGCTGAAATTAACGTAGTGTATCTGTCTCGCTTCTTTGGCACAGGCGTACAAAAAGTGGGTATGTGGTTTGCCAAAATCGTTATCCTGCTGATGGCAGCTTACGGCTCACTAAACAGCGCAGGCGCTATCTGGGCATTGGGCGATATTGGCGTGGGCATGACTGCTTGGCTAAACATCGTGGGTATCTTGCTGATGTTTGCTTTCCTAACCAAGCCAACCTTGCGTGCGCTCAACGACTATGAAGCACAAAAACGTGCAGGTATCACCAACTTCACCTTTGACCCAGTAAAACTTGGCATTAAAAACGCCACCTTCTGGGAAGAGCGTCTAAAACAGCAAAAACAAGATTGATGGCAAACCCACAATCCACAAACCCTGCCTTGATGGTGGGGTTTGTTTTTTGGTGAGTTGGATTGGGAAGCAATGCGCAGGTTGGGTTAAGCAAGGCAAAAACCGAACGTTTTAGGTGGAACTTACCTTTTTAAAATGGTGATTTTCTTATGGGAATGTTGAGCTGCGCTTTACCAAGCCAACTTGCAGCCCAAGCCAAAAACTTAAGATAAATGCGTAAGTTGGGCTAGGCAAGACGAAAACCCAACGTTTAGAACAGAATTTACCACATAAAATCTTTAGTTGTCCCACCCCCCCACTCAAAACCAAAAAACCACAAGCCTTTCAACTTGTGGTTTTTGTTTTGGAATGGATTATTATACCGCACCCAATGCCGCTTCAAAATCGCCACGTTTGGTTTCGCCAAGCAATGCATTAACAAGCGCGCCATCGCGATACAACAGCAGCGCAGGCGGCCCAAACAGCTGATAGCGTGCCAGCACCGCTTTGCTGTCGTCATTGGTCTCAGTGATGTCAAGTTTCACCACTTGAAAATCTGCCAACGCCGTAGGACGGTTGGTAAACAGCGTGCGCTCCATGATGCGGCACTCAATGCACCACTCTGCCGTGATGTCCACCAGCACTTTATCATGCTCGGCAAGCACCTTGTCAAGCTCGGCAAGCGTGGTGATATGAATGTCGGCTTTGGCTTGGCTGGCTGGCAAGGCGCTTTGGCTAGCCGTGCCCAAATTTGCCAGCGGTCGCCAAGCGTCCTGCTGCCCCATCGCCGCACCAATCATCAAGCACACCGACCACACGCCAGCCAGCAAAGCAATCGCGCGTGCAGGCAATGCCGTCATGCGCCACGCCCACACCGCCACCAAAGCAAACCACGCCGCCCAAATCACCAGCATGACCGATGAGAACAGCAATCTTTCAAGTAAGCTGAGCGACACCGCAAGCAATAGCAAACCACAAAATTCCTTCACGCGGTTCATCCACTCGCCTGCTTTTGGCATGAATTTGCCCTGCGCTGCACCCATCAGCATGAGCGGCACAGACAAGCCAAGCCCCAGCGCAAACAACGCCGCAAAGCCAAGCCACACGCTTTCACTCACCGACACCGCCGCAAGCGCACCTGCCATCGGTGCTGACACACAAGGCGACACCACCAAAGCCGACAACGCACCTGCCGCAAAGCTGCCACCCACACTGCCAAGTTTGCCGTCTGCTGCTTGGGATTGACGCTGCAAACGATTACGAATGGCGCTTGGCAACTGCACACGCAGCACATCAAACATATAAAGCGCCAACAAAGCAAACAGCACCGCAAACACGCCCAGTACCACAGGATTTTGTAGCCAGCCGATGATGTTTAGCGTGCGCCCAAACCACGCAATCAGCGCACCCAGCGCACCGTACGCACTCGCCACGCCCACGCCATACGCCGCCGACAGCGCAAAACCTTTGGTAGTGCTGGTGTCTTTTTGGCGTGCAACGATATTTGCCACAATCGGAATCATCGGATACACACAAGGCGTAAACGACAACAAAAGCCCCGCCAAAAATAGCAGCAGCACCGCCAGCGCAGGCGATTCATTGATACGAAATGGGTCAGATACGGCTGCACCATGCGATAAGCCATCGGCGGTATTATCAAGACTTGCGCCATCGGCAGCACTGATTTGCTCTGCGCCCGCTTGCTCTGATGGCAACGCTTCTGATGATGACTGCTCATCGCTAACATTGGCGTTATCCGCTTCATCGGTGGAAGTTGTATCGCTTGACGCTTGCTTATCATCAGGCGTATCGGCAAGCTGCACGATGTTAGCGCCACTTGGCGGATTGCTGGCAGATTTGGCGTTTGATTCATCATCTTTTACGCTGTCGGCTGATTTGTCTTGGCTTGACTGCGCTTGAGAGTTTGAGTTGTCAATTTTTGCCGTTTCAGCTTTTGAATTGCCAACTTTTGAATTGTCGGTTTTTGCCGTTTCGCTTTTTGATTGCTCGGCTGATTTTGTAGGTTTTTGTTCGGCTTTTTGCGCATCTTTTTGCGTTTGCGCTTGAGCGTCAGCTTTGGCATTTGCTGGCAAATCCAGCATAAAATTGGTCAGCTCTGGCGGATAGCACAGCCCAGCTTTGGCACAGCCCTGCCAGCGCAAAGCCGCCTGCGCACGCACCGCTTCATCGGCGTTTTTTAGCGTTGCCACCGCCGTAAAACTCTGCTCAAACACAGGCACACGCCCAAAAGTCGGGTCGTCAATCATATTTGCCGATTGGTCAAATTGCCAATCGCTTGCCGTGATCCCATCAGGCAAACGCAAAGACAGCTTGTCTTTGTAAATATAATGCTCAGGCGTAACGTTAAAACTTGCCACCACCTGATTGCCTTCGGCACGCACCGACACCTGAAATGCTTTATTGACAGGTAAGAATTTTTGCTTGGCAGACTGCCCAAAAAGCGCCGCCACGCCATTTGCTGGGCTGCTTTGCGCCAAAGACACCGTCGGTGCGGTGATGGTGAGCGCTGCGCCCAGCACGAGCGCACATTTGGCAGAAGGTTTTAAGGATATTTTCATGATGTATGATAACTTTTTAAGATTATTTTAAGTTTTGATTGGTGTTTTAATTTGCGTTTTGGGCGATTTTGAGTGGGTTTTAACTATTACGCTTTTTTAATTCGCACTTTGAATGTGTCATTTACGCTTTTAAATTTGCTTTCGCCAAGCCATTCAATCGCATTTTTACGATAAAGCACATTTTTACGATAAAAAGCAACGCACTTTTTAAAATCACTTTTTCAAAATCACTTATGAAAAATTTTCATAACGAACTATTGTATCATCAAAGTCAGTGTACGAACAGTTTTTTATGGTGAATGTATTTTGCCACAAACTCACAGACAGGCTTATAAATCAGCTTACAGATAAGCCGCTTGCCGAAAAAAATCAAAAAACCAAGCAGCATTCACCGCTTGGTCTTGCTTGGACAGTTTACTAAAACAAATTCTACTAAAAATGTATTTTAAAGTAAACTTTTATTTGACGATTGTCTTGAGTTAAACCAAATCAATCATCGCCATAAAACGCCTTTTGGCGCGTGTCTTCAAATTCCACCCAAACCGCGCTAGTTACTGCCAGCAGTACCGCAAAGCCCAAGCCTAAAATCCATGCAAAATACCACATAATTTACTCCCATTTGTAAAATTAGTATTAAGTCAATATAAAGAATGTTCGTTTTCTTTGATGTAAGCGGTCGTTACCTTGCCACGCATGATGGCATACGCCCAGCTGGTATAAGTTACCACAATCGGCAAAATCAGCACCACCACATACAGCATAATCATCAAGGTCAGATGGCTAGACGTGCTGTCCCATACGGTCAGACTTGCGCGCGGGTCGGTGCTTGACGGCATATAAAACGGAAATAACGCCACGCCTGCAGTCGCCACCACGCCAAGCGTTGCAAGGCTTGACGCAATAAACGCCAAAAGCGTTCTGCCTGCGTACATCAGCCCCACCGCCACAAACGGCAAAGCCAGCCCAAGCGCAGGAAGCGCCCACAAACTTGGCATTTTAGCAAAGTTATCAAGCCATGCACCTTGTGCGGTGATGACGGTTTTTGCCAATGGGTCAATCACGCCGCCTTTGTCAATTTGGCTGGTGATGACAAACCCATCAAGCTGCGCCACCCAAAATCCAGCAGCGGCAAACAGCACCACCATCACGCACGCCGAGAGCATAGTAAACTTTTTGGCACGCGCCTGAATTTCCCCCACCGTGCGATGCGCCAAAAACACACCGCCATGCATGATCATCATTGCCACGCTAATCACGCCGCACAGCAAAGCAAAAGGGGAGAGCAGACCCCTCAGCGTTACCGAATCACTCACGAGCAAATGCTCATCAAAACTAAACGGCACGCCCAAAAATAAATTACCAAACGCCACGCCAAAAATCAGCGCAGGCACAAATGAGCCAACAAACAGCCCCCAATCCCACGCACGCCGCCATGTGTCATTTTTTATCATGCTGCGGTATTTAAAGCCCACAGGGCGAAAAAACAGCGCCCATAAAGCCGCCATCAGCGCCCAATAAAAACTGCTAAACGCTGTGGCGTACACCAGTGGCAATGCCGCAAAAATCGCACCGCCTGCGGTGATGAACCATACTTGATTGCCTTCCCAATGCGCGCCCACGGTGTTAATAATCACGCGGCGTTCTGCGTCCGTCTTGCCCACGATGGGCAACAGCGAACACACGCCCATGTCGTGTCCGTCCATGATGGCAAAGCCGATGAGCAGCACACCAATGAGCAGCCACCAAATCAGCTTTAAGGTTTCATAATCAAATAGCATTTTATTCCCCTTGCTTGTTCGTGCGCGAATTGGTGTTTTGCGCTGTGTTTGCCTGCTTAAATTGACTTGGATCAATCAGCTGGTTTGGTTTTTCACCAAAATATCTGCCCGTGCCAAGACTTGCCGGCCCAAGGCGCACATATTTTTGCATCAAATACACTTCAATGACAAACAGCACGCTATAAAACGCCACAAAACCCGCCAAAGACAGCATCACATCTTTTGGATCAATATTTGACACCGACAAATGCGTTGGCAGCACGCCATAAATCGTCCACGGCTGGCGACCATATTCCGCCACAATCCAGCCTGCTTCAATGGCAATCCAAGGCGCAGGCAGCATGACGAAGGCAAATTTTAGCAGCCATCTTTTTTGCATGAACGTCCCACGCAGCGTAAACAGCAAGCACAAAGAAAACAGCAGCAGCATCAAAAATCCTGCACCCACCATCACACGAAACGACCAAAACATCGGCGCAACTTTCGGCACGCTGTCGTGCATGGCATTCGTAATCATCTGCGGCGTGGCATTTGCCACATCGTCCGTGTATTTTTTGAGCAACAAGCCAAAGCCCAAATGCTCTTTATGCGCTTCAAACTGCGCCAATACATCAGGCGCACTTTCACGCCCTGCCGCCTTATCCGCACGCATGACATCCAGCGCTGCCACCGCCTGCTTGCCAAGCTCAATGCGCTCACGATTTTCCGCCTTAATCTCAGCAATGCCGGGAATTGGCGTATCCAGCGAACGCGTGCCAATAATACCCATCACATACGGAATTTCCACCGCCCAATTATTGCGCTGATTTTGCTCGTCAATGCCAGCAATCAGATTAAAACTCGCTGGTGGCGGCTCGGTATGCCACATCGCTTCAATCGCTGCCATCTTGGTTTGCTGCGCCTTGCCGATGGAATAGCCAGACTCATCGCCCAGCACAATCACACTACAAATCGCCGCAAATCCAAACGCCGCCGCCACATGAAAACTGCGCTTAGCAAATTCCACATCACGCTTATTGAGCAAATACCACGCCGAAATGGACAGCACAAACATCGCGCCCATCACATAGCCTGCCGACACCGTATGCACAAATTTATTTTGCGCTTCAGGATTTAATAAAATCTGCGAAAAACTCAGCATTTCCATGCGCATGGTTTCATAATTGAACGCTGCGCCCACAGGGTTTTGCATCCAGCCATTCGCCACCAAAATCCACAGCGCAGATAAGCTCGTCCCCAGCGCCATCAAAAGCGTGGCAAACCAATGCTGCACTCTGGACATTCGCTGCCAGCCAAAAAAGAACAAACCCACCATCGTGGATTCCAAGAAAAACGCCATCAAGCCTTCAATGGCAAGTGGCGCACCAAAAACATCGCCCACATAATGCGAATAGTACGACCAATTCGTGCCAAATTGAAACTCCATCGTAATGCCTGTAGTAACACCCAGCACAAAATTGATGCCAAACAATTTGCCCCAAAATTGGGTCATGTCTTTCCAAATTTGCTTGCCTGTGATGACGTAAACCGTCTCCATAATCACCAGCATCCACGTCATGCCAAGCGTCAATGGAACAAATAAAAAGTGGAACAGCGCAGTAACGGCAAATTGCAGCCGTGATATGTCCACCAGATGCTCGGTAATCATACCAAACCCCTTGATTTTGTTGTGTTTTTTATTTAATAAATGGGTTGAAAAAATTAAAATGCTTATGATTATCAAAACCCATCACAAATTTACATTTCGCCCATTATAAAGCAAGCGACTTACTGCTTTTGATGAGTTTTGTAACGCAATGATACAGCTTTGGTCGTATTTGGGTTTGGTGGGCGGAAATTAGGGAAAATGGGTTTCTAGGTTGAGTGAAAACTTAAGGTTTTAAACGGTAGTTTGGCAAGAACCCGTAAGTTGAGTTAGCGCAGCATAACCCAGCATTTTTTAAGGCAATTTTTTGAGTTTGTTGGGTTTTTGCTTTTCTCGACCTACGCATTGGTTTGACTTACAGATTATTCATTGATTTTGAAAATACGCCAAACGACATTCGCCAGTTTTCCACCAACTAATATACACAGACGTGTATTCGCCAGAATCTTTTTTAAGAATTTGAAAATCAAAAACTTCAACATCTATGATAAGTTCAAATTGATTAAAGCAATATTCATCACTGTGTCCATATTTGTTCTCCTTGTGCCTTTGAAAAACCCATTTAGACTGCACTTGTACATTTTGTGCAAGTTGGGATTTTTGAGTATTGGTTAAGTTCAAATATTTGTAATTAACAGATACAACACCCGTTTTATTTGTCTCGTTCACATCAGTTGGTGTGGGCAAGCCATGCGTAATTTCATTCAAAAGAACGGTAAGTTGTTCGATAGAGGGTCTGTCTTCTTGTTTGTCATAATTTCTAGCATCATAGCTAAATCTGTCAAAATATCCAGATGAATACAACCGCCAACCAAAAACCATCAACAACACAAAAGTAATGGTAGTAATAGCGGTATTGATTTGCTCTTTGGTCGGTAGTTTCATGGTTTGATGTTTATCGTATAAGTTTAGTTAGCGGCAATATGCCAACCCGCACACAACCCCAATCAAAAAAGACCTTTCGCCCACATTTATCAAGCAAAAAGTCTTTTGTGTGCTATTTTACGCTGTCCGTGCGCTTCACATCGCCCAATCTTCAATACGCCAGCCTTGCTCGGCAGCGTGCGCACGCAGCACATCATCAGGCGTAACGCACACCGCTTCATCAGCAAAACCAAGCAGTGGCAAATCATTTTTTGAATCCGAATACGCAATCAATCGCTCAAATTCTGCGCCCTTTTGGCGTGCTTCGTCCATGAATTTTTGCAAATGGTACAGCTTGCCATCTTTAAAATTTGGTCGCCCTGCCACCTTGCCTGTGTAGCGATTATCCACAAATTCTAGGCGCGTGGCAAGCGTGTGCGCACTGTCCACGCCAAACAGTGCTGCAATCGGCACCACCACAAAATCATTGGTCGCACTAATCACCACCACCGTATCGCCTGCCGCACGATGACGTGTGATGGCTTCAATGGCTTTTGGACGCATGGCAGGCTTAATCCAAGTATTCAGATAATTTTCACGGTACGCTGCCAGCTCATCAAAAGACTTGCTCGCCAAAAAACTCGCCACAAATTCGTTATACTCCACGGCGTCCAGCGTGCCTGCGATGTAATCTTGGTAAAACTGATCGTTCGCCTTTTCGTACACCGCCTTGTCAATCAAGCCTGCCTGCACGATGTACTGTCCCCAGCTGTGATCGCTGTCCACGTTAATCAGCGTCATATCCAAATCAAACAGCGCCAAATTTGCCATATTCACCCCTTGAATTTTTCGTAAAATAAACTTATACAAATTAACTATTTATAAAACTTAAAATATTGCCATTTAATTTCACCGCAAATCCTACCCATCATATCGCCAAGCCGTACTTTTTGCAAGACTTTCCGTATTTTTATCTGACGGCTAAAAATTGGATAAAAAACTTGGTAAAAACTTGATGAAAACTTGATGAAAACTTGATGAAAACTTGATGAAAACTTTAAAATTGGCAAACAAAAACCGCACTGCCGAAGCGGTACGGTTTTGTTTTTAGATTTGACTTTTTGGGTTTTAAAAATTACATTCGGTGATAAATTTAGGCAAATTTAGTAACTGTGCTTTTAATAATAGCCCAAAATTTTCCACCAAACCAAACCCACACCAACCCACACGACGATGTTCACCACGCTCATCACAAAGCCCGTGCGCCACCATTCACCAAGCCCCACATAGCCCGAACCAAAAATCACAGGCGCAGTGCCAGTCGCATAATGTGTAAGCGTCATCATCAGACTGCTTGCCGCCGCCAAAATCAGCGCAAACAGCATCGGCGGCGCACCCAGCGCAATCCCTACGGTGTAAAATGCCGCAAACATTGCCGTGATGTGCGCTGTGGTACTGGCAAAAAAGTAATGCGCGTACAAATACACCAAAGTCAAAATCGCCATCGCACCCACAGCACTCACGCCTGCACCTGCCACAAGCGACTGAATCTCGCCAGAAAACCACGAAATCAAGCCAAGTTTACTTAGGAAAGTCGCCATCATAATCAGCGCGGCAAACCACACAATCGTATCCCATGCTGATTTTTCTTTTAGCACATCTTCCCACGTCAAAACGCCGGTCAAAATCAGTGCCGACAAGCCCAAAAACGCCACCGCTGTCGCATCAAACGACCACGCACTACCAAAAATCATCGCTGGTACGTCCGCCCACAAAAGCAGCATACCGCCAAACACCGCCAGCATGATTTTTTCTTGGGTGGTTAGTTTGCCAAGTTTGGCAAGATTTTCTTTGGCGAACTTGCGCGCATGGGGCGTTTCTTTAAGTTCAGGCTTGGCAAGCGCATAAATCACAATCGGCATGAGTAAAATACACGCAAGTCCCGGCAAAAACATCGCCACTGCCCACGTCGTCCAGCTGAGCGAAATTTTCGCGCCTGTTACATCAGCAATCAAATCCACCACCAAAGGGTTTGGTGCGGTGGCGGTGATGAACATCGCTGATGTGATGGGGTTTGAGTGATAATTAACCAGCGCCAGATATTTACCAATGCGATTTTGCGTACCGTCTTCCACTTTAGAATCAAAGCTGTCGGCAATCGAGCGCATAATCGGGTGGATAATCGCCCCGCCGCGCGCGGTATTTGATGGCGTGATGGGCGCAATCAAAAGCTCAGCGAGTGCCAGCGAATAGCCAATGCCCAGCGTGCGCTTGCCAAAAATAGAAATAAACCAATAAGCAATGCGTGAGCCAAGCCCTGTTTTGATAAGACCACGAGAAATCATGATGGCAATACCAATCAGCCAAATCAGCGAACTTGACAGGCTGGACAATGCGTCCTTCATCGCCTGTTTTGGTGTGTCTGCTGTTACGCCTGTGAGCGCCACCGCTGTCATGGCAATGATGGCAATCGCCCCAATCGGCAATGCCTTGCCAATGATGGCAGCAATCGTCCCCACAAACAGTGCCAGCAAATGCCAAGCGTCAGGCGTAACGCCCGTTGGCACAGGCACAAAAAACCAAATCACAAGCGTGATAATCACCGCAATGGCGGCAGGAATGGGCTTAAAAGGCATGATTTACCCCACAAATAATGAATAAAAAGTCGTGGCAAATGCTTGGCAGTTTGTATGATGAATTTTTAATCAAGCTATTTTTACCATCATACAATCTGCTTGTGCGACTTAATTTGTACGGCTTGTTACAAACCAGCTTTTTTACAAAACCAGCTTTGCAGCAAATCGCATTTTATAAAGCCAGCTTTATTCAAGGTTATTTTTATCAAAGCCAACTTTAAAAAAACCGTCTTTTATCAAGACTTTAGTTAGCAAGTTTTATCGTAAAACGCCTTTGTGTCTGCTGCCAGTCTAAGATTAACAAAGCGATGGAAATCCTAACAACAAAAACAAAAACGCCCAACGCACACAAACGCAAAAGACACGAACCAAAAACAAAAGGCATAAACAACAAAACCCAAACACTCATCAGCAAACCGCCTTCCTTTGGGAAATCGTTGCCAATCAGTATTTGGGTAATGGCTTCATTATAGCAGACAAAAGCGGTATTTGATAGGCATTTTTAAGATTTGCCATCTTTTGCCGTGCTTTTATTTGGTGTTTTTGACCATCGTTTTCATTTGCTCTTTTAAAGCAAAAACCTGCCGACATCACATCAGCAGGTTTGGTTTTATACAAACTTTACTACAAAGCGATTACAGCTTGCCGTTGATTTGTGATAGGATTTGCGCCACTTCAGCGTTTGCTTCTTGTTCGTTTTGCAAGCCGCCCTGCGGTGTCAGCTCGTTCATCACTTCAGGCAAAAGCTCGGCAATGCCTTGGCATACTTCGTCTTGACTTGCGCCAGTGGATTGGCACACTTCGTTGATTTTGTCATCGCCAAACAGACGCGCCACATCGCCTGCGTCAATGCCGTCATTATCGGTGTCAATGTTTACCCAAGATTGCGCTTTGTTGCCAAGGCCGCTGTTGTTAAATTTTGACAGCACGCCAGACAAGCCGCCATTTTGCTGGATAAAACTTAGCACCACAGGCAATAGCGCAAGCAGTAGCGCACTTTTATTGCCACCAAGCGCACCGCCTAGACCGCCAGCTGCTGAGCGATTGCCAACGCCACCCAAAAGTCCGCCAAGCAAACCGCCCAAGTCTGCGGCACTGGCATTGTTTTGCGCTTGGGCTTTGCCGCCCAAAAGTCCGCCAAGCACCGACTCAAGTCCGCCACTTTGCGAGCCGCCTTGTGAATCTAGCACACTGCCCAACAGACCGCCTAAGCCACCTGCTTGATTGTTCGCATTGGCGTTTTGCGCTTGAGCGCCGCCCAATACACTGCCTAGCAAACCACCCAAACCGCCTGCTGGCGCTTGGTTTGCGCTGTCAATTTTTGGATTGGCGTTGTTGGCGATGGCATTTTGCACCACTTGGGTAACGATGTTTTGCAATAGACTCATGATTTTTTCCTATGTATTTGATAAAAACACCAAAACGGCGTGCAAACGTCACCATCTTAGCAAATTTTCACCACATGACAAGACGCATTATGTAACAGCGCACAGTGATATGTAACAGCGCACGGCGTTGTGTAACGATACGTTACTTTCATGCCATTTTCGCACCGCCTATACTTTTAAGTATGTTTTAGGCGTGGTAGCCGCCCATCAGCGCAAGCCTTGCCAGCGCACGAAAATCATCATCAGACACGCTGTTTTGTGCCACCAGCACGGACACGCGCGATGACAGCGCACCGATGGGCTTTGGGGTGTAAAATTTCAGCCACACCGCCTGCCTGCCGCCATCACCAAAAATGCTTGCACCAAAAATCCCCACATCCAGCAGGCGCGCGTCTAACAAATAGCCATCACACAGCAAAACCTTGCCCTGCTTAGCAATGCCCAGCTGCCATGCGCCATCCAGCGTGTCGGTGCTGAGTTGGCTGATGGCAGGTTTGGTAATTTGCCGCAATAAAAGCAGCGCCGCGACCACACAAAACACCAGCCACTGCCACAGCGCAAGATTCATCAGCACGCCAAACCCCGCCATCAGAGCAATCACCGCACACAAACCCACCACAGGCAAGCGATTTGGGCGGATGCACAGATGAATTTGGGCAAGGTTTTTAGAATAGCGACTGGACATGGGCGCAAGTTTTGCTCTTTTTGGGTAATGAACGCTTGGCGTTGGTCAAATCCCATCACGCATTGGCGAATTTTAAGCGTTTCATTTTTTCAATCAGCGCAAACACCGCTTCATCGTCTGGCTTGGCTTGACCCAAGAAAAACAGCAACAAATCTGGGTCTTCATAAGCCAGCAAGCGCACAAATGCCGCTTGCTCGTTTGCATCGGCAGTCAAATAATGCGCCTTGACGTACGGATCGATGTAATAATCCAGCTCTTTTAGTCCACGTCTGGCTTGGTAAATCACACGGCGCTGCTCAAGGGTTGGCTCGGTGGTGGTCATGGCGTTCTCCAGTTGGTTATTTTATGGCTTGTAGACTTAATTTTATAAATTTAATTTTTGCAAATTTGGCTCTATAAACCCAATTTTACAAACTTGATTTTATAAACCTAAACCTGCAAACTTATTAAAAAGATTGCTTAATTATAGCACGTTCGCAGGTGTTGTGCTGATTTTGGCAAGCCGAATTAAGCAAGTCAAATTTGATAAAATGCACGCACAAAAAAAACGACCCAAAATGAGCCGTTTTTTTATAAAACCATCAATCACATGACGTTAGTCAGCAATAGGAACATCAGCGCACTGATGATGGCTGACACAGGCAAGGTAATCACCCACGCCAAACCGATTGGCTTCATCAAGCCCCAGTTGGTGTTACGATTCACAAGACCGATACCAATCACCGCACCCACCAAAATATGCGTACTTGACACTGGAATACCAAGACTTGATGCGCCCATCACCACTGCAGCTGCCGCAAGCTCCGCTGAAAAGCCAGACGCTGGGTGCATTTGGGTCAAGTTTGTACCAACGGTCTGAATCACTTCTTTACCGATGAACCACAGGCCGACAATCAGCGCCACACCAAAAGTTACCATCACAGGTGCAGGTACAGTGGCTTGCGCTGCCAAAGCATTGGTGCGAATCACGTCAATGATTGCCACAAATGGACCTACCGCATTGGCGATGTCGTTTGAGCCGTGCGAGAATGCAAACGCACACGCAGTGAACACCTGCATCCAGCTAAACATGATGAAAGTCGCTTTGCCAAGGTTTTCTTTGTGCTTGCCACGAATGGTTTTGGTATAAATGAATGCCGTCAGCCACACCATCGCACCAATCATGCCCATCACCAGCACCGAGTGCAAAGTGGTCAAATCAAGCCCAGTATTTTTTAGACCCTTGAACACCACCATCGCCGTCATAATCATCGCACCAAGCGCCGCCACCAAAGGCACCCAAGTTTTTAGGGCTTTTAGTGTGTCCAGATTATCACGCTCATTTTCAAGGTCGTGCAGCTCTTTATAGTACTCAGTTTCCAGTTCTTCTTTTGCCACGCCATCTTTAAAGGCTTCTTGGTCGCGCAAAAGTGCGGTGGTGTAAGGCAGCTTGTCTACTTCTTGCAGGCTTTCAAAATATTCTTTTTGATTGCGCTTAAGCTGCTTTTTACGAGCTTTTAGCAGTTTTACACGCTCTTCGGCACGGTCGTTATACGCCAAAATATTGCGCTTAATCAAGCCATACAGGATATAAGAAAGCGTTGCGCCAAGCACAGGTGATACCACCCACGAAATCGCAATTTCGCCAATTTTTGACCATTTTACGGTAGAAAACGCCAAATCCGTACCACCAATACTGATGCCTAGCACAATGGACGAACCCACGATACCACCAATGATGGCGTGCGTGGTAGATACTGGCAAGCCCTTTTTGGTGGCAAAAAGCAGCTAAAACGCCGCTGCCGCCAAGCCTGACAACATCAAATAAATGAACTGATTTGGTGTAACGCCCAAATCGCCAATATCCACGATACCGCTGCGAATGGTATCTGTTACCGCTGCGCCTGCCAGCACCGCACCAGACACCTCAAAGATGGCAGCAACCGCGAGTGCCTGCGTTACCGTCAGTGTGCCTGCACCCACCGAAGTACCGAATGAGTTGGCAACGTCATTACCACCGATGTTAAACGCCATAAAAATGCCGAAAAATGTCGCCACCATAAATAGCAACACTTGCTGATGTAAGGTGTACTCAAGACCCCACATCACAAAATAGACACTCATACCTGCCAAAAGCAAGCCGAATAGCAGGTTTGCCGCCATTGGCGTGCTTTGTTTTGCTGAATTTCCCATAAATCCGCCAAAAATTGAGCGTGTCATGCGCTAAAAAATGACAAACACACGACACATAAAAACAGCCGCTGTGGCGCAATTTCCCCAGCGACAATCAAAGAAAGATAACTATATTTTATCCTATTTTGCAGTATTATAGAAAGCAAATATGACAATTTGATGACAATTTTGTTGTTTTGTTACACATATTGCATTTTTATGCCTGCAAACTTACCATTTTAGCCTTTAATTTTTTGCCCAAAACCACTAAAATTCATTCAATTTACACAATTTTTACCTCATTTTTAAGAGTTTAATATGTCGCACGTTCGTACTTTGGTAGACACGCTCACCCAATATCAAGCCTTGGCGCATCACACAGACGCTGATTTGCGCGCCCTTTTGCGTGATGTGCAAGCGTGGCAAAAATCACGCATTCATCGTAATCACGCCGCTTTATTCACCCAGCCGAACACCGCACCGCTGGCGCATTATTTGATTGACCGCATTTATAGCGATAAAGATTTTGATGTGCTTGCCGAGCAGCTGCTCACCGCTGGGCATAACGCTTTGGCGGGTTCTGGCAGATTAGAAAAGCTGATTCCTAGCCGTGCGCTTGCCACAGGCGTGCTGGGCGTACAAGCTGCCGTCAATGCCATTGATTTAGATTTACAGCTTGCCAGCCACATTAAAAATGATGCTGCGCTGTTTGCCGACTACCAAGCGTGCGGCATCACGGACAGCCTTGCCATCAGCGCCTATCAAGCCGCCAATGACAAATCGGCACGCCTTGCCCAGATTCATGACATCTGCACCGTCTGTGCGCAGTGCGCCAAAGAATTTAATTCGTTTTTGCTGTTTAAAGCCTTTGGGCTTGCCAAATCCACCGCTTATAAGCACGGCTATCAGCCGCTGTATGATTTCATTCACGAAGGCTTTGCTGCCATTCAAGCCATTGATAAGATTGATAATTTTACCAAACCTTTTAAACAAACCGAACTTGACACGGTGGAAAATATTTATCGTAGCACGCTAAATGATTAAGCCGATTATGATAAAACCGCTCATCAATTTGGCTCTTTAATAACCTTTTAAAATCAAAAGACAAATCAATAGATAAATCAAAACATCGCTGGGTTGGGCTGTACCAATACCAGCCCAACTTTCCTTTTTTCAGCAACTTCCTGCCCACAAATCATCTTGTCAAATTTATTTACCGAACAGCATAATAAAAGACACAATGGTTGAAAAGTCTATATAAATTGGGTATCATAACGCACGAAAAAATAACAAATCGTACATTTTAGTAAGTTTTAAGTTTAAGTATTTTTAAGGTAAGTTTGCTACGCCAAGCCCTTAAACTTACCACAAGGAGTAAACACATGAACATCAATTTTGACGATTTGGCTCGCCTAATCACCCTTGCCGAAAACGCTCACATTCACGCCTTAGAGATTACCGATGGCGAGCAGGCAATCAAAATCACCACGCAAGCACCGCACGCACAAGTCTGCGCTTCACCAGCCGCTGTGCCTGCCGCTGCAAATACCGCAAGCACCCAAATCACGCCTGCCACTGCCGACACTCAAAACGCTCAAAACGCTCAAAACATTGCAAATACTCAAAACAACCAAGCAGCACACATCATCAGCGCACCGATGGTTGGGACGTTTTATCGCAAATCAGCACCTGATACGCCAAATTTCGTTGAAGTGGGCGATGAAGTCAAAGCAGGCGACACCTTGTGCATTTTAGAAGCCATGAAAATCATGCACGAAGTCAAGGCGGACAAAGCAGGCAAAATCCACGCCATCATTGCCAGCGATGGTGAAATGGTGGAATTTGACGAGCCGTTGTTTGAAATTGTGTAATCAAAGCATTTAAGGTGTCTGGCGGACGCAAAAACCACCAAGCACATTTTCACGCCGTCTTTCACGCCTTTGATTTTCCGCATTGACAAATTACAAAACAAGGATTGACCATGAACCCTTCTATCGCAAAACGCCCTTTTAAAAAAATTCTCATCGCCAACCGTGGCGAGATTGCCCTGCGCATCATTCGTGCGTGCCGTGAGCTTGGCATTGGCTCAGTTTTGGTGCATTCAACTGCCGACAAAGACAGCTTGCCGTGCCGTTTGGCAGATGAGACGGTGTGTATCGGCGGCAATGCACCAAAAGACAGCTATCTAAACCAACGTGCCATCTTGGCAGCCGCTGAAATGACGGGCGTGGACGCCATTCACCCCGGCTATGGATTTTTGTCCGAAAATGCCGATTTTGCCGAATTTGTAAGCGAGCAAGGCTTTGTGTTCATCGGCCCGACCGCCCAAAATATCCGCAACATGGGCGATAAGGTTGCCGCCAAAGCCACGATGATTGCTTCTGGCGTGCCGTGCGTGCCGGGTTCTGATGGTGCTTTGCCTGATGATAATGACGAGATTATCAAGATTGCTAAGAAAGTTGGCTTGCCTGTCATCATCAAGGCATCTGGCGGCGGCGGTGGACGTGGTATGCGTGTGGTAGAGACGATGGACGAGCTGCTTTCTGCCGTCGCCATGACCAAAAAAGAAGCGATGAGCGCCTTTGGCAATCCTGTGGTGTACATGGAGCGTTATCTGAAAAATCCACGCCACATTGAAATTCAAGTCATCAGCGACAAGCACGGCAACGCCATTCATCTGGGCGAGCGTGATTGCTCCATGCAGCGTCGCCACCAAAAAATCATTGAAGAAGCGCCTGCGCCTTTTATCAGCGAAGAAGCACGCCAAAAAATCGGTATGGCGTGTGTCAAGGCTTGTAAAGATATGGGCTATGAAGGCGTGGGGACGTTTGAATTTTTGTACGAAAACGGCGAGTTTTTCTTTATTGAAATGAACACACGCATTCAAGTGGAGCACCCTGTTACCGAGCTGGTAACGGGCGTAAACTTAATCAGCGAGCAAATCCGTGTGGCGGAAGGTTTGCCGCTGCAATTCACCCAAGACGACATCAAGCTGACCGGTCATGCTTTTGAATGCCGCATCAATGCCGAGCATCCATTTACGCTCATGCCAAGCGCAGGCGTGATTAACTACTGCCATCTGCCCGCAGGCTACGGTATGCGTGTGGACAGCCATATTTATACTGGCTATCGCATTCCTGCTTATTATGACAGCTTGATTGGTAAAATTTGCGTACACGCACCTACGCGTAAGCTTGCCATGCAAAAAATGAAATCCGCTCTAACTGAGCTTAGCGTAGATGGCGTACAGACCAACAAAGCCTTGCACGAAGCGATGTTTGACGATGAAGCCTTTGGCAAAGGCGGCGTGAGTATTCATTATTTGACGCATTGGCTGGATAATTATCAAAACAACCAACTCATCAAAACCAAATAACGCTAATTTGACAAGCCAGCTTGGCAAGCAAGTTTGATAAATGAACCTGATAAACGAACTTGGCAAGCTGGCTAATTGGGCAAATTTGACAACAAAACCTAACACGGATTTGGGATAACTTATGCAACCAAACACCCAATGGCAAATCTCATCACAGCAAAGCCTGACGCTGTTTTTGGGCGGAGAGATTAGCCTTGATAAACAAAAAATCTGCTGGGCGCTTGCCAAAAAACTAAACGCCTTTACTCATGTGCGTGAAGTGGTGATCGGCATGAACACACTGACAGCCTACGCTGACACCACCTGCGCGACAGAGTTTTTGACGCTGCACGAACGCTTGAATGAATTTAGTGCCAAATTTGTACAAACGGACGAAAGCCGCGCTGAGATTTTTGGCAAGCACGTTGATATTCCTGTGCGTTATGGCGGTGAATTTGGCGAAGATTTGGCAAGCGCCGCCGAAATGCTGGGCATGAGCGTCAATGAGCTGGTGGAAGCGCACACCGCACCGACTTATACCGTGTATTTTATCGGTTTTCAAGCAGGTTTTCCGTATTTGGGCGGCTTGCCAAAAGAGTTGCATTTACCACGCCACGCCAAGCCACGCCTATCAGTGCCAGCAGGTTCGGTGGGCATTGGTGGTGCGCAGACGGGCATTTATCCGTTTAGCTCGCCGGGCGGCTGGCAGCTTTTAGGGCAGACGGATTTGGCGCTGTTTGACAAGCTCAAAAACCCACCCACCACGCTACAAGCAGGCGATACGCTGCGCTTTGTGGCAACTCAAATCATCGCATAATGCGTGGCAATTTTAACAAGCCTTAGGGAAAAACAGTCATGCTAAAAATCATCAGTATCAATGCCACAGCCAGCGTGCAAGACACAGGGCGTGTGGGATTTTTGGGTCTAGGATTAGGCACGGCAGGCGCGATGGACGCAAGCTCACTGCAGCTTGGCAATGCTTTGCTTGGCAATGAATTAAACGCCGCCGCCCTTGAAATCACGCTGGGTTCGCTGGTGGCAACTTTCACCAAAGACACCACGTTTTGCTTGACGGGTGCGGTATTTGAAGGCGATTTGGACGGTCAAAAACTCATCAACGCCCAGCGCACTTTTGCCAAACAAGGACAAACACTCACCCTAAAACGTGCCACGCTTGGTATGCACGGTTATTTGTGCGTGGTGGGCGGTTTTGATGTGCCTACTACGCTTGGCTCTGCCAGCGATGACGTGAAAACAGGCATTGGCGCATTTGGGCGCACGCTCACAGCAGGCGATGAACTGCCCTATCAGCAAAGCCATGCTTTGGCTACCGTTGGCGTGGCAAATTGGCGAGATTTGGACAGCTTGCTCACGACAGACAAAAAACCCACGCACGCCATCGCCCTACTAAAAAGCAGTGAATTTGACGCCTTTGCTGGCGACATCACCGCCCAAGAATACACGCTATCCACCAGCAGCAACCGCATGGGCTATCGCCTAGATGGCGAACCCATCGCCCTGCATAAGCCCACCGAAATGCTCTCGCACGGCGTGGCGGCAGGCATGATTCAAGTGCCGCCAGATGGCAAGCCCATCGTGCTGATGGCAGACGCACAGACCACAGGCGGCTATCCGAAAATTGCGTCTGTGATACAGGCGGATTTGGGCAGACTTGCGCAAGTGCGTTTTGGCGAAAAAGTGCGTTTTTATTGGACGGATATTGAAACGGCATACGCCAAGACTGCCGCCATGAACGCACGCTTAGAGCGCATACAAAAACTCGCCAAACGCTTATGAATTACGCCCAAATGACAAACAACCAAACCACACAACAAGGATAAAATATGAAAACCAGCATTGATTTAAACGCAGACGTCGCCGAAGGTTTTGCCTTTGATGAAGCCTTGATGGGCATCATCAGCTCAGCAAACATCTCAGCAGGCTTACACGCAGGCGGCGCAGCCACAATGGCACAGACGCTACAATTTGCCAAAGCGCATGGCGTACGCATTGGCGCACACCCAAGCTATGACGACCGCGCCAACTTTGGGCGCACCAATTGCAACTTATCTGCCGATGAAGTGCGCGCGCTGCTGTTTTATCAGCTGGGCGCTGTCAAGGCGGTGTGTCAATCCATGGGGCTGACCGTCAGCTACGTCAAGCCGCACGGTGCTTTGTACAATCAAGCCAGCAGCGACCGCACCCTTGCTGATACCATCGCAAACACCATCAAAGAATTTGACCCAACGCTTGCGCTGATGGGCTTGTCTGGCGGTGAGCTGATTAAGGCAGGCAAAGCGGCAGGACTTACCACCATTTCAGAAGTATTTGCCGACCGCCGCTATGAGCCAGACGGCACGCTGGTGTCTCGCACCAAGCCAAACGCCTTGATTGACAATGACGATGAAGCCATCAACCAAGTGCTGATGATGGTACAAAAAGGACAAGTCATCGCCACCGATGGCAGCGTGGTAAATCTTGACGTGGACAGCATTTGCCTGCATGGCGATGGCGAACACGCCTTGGTATTCGCCCAAAAAATCAAACAAACGCTACAAGCGCACGGCATTGATATTAAGGCAAGCTAATCGCTAATTTATGACAACTTAACAAGACGGACAACACCGTCAAGGACGTAAAATGAAAACCACAACAAAAAACTCCGCCATTTTGGGCGCAGCATTTTTGATGGCAACCAGTGCTGTCGGCCCCGGATTTTTAACACAAACCGCCACGTTCACCGAACGCTTGGGCGCAAGTTTTGGCTTTGTGATTTTGGTGTCAATCCTAATGGACATCGGCGTGCAGCTCAATGTCTGGCGTGTGATTGCCGTCTCTAAACTAAAAGCCCAAGAAATCGCAAACCTTGTCATGCCGGGCATGGGCTATGTGCTGGCAGCGCTTATTTTGATGGGCGGACTTGCCTTTAACATCGGTAACATCGGCGGTGCTGGACTTGGTGTACAGTCGGTCTTTGGCACAGAACCTGTGGCGGGCGCACTCATCAGCGGTGTGATTGCGGTGGCGATTTTCCTAAGTAAAGAAGCAGGCTCGCTGGTGGACAGATTCGCGCAGCTGATGGGTTTTGTGCTGATTGCGCTCATTATTTATGTGGTGTTTAGCACCAACCCACCTTTTGCCGAAGCAGCCGTGCGCACCATCGCACCAGAAAAAATTGACGCAATGGCGATTGTTACTTTGGTGGGCGGCACCGTTGGCGGCTACATCACTTTTTCAGGCGCGCACCGCTTGCTGGACGCTGGCATTACAGGACAAGAAAACTTGCCAGCCGTTACCAAAAGCTCGGTTCAAGGGATTTTGGCAGCGTCTGTGATTCGTGTGTTTTTGTTCTTGGCGTGCTTGGGCGTGGCAACTCAAGGTGTGGCAATGCTTGCTGACAACCCTGCCCTAACCCCATTTGTGCATGGCTTGGGCGACACAGGACGCATCATTTTTGGCGTGGTGATTTGGGCGGCTTCCATTACATCGGTGATTGGCTGCGCTTATACTTCAGTAACCTTTTTGACCAACTTCCACCCATTCATCGCCAAACACAGCCGCTATTTCATCATCGGTTTTATCGCCATTTCTACGCTGGTTTTTGCCACCATCGGCAGACCTGCGCAAGTTTTGGTGTTGGTCGGTACGCTAAACGGCTTGGTATTGCCAATCGCACTGACCATTATTTTGATTGCCGCTTATCGTAAAAACATCATCGGCGAATACAAGCATCCTGTGTGGATGGCGGTGTTCGGCTGGTTTGTAACCATTGCGATGGCGATTTTAAGCGTGGTTACAATTTACAAATATTTGGTCGGTTAAGGGGTGTATGATGAATATTGATTTTGCACAAGTAGAAAAGTTCGTTCAGTTGGTGTCATCAAGCGGCGTGCATGAAGTGAGCGTCATAGATGGCAAGCGCTCGCTTACGGTAACAAATACCACCAAAGCGCAAACGGCGCAAATGCCAACGCAAACTCAAGCCACACCACAAAACGCAGACTTTACCGCACCGCAAACGCCAAATGCGCAATCGCCAGACCAAGCTAAGTGCATTACCAGCGGCGATGTCGGTATTTTAAGCCTAACTAAAGATGGCAAGCCTTATGTGCAAGTAGGCGATGCCGTGCAGGCAGGCGATACTGTCGCAAGCGTAGCACAGCTTGGCGTACTGATGCCTATCATTGCCGATAAAGCAGGCACGGTGGCGGCAGTGCTGATGAGCGATGGCGAGCGTGTGGAGTACGGGCAAGCGGTGATTGAGCTGGCTTGATTTGCTATAAATTCACGCATTTATTAAAAGCGCAAGTCTGATGGGCTTGCGCTTTTTTGTGAGCATGGAGTGAAATTTTTACAAATTGGATAAAAATTGCAGGCTGGATTGTGGTAAATTGTAAGTTGGGCTAGCGAAAGCGCAACCTAACGTTTTCAAAAGACACTCACCAAATTTGCTGGGTTTTCACCCCGCTCAACCCAACTTACAAACCGTTCTTTAACCCAGCCCAAAAAAGCCAATTTTCATAAACCAGCACATACTTATTCCAAAATTTCATTTGCGATTTTAAAATTTAATTGAGAAAAATTCGCCATAGTTACAAATTTTTTGTACGTTTTGTGGCTTTTTGGCAAATTCTTAGCCCAAATCCCTAATAAAAATGGTAGAATAACCGATAATTTACCGCTTTTGCAGAAAAATAACAAAGACGACTGCCTGCTTTGTTGCAAGTACAAATCGGCCGTCTTCTTCAAGCATATCTGGCAATGCCAACCGTCCTGCAAACAGTTGGCACAAGCTAAGGTGATTTTTATGTCCGAACAAGACAAACAAACGCCCAGCCAGCCTACCACTGGCGAAAATGCGGGCGCAAATAATCCCACAAATGACAAAACGAGCGCGCCATCTGACATCGTAAAAACCGAAAAACCGAAAAAAGCGCGCCCTGCCCCTGAAAAAATCATTCCGCACGTCCCAGAAATGGACGCCACCAAAAAACGCGTACACCCAAGATTTGTAACAGGCAAATACCAAAATATCCGCCTGATTAGTATGTATGCGATTTTAATCGGCTTTTTGATTTTGCCGTGGCTGCGCTGGAATGATCGTCAGGCGATTTTGTTTGATGTCATTGAGCCAAAATTCTACATTTTTGGGGCGACTTTCATGCCCCAAGACTTCTATTTCTTTGCGTTTGTGTTTATCATCGCCGCCATGCTGCTATTTATGGTAACGGTGTACGCAGGCCGTGTTTGGTGCGGCTATGCCTGTCCGCAAACCATCTATGTGCATTTATATCAGCACGTTGAAAAATGGATCATCGGTGATCGTAACAAGCGCATGAAATTTGACAAAGCGCCTTGGACGGCTGGCAAAATCATCAAATTTATTGCCATTCACAGCATTTGGGGTGTGTTTTCTGCGATTACCGCCTTGACGTTCATTGCTTTGGTGGTTGGTACAGATTATCTGTTTTTTAATGGCGCGACTCCGTTTTTCATGGGTTGGGGCAAGATGACGTGGATTTTCTTCCTGCTCATCACTTTTGTTACCCAAACCAATGGCGGCTATATGCGTGAACATATGTGCGTGCATATTTGCCCGTACGGCCGCTTCCAAAGCGTGATGTTTGACAAAGACACGCTGATTGTCTCTTATGACTACGAACGTGGCGAACCACGAGGCGCGCGCAAGAAAAATGCCCCAGCCGACACCATGGGTGATTGCGTGGATTGCAGTATGTGCGTGCAAGTCTGCCCAACTGGCATTGACATTCGTGATGGCTTGCAGGTGGAGTGTATCCAGTGTGCGGCGTGTATTGATGCGTGTAATGACATCATGGATAAAGTTGGCTATCCGCGCGGTCTGATTCGCTACACCACCGAACGCCAGCTGGTAGAAAAGCAAAAAACCAAGATTTTAAGTCCGCGTATTTTTGCTTATATTTTTGTCTTGGGTGCGTGTATTGTTGCAGCGACACTCGTTGCCACGGGACGTGCGCCACTTGAAATGGAAATCCGCCACGACCGCAAGCAGCTTAGCACGGTGGGACGTGATGGCTTGGTGGAAAACAGCTATGTACTAAAAATCGTCAATAAAACGGACGAACGCCAAGTGTATAAAGTGCGCCTAGAGCCTGTGGAAGGCTTAAGCCTGCGCTCACGCTTTGAAAAGCTGCCACTACAAGCCAACGAGCCGTACGATTTGCCTGTCAGCGTCTTTGGCGACCCTGCCAAAATCCAGCCGGGGCATACGCCAATCACCATCACGGTTTACACCGAAAACGGTGAATACAGCGCCAGTGCGGACGACATCTTTATTTTTGATAAAAAAGACAAAAAATAAAGAAGGTTTCGTTGCAAAAAACCAGCTAAAAAGCCAAGTTATCATGCTTGGCTTTTTATTTGCTTGTGATTTTTATACCAGACAGCCGCCTTGACACGCTACTCTAGCCAGCTTGTACAACTTATGCTACAATGCTTACCCTTTAAGGCGTTAAAATCAAAATAATTGCCGAAATCGGTAAAGCCCTGATGGCAAACCTGAGCAATTAAATTGCCCACATTTGGGAATTTGTCAAAACGCCACCACCCAATTTTCAACACTCACACAAGCAAACGAGCCATTATGACCACTTCGCAAAAAGAACCTTGGTATAAAAACCCTTTTATGACCATTTTTGTGGTCGGATTGCCGCTGCTTGTGGTGGTGGTGTGCATTTTTTTCATCATTTATTCCATCAAAATCCAAGACAGCACCGTGCGTGATGATTGGTACATGGACGGCAAAACGCTGTATCAAGACGCTTCGCGCGACCAGCTGGCGCACGATTTGGGCATTTCTGGCGTCATGCGCCTAAATGGCAATGCAGTGGAATTTGAATTGCGCTACCCTGAAGACACGCTCACCAGCGGCAAGCTGCGTGATGGCACACCTTTAGAATATCCAGAGCTGCTGTCGGCACGTTTCTCGCACGCAACCGATGACAATAAAGACCAAGACATCACTCTGCGCCACACTGCGGATAACCGCTATTCTGGCAAAGTGCAATTAGACAGCACGCCTGCCAAATATTATCTGCACGTTGCCAATGAAGGCGTACATAATTGGCGCTTGATTCAGTCGCAAAAACTGCCTGCACAAAACGTCGTTTTTATGCCGCTGTCGTCCTTTGATGAGACCGACCAGCCCTTGCCAGACCAGCGAGACAAACGCCCATCGCAAGCGGTTTCTCAATAAACCATCATCACAAAACACAAAAACCACCAAAAAATTGGTGGTTTTTTCATGTGAAAATTATACACAAACAACTGAAATTTAAACCAGCTTATACCCATGCTAATTTACGCTGCTGTTTTACACAGTCTTGTAAGTACAGGTCAATCATACTTTGGTAAGACATGCCGTTTTCCAAGCCGATTTTTTTAAAATACTCAATCACTTCTGCACTCAAACGAATGGTGATTGGCTGCTCGGCTGCTTTTAGTTGTGCAGCATAAGGGTTTGGTCGCGATTTCATGGTTGAAAAATCATATTCTTGTTTCATAACACCCCCTCAATATCTCTGATAATACTTGCTTTCATTTTTAGTTGCTTTGCGTGCGGAAATAATACGGATTACGTCCTTTCTTTCACAATGGCATACCACAACCAGTCTTGCCTGACCACTCATTCCAAGCATAATAAAGCGGTCTTCATTTTGTGAATGCGCTTCATCATAAAATTGCACAGCGTTCTCATCATAAAAAACGCTCATCGCTTCATCAAAACTCACGCCATGTTTAGCAAGGTTTTTTGCAGCTTTGTCAGGGTCGTATTCAAAACTTATCATGTATTACATTGTACATAAAACCATAAGAATTATGCAAGCCACCTCTCAATAAACCACCATCACAAAACACAAAAACCACCGAAAAATGGTGGTTTTTTCATAAATGTGCGCTTACGTTTATTTGCCGTCATTTCTCCGCCGCTTCTTCTTCGGCAATCACTTGCCTTGCAACGTGCAAAATCAACTGACGCAGCCAACGATGCGCAGGCTGGTGCTGCAAAAGTGGCGACCACGCCATCGTCAGCTCAAATTCTGGAATAAAAAATGGCGGCTCTTTCACCACAATGCGCGGATTATTATACGCTTGCAATTTCGCCACACGCGTCGGCAACGTAGCAATCAAATCCTTATTTGCTGTCAGCATGGCTGGCATTTGATAATGGCGTGTAAAAACGCTGATTTGGCGTTTTTGCCCCAAGCGCTGCAAGGCTTGATCAATCGAACCAAGCCCACCTGATTTTTCAGGATTGACGCCAAAACCCACGCCCATACCCGTTTTTGACACCCAAACGTGCTGCGCTTTTAGGTAGTTTTTTAGATTAAAACGCCCCACATACGGACTTTCCGCCGACAAAAGACAGCTGAACGTATCACGCCACACCAGCACCTGATGAAAACTTTGCGGAATTTCGTTAAAGCGGTTAATCGCCAAATCCACACGCCCCTGCTCCATATCACGATACGATACGTCAGATGGCGTCAAAAAATCCAAAATCACGTTCGGTGCTTCAGAACGCAGCGCCTTCACCAAGCGTGGCACCAGCGTGGCTTCGGCATAATCGCTCGTCATGATGCGAAACACGCGCGATGTGCTATAAGGACGAAATTCGGTGCGCGGCTCAAGCAGTGTCGCCACGTCTGATAAAATCTCACGAATGCGTGGCTGCAACTCAAACGCGCGCTCAGTCGGCGTCATGCCTTCAGATGAGCGCACCAAAAGCGGATCATTGAACAAAGAACGCAAGCGCCGCAAAATGTTACTCATCGCAGGCTGAGTAATACCGAGCTGTTCGGCGGCTCGTGTTACGTTTTTTTCGCGCAACAGCACGTCTAAATACACAAGCAAATTTAAATCCACTTTTTGCAAATTCATCGTTTCACTTCGCTGCTTAATTTGGGTTTGTTGGGTTTGGTTTATTAAACTGGGTTTGAGTTTGTAAAGCTGGGTTTATAAAATTGCAATTTAGTTCATCAGACAAGGCAAAATCACACAATCCGCACAGGCGTACCAACCGCCACTTGCTCATACAGCCACACCAGCTCATCATTGCGCATGCGCACGCAGCCGTGAGATTTTGGCTCGCCCATCGGCTCAGTGTCTGGCGTGCCGTGAATATAAATGTAGCGTGCAAAGGTGTCGCAGCACGCGCCATCGGCAGTTTGCCCCAGATTTTTGCCCGCTTCCACGCCTTTTAGCCACAAAATACGGCTTAAAATCCAATCACGCTCGGCAAATTGCGCCGCAAGCTCATCATCATACACTTCGCCCGTAAACTGCCGAGCCACAAAAACCGCGCCCACCGGCATATCATCACCGATTTTTTGGGCGATGACGTGCTTGCCAAGTGGCGTACAGCCTGTATTTTCCAGCTGCCCTGTGCCATTTTTGGCGGTAGACACCAAAAACACCGCAGGCGTACCGTCTGGGCGCACGGCAAGTTTGCCAGCTTTTTCGTCTTGATAAAGGCTGAGCGTCTGCGTTTTGGTGTCCACCACGACAGACACGCCTTGTGCTGGTGCGTCTGTCAGCGTCTTGGTTTGTGAAATTACCATAAAAACTGCTGTCATCGTGCGGTTTTACTTGACTGCTGTTAAGTCAAGCTAAAAATAAAAAATGTTCGGTATTTTTTCGCTTGATAGTTTAGCAAGTTTTAGCGGTTTTGTGTGTAAAATTTTCTCAATTTTCATCATTTTTCATAAAATTTTGCCCAATTTTTTGATAAATTTCACCCACGCACGGTAAATTTTGCCAAAATTTCACAAAACTCAAGCCGCACGCCAAGCACAAATCACACACAAACGCACACAAATCCAGCAAAAGTTTACCCAAGTTCATAAAATCCGCCCACATTGTTCAAGAAAAATGCTATAATCAGCAAATTTAGCAAAGTGTGCATAAATCGCACGCCAAGCCTGCCAGCAACAGATATTTTTAGGTGATTTTATTTGGCACGGCTTGGTGTCATTCGCCATTTAACTTATTGTTTTTATTTAGTATTTTTACTTGTAGTTTTTTAAAACCGTTATCTAAGGATTGTCTATGAGCAACGCCACCATCTTACAAACCCTGCCAGTCGGCAAAAAAGTCGGTATCGCTTTTTCTGGCGGTCTTGACACGTCTGCTGCATTGCTGTGGATGAAGCAAAAAGGCGCTGAGCCGTACGCTTACACCGCAAACCTAGGTCAGCCAGACGAAGACGACTACAACGCCATTCCTGCCAAAGCCGAACAATACGGCGCAGTCAAGGCACGCTTGGTAGACTGCCGTCTACAGCTTGCGCTTGAAGGCATTGCCGCCATTCAGTGCGGTGCGTTTCACGTTACCACAGGCGGTATGCCATATTTCAACACCACACCGCTTGGACGTGCAGTAACTGGCACTATGCTGGTATCAGCCATGAAAGAAGATGGCGTGAACATTTGGGGTGATGGCTCAACCTATAAAGGCAACGACATCGAGCGTTTTTATCGCTACGGTTTGCTTGCCAATCCAGAGCTAAAAATTTACAAACCATGGCTAGACCAAACGTTCATTGACGAGCTGGGCGGCCGTGCTGAAATGTCTCAATTTTTGATTGACAATGGCTTTGACTACAAAATGAGCAAAGAAAAAGCCTACTCAACCGACTCAAATATGCTGGGTGCAACGCACGAAGCCAAAGATTTGGAATTTTTGAACGCCAGCCATAAAATCGTTGAGCCAATCATGGGCGTGGCATATTGGGACGAAAACGTCAAAATCGCTGCCGAAACCGTAAGCGTGAGCTTCGAAGAAGGCGTGCCGACTGCACTCAATGGCGAGCGTTTTGACAGCCCAGTGGATTTGATTCTAAAGGCCAATGAAATCGGCGGTCGGCACGGTCTTGGCATGACTGACCAAATTGAAAACCGCATCATTGAAGCCAAATCGCGCGGCATTTATGAAGCTCCCGGCATGGCGCTGCTGCACATCGCTTATGAGCGCTTGGTGACGGGCATTCACAACGAAGACACCATCGAGCAGTACCGCATCAATGGCTTGCGCCTAGGTCGCCTACTGTATCAAGGTCGCTGGTTTGACAGCCAAGCGCTGATGCTGCGCGAGACATCACAACGCTGGGTTGCCAAAGCCATCACAGGCACGGTAACGCTTGAGCTGCGCCGTGGTAATGACTACAGTATTCTAAACACCGAATCGCCAAACCTAACCTACGAGCCAGAGCGTCTGTCTATGGAAAAAGTGGAAGACGCAGCGTTCACGCCGCTGGATCGTATCGGTCAGCTGACCATGCGCAATCTGGACATTGCCGACACTCGCCACAAACTGGGCATTTACCTAGAAACTGGCCTCATGGGCTTGGGCGGTGGCAGCACCATTCCACAGCTTGAGCAAAAGAAATAATCTTTGCCTCCACAAACAAAACACGCTCAAATTTGGGCGTGTTTTTGCTTTAAAATTTCGCCCAAAAAGGCAAATTCACCGCTTGTAAACTTGACAAAACCGCCAATCCTTACAATAATAAGCCTTGATGTTTTAAGCGGTTTGCCAGCGGCATAAAGCTTGTTGGCAAGTTGTTTTCTTTTCGCAATTTTCACTTTTGTGTTTTCACTTTTTAATACATTTTATCCGTATAAATAAGCCGACCATGACAACCACACTCACTCTCATTCAGCCAGACGATTGGCACATTCACCTGCGCGATGGTGCAGCACTTAGCACCACCGTACCGCACGCTGCCGCAAGTTTTAACCGCGTCATTTGTATGCCAAACCTTGTGCCGCCTGTCAAAACCACCGCCGAAGCCATCGCTTATCGTGAGCGCATTTTGGCAGCCTTGTCAAACAGCGACATCACAAACGAACGCAAAGCTGGCTTTGATCCACGCATGGTGCTGTATCTGACCGACCACACCAGCGCGGACGACATCAAAATGGCGGTAGAATCTGGCGTGGTGTCTGCCGTCAAGCTCTATCCAGCAGGCGCAACCACCAACTCTGCCGATGGCGTAACCGACATTTTAGGGCGCGCACCTGTATTTGAAGCCATGCAAAAATACGGCTTGCCTTTGCTGGTGCATGGCGAAGTAACGCACAATAATGTGGATATTTTTGACCGTGAAAAACGTTTCTTGGACGATGTGCTGAGTAAAATCATCGCCAATTTCCCTGCGCTAAAAATCGTGATGGAGCATATCACCACCGCAGACGCAGCCGATTTTTGCCTAGCGCAAGGCGACAACATTGCCGCCACCATCACGCCGCAGCACCTATTATTCAACCGCAATCACCTGTTGGTCGGCGGCGTGAAGCCACATTATTACTGCTTGCCAATTTTAAAACGTGCCAACCATCAGCAGCGCCTGCTGGAAGTGGCAACAAGCGGCAATCCAAAATTTTTCATCGGCACAGACTCAGCGCCGCACGCCACGCACACCAAAGAATCTGCCTGTGGCTGCGCTGGCTGCTATTCTGCCGTCCACGCCCTGCCGCTGTACGCTGCCGCCTTTGAAAGTATGAATGCGCTTGACAAGCTGGAAAATTTCACCAGTGTATTTGGCGCACGTTTTTATGGCTTGCCTGTCAATACCAGCAGTATCACGCTCATCAAAAAAGAGCAAACCATTCCAGAAAGCTATCCGTATTTGGACGGCAAATCGCTCACGCCACTTTTGGCAGGGCAAACGCTGGCATGGCAACAGGTGTGATATGAAAGACACCGACAGCCAAACACCGCCAGATACCGCCACCACACCCAGCATTGCCGAGCGTTTTCGCGGGTTTTTGCCGGTGGTGGTGGACGTAGAAACCGCTGGATTTAATGCACAAACGGACGCGCTTTTAGAGATTGCCTGCATACCCATTTTGATGGACGAGCAAGGCAAGCTGTACCAAGGCAAAGCGTTGGGTGCGCACATTGAGCCATTTGCAGGGGCGAATCTTGAAGCGTCTGCGCTTAAATTTACAGGCATCAACCCAAACAGCCCCATGCGCAAAGCCATCAGCGAAGACGAAAAAACCGCCCTGCGCCGCATTTTTAAGGCATTAAAAGCCATCAAAAAAGAACACGGCTGCCGTCAGTGCATTTTGGTGGGTCATAATGCGCATTTTGATTTGGGATTTTTGAACGCAGCAATCGCTCGCACCAACAGCAAAAACCATTCGCCCTTTCACGCCTTTAGCGTGCTGGACACCGCAACCCTTGCTGCGCTTAGCTTTGGGCATACGGTATTGGCACGCACTTGCGTGATGGCTGGCATTGAATTTAACAACGACAACGCCCATTCTGCGCTGTACGACACCCAAAAAACTGCCGAATTGTTCTGCAAAATCTGCAACGAAACGCCCATGCTGAATAAATCTGCGCAAACGGACGATTTATCAAAAAATAACGAAGATTAACCAAATCATTGCTTGAAATTTATCCCTATTTTATTGATTTAAAAGGAAAAATTATGCCATCATTTGACGTAGTATCCGAATTACAAACCCAAGAAGTGAAAAACGCCATCGGCAATGCCGAAAAAGAAATCGCCACTCGTTTTGATTTTAAGGGCAGCCACATCACCATCGAGATGAACGACAAGGCAAAAACCGTAACCATCACTTGCGAAAACGATTTGCAAGCCGACAACGTCTACGCCATCTTTGAAAAACAGCTCATCAAGCGTGGCGTGGACTTGCAAAGCCTTGACCCACAAGACAAAGCACAATCTGGCAAATACGTCAAGCAGCTCATCAACCTAAAAGACGGATTGGATAGCGACACCGCCAAGAAAATCAGCAAAGCCATCAAAGAAAGCGATTTGAAAGTCTCGGCAAGCATTCAAGGCGACAAAATCCGCATCAGCGACAAGAAAAAAGACAATCTGCAAGCCTGCATGGCATTCTTAAAAGAAAAATCTTTTGGCGTGCCACTGCAATTTAATAACTTTAAAGATTGATTGTCCGCACTGATTTTGAGCGTAATTTTTAGCATTGTTTAACGATAAATTGGCGGCGATTTGGCGTGATTTACACATTTGCTTGTGCTGTTTTTGAATAAATACGCCCAAAAAGTCGCCATTTTGCCTTATGATTTCGTCAATTTTAGCGAAAAACTGGCAAAATTATAAAAAAATGCAAAAAATCGCAAAAAATTTTAAAAAAGTGCTTGACCTTATCAAAATATTTGCTATAATAAGCGCACTTTCGGAACAACGGTGAAAGCGCCGAAAGTTGGTAAAACGATGAATTCATCAGTTTTACGTCCTGCGCTCCATTCGTCTAGAGGCCTAGGACACCGCCCTTTCACGGCGGTAACAGGGGTTCGAATCCCCTATGGAGTGCCAATATTCTAAAACACGCTAAGCGTTGCTTGGCGTGTTTTTTCTTTTGGGTTGAAAATTGGTATTGAGATTGAGTTAGCGCAAGCGCAACCCAGCGTATTTTAGATGGCTTTTATAAATTTGTTGGGTTGTCGCTTTGCTCAGTCCAACCTACAAATCCATTCAAAAACCATTCGTGGCAAGCTTGTCAAACCATGACGGTTTTAAGTTCAGCCCTTCATCACATTCACCCTTTGACAAACTCAGGACGAACGGAAAAAACCACATCAAACCCAATAAAAAACAGCGACCATCAGCCGCTGTTCTTACGCACTTTAAAACAAATTTTAACGCAATCACTGACGCACAAAACGTCCCACCTTGCCAATTTCAGCATTAAAAACACGCACAGGATTGATGTCAATGCCGCCACGTCTGGTGTAATTGGCTTGCACTTTTAGGCTTGTGGGCGCAAAATTTTGCATAAAATCTGCGAAAATTTGCTCCACACACTGCTCATGAAAGCCATTATGCTGACGATAAGACAAAACATAGCGCAAAATCGCCGCATGATTCAATTCGTAATTGGTAGTGATGCTAATTTGCACCGTCCCCCAGTCTGGCTGATTGGTTACAGGGCAATTTGAGCGCAGCAAATCCGAATACAGCGCATAGCTTTTTGGCGCGGCAAGTTTGCGAAACCCTTGCAAAAACGTGCTGTCAATATCATCACTCAGCGCAACTTTTTGTGTGTTATCCGTTTGCAACGCTTGATCAATGCACTCGCCCAGCGGACGCTGCACGGTAAAATCATCGCCATCTAAGCTGTGCAATGCCACCGCCACATTAGCACCTACGCACGCTGACAAATCCTTGGTGATGGTGTCTTGCACTGCTTTGGCATTGGCAAATTCGGTGAAATTTAGGCTGTTAAGGTAGAGCTTGAGCGACTTGGATTCCACGATGTTTGGCGATGACGCAGGAATCTCAAAACGTGCTGTCGCCACTTGCGATACGCCTTGCAAATCCAGCCACGACACTTCAAACGCCTGCCACACGTCCACACCTTGATAATCGCCAGCAAAGCCTGTCTTGGCAATCTCATCTCGCCCAAGGCTGCGTGCAATCGGATACAGCACGTCTGGCGCATAGCTTTTTGGGTAGCTTGTGCTTTCGCCCAGCACACCGTGAATGCTCATCTTATCCCCTTATTTGACCGCCAAACTCTGCAAATCTTCCACGCTTGGCGCATAATAATAACCGCCTGACAGAGCCTTGCTCAGTCTTGTCAAAAGTAAATCCGTCAAGCCATCTTCAGTATCGCCAAACATATGCTGCAGCTGCGCTTCAATGTTATGCAAACGCGCGCAATACGCCATAAACGCCAAGCCATGCTCGCCAGACGCTGCACCATAAGGCAAACTGCGGCGCACGATTTCCAGCTTCACGCCATCTTCACGCAGATTGGTTCTGGCGATGTGCGAACACGGATGGCGGTCGGCTTTGGCAAATTCTTCGTTACTCGCCTTACATCTTGCCACCGCTTCTTCTTGCTCGGCAAGACTGCACGCCTGCCATTTGTTCAAATCGTGGCGATAACGCTGCAGCAGCACATAACTGCCGCCATGCTCATCAATCGCCACCGCACTGATGTCATCGCCCTGCGGATTTTCCGTACCGTCAACAAAATCGTCCAAGCCACGGTCTTCATAACGGCGAAAACCATGCGTCTCTTGCTGCACGCTGATGCTCTCGCCAAAGGCTTGCAACACCGCCAACGCCAAAGAAAAATTCAAATCATGCTCATAAGACTGGATATAAATCAGCAAATCATGCTGCGTGGCTGGCGCACGAATCTCGCCACGCCCATAACCCGGAAAATCTTTAAGCTCGGCTGCTTCATGCGTGCCAAGCACTTCCCATGCACGCTTACCAAAACCAATGCTCAGCCCCAGCGCCTTATCAGTAAAACGCTGCTGCCAAGACGCGAGCACATCAAGGCTTTGCTTGCAGGCATCGGCAATTTTATCATAGTCTTGAATGTCTGCTTCAATCCAAATTGCCGCACGGCAGTGGTCTGGAATGATGGCAGTTTGTGCAGTTGGCATAATCTCTCCTGTTAGTTTTCTTGATTTTTTCTTGATTTTGCTCTTTAAAGGTGGTTTTGATCAATGAAATTGGCAGTTTTTTGACGGTTTTTGGTTTGGTTTAAGCGGTTTTTTGAGCGATTTTAGGCAGTTTTTCCAAATAAATTTTGGGGCTGTAGTAGATAACAAATATGTTATACTACAAAAATGAAGATAACTCGTTGTAAATTATCAAGAAAAACTCAATTAAGACTACTTGAGTTTTTCATTGCAGAAGTTACCGCTAGAACAGCGGCTGATTTGTTAAACATTCAACACAATTCAGCAGTCCTTTTCTACCACAAAATCCGCCTTGTGATAGAATATCACTTAGCTCTTGAAGCCAACACTGTTTTTGACGGTGAAGTAGAGCTTGATGAAAGTTACTTCGGCGGTATTCGTAAAGGCAAACGTGGTCGTGGTGCAGCTGGCAAGACTGCTGTATTTGGTTTATTAAAACGCAATGATAAAGTTTACACTGTTGTTGTTAAAGATACTAAGACAAATACACTAATGCCAATTATCACAAGTAAAATCAAGCCTGATAGCATTGTCTACACAGA
>NZ_MUXU01000062.1 GCF_002014985.1 Moraxella caviae | reverse complement strand
AAACTTCCATCTTTTTATCAAAGAATGCGAATTTAGATTTAATTACGGCACACCATCACAAAAGCTAAAAACTTTAAGAAAATGGTGTGAAATTTAGGGTTAATCTAGTACAGCCCCATAATTTTTTAAAAACACACCGTATCTTTTTATTTTTCCAAAGTTTTGGCTTCGTCCCAATAGCGATCCATCATCGCCAAATCGCACTCGGAAAAATCCTTGCCTGCTTTTTGCAAACTGTCTTCCACATGAGCAAAACGGCGCTTAAATTTTGCAATCGTGCCTTGCAATGCCATTTCACTATCCACACCCGTATGCCGCGCCAAATTTGTCAAAACAAATAAGCAATCGCCCAGCTCATCAGTGATTTGCTGTTTTTGCACGCCATCAAGTTTGTCATTTTTATAGTCAAATTCACCGCTTGGCAGCACCGCTTTTAGCTCTGCGATTTCTTCTTGTAGTTTATTCAGCACGCCTTGTAAATTCGCCCAATCAAAGCCCACGCTTGCCGCTGATGCTTGCAGATTTTGCGCTTGGTTTAGTGCTGTGCCTGCCTTGACATCACTTAATTTTCTGACAGGCTTACCTTCGTTTTCTAAACGCTTGATTTCGTCCCAGCGTGCTTTTACCGCTGCGTCCGTTGTTAAGTTTTCCTTATCAAAGACGTGCGGATGGCGGCGAATCAGCTTATCTTGCAGCGCATAAATCACATCGCCCATATCAAAGCGCTGCTGCTCGGCATACAAATGCGCATGAAATACCACTTGCAGCAGCACATCGCCCAGCTCGCCCTTGATGTCATCTGCCGTGCGTGGCGTGCCATCGTCCGCACCAATCGCTTCAATCAGCTCAAAGACTTCTTCAATGGCGTATTTTTGTAAAGATTGGTTGGTTTGCTTGGCGTCCCATGGGCAATTGGTGCGTAGGCGTGCCATTAACGCAAGCAAATCTTGAAAATTAGTGGTGGCGGTTGGTTGGCTCATGATGATTTTTTTAAATACAAACAATTAAATACACATAAATAAAGCCCATCATAACAAAATGACGGACTTTATAAAAGTGCTGGTTTGGGTTTTTGCTTGTCTTATTGCGTCTTTTCGCTCAATTTTGCACCGCTATTTTTACGCTTGCGCATCGCCAAGCCATCACGGATATTTGCACCCATCAAACTTAAATTAACCGCTCCCGCTGCCAATTCCAACGCCTGAACCGCATAAAACATTGCGCCAAACTCATTGATTTGTGCCAAATGATTTAGATAAAATGCGCACGGCAACAGTACCAGCACACCATTTAAAGCGATGATTGGCATACGTTTTTTCTTGGCCACAACCACGCCACGTTTTGCTTTACCGCCCAGCACATTACCACTCACGCCTACAGCAATCATCACTGGAATAAACACCACAAAAGCACCCAAGATACTTTGCTTGACGCTCGCAATGGCTGCATAGGATAAGAAAAGCTCAGAAAACAGCGTGCTTGACCAAAAAGCAGCAATGAATAAAAATCCCAAAACACCACAAACGGCATGAATGACAGCGACAATGTTACGTTTCATAAAAACACTCCTATAAATAATTGACAACTAGTTTACTATTTAATTTTAAATTTGTAAACTAGTTGTCATTTTTATTTGGTATGTTTTTTGTAAACTTGACAATCAGTTGTCATTTTGAAATAATAGCACCATCATTTACGTATTTTCACATATCAATTTATCATGACCCAATCAAAATCCACCAAAACTCACAGCGAATTGACACCCAGCGAGCGTCTAAGCCACATTACGACACAGATTTTTTATTTAAATGGTAAATTATTGCGTTTTGGTGATGAATTTGCTGCACAATTTGGCTTGACTGCCGCACGCTGGCAATTATTGGGCGCAATCAGCCTTGCTGCCGAAGCGCAAACTTCACCACAAATTGCCGAGCGCATGGGCATGACCAGACAAGGCGCACAAAAACAGCTCAATTTATTATTAGAAGCCGGGCTGATTGTCGCACTGGAAAACGAGCAGCACAAACGCTCGCCCAAATACGCCTTATCAGCAAAAGGCAAGCGCACTTTTGAGCAGGTGAACGCCGCATGGCTGCAAGTAGCGAGCAGCTGGGCAGAGAATTTTAGCGAGAAAAAACTTACCGCCACCCAAAAAAGCCTAGATAAACTTGGCGAGTTGATTTAGATTTCACCAAATCCAAACTCTGCACCAAATCCTTTTACCAACCCAAAAAACAAACCGCCCAAAAGAGCGGTTTGGTCATTGGCATGGTCGTTAGCACGCCCAAGTATGTAGGTTTATACAACTTAGTAATCACTGCCAAAAGTCTGCGCCTTTGATTTGGGTGTGTTGCTGACGAAAAACTGGGTCTGCGCCTGTCTTTCGCTGAGCATCATAGTCCATAAGCGCACGCACCACAGGTTTGGTCAAAAGCACAATCACCACCAAATTGATATAACTCATCAAACCAAAGGCAATATCACCCAACCCCCATGCCAGCGCTGCGGACTGTACCGCACCCAAAAACACCGTTGCTAAAAATACCGCTTTTAGCAGCAAATACCAAAACTTATGCTGACGCTTTTGATCAAAATAACTGAGCGCGGTTTCGGCCACATAGTAATACGCCAAAATTGACGTAAACGCAAAAAGCACCGCCGACACTGCCACAAACCAGCTGCCAAACTGACTAAACGCAGTAGACACCGCCATTTGCACCCACACACCACTCGCTGCCACACCTGGAATATACTCAACCAGCATCGCTCCATCAGCAGCGGCGACATTATAATTGCCTGTGATTAAAATCATCACGCCGGTCGCTGTACAGACAATCACTGTATCCACATAGATAGAAAATGCCTGTACCAAACCCTGCTTGACAGGATGGCTCACGCCTGCCGCTGCCGAGCTAAATGTCGCCTCGCCTGCGCCTGCCGCGCTTGAAAATACCGCTCGGCGCACACCCCAAGACACCGCCTGTCCGACAATACCACCAAATACCGCGTCCATGCCAAATGCACTTTTGACAATCAATGCCACGGTTGCAGGAATTTGTGGCGCATTTAAAAACAGCAATGCAAACGTCATACCTACATAAATCACCGACATAATTGGTACGATTTTATCTGCCGCCTTGGCAATGCGTCCAACACCGCCAAAAATCAACCAAGCAGTGAGTACTGTCAGCACAACCGCTGTCATCAGCGTGCTGATGCCTGCTGTATCACCCAATGCAGCTGCGATGGTGTTTGACTGCACGCTTGGGATTAAAAAGCTATAACACACCAGCACCACCGCTGCCGCTATGCACGCCAGCCACTTTTGTCCAAGCCCAATCTCAATATAATAAGGGATACCACCGCGAAAACGCTGCTTGTCATCACCTGCAGCATCTTTGGTTTTGTAGAGCTGTGCCAAGGTTGATTCGGCAAAAGCACTAGCACCGCCCAGCACACCCATGGCCACCATCCACAGCACCGCACCTGGGCCTCCAGCAGCGATAGCTGTCGCGACACCGACTATATTGCCCGTACCAATACGCCCAGACAATGCCATACAAAACGCCTGAAACGGACTAATGCCACCTGTCTCATGACTAGGTTTTTCGCGCAATAATCGCAGCATTTCACCCAGATAACGTAACTGCACGCCTTTGGTTGCAACCGTAAAATACAAACCCACACCTAGTGCCAAATACACCAGTGCATCACTCCACAGATAGCCTGCAATCGTGCCTATCAGCTGCTCCATGTCATTACTCCTTGTTCATGCCAAAAGCATATAATGCCATTATGGTTGATAAATATCCATATATGTCTACTTAATTGAATTCTATATTGTATACATAATCAAGTCAAGTACCAAATGATATTTTTGTATACAAAAATGAATACTTTTTTATTAACCGCTTCAACGCTATCAAAATAACAAACCCTAAGAATAAATCATCAGCATTAAAAAAACAGCACAAGTTCATACTTGTGCTGTTTAATTTCTTCCAAATTTGGCAAAACACTCACAAATTTGGCATTTCTACCGCCATGCCGTACAGTGAGTTTTGCCCCATATAGTCCAAAAACCGTCGCTGAAACAGCAATGTATGCTCATGCGCCATGCGTTCAGCGAGGTCAGCATCCTGCTGGCTGATTGCCACAAGTAAACCATCGTGGTCTTTTTCTAACACTTGCTCATCAAAATTTTGCACCAAATAATCAAACTGCACATACAACAGCCGCTGCCCTTCATCTAATAGCTTGGTATAGTGCGCTGCCAGATAGTCGTTTTTGCCAGCTTGCGCCACCAAGATGTGAAACCGCTTATTTTCCTCAAACATCTCATGAAAATCGCGACGCTTGGCAGCAGCGATGTAGCAATCGTTCACCGCCATCATTTCTGCCAACTCCTCATCGGTGCGCTGCATGGCAGCAAGGCGCGTGGTCGCACGCTGTAGTAAATCCAGTGCAGCAATGTACTGTGGAAATTCCTCAATATGAAATGACGATACCACCGTACTACGATTTGGCAACGTACTCGCCAAACCGTCCGCCACAAGCCTTGCCAACGCATCTCGCACTGGCGAGCGCGAAACACCAAAACGCTCCGCCAATGAAATCTCATCAAGCTGCGTATTTGGCTTTAGAATCAGCCTTAAAATCTGTTCGCGCAGCCGCTCATACACATAAGTACCACTGTGGCGTTTTTTATCGTTTGTGGTTTTGGCGGCTGGCTTGGTGGGTGGACTTAGTTGTGGCATGGTATCGGCTAATAGATTGTTTTATTTGGTTAAGTGTAAATCAAACATTGGTTAATATTGATAAAAATCCATAAGCAACCATAAATTTTATAAAAAGCTGCAGACTGGATTTTAAACAATATTGTACACAAAATACACACAAATTATATAAGCAAACAACAAAAAAGCCAAGCACTTTCATGCTTGGCTTATGGATTTATCCTACTTAGACAGTTTAGTAAATTCACCCCAAGTATCACTCAGCATAAAACCTTGCGCCAAAGGGTCGTCTGGATCTATACCCAGCTGATGAATGCCGTACACCCATGCCCTACCCGTCACCTGAGGCACGATAGCATGTCTGTCACCCACCATCACATCATCATGATAGCGCACAGCAAACTCACCACCGATGGTTGAGCGCGAAGTCAGCACATCGCCCTTTTTCACCAATCCACGCGCTGCTAAAGTCGCCAAGTTTGCCGAGCTGCCCGTGCCACACGGTGAGCGATCTATGCGCCCAGGTGGTAGTGTGGTGCAAGTTTGCACCGTATGCGCATCCAGCGTATTTCTAAACATCACATAAGCAATATGATTAATGGACGGATACTCTGGGTGGCAGACCGATATTGCTGCATTAAGCTCACGACATAAAATCGCCCCAGCGTCAGCAAGCTGTCTAGCGTTTTGTGACGCGAGCGCAAGATTTATTTGCGATACGTCCACCAAGCCATAAAACACGCCGCCAAACGCAATATCCAGCGTGATTTTGCCAAAAGTTGGGCTGTCAAAACTAAAATCCAAACGCTCTGCAAAGCTCGGTGTCATTGTCAAAGTCACACTCTGGCAGCGGCCATCTTTGCAATGCGCCTGCGCACGCACCAGGCCAACAGCCGTTTCTAGCACCACGTTGGTGATAGGCTCTTGCACAGGCACCATACCAAGCTCCAGCAGAGCCGTCACCACACAAATACTGTTACTGCCCGACATAGGGTGAGTTTTATCCGCTTGAAATATCACAAAAGCCGCATCCGCCTCTGGGTGAACTGGTGGCAATAGCAGATTGACCGACATTGCAAGACTGCCTCGCGGCTCACAAATCACAAACCGCCTTAGGCTGTCGTCCACATCATTTAGATAATTCAGCTTATCCAAAATACTCGCGCCAGGGATATTTAGCACACCACCTGTGATAACCTTGCCCACCTCACCTTCGCAATGAACGTCCACGAGCTGTAAAGTTTTTTGCCAGCGCATTATTTTGCTCCTTGCTTTATTTATTCCACTTGTTGTATCTGTCTTGCCGTATTTGTATTGATACGGCAAAAATTAAAAAGAGCCAACCTACAAATACCAGCCCCATGCCTGCTGGCTGTGATAGCGTGTGATTTGCTTGGTTTCTAGGTAGTTGTTTAGCCCCCATTCGCCAAGCTCGCGCCCAATCCCTGATTGCTTGTAGCCACCCCAAGGCGCTTCGGTGAAGGTTGGCTGCGAGCAGTTGATCCACACAATGCCTGCACAAAATGCCCTTGCCACTCGCTGACAGCGCGCATCATCTGCCGACATCACCGCTGCCGCCAGCCCAAATTGCGAATCATTGGCAAGACGAATCGCTTCGGCCTCATCATCAAAACGTCTGACCGCAAGCACTGGCCCGAAAACCTCTGTCGTCCATAATTCATGGTCGGTTGGCACGTCGGTAAAAATGGTCGGTGCAACAAAATAGCCCTTGACAAAGTCAGCCTTGCCACCTGTCGCCATGTGAATGCCGTCCGCCTGTGCTTTGTTGATGGCGCTTAGCACGCTGCGGTACTGTTTTTCATTCACCAAAGGCCCAAGTTTTACGCCAATGTCCAATCCGCTACCCATGCGAATGTTTTTTGCTTCTGCAACAAGTCTGTCCATCAGTTTATCATAAATGCCATTTTGTATCAGTAGGCGTGATGTCGCCGAGCAAACTTGTCCCTGATTCCAAAAAATCCCAAACAAAATCCACTCCACCGCCTGCTCAATGTCGCTGTCGTCAAACACCACAAAAGCAGACTTGCCACCAAGCTCAAGGCTTAAATTTTTCACATTGCTTGCCGCCTTTTGCATGATGTGCTTGCCCACTGGCACACTGCCTGTAAATGCCACCTTATCCACATCAGGATGCGTAGTCAGCACATCGCCAAGCTCACTACCAAAACCTGTGACAATGTTCAGCACACCCTTTGGCAAGCCGACTTTTTCAGCAATGCGCCCAAGCTCAATGGCGGTCATAGACGTGGCTTCGGCAGGCTTTAGCACCATTGTACAGCCTGCTGCCAACGCTGGCGCAACTTTCCAAGCCGCCATCAACATCGGATAATTCCAAGGAATGATGGCAACCGCCACGCCCACAGCTTCACGCCTTGCCACACTGTCAAAGCGCTCATCAGACAGCACTACTGGCGTTTCGGCAGTGTCGTCAAGCTCTTCTGCCAGCTGAGCATAAAACTCGAAACAGCCTGCCGTATCCGCAATATCCCAGCGTGCTTCGTCAATCGGCTTGCCATTATCCAGCACTTCTAAATACGCCAAATACTCAAGATTTTCATGAATTTTAGCAGCGATGGCACGCAGATAAGCCGCACGTTCCTTACCACTAAGCGTGCACCACTCGCCATCATCAAAGGCGTGACGAGCCGCCTGCACCGCCTGTAGTGCATCATCTTGGCTGGCTTTGGCGATGTGCGTAATCACGCTTTCATCATAAGGGTTGATACTCTCAAAAGTCGCACCATCTGTGGGCGACACCCACGCACCGTTGATGTAGAGTTTTTGATAATCGCCAAGCGGATAAGTAGATTTTGTAGTCATGATTACTCCTTGTGTGGTGGTTGGTTTTGCGATATTACCTATCAAAAACCAAACTCATAAAATTTGCAAAATTATACCAAAATCACATCAAGCCATATGGCTTATTCTACACGTTGCCGTGCCATCTTTTACTAAAATCTGTCTGCACGAAATGGGGTTAAATCCACCGAATTTTCATCACAAGATTGATTGTCATGGCGCAGTGTGGCACATAGCTTTTGCGCCACCAAAATCCCTGTGGTCGCACCCAAAGTCAAGCCAAGCTGACCATGACCAAACGCCAACGCCACATTACCAAAGCGCTTACTGATGTCAATGATAGGCTTAGTGTCTGGCAAAAACGGACGATAGCCCACGCCAAATTCATGCTCGTGTGTGTTTAGTTCAGGTAGTAGTTTTTGTGCTTTATTCAAAATAATATTAGCTCTGGCAAAGTTTGGCGGTGCATCTGCATTAGCAAATTCAATCGTCCCGCCAATCTGTAATCCTCGCGTCATCGGTGTCATCGCAAAACCACCATTAAAATAAATCACCGAATGTTTAAGTTGTACATTTGGCTTTGGCAAAATCACCTGATAACCTGCCACACTTGCCAGCGGCGCGCAAATACTCAGCACATCAAAAAAACGTTTTGCACCTGTGCCTGCTGCCAGCACCACAAAATCAGCCGCCAATGTCCTGCCATCGCCTAGACGAACACCGCTCACCTTAGCATCTTGGATTATAAGCTCACACGCTTCGTCCAAAATGCGCTCACCGCCCTTTGCCAAAAATCGCTCGGTCAGCGCCTTGATAAAACCTTCGGTATCGCGCACCGCTGACCAATCATCAAACAACAAGGCATGATTAAAACGCTTGGCAAAAGCAGGTTCACAATCATGAATGCCTGATTTATCCAGCACTTGATAAGAAAAACCTAGGCGCTGTCTTAGTGCCAAATACTCTTTTTCTGCTTCAATATCGGCTGCGCTGTCAAACAGCTCTAGCACAGGATTGCAATTAAATAGCTGCTTCTCGTCGCCATCTAAAAGATTGTGATAATCTTGATACACTCTGCTGGTAAGCGTGCTTAGCTCAGTGGCAATGTCGTTGATTTTTTGGGTATTGGCGCACGCCAAAAATCGCATAAACCACGGCATATTTGGCAACAGTGCAGATGGGCGCAGTGCCAGCGGCCCTTGCTGATTCATCAGCCAAAAGGGCAATTTTTTCAATATGCCTTTTTTAGACAATGGCACAACCTCACCAATGGCAAGCTGTCCGCAGCTCCACTTGGCGGTGCTATCACCTGCAACCTTTGGGTCAATGACACTGACATGATGACCTTGTTTTTGCAATGCCAAAGCACAGCAAATACCAACAATCCCACCACCAATGACAACGCTTTTTGGAACTGCTACTCCCATCAATTTCTCCTTTTGATGACTAGAATTTTGCACAGATAACCATAACTCACAAATCTTAAAAACACCAGATACGCACTTGCAAACAGCCAAAGCCACCTGCCTTGGCTGCTGCTTTATGTCAAACGCACTTATGGGTGATGGTCATGAATAATAATTATAAGCAATCATTATGCCATCGCTGCTTCGTACACTTGACGAAATTGTGTTTTTTCCGCTTCGGTTAAAGGCAGTAAAGGCATACGCGCAGCCCCCACTTTGAAGCCCGCCAATTCAGCACCATACTTGACTTTTTGGACAAATTTGCCAGATTCTAGATTTTGCATCACAGGGAAAATCTTGCGCATGACAGCTTGTGCACCTGCCAAATCGCCAGCGGTCGCACGATTAAAAATCTCCACCGTTTTTTCCACAAAACAGTTGGCAGGCCCACAAATCCAGCTGCTTGCACCCCACAAGAAAAAGTCCAGCGCCTGATCGTCAGAACCACAAGACAGCCCAAAGTTATTGGTATAGCGACCAGTGATTTGCATGGCGCGCACCAAATCACCGCTACTTTCTTTAATGCCAATCACACGCGGATGATCCGCCAAAACGTCCAACACCTCAAAACCAACCTCCACATTGGTGCGGATTGGATAGTTGTACAGCACCACATTGATGTGCTCAAAAGTGCTTAAAATAGCCTGATAGTGTGCCAGCAGTTCGCTTTGATTTGGTAGAGCATAATAAGGTGGCGCAATCAGCAAATTATTATAGCCTGCATCTACTGCCTGCCCCACTTGCTCAATCACCTCTCGCGTACAAGAACCATTCGCCCCTGCAATCAGCATTGCATCACCTGCCGTTTCTTTGACAAATTTTAAGATTTGTCGGCGTTCCTCATTGGTCAAAGCGTAGTATTCACCTGTTGAACCTAAAGGCACAAAACCTTTCACGCCTGCTTTTAGCTGATGTTCGATGATTTTGCCAAGCTCATCAAAGTTTACTTGATCGTTTTTATCAAACGGTGTTACCAATGCTGGCAAAATACCTGTCAACTGTGTCATTTTCTCACTCCTGAGTGCTGATGCTGTCAGCTTGGCAAATGCTTGAAATAAATCCGCCAAACACTTCAGCAATATCCAAAACCAAACCACAACAGTGGCATTCCCGATTGCTCATCAATACACCAACCAGCCACACTGACAAATCAGCATTTGTGGACTTTTTGGAATATTTAATTGTATACAATCATGAATTCAATACTAAAGAGAAGTTTTTGCCTTGTCAAGCATCTTTTTTAATTTTTAATAAAATTTAGGGAAAAACACAAAGAGATGATAAAAATATTATTTTATAATCAATAAGTTATAAAATATCTGTTATTTTTATCAAAATTATTTTGACTTTATAAAAATTTTATTTTATATTTTGTATACATTATTGAATACAAATAATTCCCAAGCTTCTGGCTGGATAGCTGTGATTTTTGCGATTTGTTTTTCAATAATTTGTGCATAAAACCACCAACAAATCGTCTCAAGCAAACAAGGAGTATGCCATGACCATCAATAACCAAACCGTCTTTGATGCCGACCGTGCGCACGTTTTTCATTCGTGGTCAATACAGTCTGCGCTCAAGCCCCTTATCATCAAGTCAGGGCTTGGCTCATATCTGTGGGATTATGAAGGCAAGCGTTATTTGGATTTTAGCAGTCAGCTGATAAACACCAATGTCGGACATCAGCACCCCAAAGTCATCGCAGGCATCAAAACACAGCTGGACACACTTACTACCATCGCGCCTGCCACCGCCAATCACGCACGCAACGAAGCTGCTGAGCGACTACTGGCAATCGCAGGCGATGATTTTGCTAAAGTTTTCTTTACCAATGCAGGTGCAGATGCAAACGAAAATGCGATTCGTATGGCACGCCTATACACAGGACGCGATAAAGTGCTGTCGTCTTATCGCTCTTATCATGGCAATACAGGTGCTGCTATCGCTGCCACAGGCGATACGCGCCGTGTACCAAATGAATACTCGCGTGGTCATGTGCATTTTTTTAGCCCTTATCTGTACCGTTCAGATTTTTGGGCGACTGACGAAGCTCAAGAGTGCGAGCGTGGATTGCAGCATTTGCGCCGCGTGATTGAAGCTGAGGGCGCAAGCAGCATTGCGGCAATCTTATTAGAAGCTCTACCAGGAACAGCAGGTGTGCTGGTGCCGCCATCAGGTTATATGCAAGGCGTGCGCCAGCTGTGCGATGAATTTGGTATCGTTTTAATTATGGACGAAGTAATGGCAGGCTTTGGACGTACTGGTAAGTGGTTTGCACATCAACACTACAACATCACCCCAGATCTCATTACCTTTGCCAAAGGTGTGAATTCTGGCTATGTACCAGCAGGCGGCGTCATCATTCACCAAAAAATCAATGCCTATTTTGACGACAAATCTTTTCCTGGTGGTTTAACTTATTCAGGACACCCACTGGCGATGGCATCTATCGTTGCAACGCTTGATGTGATGGCGCAAGAGCACATGATAGAAAATGCTGACACCATCGGTAATGGCGTACTGGCGCAAGGACTAAAAGCCTTAGCAGACAAACACACCATCATTGGCGAAGTGCGCGGCATGGGTGTGTTTTGGGCGCTGGAGCTGGTCAAAAACCGACACAGCAAACAAAAACTGTCCGCAGATGAAATGAATACCATCAAGGCGGCTTTGATTGAACGTGGATTGCTGCCATTCATTGCAGAAAACCGCATTCACGTTGCACCGCCTTGCAATGTCAGCACTGATGAAGTCGCTCAAGCACTTGCCATTGTTGATGAAGTGCTGGGCATGGCTTGTACTCAATTTATCAATGAATGACTACAAACTAAACGATTTGTTTCTAGGCAAGCTGTATATTTAAGACGTTTGCACTTAAGACAAATGCACAGCTGAAACACCGCGCCAGCTTAACCCTGGCGCAATCAACCGAACCACCACATTTCTACAGGAGTTGCTATGAACATCATCGGACACTGGATTAACGATGAAGTCATCATTAAAGAAAATTCACGCACTCAAGCCGTTTATCACCCATCTACAGGTGAAATTGGCGCACAAGTCGCTCTAGCGGACGCAAACACCACACAGGACGCCATCGCTGCCGCCCAAGAGGCTTTTGCAACTTGGAAAACTATCACACCCATGCGCCGAGCCAGAATTTTGTTTAAATTCAAAGAACTGCTTGAACAAAACATTGATACTTTGGCAGAACTGATTGGCAAAGAACATGGAAAAATCCTACACGATGCCAAAGGCGAAATTCAGCGCGGTATTGAAGTGGTGGAATATGCGTGCGGCGCGCCTGAGCTACTCAAAGGTGAATTTACCAAAAATGTCGGCTCAGAGATTGATTCATGGAGTGATTTTGCACCTTTGGGTGTGGTAGCGGGCATCACACCATTTAATTTTCCCACTATGGTACCGTTATGGATGATTCCGATGGCTATCGTATGTGGCAATACATTCGTGCTAAAACCCTCAGAAAAAGACCCAAGCGCTGCCCTTTTTATTGCCAAACTTCTGCACCAAGCAGGCTTGCCAAAAGGCGTACTCAATGTTGTCAATGGTGATAAAGAAGCAGTAGACACGCTGCTGTCCGACTCGCGTGTGCAGGCTGTGAGCTTTGTTGGTTCAACGCCTATTGCCGAGCATATTTACCGTACCGCCAGTGCGCACGGCAAACGCTGTCAGGCGCTTGGTGGTGCAAAAAATCACGCCATCGTCATGCCAGATGCGGATTTAGATAATGTTATCAATTCGCTGCTAGGCGCGGCATTCGGCTCATCTGGTGAACGTTGCATGGCATTATCGGTAGCGGTTACTGTCGGCCAAGAGATGGGTGATAAACTTATCAACGGCCTTAAAAAAGCCATGCAAACGCTAAAAGTTGGTGCATACCACGACAATGATAACCACTTTGGCGCGCTCATCAGCCAAGCACACAAACAAAACGTGCAAGCCCATATTGACAGCGCAGAACGTCAAGGCGCAAACATTGTGGTTGATGGCAGAAATCCGCACGTTGCGGGCTATGAAAATGGTTTTTATGTTGGCGCAACGCTCATTGACAATGTTACACCAGACATGGATAGCTACCGAGCTGAAATTTTTGGCCCAGTACTGCAAGTTATTCGTGTAGACACCATCGCTGAAGCATTGATACTTATCAACCAACACGAATACGGCAATGGTACTTGCATTTATACCCAAGATGGTGGCACGGCACGCTATTTTTGTGACAACGTGCAAGCAGGCATGGTTGGCGTAAATGTGCCTCTGCCTGTACCTGTGGCATACCATAGCTTTGGTGGCTGGAAACGCTCATTATTTGGGGATTTGCACATTTATGGCCCTGATGGCATTCGTTTTTATACCAAACGCAAAACCATCACACAGCGCTGGATTGCCAATAAAGAAAGTGCGATTTTTTCTATGCCGACCTTATAGCTCAATTTTGACTTTAGGCAAGTCGCACCAACTTTAAATCAGCAGTAAACCCATCAACAAGCCAACAAAGCCGTCCGACAATTTGGGCGGCTTTATTTTTAAAACCAAAATTTCGGCACCCCAACCCAAAAAAACAAACCGCCTAAAAGAGCGGTTTGTCATTATCTATTTTAGCTTTAGCTTATACACAAGCACTCACTGCGCCAAATCCGCAAACAATGCCGTGGACAAATAACGCTCGCCTGATGATGGAATCACCACCACGATGGTTTTGCCGGCGTTTTCTGGGCGCGCCGCCACTTGCAATGCCGACCACACCGCCGCACCTGCAGAAATCCCCACCAAAATACCTTCTTTGGCAGCCATCTCACGCGCGGTGGCGAAGGCAGCTTCGGTGGTTACAGTAATGACTTCATCGTAAATACTGGTGTTTAGAATGCTTGGCACAAAGCCCGGAGCAAGCCCTTGCAGCTTATGCGGGCCTTTTTCGCCGCCGCTGAACACTGGCGAATCGGCAGGCTCTACCGCCACGATTTGCACGTTTGGATTTTTGGCTTTTAGCACTTCGCCCACGCCTGTAATTGTGCCGCCTGTGCCGATGCCCGCCACCACGATGTCCACTTTGCCGTCAGTGTCGTGCCAGATCTCTTCGGCAGTGGTTTCACGGTGGATTTTTGGGTTGGCAAGATTGTCAAATTGGCGTGGCATAAAATAGCCGTCTTGAGCGGCAAGCTCGTTTGCCTTGGCGATTGCGCCGCCCATGCCGTCCGCCGCTGGCGTCAGCACCAACTCAGCGCCATACGCACGCAAAAGCGCACGACGCTCAAGGCTCATGCTCTCAGGCATGGTGATGACCAAGCGATAACCGCGCGCCGCTGCCACCATCGCAAGCCCGATGCCCGTATTGCCGCTCGTGGCTTCCACAATGGTATCGCCTGCTTTTAGCTCGCCTGCTTTTTCCGCTTCGTTAATCATTGACAAAGCGATGCGGTCTTTTACCGAGCTTGCTGGGTTGAAATACTCAAGTTTTGCCAAGACGGTCGCGCCTGCGTCTTTGGTGAGCGTGTTTAGCTTGACAAGGGGCGTGTTGCCAATCAAATCGGTGATGGAATTTGCGATGTTCATAATTTTTCCTTATGTGATGTGGTTTGGTAGATTTGCTTAGCATAGCAAATTTTTTGTCATTTTAATACACGCTTGTTCGAACTTTTTAGTCAAAAATTACGCTGTTTTATTCTGTTTTGGAATATAAACCGCCGCATTGTTTAATTTTGCCAAGTTTTTACACTTGTCAAACCTACTCACCACAAACCAAAACCATTCACCGCAAACCGCACAAATTTCTCGCCAAATGTGCTACAATCAACCATCATTTAACCAACTTCACAAATGGCAACACCATGAAAAATTTTGAACCCATCACCATCAGCTGCTTTAAAGCGTATGACGTGCGCGGCGAGCTGGACGTAAACCTTGATGCCGACATCGCCTATCGCATTGGGCGTGCCTTTGGGCAAATTTTGGCAAGTCAAAACAACACACCAAACCCAACCATCGTGGTCGGCAGCGACATTCGCCCAACCAGCCACACTCTAAAAACCGCCGCCGCCGAAGGCATCACGGACGCTGGCGTAAACGTCATTGACCTTGGCATGACTGGCACCGAAGAAGTGTATTTTGCCACCAGTCATTTTGGTGCGATTGGCGGCTTGGAAGTAACCGCAAGCCACAACCCAATCAACTACAACGGCATGAAGCTGGTGCGTGAAAACTCACGTCCCATCAGCGCAGACACAGGACTTGGCGAGATTCGCGCGCTTGCCGAAAGCGGACAATTTGCCAGCGCTGCCAAAGGGCAAATCACCCAAAACACCGACAAAGCCGCCTACATTGACAAGCTGATGAGCTTTGTGGATACCGCCAAATTCACCGCTAAGAAAATTGTCGTTAATAGCGGCAACGGCTCAGCAGGCCCAGTGGTGGACGAGCTTGAAAAACGCTTGGCGAACTTGCCGATTGAGCTTATCAAGGTGCATCACGAACCTGACGGCACATTCCCAAACGGCATTCCCAATCCGATGATTATCGCCAACCAAAAATCCACTCAGCAAGCCGTCATCGCCCACAAAGCCGACTTTGGCGTGGCGTTTGATGGCGACTTTGACCGCTGCTTTTTGTTTGACGAAAAAGGCGATTTCATTGAGGGCAGCTATATCGTGGGTATGCTTGCCGAAGCCTTTTTGGGCAAGCACGAAGGCGCAAGCATCGTCTATGATCCGCGCGTGATTTACAACACCGAAAACGTCATCAAAACGTTTGGCGGCACACCGCAAATCAGCAAATCAGGACATTCGTTCATCAAGCAAGTCATGCGTGAAACGGGCGGAATTTATGGCGGCGAGATGAGCGCACACCACTATTTTAAAGACTTTTTTTATTGCGACAGCGGCATGATTCCGTGGCTTTTGGTGATTGAGCTGCTTTCCACCACAGGCAAGACGCTGTCCGAGCTGGTTGATGGCTACATCGCCGCTTTCCCAAGCTCAGGCGAGCTTAATTTTCGCCTAGGTGCGATGAGTGCTGATGAAATTTGCCGCACGCTGGAAGCCAAATTTGGCACGCTCAATCCTGCCAAAAACACACTGGACGGCTTAAGCCTTGACTTTGGACAATGGCGATTTAATCTGCGCTCAAGTAACACCGAGCCTTTGATTCGCCTAAACATTGAAAGCAAGGGCGATAAGGCGTTATTACAAGAAAAAACCGATGAAATTTTGGCAATCTTACACGACTGCGGTGCGGTAGCGGCAGATCATTGACTGCAAGTAAATTGGCATGAAAATCTCTTTGGGTGTACGCTCAAAGAGATTTTTATTGTGTAGATTTTCTAAAAAGCTATCAGGAATTAAGACGCTTTAAAGGTGCAGAAAGTCTGTGCAAATGTTTGGGTGTAACGCCATGATACAGTGCCTGAATTTTTGGCATATCCGCTTCAATATCGCCTGTGGGATAAAATGGCGGCATGAAGCGCAGTTCACGAGCCTGATAATCAAGCGCCACAGGAATGATTGGCACGCCTGCGCCAAGTGCCAGATAATAAAAGCCTGTGCGCCACGTTTGGGGTGCGTGGCGAGTACCTTCTGGCGATAAGCCCAAAAACAGCGGCTTGCCCGTGTGAAAACGCTCAATGCTGGCTTGTAGCACCGAGCCTTTCTTACTGCGGTCAATCGGCACAACGCCTGCCCAGCGCAGCAACTGCGCCAAAATCGGCACAGCAAAAAGCTGCTTTTTGCCCAAAATACGAATATCAATACCCAAAGCCAGCAGCAAAGGCAGCGCCACCACGCCATCCATATTTGATGTGTGCGGCGCGCCAATCACCACCGCCTGCGTGATGTTTGGCACGCTGCCCACCACACGCCAGCGGCTAAATTTCAGCGCAAATTTGGCAAATTGCCGAGCGAATTCCCCCTGTCTTTTTGGCACATTATCGCCCAAATCCTGCGCACGCAAAGCAGGCAATGAATCAAAAGCTGCAGTCATAAAATCATCATCAAATCAAAATTGATTTAGTGTACTACTGTTTACTAAAAATTGCAATAAACAGATGATGGCGATGAGTGATTACCAAACAAAAACCCCAATGTTTCATGTGGAACATTGGGGTTTTATTGTTGGGCTAAAATTGAAAATATGGCGTGGTATTTAGAACTGATCTAGTGCAAGCTCTTTATCATATCGCGTGCGAATTTCGGTTATAACAGCTAGTCTTGATTATATCAATCCAATCTGCGCACGATGTTGTATACAGGCTTCAGCAAATCCAATAATAACATCAGCCAAGAAAATCGCCCGCTGCTTCGCTTCGATTTTATCATTATCGGTCAATATCTCACCACCTCGCAATGTCATCGAAGCAAACTGCTCATCAATAATTTGTAGAAACATGATTTCGTGATAATTTTGTAAACTGGCTATATAGCTCATTGCACCTGATATACCATCTGCTGGTCTGCTAGTAACTTTTACCTGTAAGTTATCATCCATAAATTCCAAAAATTTACGATAAATGTCATACTGGGCAACACAATCGCCATTTACATCAGTCGTGATGCTGTCATGTAGAATTTGAGCGATCATCGGCATGTAGCTGGCTGCCTTTTTAGCGAGTTGTTGCTTAACTAGCGTGCGGCTGGCTTCAGTACTCTCTAACCCCAAAAGACTCGCCATCGCCCCACTCCATTGCTCTATGGTATCACTGACAAGTTGTTGTTTTTTATCATTCATACCATCCACTCTCATCATTTGTATGTAGATAATGAGTAATAAAAATGACAACTCGCCAGCTACCGCCTCTCTCCATAATGCAGCATGTTGATTGGCAGACAATGGAAACTCATCTCTAGCAAGTTTAGTATTCGCAGCCAATAATGCAATAGAACTTGATTTAATAGGACTTGATTGAAGGCTGGTTTTATTTGAGTTTACAGTTTCTTTGAAAATGATAATCGAAAACACGATCACAAACACCGTTACACCAAGAATAACCCACTCCACGCCCAATCACTCCTTGGATACAAAAATGTCAAAAATAGCAATAATTGCTACAGAAATCAGCGGTGCGATAAACGTTCGAGCAATACCCCCAACCAAGCCCCAAGCAAGAAGCCACATCACACCACGCCCAAAACCAGTTACTTCAATTAACTCCCAAAGCCACCAGCCAGAGCCAACCCATACAACCAATGACGATATCATCATCGCTATTACCGCTATGCCACCAAGTTTATCATCATTGTACATACAGTTCTCCTTTGGAACGCTCACCTGATGCAACAAAAGGTCATTATAACCCATACTAAATATTGCACAAGCAATCTCAAGTATGCTATCATGACTACTTTTAGGGATACTTTATGGGAGCAAACTCCATGGCGCTACATGATAATATTCGCAAACTTAGAGAACAAAAACAGTGGTCGCAGGAATATATGGCAGAACAATTAGGACTGTCTAAGAATGGCTATGCCAAGATAGAACGTGGCGAGAGTCGCCCCAGTTTAGATAGATTGGAGCAGATTACAGCAGTCTTTGGGATTAGCATGACTGACCTATTTAATGATGAGCGTCAGTCTATTACGTTAATAAGTGAAAACAGCCAGCACAGCTCAAACTACTATAACAGCGATCAAGCACTGGCAAGAGAGAACGAAAAATTGCAATTAATACTAAATCATAAAGATGAAATCATTGCCCAAAAGAACGAGCAAATCAGCACCTTGCAATCACTGGTGAAGGCACTGCAAAACAACCAATAAACACAAACAATTACGGCATTCTTCTCATCAAAGAATGCCGTACAAATCCATCACACCAAAATCACACCTTTCTTTGCCTTGCCACTTCATACAGCACCATGCCAGTCGCCACCGACACATTCAGGCTCTGTGGTCTGTCTGGCGTGTCCGCCATCGGAATGTACACCAGCGTGTCGCAGTGCGCTTGGGTCAGCCTGCGCATACCTTCGCCTTCTGAACCCATGATAATCGCCACCTTGCCGCTAAAATCGCACTCGTGTAAAGGCTTTGCGCTTTCGTCCAATGCCGTGCCAAACACGAACACGCCTGCCGCTTTTAATCGCTCCAAAGCACGCGCCAAATTCGTTACCGCAACCACATCAATCACTTCCGCAGCACCGACCGACACCTTCGCCACCGTTGGCGTGATGGGCGCACTTTGGTGCTTTGGCACAATGACCGCATCCACACCCATGGCGCAAGCCGAACGCAGGCATGCCCCCAAATTATGCGCATCGGTAATCTGGTCCAGCACCAAAAACAGCGCATTTTCTTTATCAAGCAAACCATCAAGCAGTGATTCGTCCGCCATCGGCTTGGCACGCGCCGCCAAAACCACACCTTGGTGCTGATGGCTGTCGCACAGCTGCGCAAGTTTGTCTTTGTGCGCCATTTGCACGCTTATGCCCATCGCCTGCGCCTGCGCCATGATGTCGTGGTGCGTCTCGCTTGGCGTGGCATCTTCTCGCTGCTGCACAAACAGCGTCAGCGCATCTTCAGGACGGCGTTTTAATAGCGCACTCACCGCATGCACGCCATAAAAATGTGGCGTTTTTGGCTTGTTTTTGACAGGTGCAGATTTGGCTTTGTCGGCTTTTTGCTTGTGATGAGTGTGCGTTTTTTGGGATTTGCTTGATGTTTTCATGGATTAAACTGATGATAAAAAATAACTTTGACTTGATAAAACTTGCTTAATACGGCTGAATTGATGAGCTTATAAATGAAACTGACGAAACGCCAACCAACAATAATTTTCGTACAATTATTTTCGTACAATTATTTAGAATTTCTAATAAATCATCATAAATTTGGCTGGCTTATCACAGCATGCCCACGCCAGATAATTGACGTGCTAAAGTTGCCGCGCGATTATCGGTCATGCCGCCAATAAAATCCAGCACCTTTAAATACGCCTGATACAAAGTATCGTCTGCGCTGATTTCAGGCTCAATCAATTTTAAAGCCAGCAAATGCTTTTTATTCAGCGGCTTGCCCTGCACCACAAATTCATGCACCGTAGGAATCAGTAAATCCATCAGCGAACCCAGACAGCCAAAAGCGGCAATCTCGGTGGCAAGTTTGGAATGATGGTGGAAAATTTTATCGTGCGCCATTTGCTTGGCGTGGGCGAGCGTCTCTTGTACGGCAGGCTTGGCGGCGGACAATAAATCAGGATACTCAAATTCACCGCACAAAATCGCATCGTGATGCTGCATAAAAGTATGCGCCACGTCTTCTACAGCAATGCCAATCGCACTGCCACGCAAGGCACGATAGCGTGTGCGCTGGCTGAGTTTCGCCTTATGATCGGCTGGCAAAATATGGCGCAGCACCGTCTCAAATTCGCTCGCACTAATCAGCTCAAGCTCCACCGCATCTTCCAAATCCAAAAGCGCATAACAAATGTCGTCTGCCGCTTCCATCAGATAAGACAAAGGGTGTCTTGCCCAATGCGTCTCGCCAAGCTGCGGTAAATTCAGCTCATGCGCCACCGCCTGCACCAAAGGCAGCTCGCTTTGATAAAAATTAAACTTGCCCTTCGCCTTGGCAAACTCATGGTCGCTGCCCCAAGGGTATTTCATCAGCGTACCAAGACTTGCCGCCGTCAGCCGCATACCGCCAGCGCCTGCATACATCTCAAGGCTCGCCACGATACGCATACTGTGCGCATTGCCTTCATAAGTGCTGATGTCGGCGCGCTGTTTGTCGGTGAGTTCTTGTAAATATTTGCCATGCTCAGGCTTGGCAAACCACGCCTTGAGCGCATCTTCGCCAACGTGCCCAAAGGGCGGATTGCCCAAATCATGCGCCAAACACGCCACTTGCACGGTGGTGCTGACATCGCTGATGCTGCGTGTCTCTGGCAAAAGTCCTTGCGTCTTTAACGCCACGCCAATCTGATTGCCCAAACTACGCCCAACACTCGCCACTTCCACGCTGTGCGTCAGGCGATTGTGCGTAAAATCACTTTGCGCAAAAGGGTGAACCTGCGTTTTGCGCCCGAGCCTACGAAACCGCTCCGAAAACACCACACGGTCATAATCCATATGAAACGGCGTGCGTGGCACATCAATGCTGTCGTGATTGCCGTCCAGCGCGATGATTTCGCCATGTTTTGGGCGTAAGCGCGCACTGCTTAATAAGCGCAGCCACTGATTTTGCAAACTTTTCTTATCACAACTCATCACTCATTCCTTGTTTGTTGGCGTTTGGCGGAAATTTGGCTGGCGTTTTGCCGATTATTATTAAGTTTTAATTAACAATAAAATCTTGAATAAATTGTGAATTTACTGTCAATATCCACAAATCATCGCAGATAAATCTCTGACAAATCGCTTATAATTTAGTCGCCATGGTGATGGTATAGGTTTTGCCTTGCTTGACTTTATCAGCATTGCCAAACACTTCAGTAAACGCACGCTTCATAAATTGGCGCAAACCATTGATGGTTACCACATAAAAACGCGCGCCCACTTCCATGCGCTCATAAGCGTCCAGCAAGTACAAATAATGCTGCTCTTTGCCCACTTTGGCAGGCAGATTACTCATCACAAGGCTAAATTTGCGTGCCTTATCCACGTCATTAAAACCATTAGAAAGCTGTACTTGTGCGTTAGTTAAGCCGTTGTTTTTGCAGTTGATTTTGGCATATTCCACCGCCACAAAATCCTTGTCAATCAGCAAATGCTCGCCATTTGGGCATTCTCTGGCTGCCGTCATACCAAGCACGCCATAACCACAGCCCAAATCAATGGACGAATCATCGGCACGAAAATCAATATGATCAAGCAGCATCAAACTGCCATCGTCCAATTTTTCTGGGCTAAAAATCCCCCAAGTGGTGCGAAAATGAAACGGCTTGCCAAGCACATCTTCACTAAAGGTGATGTCTTCTCGCCAAAGTTTGGCACGTTTTTGTAGGTCAGCTAAGGTGGTCTCGGTCATAATTATTAAGTTTTTCTAAATTAAAGTTTGCAATCTGATGGCTTAGGCTAAGTCTGATAAACCAACGCCACATCAGATGAAATTAAAATACTGATGGCTATTGTAGCAAAATTTTGTGCACGATGGTTGTGATTTGCGCATTTGTGCAAATTTTTGCAAAAAGGTTAGCCCCTAGGGTGGTGCGTGGCGTGCAGTTGCTGCAATCTTGCGGTCGCCACATGGGTGTAAATCTGCGTGGTGGACAGATTGCTATGCCCCAAAAGCAGCTGCACACTGCGCAAATCCGCGCCATGGTTAATCAAATGCGTGGCAAATGCGTGGCGCAGCGTGTGCGGAGAAATGTCGCTGTGAATCTGGGCGGCAAGCGCATATTTTTTAATCATGTGCCAAAAATTATGCCGTGTCATGTAGCCGCCTTGTGTCGTCAAAAACAGCGCTTGGCAGTCGTTTTTTTGGCTGGGCAAAAGCTCGCTACGTCTTATCAAATAATCATTGATGGCGGCAGCGGCATATTCACCCAATGGCACCAGTCGTGTTTTATTACCTTTACCTGTGATGGTAATCCAGCCAGCGTTCAGATTGATTTGATCCAAAGACAAGCCCACAAGCTCAGACACACGCAGACCGCAAGCGTATAGCACTTCAAGCATGGCTTTATCTCGCAGTCCAAGCGTGGTGGACGTATCAGGCGCGGCAAGCAAATTGGTGATGTCAGTTTCGGACAAACTTTTGGGCAAGGTGCTGCCTAATTTTGGGCTTTTGATATGCTCGCAAGGGTTGTCGTGGCGCATTTCTTGCTCAATTTGCCACAAAAAAAACTGGCGCAAACTCGCCAGCAGTCTTGCTTGCGTGCGTGGCGATTTGCCCGCCTGCTGCGATGCACTCAAACAGCTTAGCACGTCTTTTTCCGCCCACATCGTCAAAGGCGTGCTGCTGCTGGCAATGCACGCGCGCAAATCCCTAAGATAAGCGTTTCTTGTGTGCGTGGCAAGCCCACGAGCAAGCATCGCCGCCCGAAATTCACTCAAAAAATCAGGGTCGTCATCATAATGCGTGATAGTCGGCTGGCGTGGTTCTTTGGCGCGCGTTTTGCTCATGGTTTGGTTATTTTATTTAGTTTTTCTTAATAATTAGATAGCGATAACTGCCATCTTCTAAGGTCTGCTCAAGGCTTAGCGTATGCCCCAAATGACGGCAAAAATTAGGAATATCTCTTGTGGTGGCAGGGTCAGTTGCCAGCACTTCAATGCATTCACCACCTGCTGCTTTGCGTATGGTTTTATGTAGCAGCATGACAGGCTCTGGGCAAATCAAGCCTTTGGTATCCAAAGTGTGATTTGGTGTTTGTTCATAAGTTTGCTTGTCTGCTTGCTCGGTATTTTGACTCATTTTTTTAAGCTCAAAGATGGATAAGATTTAAAAGTTGGCGTGATTTTTTTAAAGGATTTTTAGGCGTTTTCTGAATGCTTTTCTGAACACTTTTCTGAGCGGTTTTCCAAATTGCTTTGCTCAAGAAATGTTAAGAATTTCTTAAAATTTACTCGGAACAAAAACGGCATGCCAAACCACGCAATCATCGCCAAAAACAGCCCCATAAAAAACACCACGCCAGCGCCTTGACGAATAAAAATCGCCAGCGCAAACATCAATAAACCCACGCCCACCGCCAGCACCGTCTTTAAAATGCCTGCCTGAATGATGCGATAGCGCGCCAATAAAAACGCATGGTACAAGCTGATGGGAATACTGACGGCAATCAGCGCATAAGGCAAATAATGAAAGGCGTAATACACAAGCGCACTGTCTTTAAACGCCGCAAGGCTTGCCAGTGTGCCAAACACACAAAAGCACACAATCGCCGCCAAGCCAAGCCGCACGCTAAGATTGGCAAGGGCGATGGCTTCTTTGATGCGCTGGATAATGGCAGGATTCATGGTTTGGCTCGCTGGTTTGGGTGAATGTGTAAATAAGATTTGGTGGTTTTAGTCGTCTTTTTAGCTGCCTTTTAGTCGTCATGCTCGCCATCATGGTAGCTGCCGACACGCTGCGCCACTTCGGGTGCATAAAAATAGCCGTCAATCAATAAGCACGCTGCAATGTCATCAATCGGCGTGCGCTCATCGTCAATCCAGCCACGCTCCCACGCCACAGACCGCGCCTGCGCCGAGCTTAGACGCTCATCATATAAAAACACCTGCGCTTTATTTTTACGCTCGCCCAAGCGGTGCGCCAGACGGCGAGCGAATTTGTGCGCGCGCTTACTGATCATGCTGTCCGTGCCGTCAATATTAAGCGGTAAACCCACCAGCACCACGTCAATTTTCCAAGTGTCAATAATGCCCAGCAAATTTTCCCAATCTGGCTGCCCATTATTCATCGCCAAAATATCAAACGGGCGCGCGTCCGCTGTCAGGCTGTTGCCCAGTGCCATGCCCATTTTTTTCACGCCAAAATCCAGCGCCAAAACCAAAGTCGGAGAACTCATTAGGCGTATCCTGTGGTAGCGACAAAAAAGTCTGGATTGATGCCAAGTTTGTCATAAACAAGGCTGATTCGCTCTTCAAAAGGCGCACGAAATAGGATTTCCAAATCAGCTGGGCAAGCAATCCAATCGCCCTGCGCCACTTCTTTATCCAGCTGCCCTTTGCCCCAATTACAAAAGCCCATGCACACCAAAAAATGCGCAAGGCTGTCTTCGCTGATACGCTCTAAAATGTCTTTGCTGGTCGTCAAGCAAACGCTCTCACCGATGGCAAACGATGACGCAAAATCAGGCAAGCCCGTGTGCAGCACAAAACCCGCTTCAGGGCGTACAGGCCCGCCGTGCAGCGCAGGCGTATTCATGGCTTGTTGCGAGCTTGGCATGCCCATCTCGCCAAGCAAACCGCCCACAGAAATGGCATTTAGCGGCTCATTCACCACAAACCCCCACGCACCTTCTGGCGTGTGGCGTGTGATGTACACCAAAGTGTCGGCAAAGCGCTCGTCTGGCATTTGCGGACTGGCGATTAAAAAATGATGTGTTAAATTCTTATAAGTCATGCAAATTGATGGCTGGTTTTTAAGTTTATTTTAGGGGCTGTCCTAGATA
>NZ_MUXU01000061.1 GCF_002014985.1 Moraxella caviae | reverse complement strand
AGGACAGCCCCTAAATTTTAGCCAATTTATCCAAATTGCCCAATAAAATTGCTTTTATATTATAACGGTTTTTGAAGTTTGGTTTATTGTAATTTTGTAGCCGTGCGTTTGCGTGGTTTTGGTTTGTGCGTGGATTTTGTGCTATGATAAGCGATGTTTGGGCGGTGCTTCGGCAATAAATGAAACTTGCCCAAAAATAACGACAAACAATAACCGACAAAACTGGAGAAACCCATGCAAAATCAGCAGGATAATGCACTTTTAAACTGTGAAATCGTGGAGCATAACCCAACAGGCGCAAAGATTGACAAGGCGGTGATTTGGCTGCATGGCTTGGGCGCAAGCGGGCATGATTTTGTGCCTGTGGTGCCTGAGCTTGAGCTTGGCGATTTGGCGGTGCGTTTTGTGTTTCCACACGCACCAAAAATTCCTGTTACCATCAATGGCGGCTACATCATGCCTGCGTGGTATGACATCTTAGAAATGACGCTTGATCGCAAGGTGGACGTGGCGCACATCGCCAAATCCAGCGAGCAAATCAATGCGCTGATTGATGCGCAAATCGCACAAGGCGTGCCAAGCGAAAACATCATCATCGCAGGCTTTTCCCAAGGCGGTGCGGTGGCGTATCACACGGTGCTGACGAACACAAGAAAGCTGGCTGGCTTGTTGGCACTGTCTACTTATTTTGCCACGGCTGGTGAGATTGCGCAGGCGAAAAATACGAAAATTGCCGTGAAAATTGACCATGGCGACTATGATGACATCGTGCCGTGCGTGCTGGGCAAACGCGCCAAACAGACGCTTACCGAGCTTGGTTTTGCACCAGAATTTAGCACTTATCCAATGGCGCATCAAGTGTGTTTGCAGCAAATCAAATCCATCGGTGCGTGGATTAAAACGGTGTATGGCGCTTAAGATTTGTGATAAGTGCTTGTTTTTGCGTAGAAATTTAGTGCGCACATTTAAGTGTATAAATTAGCGCAAAAATTTACCATGTATTAAAAAGTGCGCCGCTTGCTTGGCGACTTGTCCATCGGTGAGTATACCTGTGTGAGTGATAGGCAAGATGATGTAATCGGCGGCATTATCAAGCGTGGTTTCGCTAAGCAGCACCGTGCCATCGTGGGCGGTGCTGTTTTGCTTGGCGGTTTGTTGGTTGCTCGCTTGCTGGCTGCTGGTTTGTTGATTGGTGCGATGGTGCAGCCATAAGAGCGGCAAGCCCAAACCCAAAGGGCGATTGCCTGCGATGATGCCCAGCGGTACGCCATCACGCCAAGCTGGGCAGTTGCCATCCAGCGCACCAAGATAAGACTTGCCAATCACAGGCGGCAGGATTTTACGTGTCAGGCGTGCGCACACACTGCCAGCGTGCGGTGTGCCAAGCGTTACGGCACGGTGAATTTGCCACTGTGGATAATCGTGCGCAAACTGACGCATGACCAAGCCGCCAAGACTATGCCCAACCAAGTTAATCGGGTGCTTGGGCGTGTGGTGCTGTGTAAGCCAAGCGTGCAGCGTGGCGGCGTGCGTGCTGATTGGCTCAGCAAGGCTGCGGTAGCGATGGCAATGTGTGCGAAAACCAAATTTGCCAAGCCGCTTCGCCAAAGGGCGCATGATCCAGTCGTTTTGATGTAAGCCATGTACTAAAATGGTGAGCGGCTGAGCTTGGTTTTGAGTGCTTGTCATAAAGGCGGCTGATTTGAGTAGTGGGTAGATAAAACAAAGCCCAGCTAAAACTGGGCTTGGTGTATGCTTTGTGTGCGCCAACTGTGCGATGAGCAATCAGTTTTTGCCACGATAAGTGATGCGACCCTTGCCAAGATCATAAGGGGTCATCTCAACTTTCACACGGTCGCCAGTCAAAATGCGAATGTAGTGCTTGCGCATTTTGCCAGAAATGTGGGCGATGATTTCATGCCCATTGTCTAGGCGTACTTTAAATAGGGTGTTTGGTAGCGTGTCAATCACTTCGCCTTCAAACTCAATGATGTCGTCTTTTTTTGCCATAAGTCGTTGTAAATTACATGGGTGGAAAATAAGGATTGCTATTATAGCTTAAATTTTGGTGAAAAGCTATGATTTATTGTGCGAATTTATGCGTTGCTTGTTTGTCGGATTTGAAAATTAACGTGAAATTCGTGCGTTTATTCCAAAATCCCCAGCCATAGCGGTGTCAAGGGCGCGTCTGGCAGCAGCGATTGAAAACGCTCTGGATAGTAGGCGTTGATAAAGTACAAACCATCTGCGCTGGCGGTGGGCGGTGCAAGCGAACGGTCTTTGGCGTGCATGATGGCAAGCAACTCGTCCTTATTCAGCTCACCTTGACCGACAGCAAACAGCGCGCCCATCAGGTTTCGCACCATGTGGTGTAAAAATCCGTCCGCCTGAATATCCAGCACCAAATACGCACCGTGCATGAACAAGTCTGCGTGGCTGACCGTGCGCACAGGCTGATTGGATTGGCAAGCGGCAGCACGAAAACTGCTAAAATCATGCGTACCGACAAACAGCTTGGCAGCGTCTATCATGGCGGCAACATCAAGGCTGGCATAATGGTGCGTTACTTGATGGCGCAAGAGCGCAGGGCGGTAGGGCTGATTGAGCGTGATGTAGCGATAGCGTCTGGCGATTGCACTAAAACGCGCGTGAAAATCGCTGGGCATGGGCGTAATCCAGCGCAAGGCGACATCGTCTGGCAGCAGCGTATTTGCGCCACGCATCCAGCTGTGAATGCTGCGCTTGGCAGTGGTGGTAAAATGCGCAATCATATTACCCGCATGAACGCCAGCGTCCGTGCGCCCAGCGGCAATCAGCTCGATGGGTTCGTTGGCGATTTTAGATAAAGCATTTTCCAGCACGGCTTGCACGCCCACGACTTCTTCTTGGCGTTGCCAGCCACGATAGCGTGTGCCGATGAACTCAATGCCTACCGCATAAGTTTGTGCGCCATCACTCATAAGCCGCTCCGCTGGTTGCGCTTTTTGCTGTGCTTTGCTCGTCTGGCTTGGCAAGCGGACTTAGCGCGATGGGTAAGCTGTTGATGAGTTGCCACAGCACTTGCCCAAAAATGCCAGCAATGCTCAAATCCTGCCCAGCCAACACGCCATGCTGATATTGCCAGCTGCCTGCTGCGTAGTTGCTGTTGACGCCGCCAAAAGCGCACTGGGTGGTGCAAATCACCGTAATGCCGTCTTCATGCAGCTTATCAAGCACTTGGATTAGGCGTGGCGATTGGGGTAAGTTGCCCGCACCAAAAGCAGCAATGATGACGGCTTTGGTATTGTTATCCAGCGTTTCAAGTTCGTGCGCCAAAATGTCTGCGCCCATCGGCAGCGCAAAAACCATTTGAATCACGTTTTGTTTGGCAAGGCTGCGCAGTTGCTCGAGTGCACTTATGCGCTCGGCTTGCCAAGACGCACTGTGAAATTCGCCAGTGGTTTTGGGTGCTTGGCTTGGGGTGAGTGGCATGCCAGCAAACGCGTCAAAAACTTGGCTGTCAATTTTTTGGGTGCTTTTTGCCAGTAAGGTTTTATTGGCAAATTGCACAAACACGCCAGAGATTGCCGCCTGCGCCACAGCGATTGCGCCAGAGATGTTCGCCCACGCATCGCTTTGTTCGTTGATTTGCAGCTCCACTTCATCAGCGATGAGCAGCGGCTGCATACTGCCTGTGATGATGAGTGTGATGTCGTGGCAATCGGCAAACGCTGCCGCCATAAACGCTGCCAAATAGCTTAGGCTGTCTGTGCCTGTGATGATGACAAAGCGTCTTGCGCCTGTTTGATAGGCGGTGAGCAGCGTCTCATAAAGCGCCACAAAATCGCTGGGCGTGAGTGCGCTGCTGTCTTTGATGATGTCGTTGGGCAAGATGTGCGTGCTGATGTGGGCAAGGCGTGCGGCAAGCTCGCTTTGTAAGACGGGCAAAAACACGTCGGCAGGCAGTGGCGATAAAGGCGTGCCGTGGCTGCCGAACGTGCCACCAACATAAATTAAGTGCGTGGTTTGAGGTGTGTGCATGATTGACACTCTTAAAATGACGCTTGTGAGTTTGTGATTGCTTGAGCTGGGTACTTTGCCATGCGTTTATTATAGTGTGTTTTGTGAAAATTGCCAAAAGTTACCATCATCAAAGCCAAACTTTTTAGCCAGTTTTTAGCCAGACTTTTTATAAACAAACCGACAATTTATCAAGACAACAAATCGCCAAAACAACAATTTACCAAAATTCAAAAAAACTTTGAAAGTTCGCCAAAACCAAAAAAAACAAGCAAAATCAAACGACTAGTTGCGCAAAAACACGCCCATGAAGAGCGTGTTTTGTCGGTAAAATCAGCTTAGATACGACCTTGTAGAATCGCCAGCATACGGCGCAGTGGCTCAGCCGCGCCCCACAAAAGCTGATCGCCCACGGTGAATGCTGTCAGATATTCACCGCCCATGTTCATCTTGCGCAGACGACCAACGGCTACGTTCAGCGTGCCTGTTACAGCCACTGGCGTTAGGCGCGCCATGCTTTCTGGCTTGTCATTTGGCACAACGTCCAGCCAAGGATTGTCGCTGTCTTTAAGTGCTTGTTCAATCTCGACAAGTGGAATGTCTTTTTTAAGCTTGATGGTCAAGGCTTGGCTGTGGCAACGCATTGCGCCAATACGCACACAAATGCCGTCAATATTGATTAAATCTTGCTCGGTTTTGCCAAGAATTTTGTTGGTTTCGGCTTGACCTTTCCATTCTTCGCGTGATTGACCGTTGTCAAGCTGGCTGTCAATATAAGGAATCAGGCTGCCTGCCAAAGGTGCGCCAAAATATTGCGTTGGGAAGCTGTCAGAACGCTGGGTTTCAGCGATTTTACGGTCAATTTCTAGGATTGCTGATGCTGGATTGGCAAGCTCGTCCGCCACGCTGTCGCGCAGTGCGCCCATGCCGTTGATAAGCTCGCGCATATTGTTTGCGCCAGCGCCAGAAGCGGCTTGGTAGGTCATGGCAGATACCCATTCCACCCAATCACGGCGGAACAGCTCGCCAATCGCCATCAGCATTAGGCTGACGGTGCAGTTGCCACCAATGAAATCTTTTTTGCCATCAGCAAGCGCAGAATCAATCACGCTGCGGTTTGCAGGGTCTAAAATGATGATGGCGTCATCGTCCATGCGCAGGCTGCTGGCAGCGTCAATCCAGTAACCATTCCAGCCGTGCGCGCGCAGTTTTGGGTGTACTTCTTTGGTGTAATCACCGCCTTGACAGGTGATGATGGCATCACATTTGGCAAGCTCTGCGATGTCGTGTGCGTCTTTTAGTGTGCCTGCATCCACACCGAAATCAGGCGCTTGACCGCCTGCGTTGCTTGTTGAGAAAAATACAGGCGTAAAGTGCGCAAAATCGCCTTCTTCCACCATGCGTGCCATCAGTACCGAACCGACCATACCACGCCAGCCCACCAGACCCACAGTAGGGTTTGCCACCAAAGTTTGTGCCATCTAAACGTACCTTTTAATAAATTGCCGAACAAGACAAGAAATGCAAGTTTGTGATGAGTTTGCCAAAAGTTTGCTAAATTAAGCGGTGCGTAAACGTTTAGGGAAAGTGCGTTTGACGCTTCTTTTGTCTGTTGGTTTTATCCACCAGTTTTGTCCGCTGGCAAGCTCATCTTAAATCTTGCGTGGAATGTATAACTATGCACTGTTATGCACAAAAAATCAAGACTTTTTGCGACTATTTTTCACAATTTTTTGCCATAAAAACTGTGTATCACCAATCATTTGGCGTAAATATATGAAAAACCTTTAATTTTTGAGAAATTTTCATAACTTTTATTTATGATTGCTATTAACGATGTTTGTTTTGAGTAGGGGATTTGATGGGCGTTTGGTGAAATGATTGAGTTGGGCAAATGCTAAACCATACTTAAAAGGCTTGCACGAAGTACGATGTGCGTAAATTGTCTGTACAAGATGTCAGCCAAAACGTACAACCATTGGCGATTTTGGCGAATGTTTAATTTGATGGCTTGTGTTTATAATAAATCCATCACGGACGCAAGGGATTTTTATTGGCAAGGCTTGCCCACGGACGCAAAAGGTGCGCTTTGCACTTAACTTTACCCACGCCCAACTCATTAAGAGTTGGGTTATTTTTTTGGTAAAAGGTTTTTTAAAAATACAAACCAACTGGTCGGTTTTTGTGATTTATGGTGCGATGTTGGGTTGCACTTATGCCAACTCAACCTACGGCACACAAATCCCACCACGATTTTAAAATCTGCTTTGGAGAGCTGTTTGATGTGATTTTTCCGTTCGCCCTGAGCTTGTCAAAAGGTGGACCAATGAAAGGTTTTAACCTAAAAACCGTCAGGTTTAACAAGCTCACCACGAACAGTTTTTGGACGATTTTTGAATAGGCTGCTGGGTTGCGCTGCGCTGACCCAACCTTGTATCTTCATCAATTTAATCAATTCTGATTTTCAAACTCCGCTCAAAAACAACAACGCCACCAAAATCGGCAGCGTCATTGATAAATTTAGGCTTGTAAATCAAAGCAAAATCAGCCAAAAGCAGGCGTGCGGCGTGGTACGGCACTTAAAAATTCTGAGCGTACAGCGGCATTGCTGCTAAACTCGCCCAGCATACTCATGGTGCGTGTGGTCGATTGCTGCTTGCCCACGCCGCGCATCATCATGCACATATGGCTTGCGTCCATCACCACCGCCACGCCACGGCAGCCAGTCAGCTCGCTGATGGCTTCGGCAACTTGCTTGGTGAGATTTTCTTGGATTTGCAGGCGGCGCGCGTACATATCCACAATGCGAGCAACCTTAGACAGCCCAAGCACCTTGCCTTCTGGCAAATAACCAACGTGCGCCACGCCAAAAAACGGCAACAAATGATGTTCGCACAACGAATAAAATTCAATATTTTGCACCAGCACCAGCTCACCGTTATCCGATGGGAAAATGGCGTCATTTGCCACCACATCAAGCTGTTGATGGTAGCCGCGCGTCAGATAACCAAAGGCTTTGGCGGCACGCATGGGCGTATCAAGCAGTCCTTCTCGGCTCAAATCTTCGCCTGCGCCTGCGATGATGTCGGCATAATGCTGGGCGATGGCAGGATAATCAGGGGTGAAAGTGGTGTGATCAGAATTTGACATGGTTTAAATGATTGGAGTGAAATGAATATTATAAATTTATAAAGAAATACTGCAATAAAGATAAAATGAGTTTATCGGTAAACTTTCAAACCTTATAGCTTAGCGCAAAATCAGATTTTATCAAGTGTCAATTACGAAAATTTGCCAAAAAATCGCAAAATTTTGCCAAAAAACGTAAATTTAGGCGATGGCGCGCCAGATTTTGCCGCATTTGCGCGCAATTTTGAAAAAACGTGGCGCAATCTTGGGAAATTTGCTATAGTTTGCCAATGCGATTTAAGATGAAATTTAAGCATTTTTTATAAGTTTTATCATACAGTTATTTAAAATAAATTTATCAATATCAACGATTTGTTGGCAGGGCGTCATTTTTATTGGTGCTATACCACTTTAAAAAACAGCAAAAATGGGAAATTTTATGAAAAACAGCACTCATTCACACATTCAAGTCGGCATTGTGGGCGGTACGGGCTACACAGGCGTGGAGCTGATTCGTCTTTTAAGCAATCACCCCAATGCCAAAATCACGCTTTTGACATCACGCACCGAAGCGGGCAAGGCAGCAAGTGAGATTTTCCCAAGCCTACGCGGTGTGTGCGATGTGGCGTTTTCTGATGCAGACATTGAAGCACTTAAAAGCTGCGATGTGGTGTTTTTTGCCACTCCGCATGGCGTGGCGATGAAGGCGGCGCGTGAGCTTGTGGCGAGCGGCACGAAAGTGATTGATTTGGCAGCGGATTTTCGCTTGCAGGATTTGGCAGAGTTTGAAAAATGGTACGGCTTGGCGCACGAATGCCCAGACATTATGGCAAAGGCGGTGTATGGCTTGCCTGAAGTGAACCGTGCCGCCATCGCCAAGGCAGACGTGGTGGGCAATCCCGGCTGCTATCCGACCACGGCGATTTTGGGATTAAAACCTGTGATTGACAGCCAAAATACCCAAGACGAAGCGTTGATTGACAAGCGCATCATCATTGATGCCAAATCAGGCATTTCTGGAGCAGGGCGCAGCGCCAAGCTGAATCTGATTTTTTCTGAAAGTTCGGATAATTTTAGTGCTTATGGCGTGGCGGGTCATCGCCATTTGCCAGAGATTCGCCAAGGTGTTGAGACGCTGCTGCAGTCAAAATTTGCGCATCACATTCGTTTTGTGCCGCACCTTGTGCCGATGATTCGTGGTATGTACAGCACCATTCATTTAGGCTTGACGGACGCTGGGTGTGCGCTTGATTGGCAGGCGATTTTTGAAAAAGCGTATGCCGATGAGCAATTTGTGGACGTCTTGCCAAAGGGGCTTTTGCCAGAGACACGCATGAGCCGTGCGTCAAACTTTTTACGCATTGGCGTGCATCAAGACAACGATGAAGGTGTGCTGACGGTGATGGCGGTGCAGGATAATTTGGTGAAAGGTGCGGCAGGGCAAGCGGTGCAAAATATGAACGTGATGTTTGGGCTTGACGAAAAAGCAGGCTTAAACGTGGTGGCGGTCGTGCCTTAAATGGCTGGCGGTATTAAGTGGTAAGTTTTGCCAGCGGTTTTAAAAGTATCAAGCAACTTTTGGCAAGTGATTTTTAGAAAAACCATCAAAAAATTTGGAGTAAATCATGACAATGCAAACTTTTAACATTGACGGCATGACCTGCGGCGGCTGTGCCAAATCTGTGCAAAATGCCATCATGGGCGTGGCAGGCGTGCAAAGCGTGTCGGTGGATTTTGAAAGCGGCAGTGCGGTGGTTGTGGCGGATTTAAGCGTACAGGCGGCGATTCGTGAAGCCATTGAAGACGCTGGCTTTGATGTGGAGTGATTGGCATTGCTAAGACGAAGCCAAGACTAAGCCAAGACTAAGCCAAGGCTAAGCCAATCTTAAACGATAAAACAGTCATGCTCGGCGTGGCTGTTTTTTTATTTGGTTTTATTTGGCGTATGGTTTTGAGTATGGTGAATGTGTGGTTAAGCCTGTCAAAATGGCGCAGGCTGAGCCATCATCGCCAGCGCAAGCATCATGCCAAGTTTGTAGGGTTTGCACCATGTGTTTTAGTTCGTCAATGCGCACATTTAGTGCGTGAATGTGCTGAGCGGTGAGCGTTTTGACGGCTTTGCTGCTGCGATTTGGGTCGTCTTGTAAGGCGAGTAATTCTTTGATTTGCGCGAGCGAAAATCCCACTTGCCGTGCGTGTGCGATGAACGTCAGCCGTGCGATGTCGCCATCGTCATACAGTCGATAGCCGTGCGCTGTGCGTGCGATGTGTGGCAATAATCCGTGTTTTTCATAATCACGAATTTGCTTGGCGGAAAGCTGGGTTTGCGTGGCGATGTCTTTGATGGTGAGCATGATTGGGTGTTGGTTGGGTAGAATGTTGAAAAACGCTTGACTTTAACCATAGGTCAAGCTTTATCATACGCCTATGATAAATAGTGATGGGCGAATTGTCAAAAGGTGTTTAAAGTAAGCCGCAACACAAGGTTTTAATCATAACGCTTAAAATCATAATATTTCAATCATCATGTTTAAAATCACAATCTTTAAATCATTACGTTAAAATTGCAATACTAAAAAACCACAACGCCAAAAAACCACAACATTTAAACTCACGAGAAAAACCATGACCAACCTTGCTTCTGATAATTTTAAAAAGCAAACCCAGCTCCAAGAACACACCCAAGAAAGCAACTTTGCCATCAGCGGCATGAGCTGTGCGGCGTGTGCGGCACGCATTGAAAAGGTGCTGAATAAAAAAGCAGGCGTGGCAAGTGCGACAGTGAATTTCGCTGCCGAGACCGCCAAAGTGCGCCACGATGACAGCGTGAGCGATGAGCAAATCCGTGCGTGGATTGCCAAGGCGGGATTTGACGCCAAGCCATTGAGTGAAAAAAGCGTGGTGGCGGAGCATGATGAGCATGGCGGGCTGTGGCGGCTGGTTTTATTGTGGCTGCTGTCCGTGCCGTTTTGGGTGGGTATGCTTGGCATGATGGCGGGCAGCCATGCGCTGATGCCGCCGATTTGGCTGCAATTTGTGCTGGCAAGCATAGTGCAATTTGGCTTTGGCTGGGTGTTTTATAAAGGTGCGACGGCGTCGATTCGTGGCGGACTTGCCAATATGGACGTGCTGGTGGCGCTGGGGACGAGTGCGATTTGGGCGTACTCTACTTATGTTTGGCAACAAGGGGAGGCGCACGTTTATTTTGAAGCGTCTGTGATGGTGATTGCCTTTGTTAGCTTGGGTAAGTTTTTGGAAATGCGCACCAAAAAACACAGCCTAAATAGCTTAACGCTGCTTTTGGATTTGATTCCCAAGCACGCCAAAATCAAGCGTGATGGCGCATGGCAGGAAGTTTCGGTGGACAGCGTGCAAGCAGGCGATGTCTTGCTTGGGCGCACAGGCGACAGCGTGGCGGTAGACGGCGTGGTAACATTTGGCAGCGGTATGCTGGACGAAGCGCACTTGACGGGTGAAAGCCGTGTGCTGACAAAGTCTGTGGGCGATGTGGTGCTGGCTGGCAGTGTGATTAGCGATGGCAGTTTTGAATATCAAGCGCGCGCCACAGGGCAAGACACGGCATTGGCGGACGTGGTGTCTGCGCTGAATGAAGCTCAAGGCACCAAGGCAAACATCGCAAGGCTTGCCGATAAAGTGGCGGCGGTGTTTGTGCCTGCGGTGGTGGCGATTGCGCTTATCACTTTTGCGGTGAATTTTTGGTGGCTTGGGGCATTTGATGAAGCGTTATTGCGTGCGGTGGCGGTGCTGGTGATTGCTTGTCCTTGTGCTTTGGGGCTTGCCACGCCAGCTGCCATCATGGCTGGCATGGGGACGGCGGCGCGCCATGGCGTGCGTTTTAAGGACGCGCCCAGCCTAGAAGCGGCAGGGCATGTGGATACGATGGTATTTGACAAAACTGGCACGCTCACGCACGGCAAGCCACAAATCAGTGCGGTGCATTTATTTGCCGATGATTTGGCAAAGTCTGCTAATTTATCAAATTTCAACGAAACGCTGGCTTTGACACTGACCGCAAGTCTTGAGCAGCACGCAAGCCACCCACTTGCCAAGGCGTTCACCCAAGCGGCAAGCGAGCAAAACCTTGCGCTGTTTGAAGTTACGGATGTGCAAAGCGTGATTGGCAAGGGGCTAAGCGGCGTGATTGAGCCATTTGGGCTTATCAAGGTGGGCGTGCCAGAATTTGCCGATTTGCCAGATTTTGATGCGTATCTCGGCAATGAAGCGTTCGCACAGCCGCAGTGGCGTTTTGCCAGCCTTGTGGCATTATCCATCAATGGCAAGGCAGTGGCGGTGTATGCGCTGACCGACACCATCAAGCCTACCAGCGAGCGTGTGGTGTCAAAACTTAAAGAAGACGGCATTGAAGTGGTGATTTTAAGCGGTGATCATCAAGCGGTGGTGGACGATGTGGCGGGCAAACTTGGCATCAGCAAGGCTTTGGGCAGATTATCACCACGAGATAAAGCAGAATTTATCAGTCAGCTGCAAGCCGATGGCAGACAAGTGGCGATGACGGGCGATGGCGTGAATGATGCGCCTGCGATGGCAGCGGCAGCGGCAAGTTTTGCGGTGGGCGCAGGCTCTGATGTGGCAAGACACACCGCCAGCGCGGAGCTTGTGGGCGAATCCATCACGCACGCTTATTATGCCCAAAAAATCGCACGCCTGACCCTAAAAAACATCAAGCAAAACCTATTTTTCGCCTTTATTTATAACGCCATCGGCATTGTCGTGGCGGCGGTGGGTTTATTAAATCCGATGATTGCAGCGGCGGCGATGGCGGCAAGTTCCATTTCGGTGCTGAGCAATGCGCTGCGCCTAAAACGTGTGCGCTTGCAGTTGGATTAAGTAGCGTTTAAGGTGTGAAACGGTGTGTGAAATTTTGCGTAAATCGTGCGTAAAAACTTGAGCAAAAACTTGTACAAAACTTAAGCAAAACTTGGTTTTGGGCGGTTTTTGTGCCAATTTTGGTGATTTGGTGGAAAATTTTATGTAAAAAACTTACCAATAATCACAAAAAATTACGCAAATTTTGCCAAGATGTTTTATAATAACCGCCATTTTCGTTATTTGACAGATGGTTTTTTATGACAAAACGGTCATCTTATTCTCACGTTGCCCAAACTGGTGCGGTTGGGCAGATTTTGGTGCTGTTTTTGGCGGCATTGCTGTTTGCTTCGGTGGTCGTGGCGGTGGTTGGCTATAAAGTCGGCTATCGTCAAGGCGTCCACACCGCAAGCACAGCAGAAAGTGGCGAAGAATTTAGCGCCGCTGACGCCACGGCACTGCACGCTGAAAACGCACGCCTAAAAGAAGAAACCGCCAAAATTTCCCAAGAGCGAGACATCAGCATTGGTAATCTTGAGCAGCTGCGCCAAGATTATGAAGAATTGCAAACCACCAATTTACAGCTGACCCAAGTCAATGATTTGCTAAAATCATCGGTGGCAGAGCAAGGTGGCGTGGCGCTGAAAGTTTTGGGTGCGCAGATTGAAGCCTTGCCAGAAAACACCTTTGAATACCGCTTTGATGTGGCGATGCTTGATGTGTCTGGCAAATCGGTGCGCATGACGCCAAAGCTGACGCTGCTAAACGCCACGAGCATGGTGGAAATTCCGCTTGAGCCGTCCAGCTATCAGATTGATGGTGTGGCGAACATTCGTGGGCGTTTTATCATGCCAGAAGGTTTTACGCCACGTCAGATGAAACTTGAGCTGATTGCAGGCGAGCAAGAAGTGCAGCAGCTGTATAATTGGCAAGTGGGCAAGGTCATCAGTGATGCGCCAAGTTCGCTGGCGGAAGCTGGTAAGACGGACAAGCGTCCAATCGCCACGAGCGACACCAAGAGCAAAAACTAAGCGCAAAACCCAAGCTGTGTTTGGTAAGTCAAACGCTTATTTTAAAAAGACAAAAATTTCGGTTTTTGTCTTTTTTGTTTGGGTGAAGTTTGGTTGGGGTGGGTTGTTTTGTAGGTTGGTGCGAACGTTGGGTTACGTTATCGCTAACTGGGCTTACAAACTTGCCATTTAAACCGATTCTAATTTGGATTAAATGACGATGCGTAAGTTGGATTGAGCTTGCAAAAACCCAATAAATTCAAGAATTTATTTTAAAAATGTTGGGTTGCGCTGCTGCTCACTGGGCTTGCGGTTTTTCTATTTGCTTGACTTACAACCATTTTGCCAACCCAATCTATAAACGCTGCATTGTGCTATAATGCCAAAAACAAGAAAAATCAAACGCTTGCCTTGAAATTATGCGCTCATCAAACCATAAAGATGTGTGTGATTACACCAATCGTGAGCCGTACGATGACGGTCAAGCCGTTTAACTTGCGATGACAATCACCGTCAATTTTCCTAAAACCCACCACAAACACGCTAAAAACACGCCAAAATACAGGTAAAAAACTTATGCACGCCCAAAAATTTGACGCATCACTTCGCGCACCAATTTACGCACCAATTCACTCGCCAAGCTGTACACACTTTGCCGATGTGCAAAACCATCATGCGCAAATCCAGCACACACAAGCACGGCTTGATGATGAAACGGAAACGGACGTGGCGCTTGACGTGGCGGACGAAGTGGCACTTGATGAACCTGCCAAATATGCGGTGATTTTGCACAATGACGATTACACGACCATGGATTTTGTCGTGGCGGTGTTGATGCAGGTGTTTGGGCATGATTTGGATAAGGCGGTGGCGCTTATGTATCAGGTGCATGAGCAGGGCAGTGCGGTCGCTGCGGTGTACGTCAAGGAAATTGCCGAGACCAAGGCTGCGCAAGTGGTGCAGCTTGCCGAGAATGCGCAATATCCGCTGTTGGCGACCATCGAGCCTGCGCTGTGATGTGAATTGGCAAGAGAATTGATTGGCTGGATTATTTGGAAAATTTGCCATAAAACTTGTCAATGAAACTTGCCAAGTTCAAACAGCCATCAGGCTAAAAAAGTTATAACCAAAACAACAAAAATCATTTAAAAACTTAAAAATCAAAAACTTAGGAAAAACCATGTTTACCCCAGAATTTGAACGTGTACACCACGCCATTGAAAATTACGCCAAAAAACACCGCCACGAATACATGACGGTGGAGCATTTGTTGCTTGGTCTTTTGGACGATGGGCGCACGCAAGAGCTGCTCATTGATTGCGGTGCGGACATCGCCCAGCTGTCTGATGAAATTAAGGCGTATTTGGCGGATTTTGTGCCAAAACTTGCCGATGACGCCGCCAAACCCACCGCCACCAAAGGCTTTGGGCGTGTGATTCAGCGGGCGATTTGGCATGTGCAATCCAGCGGCAGCAATCGGCTGGTGGACGGCGTGGACGTGCTGGTGGCGATTTTTAAAGAGCGGGACAGTCAGGCGGCGCATTTGTTGCAAGCGCAAAACATCAGCACGCTGCGTGTCATGCGCTATTTGTCGCACGGCAATTCTGATAAGTTAAAGCAAGCATCCGAGCAAGACAGCGCAGATGGCGACAGCGCCCAAAAGCCGAAACGCACGCGCGAGAAAAAAAGCGCGCTGGCTTCATACACCGCCAATTTAAACGAGCGTGCCAAAGCTGGGCGCATTGACCCTTTGATTGGTAGACAGGCTGAGATTGAGCGCACCGCTCAGATTTTATGCCGCCGCCGCAAGAACAATCCGCTTTTGGTGGGCGACCCCGGTGTGGGTAAAACCGCCATCGCAGAAGGTTTGGCGTGGCTGATTGAGACAGGCAAAGCACCTAAGCCGCTTGCAGACTGCGTGATTCATGCGCTGGATTTGGCAGCTTTGATTGCAGGGACGAAATTTCGTGGCGACTTTGAAAACCGCATGAAAGAGCTTTTGGGTGAGCTAAAAGACAAGCCAAACGTGATTTTATTCATTGATGAAATCCACAGCATGATTGGCGCAGGCAGCAGCATGAACAGCCACGTTGATGTGTCAAATCTTATCAAACCTGCGCTTGCCAACGGTGAGCTGCGCTGCATTGGCTCAACCACTTTTATAGAATATCGCCAAATTTTTGAAAAAGACCATGCGCTGTCCAGACGCTTTCAAAAAATTGACATCAATGAGCCGAGCATTGATGATACGATTGCGATTTTGCAAGGTTTAAAAGAGCATTATGAAACTTTCCACCAAGTGCGCTACAGCGATGAAGCCATCAGCGCGGCGGTAGAATTGTCCGCGCGCTACATTCATGAGCGTTTTTTGCCAGACAAGGCGATTGACGTGCTTGATGAAGCAGGGGCAAATTTGCGTCTAAGTCTGGGTATGCTTGAGCCGAGTTCTGATGAGTTAAATTCCGACAAGTCAAATTCTGACAAGTCAAATTCTGATAAAGTAAATTCTGACAAGTCAAACGCTGACGCACAAACCCAGCCAGCCGATGAGCAATCAGCCGACAATCAACCGACCGACAATAAACCAACAAACGAAAAAACCGACTTGCCTGTGGTGGATTTGGCGCAGATTGAAAATGTGGTGGCAAAAATCGCACGCATTCCGCCAAAGACCGTTTCTAGTGATGATGTGGCGGCACTACAAAACCTTGAGCGTGATTTAAAACGTGTGGTTTTTGGGCAAGACACCGCCATCAGTACGCTGGCAGGTGCGATTAAACTTGCGCGCGCAGGACTAAAACCTGCCGACAAGCCCATCGGTGCGTTTATGTTTGCGGGGCCGACTGGCGTGGGCAAGACCGAAGTGTGTAAGCAGCTTGCCTTTACGCTGGGGCTGGAATTTGTGCGCTTTGATATGAGCGAGTACATGGAAGCGCACACTGCATCACGGCTGATTGGTGCGCCGCCGGGCTATGTGGGCTATGACCAAGGCGGACTTTTGACCGAAAAAATCAGCCAATTTCCGCATTGTGTGCTGCTGCTTGATGAGATAGAAAAAGCGCACCCAGATGTGTTTAATTTGCTGCTGCAAGTCATGGATCACGGCACGCTGACGGATAATAATGGGCGCAGCGTGTCTTTTAAGCAGGTGATTTTGGTGATGACGACCAATGTCGGCGCAGAAAGTATCAGCCGTGCGTCCATGGGCTTTACCCACCAAGACCACACAAGCGACACCACCGAAGCGATGAAGCGTGCCTTTACGCCAGAGTTTCGTAATCGCTTGGATGCGGTGGTGAATTTTGCGCCGCTTGACCCTGCGGTGATTGGCTCGGTGGTGGATAAATTCATCGTGGAGCTGCAATCTTTGCTGGCGGATAAAAACGTGGTGCTGACGGTGAGTGCGGCAGTGCGTGAGTATTTGGGTGAAAAAGGCTATGACCGTTTGATGGGCGCGCGCCCAATGGCAAGATTGATTCAAGATGAGCTTAAAAAACCGCTTGCCGAGCTGATTTTATTTGGTGAGCTGGCAGGTGGCGGTGAAGTGCTGGCAGTGCTTGATGATGAAAATGAGCAAGCAGAACTTGACGCAGCGAGTAAACCTGCCGATAAAGACGCACACACGCACGACAAATCCCCAAAAATTTGCTTTAATGTGGTAAAATCTGCGTAAAAGCGTATTTTGTTGGTTTAAAACTTTAAATTTAAAATTTGGGTTTTTAAACCCGAGTTTGAAATTCGGCTTTTAAACTTTGGCTTTTAAACTCGGATTAAAAACTTGATGTGAAATTCGGTTTGCAATTTGGGTTTTGAAATTGACTTTTAGCCCAAATTTTAGCTTAAGTTTTAACCCAACTTTGGCTTAATTTTTAAAATTACTTTTCAACACAACCTTAACAAGCGGCATTGGCACGACCAATGCGTTATCTACAGCAGGTGAGATTATGGCACAGATTTTAGACGGCAGAGCATTGGCAAAATCGGTAGAAGGCGAGCTGTCAGCACGCGTGGCAGCCTTGAAAGAAAAAACAGGACGCACGCCAATTCTTGCGACCATCTTGGTGGGCGATGACCCAGCCAGCGCAACCTATGTACGCATGAAAGGCAATGCCTGTAAGCGTGTGGGCATGGACAGCATTCGTGTGGAAATGCCAGAAGCGACCACCACCGAAGAGCTGCTTGCCAAGATTGACGAGCTAAACGCCAACCCTGACGTACACGGCATTTTGCTGCAGCACCCAGTGCCAGCGCAGATTGATGAGCGTGCGTGCTTTGACCGCATCGCCTTAGAAAAAGACGTGGACGGTGTAACTTGCCTAGGCTTTGGGCGCATGGCGATGGGCGAGCCTGCTTATGGTTCTTGCACGCCGCAGGGCATCATGCACCTGCTAAATCACTACAACGTAGAACTTGCTGGCAAGCACGCCGTGGTGGTGGGGCGCAGTGCAATCCTTGGTAAGCCAATGGCGGCAATGCTGCTAAACGCCAACTGCACCGTAACCATCTGTCATTCTAAGACGCAAAACCTAGCCGAGCATATCCGCCAAGCGGACATCGTGGTGGGTGCGGTGGGCGTGCCTGAGCTGATTAAAAAAGACTGGATTAAAAAAGGCGCAATCGTGGTGGACGCAGGCTTTCATCCGACAGAAACTGGCGGCTGCGGCGACATTGAGCTGGCTGGCATGGAAGACGTGGCTGCGGCATTCACGCCAGTACCGGGCGGCGTAGGCCCAATGACCATCAACACCCTAATCCGCCAGACGGTAGAAGCTGCCGAGCGTGAAGCGGGGATTTGATTGTAGGTTTGGATTAAATAACGGTCTGTAAATTGGGCTAACAAATTGACGGTCGGTAAGTTGGGCTGAGCGAAGAAAACCCAACTTACGATTTGTCGCTAACCTAATCTGCAAATTTGTGAATTAGCATGGTTTTTTCCGTTCGCCCTGAGCTTGTCGAAGGGTCGAACTGGTGAAGGCTTGAACTTAAAACCGCTAGGTTTAACAAGCTCACCACGAACGGTTTTTTGGGGTTTGTCGTTTGGAATTTTGGGTTACGCTATCGCTAAGCCAACCTACAATCCACAACCTTCAACCCACTACAAAGCAAATTTATTTGTAAAATTTCATTCATCATTGATAAGGAAAATCTTATGAAACGTATTTTATCTGCTGTGCTATTATCCGCTGTATGTGCTATGCCTGCGATGGCGAATGACGTATTCAACCTTTCCTATGAAGAATATCAGCGAGTATTTTCTTTGACGCATGCAAAAGCGAAAAGTGGTAATGCTATAGATCAACTTGCTCTTGCTTATATGTATGCTCAAGGCAATGGCGTACGCCAAGACTATGCCAAAGCTGTGGAATGGTTTACCAAAGCCGCCAATCAAGGCTATGCAGATGCGCAAAATAATCTTGGTTTGATGTATGACAAAGGCAATGGCGTACGCCAAGACTATGCCAAAGCTGTGGAATGGTTTACCAAAGCTGCCAATCAAGGCTATGCAGTAGCACAATACAATCTTGGTGTGATGTATGCTCAAGGCAATGGCGTACGCCAAGATTATGCTAAAGCTGTGGAGTGGTACACCAAAGCTGCTAATCAAGGGCTGGTAAATGCGCAATATAATCTTGGGGGCTGTACTAGATTAGC
>NZ_MUXU01000060.1:2500-5597 GCF_002014985.1 Moraxella caviae | reverse complement strand
GGCAGGGGTCTTTAAATAAGGTGCTGACGATGACCTACTCTCACATGGGCGAACCACACTACCATCGGCGCTAAGACGTTTCACTTCTGAGTTCGGGAAGGGATCAGGTGGTTCCATCTTGCTATTGTCGTCAGCGTAAAAGGATTAACAACGCTGTTATGAGTCTGTTATTATTTTTATTTCAAGATAATTTCTTTTTAATCAAGCTTAGGTAAAATCTTTACACTTTACATACAACTTAAACCACTTGGGTGTTGTATGGTCAAGCCAAACGAGCAATTAGTATTGGTTAGCTACACATGTCACCATGCTTCCACACCCAACCTATCAACGTCGTAGTCTACAACGGCTCTTTAGGGAAATCTTATCTTGAGGTGGGCTTCCCGCTTAGATGCTTTCAGCGGTTATCCCATCCGAACATAGCTACCCGGCGATGCTACTGGCGTAACAACCGGAACACCAGAGGTTCGTCCACTCTGGTCCTCTCGTACTAGGAGCAGATCCTCTCAAATTTCCAACGCCCACGGTAGATAGGGACCGAACTGTCTCACGACGTTCTAAACCCAGCTCGCGTACCTCTTTAAATGGCGAACAGCCATACCCTTGGGACCTGCTTCAGCCCCAGGATGAGATGAGCCGACATCGAGGTGCCAAACACCGCCGTCGATATGAACTCTTGGGCGGTATCAGCCTGTTATCCCCAGAGTACCTTTTATCCGTTGAGCGATGGCCCTTCCATACAGAACCACCGGATCACTAAGACCTACTTTCGTACCTGCTCGACTTGTGGGTCTCGCAGTTAAGCGCGCTTTTGCCTTTATACTCTTTGAACGATTTCCGACCGTTCTGAGCGCACCTTCGTACTCCTCCGTTACTCTTTAGGAGGAGACCGCCCCAGTCAAACTACCCACCATACATTGTCCTTAGATCTGTTAATCTCAAGTTAGAACCCCAACATAACCAGGGTGGTATTTCAAGGATGGCTCCATAGGAACTGGCGTCCCTACTTCAAAGCCTCCCACCTATCCTACACAAGTTAGGTCAAAGTTCAATGTAAAGCTGTAGTAAAGGTTCACGGGGTCTTTCCGTCTAGCCGCGGGTACACAGCATCTTCACTGCGATTTCGATTTCACTGAGTCTCTGCTGGAGACAGCGCTGCCATCATTATGCCATTCGTGCAGGTCGGAACTTACCCGACAAGGAATTTCGCTACCTTAGGACCGTTATAGTTACGGCCGCCGTTTACTGGGGCTTCGATCAAGAGCTTCGCATACGCTAACCCCATCAATTAACCTTCCAGCACCGGGCAGGCATCACACCCTATACGTCCACTTTCGTGTTTGCAGAGTGCTGTGTTTTTAATAAACAGTTGCAGCAGCCTGGTATCTGCGACTGCCAACAGCTCAGAAAGCAAGTTTCATCACCATCGGCAGCGTACCTTCTCCCGAAGTTACGGTACCATTTTGCCTAGTTCCTTCAGCAGAGTTCTCTCAAGCGCCTTGGTATTCTCTACCTGACCACCTGTGTCGGTTTCGGGTACGATTTGTTTATGACTATCGCTTAGAAGCTTTTCCTGGAAGCAGGGCATTTGCCACTTCGCTGTACATGTACAGCTTGCTGTCAGATCTCAGTAATAGTCTAGCGGATTTGCCTACTAAACCTACCTACATCCTTTCACCTGGACAACCAACGCCAGGCTGACATAGCCTTCTCCGTCCCTCCATCGCATCATAAACAAGTATCGGAATATTAACCGATTTCCCATCGACTACGCCTTTCGGCCTCGCCTTAGGGGTCGACTCACCCAGCCCCGATTAACGTTGGACTGGAACCCTTGGTCTTCCGGCGAACGGGCTTTTCACCCGTTTTGTCGTTACTCACGTCAGCATTCGCTCTTGTGATACCTCCAGCATGCCTTACGACACACCTTCACAGGCTTACACAACGCTCCCCTACCACTTAATTGAAACAATTAAATCCGCAGCTTCGGCTCCTAGTTTGAGCCCCGTTACATCTTCCGCGCAGGCCGACTCGACTAGTGAGCTATTACGCTTTCTTTAAATGATGGCTGCTTCTAAGCCAACATCCTAGCTGTCTGTGCCTTCCCACATCGTTTCCCACTTAACTAGGAATTTGGGGCCTTAGCTGGCGGTCTGGGTTGTTTCCCTCTTGACGACGGACGTTAGCACCCGCCGTCTGTCTCCCGGATAGTACTCATCGGTATTCGGAGTTTGCATCGGTTTGGTAAGTCGGGATGACCCCCTAGCCGAAACAGTGCTCTACCCCCAATGGTATTCGTCCGAGGCGCTACCTAAATAGCTTTCGGGGAGAACCAGCTATCACCGAGTTTGATTAGCCTTTCACCCCTATCCACAAGTCATCCCCTGGCTTTTCAACGACAGTGGGTTCGGTCCTCCGGTGCCTGTTACGGCACTTTCAACCTGCTCATGGATAGATCACTCGGTTTCGGGTCTATACCCTGCAACTATGTCGCCCTATTAAGACTCGGTTTCCCTACGGCTCCCCTAAACGGTTAACCTTGCTACAGAATATAAGTCGCTGACCCATTATACAAAAGGTACGCCGTCACACCGCTACCTAATTGTTCTCATTCAATCGCTTAATAAGCGATTGATAAACACCGCCATGATGCTTAAGCTTGCGCTCACGCTTAATTGCGGCTTGTTGTGTCTGATATGCTTCATAATATAATAATTGCCATTGTTGATAACAAGTTGAGCTATTCTCACCATTATTATGCTCAGCAAAACGTCTTTTTAAATCAGCGGTCTGGCCTACATAATGTTTGCCATCTTCGCCTTTTAATACATATACATAAAACATAACTTTATCTTAGAACAATTAGGTAGCGGTGCTCCGACTGCTTGTATGCACACGGTTTCAGGTTCTATTTCACTCCCCTAACAGGGGTTCTTTTCGCCTTTCCCTCACGGTACTGGTTCACTATCGGTCAGTCAGGAGTATTTAGCCTTGGAGGATGGTCCCCCCATCTTCAGACAAGATTTCTCGTGTCTCGCCCTACTTAATATGTCGCTTAAACAGTTTCGCATACAGGACTATCACCTACTATGGTTGG
>NZ_MUXU01000059.1 GCF_002014985.1 Moraxella caviae | reverse complement strand
GTATGTCCATCGTCTTTGCACAAGCTGGATTACCCATTGAAATTGTTGCTCTCACTGCAGGCGTCAATGTGCTTTTGGATATGATTTTGGGGCTGACGTAGATTAGCAACCATGTTATACTAGTTTTATGAAGATAACCCGTTGTAAATTAAGTAAAAAAGTTCAAGTTAAACTGCTTGAATTTTTTGTGCTTGAAGTCACCGCAAGATCAGCTGCTGATTTGTTAGAGATACATCACAATTCAGCTGCTTTGTTTTATCATAAAATTCGCTTGGTGATTGAATATCGCTTAAACCTTGAAGCTTGTGAATTATTTGACGGTGAAGTAGAATTGGATGAAAGCTATTTCGGTGGCATTCGTAAAGGCAAGCGTGGGCGTGGTGCTGCTGGCAAAGTTGCCGTATTTGGTCTTTTAAAACGCAATGGTAAGGTTTATACTGCCTGTGTTAAAGATACCAAAGCTAAGACATTAATGCCTATTATTGCCAGTAAAATCAAACCTGATAGCGTGGTTTATACAGATAGCTATCTAAGTTATAATGCTTTAGATGTGAGTGATTTTAAACACTTTAGAATTAATCACTCCAAAGAATTTGCAAACAATCATAATCACATCAACGGCATTGAGAACTTTTGGTCGCAATCCAAACGTATTCTAAGAAAATATAACGGTATTGACAAAAAGCATTTTCATTTATTTATCAAAGAATGCGAGTTTAGATTTAACTATGGCACACCATCCAATCAATTAAGATTGTTAAGAAAATGGTGTGGGGTTTAGGGGTTTATCTAGTACAGCCCCCTTTTTTTATCCGCATGCGTGATGTAAAAATCTGTTGGCAAATCAATGCGGTTGGCAACTTTTAAAAATTCCAAAATCGTTGGGATTCTATCAGCTATGTGCGCCCCAATAAAGTATGCTGTTTGATTGTTTTGCCCATCTGACTTTTCAAAATAAAAATTATTGCTCAGTATGAAGCCATGATTTGGATATTTGATAATGTCTTGTTGGTCAAAAACATAACATTTATCAAAATATTGCATTTTGTCCAAAATTTCAGGAAATCTGTCAACACCGTCCCATTGATAATTAACATTCATCTTACAAGACTGGGTGATTGTCTTGATGGTAGAATCATCAAACACATCTGCTCTGATAAATAGCGCATAATCAATGGTTTGGTTGTGCTGCTCAAAAAATTCTTGTACCTTTTGATGGTATAATTTTTTGGACTGCTTTTGCTTTGTGGTTTTTGTCATTAAAAAGTATTTTACGAATAAAAACCACCATTCGATGCCAGAAGCTAGAATATTTAAAATTTGGCACTGGTATTGTAAAGACTGTAAAACCAAGCGCTTCAAGCGAACGAGCAAAGGTATTGTGAAAATTGACGTAGCTAGGCATTGCCAAAAATATACTTTTACCACTGCCAATTCTAGATGTTGTCAACATGGCGGTTTTAGTCCTTAAATGTGCCACCCCCCCCCCGCAAAGGCTGGCTAAGCCCTGCTAAGGGAGGGGTGTGTTATAAAAGTAATTTGACTGTCAATGGCGATGCCTATAGAAAACATTCATCATTTAAATACATTAGAAATTTTTATGTAATAAACAGCTACCAATATCATACAAACATTATATAAAAACTAAACGTTAAAATCAACAATTATTGAATTTATGTTTCGGCGTGGCTTAGGCTTTGTAATCTTGCATAGTATCCATCTTTTGCCAAAAGTTCAGCATGAGAACCTATCTCAATGATTTTACCTTCGTCCATCACCACGATACGATCAGAATGCTCAATGGTGGTCAAGCGATGTGCCACAATGATGCTGGTGCGTCCTGCCATAAGACGTTCTAAAGCCTGCTGCACCAAGCGTTCGGATTCGTTATCTAGGGCGGATGTCGCTTCATCTAAGAGCAGAATTGGCGCATCTTTTAAAATTGCGCGCGCGATGGATACGCGCTGACGCTGACCGCCTGAAAGCTGACTGCCATTTGCACCGATGGGCTGGTGCAATCCTAAAGGGTGCTTGTGTACAAGTTCGGTTAAGTTTGCGGCATTCAAAGCCTGCATGACTTCATCTTCTGTGGCATTAGGTTTGCTGTAGCGCACATTTTCAAATAATGTATCATCAAATAAAAAAGTGTCTTGTGATACTAAGGCAAACTGACTGCGTAGATTATCAAGTTTAATGTCTTCAATATTGACACCGTCCAGTAAAATCTCGCCAGCCGATGGGCTGACAAATCTTGGTAGTAGGTTGACTGCGGTGGTTTTGCCTGAGCCTGAACGCCCCACAAAAGCAACTTTCTCACCCGGATTGATGGCAAGGCTAAAGTCGGTGAGTGCCTTACTGTCTTCGTTATTGTATTGTACGCTGACGTTATTAAAATTGATAAAACCCTTGGCGCTATCAAGTGTTTGAGTGCCTTTGTCTGCTTCAGGTTCGGTGTCCATAAAGGCGCATACGCTGTCTGCTGCCAAAAACATGGTTTGCATAGGAATGCTGATATTTGCCAAATTTTTAATTGGGCCAAACATCTGCATCATCGCCACAATAAATGCCATAAATTCACCAATGGTGGTGATGCCATTTTGACTTTGCCAAAGCGCAATAAAAATGACAGCCGCCAGCGCCAAAGAGCCGACCACTTCACTGATTGGCGAGCGTGCAGCATTGGCTTGAATGATTTTTTTGCCAAGGCGTACGATGATTTGGTTCACTTCGGCAAACTTAGTGGCTGATTGAGCCTGACCGCCAAACAGCTTCACTACACGATGACCTTGGTGAGTTTCGTTGACAACATTATTTAACGAACCGATACTTTTTTGGGCGCTGTCAATGATGTGTTTTAGGCGGTTGCGATAATAGCGCGACAAAACGGACAAAATGGGAAACATAATCATCACCATCAACGCCAGTTGCCAGTTTAGATAAAATAGCACAAAGATAAGTCCGATGACAATCAGGGTGTCGCGCGTGAGTACGATAAAGACATTGCTGGCGTTGTTGATGGAGTTTTCCGCCATTTGTACCATATTCATCAACATTTCGCCTGATGGCACGCTTTGATGATGCGCTGATGAAAAAGACAGCATTTTATCAAACATATCGCGGCGCAAATGCCCAATGGCGGTTGTCGCCACCCATGACATTAAATAGCTGCTGATAAAGCGGCAAGCACCACGAAAAATTACCAAACCCATAAAAAATAGTGGCACAATCCATACTTTATTTTGTGTACCCCAAATGGCATGATGCATGACATCTTTATAGTATGTGAGCTGTGCGGCTATGCCGTCTGCCACTGGCGCGGACACACCTACACCATCAGGTATGGCAAAGCCTTGATTGACCAAGGGTGCGATGAATGCTGCCAGATAACTTTCTGTTAAAGCCACGCCAACAATAGCAAGCAAAGCTATGGCGATGCGTGCTTTGTATGGCTTGACATATGCCATCAAGCGCATAAAGCTGGCGGTGTCTTGTTTGGTAAATAAGCCAAAAGTGAGTTTATGGATCATGGTATTGCTGATATAGAATGGTTTTAACGAATCATTATAACGCAAAAACCAAAGAGAGTGTATTGGTAGTTCATGATAAAACCAACAACTTATGGCTTGGCGCAGAACGTTTTTAAAGTCAAGACAGCATATGGTACAAAAATAAACCAATCATTATTGAGTTTTGTGGCAAAATCACATAGAATGTTAAGGGTTTTTTATTGATGGGTTTATCTTATGAAAATCTTACACGTTTTACTTACTCGTCTTGCTATTCCGCCCAAGGATTACGGTGGTACGGAGCGCGTGATTTGGGCGTTGGCAGTGGCACAACGGCAAATGGGCCATGAAGTGCGCTTTTTAACCAAAGCCAATCCAAATAACAACCCTGACGTGCAGCTGTACGATAAAAGCAAATCCATCGCCGAGCAGATTGATGATTGGCCGGACGTGGTGCATTTTCACTGGCCGTATGATGGCGAGCTGCACAAGCCTTATATTTGCACCGAGCACAGCAACGCTGAAAAAGCACAAGAATACCCAATCAACACCGTGTTTTTATCCAGCAAGCATGCTGAAAACCATGGGGCGACTTGCTATGTGCATAATGGCTTGTATTGGGCAGATTATAGCGAGCCAAACCTAGACAATCCTAAAGATTATGTGCATTTTTTGGCAAAAGCAGCATGGCGCGTGAAAAATTTGCAAGGCACGATTGATATTGCCAAGCAAGCGGGTAAGCGCCTAGAAGTGATTGGCGGTAAGCGTTTTAATCTGTCGCGCAACCCTTATTTTTACCTATCGCCAAACATCGGCTTTAATGGCATGGTGGGCGGTGTCGCCAAGGACAATCTAATCAAAAACTCCAAAGGCTTGATTTTCCCTGTGCTGTGGCATGAGCCATTTGGTTTGGCAATTATTGAAAGTATGTACTTGGGCTGCCCTGTGTTTGCTTCGCCGTTTGGCTCTTTGCCAGACATCATCAGCCATGATGGCTTGGGCGTGCTGTCAGACAGCTACAGTGAGCTTGCCGAAGCGGTCAAACAAGTGGATAAATACGACCGCAGAGTGTGCCACGAACACGCCAAGACGCATTTTGGGCATGAAGCGATGGGGCGCGCTTATCAAAAATGCTATGAAAGAGTGATTGCAGGTGAGACGCTCAACCCAACACGACCAAAATCTACGGGCAACGTAAAGGCGTTGCTAGAGATGAAACCTTAAAAGCCTTAAAAACGTGGCGTTATTTGAACGCCACAATCTCACCAAAAAGTTTAAGCCTTGTTTTATTAAACAGGGCTTTTATTTCTCTGATGATTTTTTGCCCAAGCGTGCGTTTTGGTTTGTCAAAATGATGAGTTTGGCGGTGGCTGTCTAGGCTGCTGGCAAAAACCTGATTGGATTGTGGCGTTGCAATCATATTGGATTGAATGCAAAGCGCAGGATTTACTTGCCACACCCCCCCCTGTAGACTTGGTTCACGAAGGGCAAGCGCACAAAGCAAGTCGTCCAAGGCGGTGATTTGGGTTTGCTGTTTGAGCAATTCAAAAAGTCTAAAAATACACTGTCTTGATAAAATATAGCCAGCCGCGCCATAATGGCTGTAATGCAGTTGGGATAATTGTCTGCCTAAGATAGGCTGCGAATTTTTAAGCAAAACAGGGGTCAAAAAGGTTTCTAGTTTGATGATGTGCGCAGAATTTGGCAGCCAATCGCCGCTACTTAAAAATTGGTGCGCATTTTCACCCAAATACACATCATCTTCAAAAATGGCGATGTAATCCAAATCATCATCAATCATCTTTTGCCACAGACACAAATGACTCAACAAGCAAGAAATTTCACCTGCTGACAGATTGGCTTTATCAATATCCACGCCCAAATGCTTTGCCACTTCGGCATTTTGCGCTGGAGTAATCGCATCAAAAAACTCAAATTCCACGCCTTGCTTGCCAAATTCTTGAGCGATGTGCGCACGGCGTTCTGCGGCGGTGGTTAGACTAATGACGTAGTTTTTCATGGTGTTTTTAAATTGCTTTTTGATAAAAAATATGGCTGTCTTTTTTGATGTTTTGGATTAGCGGGGGATTGGTGAGTTTGCCGAATACGGATAAATCCACCAAGTACGCCAAATTCAGCCCATCTATTTGCCAGTAAATTTGACTGCGCTCATCATCGCTGATGTCGCCAATCATCGTCAAATCAATGTCTGAGCCATCACGATAACCACCCCTAGCGCGCGAACCATAAATCAGCACTTTTAAGACGTTTGGGTGCTGTGTGAATATTTGGTTGATTTTAGCAATAGTGGTTTTGCTTAGTCCAAACGTATTTTCGGCATTCATGATTGATTTGTTTGCACAAGTGATTGAATTTTATCGGAAAATTGGCTTAATAATGGCAAATATTGACGAATGATTTTGTTAAATTCATGCTGTAAAATATCAGGATTGTAGGCATGAACCGTGATGTTGCGACTTTCAATCATGGCAAGCCAAACATCGCCTTTATCCAGCAAACCCAAATTAAACGCCAGACGTGTGGCGCTGCGAGAGCCAAGAATGTCGGTGTGTCCTTCGTGTTTTAAAATATCGCTTAGAAGTTTCCATGCCAATTCATGTGCAATTTCAAAACGCTGAATAATGCCTTCTTTGATGATGTCTAACTCAGTATCGCCAAATTGATTGACGGCTGTATTCAGATTTTGCACCGCTTTTTGGTAGTTGGCAAACCGCAAAAGGGCGCGTTCACTCAGTTCCATGCTGTTAACTGTCATGTGATTTGCCTGATTTATCTTGGGTGAGTTGCCATAAAATCATGTATTTATTAAAGGTGTAGCTTGCCGAAGCGCCTGCGTGCAGCACGCCATACACACCGCCTAGCGCACCGCCACGAATGACGTATTCACGGACAAAAGAAAACACCGAGCGCAAAATCATGCTAAAAAATCCTGCTTTTTTGCCTGATTTGTGTTTATCTGTCGCCCAATCATCGCTGTAGCGAATGTTTTTATGGACAAAGTGCGCAAAATCATCGTTGGTCAGGTGCGCCAAATAGCCTTTTAAGTTTTTGATTTTAGCGTTTTTTACATCCAGTGATTCATGCACTTCTAGGCTGGAATATTGATAGTGCGTGCGTGCGTAAAGTCTTGCCAAATCGTCCGCATACCAAAAGCGTTTTAAAACTTCCGCACCACAAAACAGATTAACACGAGACAAGCTAAACACCGTGTCAGTTTGTACAGGCTGTTTTAAAATTTCGGCAATGCTGTGGCACAGGCTGTCATCAGGGCGTTCGTCAGCGTCCAGCACCAGCACATAATCGCAAATGGCATAACTTTGGGCGAGTTGTCGCTGCTTGCCAAAGCCTTGCCAGTCGGTATTGACGTACCATTTTGCGCCAAATTGACGGGCGATTTGTTCGGTGTTGTCGGTGCTGCCGCTGTCTAAAATGATGATTTCGTCCGCCAAATCTTTTACACTTGCTAGGCAATCCGCCAAATGCCTGCTTTCGTTTTTGCAAATCATCACCAGCGACAGCGTGGCTTTTTTGTCGGCTGGATTTACAGGGCTAAGCTGGCTGATTTGTTTTTGGGCGTGATAAAAGGCGTTGTCGGCTTGATTATTCGCCAAATCATAAAGACAAGCGTACTTATTAAAGGTGTATTGGGCAAATAGGCAAGAATACACAAACCCATACCGCCCTTGCAAAAATCTGCCGTCCAGCAAATATTGACGGATAAATTGCCAGATGGGGTTAGTGGCAACTTTTAGAAAATTGGCACGTTTGCCTTTTTGGTGCTGCTGATTTGCCCACGTTTGCGCATAAGACAGGCGTTTTTCTAATAAAAACTTAAAATCAGGGGCGGTGTGGTGGTTTAAAAAGCCAGACAACACCTGCGTTTTGGCGTTGGTGATGTCCAAAGATTCATGAACCAGCAAGTCATTAAAGCCAAATTTTTTAGGATAAAGTCGCCAATACGCCTTCACGCCCCAATGCGGATTGTCAATTTGATGACCCAAAATAAAATCCAGCCGCTTTAAGCCATACACCGTATCGCTTGGCGCAGTGCGCACGACATCTAAAATCGCTTGCTTGAGCGGTGGCGTGATTTCTTCGTCTGCGTCCAGTGCCAAAATCCAATCACCTGTGGCATAACTTTGGGCGAGTTGTCGCTGTTTGCCAAAGCCTTGCCAGTCGGTATTGACGTGCCATTTTGCACCAAAACGTTCGGCAATTTCACGGCTGTTATCCGTGCTGCCGCTGTCCAAAATCACAATCTCGTCTGCCAAACCTGTCAGCGCAGGCAGGCTGATTGCCAAGTTGTGAGCTTCATTTTTGACAATCATCACGGCAGATAAACGATAGGCTGAATTTGACATAGGCGCACAAAAAATAAAAATTTTCTTATTTTAGAACATTTATAGGCGGTGCGCAAGATGGGCGATTGCGGCTAAAATCTTGGCAAGTCTTCATCAGAGAGATGCTTTTTTCTTGAAAAGCGGTGGTATTTTGGCGATAATAGGCAAAATTGGCTGGCAAAGTGTTATTGGCGATGTATTTTAAAAAATTGTGGCATAACATTGTGGCGTGCAGCTGAATTGGCGATGATTGATTAAGACTAAAAAGTCAAACTGACAAAGCCAATAAAACCAATCAGCAAGCAAATGCGTTGCAATCATGTTAAAAAATTACGCCAAAAATACGTCAAATCACGCTAAGCCAGCTTTGCAATCATCAATTTTAAGCATTATTTTTGGGGCTGACGTAGATAA
>NZ_MUXU01000058.1 GCF_002014985.1 Moraxella caviae | reverse complement strand
TTTTGAAAATAGCCGAAAATATTACAGTCAATATCTACGGCGATGGTGCATTGAAATCCGACTTTGTGCAGGCAGTTGCCGACAATGGCTTGGAAGATATTTTGCTGGTACACGGCTTTGAAAGCGACAAACAAAAAATCTTCAGCCGCAACGATTCCTTGCTTTTAATGAGCAAATCCGAAGGCTTCCCATTAGTGTTGCTTGAGGCTTACGCCTGTGGTAAGCCTGTTATCGTGTTTGATTCATTTACCGCAGCCAAAGATTTGGTGGCTCACGGACAAACTGGCTTCTTATTGCCTTATGGCGATTACCAAGGAGTTGTTGCCGCTGTCAAACAAGCCAGCCATATTGAGCAGACAAATGTCAAAGCAATGTTTGAACGTTTTTCTAATCAAAGAGTGTTTGCCGAGTGGGATAAACTGATTGGCGAATTAGACGAGCTGTAAGGAGGCTTTGCAATGAAAATTTTACGCAACTTATTTTACAAAAGCAGCCGTGATTTGCCGACCATTTCTATCTTGGTACCTTGTTATAATTCACGCGAAACGCTGCCTGCAACACTCAAATCAATCCAAGCATCTATTTATCGCAATCTTGATGTGATGGTAGTGGACGATGGACACGAAGTTAGGGTAGAAGACATCGTAAAATCATTTAATGATTCGCGTTTTCGCTATTTTTATAAAGATAACGAAGGGCTGGGACTAACCCGCAACTTCGGTATTGAAAACGCCTTGGGTGAATATATTTTTTTCTTGGATTCAGACGATTTGATTTATCCAAACGCACTATCCAGCCTAATGGATTATGCGTTGGCACACGATTTAGATTGCGTATCGGGCGTAACCGTGCGTAAAAATGCCGAAACAGGTATAGAAAGTGAATGGTTCAGAAGTTTGTATCGTACCAAGCGGATTAGCACGCTTGAAAACCGCCTGTCTCAGTTTGATGACACCTTGTCCACCAATAAACTGTACCGTGTAGAAGCCTTAAAAAAACACGACATTTATTTTGAAACAGGTTTATACGAAGACAAGTTGTTTACCGCCAAACTGTATTCCAAACTAGAACGCATCGGCTTGATTGACGAACGTGTCTATGTGTGGTTGGTGTATGGAAGCGAAACCAGTATCACCACTTCCAAATCAGTTGCCAACTTCCAAGGGCGAATGACCGCCATTAACAATCTATGGCGGTATATTCCAGAGATTCGCAAAGCATACCAAATTGCTTTTTATATGAATCACGACTTACTGATTTATCTGCGTGAGTTTGTTTTTTATTCACAAGCGGAAAAAGACGAAATTTACGAAACCGCAAAAGAATTTATCCAAAAACATTATCACTACATCTATCACCGCCTTGTACCGGCAAGCCTGAACCGAGCCTGCTTGGACGCATTGTGCGATGGTGATAAAGAGAAATTTATGTACACCGCTGACATCTTGTCGCAAATATTCCAAGATGAGCAAAAACAAAAGCAGCGGATTTAAGGGCTGTAATGCAAAAAGGTGAGATTATGGTAAAAAATTATGTATTAACAGGTTGTATTCCTATCGGCTATGGCGGCTTGACAACCGCTTTATTAAATAGAAGTGCTCAAATATCTAGCATATCTGCGGAGCCAGTAAAAATTTTAACGTTTCGAGATAGAGAGTTTCCCAAGCAAATTCACCAACACCTCAAAGAAAGAGATGGTTTGCGTAATGGGGTAACTGTGATCAATCTGTATGACTGGCTGAGAGAAAACAGCCTGTCGTGTGGCGGTGTATCTTTTGACCCCAAGCATCACAAGTTTGCAAAAATAGGCTCCCCCCCCCCGCAATTCAGAAAATGTAACACAGGATATTGAAGATGGGCTGGTATTAAGACAGCTTATTAAGGATGAAAATTTACAGGGGTGGGCTCAGGTAAATCATTTAAGAGCTGATGGAACAGTTGCTGTAATTGATAATAGAAGAAAGGGTGAACGCTGCATTATTGTTTGTGATAAACAAGGCAATCCCGAACGTGTATTTTCTTGGGCTTGGCCGTTTTATCACGCTTGGCTGGATACAATTTTCAATGACGACTATGTAGATATTATTGTTGATAATGACCATGAGGCTCGTTTTTTGACGGATTATCACAGAAGAAACGTAAGTATCATACATTATTTTCACGGAACCCATTGCAATGGCAAGAATCAAGTATTGCCTTATGCTGAATTTGTTTTTTCTCGTTTGGATAGATTTGATTTATTTGTTTTTCCAACATTCTCTCAATGCTATTCGGCACAGCTAATGTTTCCCGAGTATTCTGGATTCGCTCATGTTCCGCATGCACTGCCTCCACAGGCATTTGTAAGTGATAAAAGTATTGTTAGAAAGCCTAGGTCTTTCGTTGTTGCATCTCGATTGGAAGGGATTAAGCGACTCATCATGCAGTTCAGGCTGTTGGAGTTGCTCAAAGCAGTAGTAAAGAGATTTTGGAGTTGCATTTTTTGGGCAATGGCAGCCAGTTGGAGAGTTTGCAAAATGCCGCCAGCAACTATAGTAGCGTAACTGTTTTCCATGGCCATTGTTCGGATGTGTTCAGTAAATTAAGAGAGTTTAGCTTTTATATGCTAACAAGTATTTCCGAGGGGTTGCCAGTGGCATTATTAGAAGCAATGGCAGCTGGATGTATTCCGATAGCATATAATATCGATTTCGGACCTAGCGATGTCATTACGCATGGCCAAAACGGCTGGTTGGTGGAGCCCGGCAATATAGACCAGTTAAAAGAAGTGGTATTAATGGCTTCTTCCTTGCCTGATGAAGAATTGGAAAAAATGAGACAGGCTGCCATCAAAACAGCTGAAGAGTATTCGGTGCATAACGTACTCTCTATGTGGAAAAATTGCAAGTTGCAAGCACGCAAGAGAAAGGCGGAGAAAATGAGCCGAATTTTTTATGAAAATCAACTAAAAAATGACTTAACTTTATGTAAATAAAGAGAGTGAAATTATGAACCATAACATTCCAGTGAACCACATTGAAAAAATCTGGATTCACAACACAACATTTTTCATTGAAGGGCTTGCTTATTTGCAAGGCTATGACGCGCCAAATTACCGCTATCTGCATAAGCACATCAAATTCAGAAACCTGCTTAACGATGATGAAGTGGAATTTGGCTTGGGTACAGTGCCAAAACCCGAGCTGGCAAATCAAACCCACAACGGAAAAACCTACAACTACACTGCTGCAGGTACGGCAACGACAGGTTTTAAAGGTATTGATGTCGGATTTTTGGAAGACGGATTGTACGAAATCCAAATTTCGGTATCGTCCGACAGTAATATCCGCAACTATGTCAGCTTGGTGATGGCAGAGCGGGATTTGGATAAGCATTCGGCAGATGAGTTTTGTGAATACCGCCTGTTTGCGGAAAGCGACAAAGTTTATCTGGCGAAAAAAGATATTTTCGGCATTGACGTGCCGGCAGGCAGCCACATCAGCGTAGAAAACTCGTGGGTACAAGGAACAGTTTTCCATCTTGAGGGGGAATTTATCGTCCCTGATGTACCGCTGAGCAATTTCAAGCAGGGAAAATACTACCTGATTGCCCAAAAACACATCATCAAAAAGCAATATGTTTTTGAACTGGGTCAAATCCGCAAAAGCCATCTCGGTGCAAAAATCGGCAAATCTGCAGACGGCTATAATGCAAGCTATTTTGCCACGCTTGGCTTAAAAGGCATTGAAACCCGGCAGTTTGAATTTGGTGTATATGATTTGTATGTTTCACTGGCGTATAACAATAAAATTTTTACTGCCAAATTAAATAAACAACTCAAGGTAGAAAGTCGTTCGGTTTGTGTATTGGTGGAAACCGAGCAAGCGATGCAGACAGCTGCTTTTTCACCTACTTCAATGTCTTTGCAGGAAGTGAAACGTGCTGCAGAGCTTGCCAACCAAAATAGAAACTGGGGGGGGTAGTTCTATACTCTCTGCAGTTGCAGCAGCTGCAACCCGATATGTGGCAGGGGTATTGGTGGGCTGGTCAGGCTTACAAAAATCTCAACCAATATGATAAAGCTGAAGAACAATTTAAATTGATGCAAGAGCGATTGCCGCAGCTTCATCACGGTTGGGAAGGTATGGTAAATGTAGCCCAGCAGCAGGGGCGTTGGGAAGAAGTTATCTCACGTTCTTACAAGTTCCGAGAATTTTTCCCTGATTTGTACCACAGTTACTGGTGGGCAGGACACGCTTATAAAAACTTATCTCACTACACCGAAGCACGAAATGAATTTCATTTGTGGCAAAAACTTTCCCCTGAAGACCATCGCGGTTTGGAAGGATTGGTTCACGTATACCAATACGAGCAAGATTGGAAATTGGCAGCAGAATATGCAGAAAAATTATTCCAAGCATTCCCGAATCTGCCGGTGTCCTACGCTTTGCTGATTACCAGCTTAAAAGGCGATAATCAGATTGACAGAGCCATCAAATATGCCGAGCAGTTTGTGGAACAATTCCCTGAACTGGAATTAGCACACCGATATTTGGCGGTTACAATGTGTCAAAACTTTGATTTTGATACAGCTTATCCTTATTATGAAAACTATTACAATAAATTCGGTAAAAATAAAAATAATGAACACCACGTTATTTATCTGAAACAAAGCCTTGGTCTTTATGAAGACGTATTGGCTTATCATCAGCAAAAACTGCCAAACCCAAGCGTCCAGTCGCCATATTCTTCATTGGCACAGTTGGCTAAAATCAGCCAGTGTTTGAATGACAATGACGCAACCATTAAGTATTGGGATTTGTATAGAGAAAAATGGATTCAGTCTGAAAATACAGTAACTGCGGCACTAAGAAACAGCCGTACGGATAATAACAAACCGCTAAACATTCTGATTCACGAGAAACTCTCTCAAAATCTGAATGAAGAAGCCAAAGATATGTTTGTCTCAAACCGCTCAAAACTAGAAGAGTTAGATGTATTAAGATTCTCTTCTTGGTTTGATTATCTGCAGCACAAACAAACCGATACAGCAGTCAAACCTGTTGTGAAAGACACCATTCAATCTTTATGGATTGGCAAAGATTTGGGCATCGTTCAACAGCTTTGCTTGGCTTCTTATCTGTATCACGGACACGAAGTTCATCTCTACTGCTATCAGGATTTGAAAAACATTCCTAAAGGCGTAATCGTCAAAGACGGCAATGAAATTCTGCCTGAAAAAGACATTTTCTATTCCCACGGTTCTCCCGCTCATTTTTCAGACTGGTTTAGATGGAAAATGATTGCATTAAAAAGCGGATATTGGGTAGATATGGACGAAATCTGCTTAAAACCGTTTGATTTTACTGAAGATTATGTATTTGGCTATGAAGGTCACGCGGTTGCCAATGCGGTGTTAAAATTCCCTTCTCACAACCATTTGGTGGAGTTGATGGAGTTTATGAGTCAAAATCCAAACCAGATTCTGCCTTGGGATACCGCTCAAGACATTGAACGCAAACAGACCCGTATTCAAAAAGGTTTGGGGCGTGAGCATACGCTTTGGGGTGAAGCCAGTGGTCCGACAGGATTAACCAAAGCCTTGATGTACTTTGGTTTGGATAAATTTGCCAAACCTTACTACAATTTTTATGGATTAAATGCCATTCAAACCAGAAGAATGCTGCTAGACCAGAATTTTGATGAGAGTACTTTGGCTGACAATATGTATGCAATGCACGTTTGGAATAATACTTTTAGAAAAACAGACTTGTATCAACAAGGTAAAAAAGTCAATAATTCCATCTTGCAATACCTAACTGATAAATATCAAGATTTTATGTAATGCTTGATAAAAGCCGTCTGTAAATATTGCTTTGCAGACGGCTTTTTTAGTTTTTATACAAGATGTTTAAACCAAAGGCGGAACCTGTCCGCCTTTATTCATTTTTAAACTCTTTTATTAAGCTGATTTAAATCCGACTGCAAAATTGCCGTCTGAAAATTAAAGTTTGTCAAAATAACAGCCTTGCTCATTGATGGCAAGCAACTGCGGAATTTGATGTGAGAAAACTTCGCTTTGATATGCCAAGGAAACAAACATCTCGTACTTACCGTGTTCAAAACTTGTAGTATCTATGCCTTTTAGGTTCATACTGGCGTAATAGCACGCCTGATAGCCACCATTGAAATTGCCGATGGCTTCGCCCAGATTTTCCTGTTTGATTTGGCCAAGTGCAATGGCGTATTGTTTGCCGCTTTCACAATGACGCAAAACGCAATAATATTTGCTGACATAAAATTCACTAAAATCCGCACCTTTCACCAAAAATTCGCCTTCTATATGAAACAGATGGTCTTTTGCCCAAGTGTTTTTCAAAGAAAAATGGAATTGTGCGTCTTTTTGTTCGCAAATGATGGGTTGCTTGGTTAAAAACAAGCTGTCTTTTTGTTTGTTTAAGCGGTAGTTGTAATATCCGTCACTGTCGTGCTGCTCCAATTCGGAATTAAGTTTTGGAGCGATGTAGTTGCGGTATTCAGGCTCCGCACTGGGGGTGGCAGACACCAATATCTCATAGCGTCCTTGTGCGATGTTTTTTAAATCGATGCCTTTTAGACCCATCGTTGCGGTGCCTGCCGCGGTGTAATCAAAATACATATCGGAAAAAATTTCGCGGCTGATAGGGTGTTTTGGCACACTTCCAAGAGCAAATTCGTATTCTTGGTTGGATTTGCTGGATACGGATTTGAGTTTGAGATGTTTGGAAAGATAGTGGTAATTGGGCGAATCGTAGCCTTGAAGATACAGCAATCCTTCAACAAACATCACGCCTTGTTCTGTATGGATTTTTTCAAGTTTCCCTATTGCTTTCGGCTTGTCTTGGTAACGGCTGCGTTTGGCAGCAAAAACCGCCTTAGTGCGTTCATTCGGCACAATCACAGACGGCTGCAGAATATCGTCTGTCAAATGCTTGTTTAAACGCGTGGTGATGCCTTGCGTGAGCAGGCTGGTAATAGACAGAGTCTCTTGCAGAAAATACGGCGTTACTTGGTCGTGCTGGAAAACCAGCTCGGTATCGGCATACAGAGCGTTGAAGTTACGGTATTTTTCTGCCAGAGCCTGCGTTACTTCACGCTGCCCGAGTTCTAAATAAAAATTATCCGCTTTGGATAAAAACACATAGATGTTTTTGTCGGGATTATCGTCTTGCTCTATCAAATCAAGCAGCAAGCGGTCGTATTTTTCTACAACTTTACCATCGTAACCCACGCCCATCACGTGATCGGCAATGCTTGGCGTGTAACGCACCATCCACGAACCGATGTGTCCGACAAACGCCGGGGCGACTATGTTTTTAAAATTGTATTTCAATCCCATATACAATGCCGCAAAACCACCCTTTGACGGCCCGATAAGCGTGCAGTCGTCTGCTGTCAGCATCAGACTTTTTAAGGTTTTGTGAATCAGGGAGGCAACCGCATCGCTAAACTCAAATGTTCCTTGTGCACCTAAATAACAAGACTGCCCGTTTTTAAACACATCAGCAATCATCAGTACGCTGCATTTGAAAAAATTGATGGAATTGGCATATTCCCAGCCACCGTGCCGATAACCATTCAGCAGGACAACCAAGTGTGCTGTGTCTTTACGGCAAGGCTTATGGATAAATTTAATATCAAAACCATTAATGTTGACAGTTTGGGTCTGTGCAGGGTGTGTAGGAATGAGCTGATTGGTCATCATACTGTAAATCGCTTTATTGTAAATAACTTTATAAAAATATCTACTTATACTAAGTGCAAGTTATTAAAAATACAAGGGGTTGTTGTGAATAGATGAAAGAATAAAACAAAACCATAACAGTCCGCCTGTTAATTTGAATGGCAAATATGATAAAATTGCTTAATTATGCCAATGGCAGTTGAAATAACAAGTATCTGTTTTTCAGACGGCATTTGTGTGGGATATTGATTAAAATTTTGGTTTATTGATATATCCGTTTACATTTAAACCAATATAATAAAGACCGATATGAACACTCCAACCAATCAAACTGCTGCATTATTGTCGGAGCGGGTTGCCGAATTACTTGCCCAAGCTCGCGAACGCATCGCATCCCAAGTTAATCAAACAATGGTGCTGACGTATTTTGAAATCGGCAAGATGATTGTGGAAGAAGAGCAGAATGGCAACAAACGCGCAGAATACGGTAAAGGATTACTTAAGTAGCTTTCGCAAAGACTGACTGCAGAATTTGGAAAAGAGTTTTCCGTTGAAAATCTGGATAGAATGCGGTTCTTTTACAAAACCTATTCCCAGCAGAATTCGTCAACACTGTTGACGAATTCTGAAAAGCATACGCCTGCCCTTGAATTTCCGCTCAGTTGGTCACATTACATCAAACTTATGCGGATTTCTGACCCGCTTGAACGCAGCTTTTATGAGATTGAAGCGGCAAAAAACAAGTGGAGTTTGCGTGAACTGAACCGTCAATACGACTCTGCCCTATTTACTCGCTTGGCATTAAGTAGGGATAAACAGGGAGTATTGGATTTAGCTTTGTACGGACAGCGTTTGGAAAAACCCAAGGATTTGATCAAAGACCCTTATATTTTGGAATTTATTGGTTTGCCTGAGCAGTCAAGTTATTCGGAAAATGACTTGGAGCAGGGACTGATTGATAAGCTGGAACAGTTCTTATTGGAGCTGGGTACTGGTTTTACATTTGTATCACGCCAGCAACGAATAAGTTTTGACGAACAGCATTTTTATGTGGATTTGGTGTTTTACAACCGTGTATTGCGCTGCTTTATATTGATAGATTTGAAATTAGGTCGCCTGAAGCATCAGGATTTGGGGCAAATGCAAATGTACGTCAATTATTACGACCGCAAAATGCGGCTGTCTGATGAAAATAAAACCATCGGCATTGTATTATGCCAAGATAAAAGTGAAGCTGTGGTGGAGTTTACTCTGCCGGAAGATAACAACCAAATCTTTGCCAGTCGCTATCAAACTGTTTTGCCAAGCAAAGAGCAGTTACAAGCAATACTTACCCATAACAAATAACTCTACTTTTAAAATGCCTTTTTAAACTCAAACACAACGGTAAAACAACATGAAAAAAATCCTAATCACTGGCGGTACGGGCTTTATCGGTTCGCATACTGCCATTTCTTTGATTGATGCAGGCTTTGATGTCGTAATTTTGGACAATCTTTGCAATTCAAGCGCGAATATTTTGCCGCGTTTGCAGCAGATTGTTGGTAAAGAAATTCCCTTTTATCAAGGCGATATTCGCGATCGCGCCTTACTGAGAAAGATTTTTGCCGGGCATGAGATTGAGACGGTCATGCACTTTGCTGGCTTGAAAGCGGTGGGCGAAAGCGTGCAGCAGCCGATTCGCTATTATGATAATAATGTTGGCGGCAGCTTGGTGCTGGCAGAAGAAATGGCGGCGGCAGGCGTGTTTAATATCGTATTTAGCTCGTCCGCCACGGTGTACGGCAACCCTGCGCGTACGCCGATTACCGAAGATATGCCTGTTGGTGGTACGACCAATCCTTACGGCACGTCCAAATACATGACCGAGCGAATGCTGGCGGACATTCAAAAATCCGATCCGCGCTGGAGCGTGGTATTGCTGCGCTATTTCAACCCTGTCGGCGCACATGAAAGCGGCTTGATTGGCGAATATCCAAACGGCATTCCGAATAATCTTTTGCCTTATATTTGCCAAGTCGCTTCGGGCAAGCTGCCTTATCTGTCGGTATTCGGCGATGATTATGACACCAAAGACGGCACAGGCGTGCGCGATTATATTCATGTGGTGGATTTGGCAGACGGCCACCTAAAAGCCATGCAGTCGTGCGCCAACCAATCGGGCGTACACATCTTTAATCTCGGTACGGGTCAAGGCTATTCGGTGCTGGAAATGGTGCGTGCATTTGAAGCGGCTTCAGGCTTGCAGATACCTTATCAAATCAAACCGCGCCGAGAAGGCGACATCGCCACCTGCTTTGCCGACCCATCGCATACATTTGCCGAAATCGGCTGGCGCGCAACACGCGGACTGCCTGAAATGATGGCGGACTCTTGGCGTTGGGTAAGTGGCAATCCGAACGGGTATGATGTTTGATGGGCTTTAATTGGGTGGTGTAAAATATTATTTTGCATCAACTCATGATAAAATAAACTAATTTTGACTGATTAAAACAAGGACTTCCCATGACCAAAATCACCCACGCCATCATTCCGACCGCAGGCTTTGGGACGCGCATGTTGCCGCTGTCAAAGGCTGTGCCAAAAGAGCTTTTGCCGCTGGGCAATAAGCCTGCTATCGCCTATGTGGTGGACGAAGCCGTCAAAGCAGGGATTAAGACCATTGTGCTGGTCAATCATGCCCAAAAAAGCGCGATTGAAAACTATTTTGATGTGAACAGCGAGCTTGACACTCAGCTGCGCACCAAAGGCAAAAACGAGCTTGCCGACAGCCTAAATGCCTTGCCTGACGATGTGCGTGTGGTGAGCGTACGTCAAGGCAAGCCATTGGGCTTAGGCCATGCGGTGCTGCAAGGGCGCGCGGTGGTGGGCGATAATCCTTTTGCTGTGCTGCTGCCTGATGTGGTGCTTGACCCATTTAATACCGATTTTCAGGCGGATAATTTGGCGTATATGCTGGATAAATTTGCCAAAACAAAACGCTCACAAATCTTGGTAGATCCTGTGGCGGACAGCGATGTGCATAAATACGGTATTGCCAAACTTGCCGATAAAAAAACCATCGCCAAATCCGACACCAACCAATCCTTTGGCGTCAAAGGCTTTGTAGAAAAGCCTATGCTAGCGGACTCACCGAGCAACCTTGCGGTGGTGGGGCGCTATGTATTTAGTCCAGAAATTTTTGATTATCTTGCCAAAACTGCGCCAAGCGTAGGCGGCGAAATTCAGCTCACCGATGCCATTGACGCTTTGATTGGCGAGCAGGGCATGGACGTGGTAACGATGAAAGGGGCAAGCTTTGACGCAGGCGATATGACCACTTATGCGCAGGCGTTCGTGTATTTTGCCAAGCAGCTTGGGCTGGTTGATTGATTTTTTAAAACACCGATAATTGATGGATATTGACATGACCACCGCCACATTTGATGAGCAATGGCAAGCCGTGCAGGCACTTGCTGATGATATGCCAAGCATCGGCGAGCTGTTTTTGGCCGATGAAGCAGCAGGGCAGCACCGTGGCGAAAAGTTTTCTCGCCAAGCGCCTTTTATGCTGATGGATTTTGCCAAGCAGTGCCTTGATGAGCGTGCGCTGACGTCTTTGCTGTCGTTGGCAAAGCAGGCAGATTTATCCAATAAAATCAAAGACTTGATGTCAGGAAGCCGTGTAAACGACAGCGAAAATCGCCCAGCTTTGCACACCGCTTTGCGCTTGCCAAAGGGCGAGACGCTCATGGTGAATGGCGTGGACGTGGTGGCTTTGGTGCATGACAGCCTTGCCAAAGCCGACAGCCTTGCAACGCGTCTACGCACAGGCGTGTGGCGTGGATTTTCTGGCAAAGCCATCACCGATGTGGTGAACGTTGGCGTGGGCGGTTCTGATTTGGGGCCTTTGATGGCGGTGCGTGCGCTGGCGCAGTATCGCAGCACAGACATTGATGTGCATTTTGTGTCCAATATGGACGGCACGCACATGGAGAATTTGCTGCGCCATCTCAACCCTGAAACCACCGTTTTTGTGCTGGCTTCTAAGTCTTTTGGCACGGTGGATACTTTTTCAAACGCACGCACGGCACTAGATTGGCTGATGCGTTTTACCACCAAAGACGTGGCGCTTAGACGGCATTTTATTGGCTTGTCGGCAAATCCTGCCAAGATGACAGCGTGGGGCATTCACCCTGATAATCAGCTTGAGTTTTGGGAATGGGTGGGCGGCCGCTTTTCTATGTGGTCGGTGATTGGCTTTACGGTGATGGTCGCCATCGGTACAGAGAATTTCACCGCCATGCTAGAAGGCGCACATCAGATGGATCGCCACTTTGCCGATACGCCACTTGAAAACAATGTACCTGTGCTTTTGGGTTTACTTGCGGTGTGGAACGCCACTTTCCTAAAAATCAGCGGACATACCGTGCTGCCTTATGATGGGCGGCTAAAATTCTTGCCAAGCTATCTGACTCAGCTGGAAATGGAATCAAACGGCAAGTCCGTCAAGCGAGATGGTAAGGCGGTAACTTATCCGACTTGTCCGATTTTATGGGGTGAAGTGGGCAGTAATGCGCAGCACGCTTTTTATCAGCTGTTACACCAAGGCACGCAGCGTGTGTCGTGCGATTTTATTGCTTGCGTGCGTCGTTATGATAAGGACGGCAAGGCGCTGACCCATCAGCAGGATTTGGCGTTGTCAAATTGCCTTGCGCAGTCGCGTGTGATGGCATTTGGCAATAAAGCGGTGGGCGATGACGATACCAATCCGTTTCGCCAATATCGTGGCAATCAGCCGTCCACGACCATTTTATTAGACAGCCTAACGCCTGAGAGCTTGGGTGCGCTGGTGGCATTGTACGAGCATAAAGTGTATGTGGCGTCTGTGCTGTGGGGCATTAATCCGTTTGATCAGTGGGGCGTGGAAATGGGCAAGCAGATGGCAGAAGTGGTGTATGACGCACTGCACGCCGCCATCACGCCAGCGTTTGATGCGTCTACAGATTTGTTATTAGAAACCATCAAACGTGCCAAATGAGCGTTTATCTTGACATTCAATCGCCAAACCCAGATAAAATCATAACCATTAAAGGATTTGCCATGCCAGCCGCTTTTACAACCAACAACCCAACCAAATCCACTGCCGTCTTAATTGGCAGCAGCATTGAGACGCTTGCCAGTGCGGTGGCTTTGGCAAGTCTTGGCAAGTCTGTACTTTTATACAGCGCAGATTTTAATGACGTGGTGCGCCAGTACGCCTTTGAGCATGAAGCGGTGGCATTGTTTGAGATGTATGTGGCAAATGGCGTGATTCGTTTGGCGGATTTTGCTGAGCTGTCGTTGGCAAAGTTTGATGAATTGTCGCAAATTGCCGAGTGTTTTTGGGTGTTTGCCAGTGATGCTTTGTTTGCCGATGTGGACGTGGCGGCATGGCTGTCTGTGCTTAATCGCACCACCAAAGACGTGCCTGTGGTGCTTAGTGGCAGTGGCGATGTGGGGCGTTTTGATGGCTTGGCAAAGACGCTTAAGCGTGCGTTTGTGTATTATGTGCCGTTTGTGTTTTTGGAAAGTGGGCAAGCGTATGCGTCCATCATGCACCCAAGTTTGTGGCTGGTGGGCGAAAAAACGGCAGACAGCTTGCATAAATTGCCTGCGCTCAATGAATTTGCCGAACGTGCCGCAGCCGTGTCAGTTCAAGACATTAAAACTTGCGAATTTGGGCGCATGAGTATCATGAGCGTGCTGGCGGTGCGTGTCAGCCTGATGAATGAGCTGTCTCGCTTGGCGGACGGTGTGGGCGTGGACATCACGGCAGTAAGCGCCATCATGGGCAAGGATAAACGTATTGGCAGCGGCTATTTGCGTGCAGGCTCTGGCTTTGGCGGGCAGACTTTGCCGCAGGAAGTGGCGAATTTGCAGCGCAGTTTTGGCATCACAGGACAGCAAAGCGAGATGATTGCAGCGGTGGAGCGTATTAACACCGAGCAAAAAGAGCTGATGTTTCGCAAGTTTTGGCAGCATTTTGATGGCTTTATTGATGGCGGTGCGGTTACGATTTGGGGTGGTGGTTATAAATCAGGCTCTGGGCGCACCACCAACTCGGCAATTCATGCGCTGCTGCGTTTGTTTTGGTCGTATGACATCACCACTTATGTATCGGCAGATGAAGCCAATGACGAGCTTATCAGATTATACGGCGATGAAGCCAAATTTGCCATCACGCCTGACCCATACGCCACGCTTAGCGACAGTAAGGCGCTGTTTGTGTTGAGTGCGCCAAGCAGACTAGACGTGGCACGGCTTAATGACGTGGCGTTGCCGATTTTTGATGGCGGCAATGCCTTTGGGCAAGCGGACATCGCACGTTTGTCAGGCAGTTATGTGGGCGTGGGACGCACCAAATGATGTGCTAAATTTGCCTTTCGTGGTAAATGTATGCCACAATTAACCCAAACTAGCAACCCAAACTAACAATCCAAACCAAGCATTTATTCTTTAAAAATCAAAACGTTACATGACTACCATTGTATTAGCTTCTAATAATCAAGGCAAACTTGCCGAATTTCGCACGCTGTTTGACGGTGCAGGACTTGCGCTAAACATCGTACCACAAGGCGAGCTGGGCATTGATGACGCGGTAGAAGACGGACTGTCTTTTGTGGAAAATGCCATCATTAAAGCACGCCACGCCAGCCGTGCCAGCGGTTTGCCAGCGGTGGCGGACGACAGCGGACTTGTGGTGCCTGTGCTGGGCAATGCGCCGGGGATTTATTCAGCACGCTTTGCAGGCGAGCATGGCAATGACGCAGCAAATAACGCTAAGTTATTAAAAGAATTAGAAAAATTTCGCACAGGCGCACCGATTGTCGGTAAGTTTATTTGCGTGCTTGCGATGGTGCGCCATGCTGATGACCCTCTGCCCATCATTGCCCAAGGTGAATGGATGGGCGAGATTTTACCCGAGCTGCGTGGCGAAAACGGCTTTGGTTATGACCCATTATTTTACATTCCAGCGCTTGATAAGACATCAGCCGAGCTTGATAAGGCGCAAAAAAACGCCATCAGCCACCGTGGGCAAGCCTTGCAAGTGCTGCTTGAGCGGCTCAAGGCTGAACATAAAGCATAACTATAAATAAAGACATTGCCAAGTTTGATTAACAAGTAGGCAAAGCGATTTTTGCCAAAAATGATGGTGTTTTGTTAATGAATTGTTGGCAAATTTTTATCGTGCAGCGCATTTTTGTTGTATTTTTGGCGTGATGGCGTTATACTGTCATCTTTTAGATTTTGCAAAGTGTTGTAAGTTGTTTTGATGAGCGGCACTTGCCCAGATTTGTTTTTTCGTTTTGGGGTTTGTCATTCCCAAAATTGATGTATTTTAATGATTTTTAGACAAGGTGAATCCATGAGCAATCTTGATATTGCAGTCAATGTACTGTCAGACAAAGAAACCCAACTGACCGTAAAAGTTCCTGTTGGCACAATCCAAAACAAGGTAGAAGGCCGCATCCGCAGCCTAGCAAAAACCGCAAAAATTGACGGTTTCCGCAAGGGCAAAGTGCCTGTGTCGCACATTCGCGCACAATATGGCGCTGGCATTCAGCAAGAAGTTATCAACGATGTGATTCGTGATACCGTATTTGAAGCCATCGGCGAGCAAAAAATCCGCGCGGTGGGCGTGCCAAACATTGACGATGTGAAGCTAGAAAACGACTTTTTGGTGTATCAAGCGACCGTTGAAACTTTTCCAGAAGTTGAGCTACAAGGTGTAAACGAGATTGAAGTTGAGCGTCAAACCGCCAGCATTGCTGACGAAGACGTAGACACCATGATTGAAAACCTACAAAAACAACGTCAAACTTTTGAAACCAAAGACGGCGAACTTGCCGATGGCGATGAAGCGACTTTTGATTTTGAAGGTTCAATCGATGGCGAGAAGTTTGAAGGCGGTACCGCAGAAAACTATCGCTTGGTGATTGGCTCTGGCCGTATGATTCCGGGTTTTGAAGACGGCATGAAAGGCATGAAAGCTGGCGAAGAAAAAACCATCAAGGTAACTTTCCCAGAAGATTATCAAGCCGAAAACCTAGCAGGCAAAGAAGCTGACTTCAAAATCAACGTAAAAGAAGTTAAAGAAGCGAAATTGCCAGAATTGAATGACGAATTTTTCGCATTGTTTGGCGTAACCGAAGGCGGTCTTGACAAGCTAAAAGCAGACGTGCGCAAAAACATGGAGCGTGAAATCAAAAACGCTTCTCGCAACCAAGTAAAACAAGCGGCATTTGACGCATTGCTTGAGAAAAACGAATTTGACGTGCCAAAAGCCATGCTGGATCAAGAAATTGACCGTCAGCGCAACCTAATGCTACAGCGTTTCGCACAGCAATTTGGTGGCAATGCAAACTTTGGCGCAGACATGCTGCCAAACGAGCTGTTTGAAGACCAAGCATTGCGTGCGGTACGTCTTGGCGTATTGGTAAGCCAAATCATCGAAAGCCAAAAACTGGAAGTGGATCAAGACCGTGTAACGGCATTCATCGCAGAAGCGGCTGAAAACTACGAAGATCCAGCAGAAGTGATCGAATACTACACCAACGACAAGCAACAACGTGCCAGCGTAGAAGCGGTGGTGCTAGAAGACCAAGTGGTGGATTATCTGCTATCACAAGGCAAAGTAACCGACAAAGAAGTGAAATATCAAGATTTGTTGGCGGCGGCTCAGCAAGCAGCAGCGATGTAATTTGCTGGCAACTTAGCCAAAAAAAGCACTCCATTTGGGGTGCTTTTTGTTGCGTGTGGTTTTAGAGTAGCTGCAAAGCCGTTGCAGGGTAAATTTAAGATGAGTTTGCAAAAAAAATGACAAGATAACTGCTGAATTTAGCTAGAAAGCCGATGATGATTTGATTTGCCAAACGAAACAGTACGATAAATGTAACCAGCACAGGTTTTGTTTTGGCGTGGCTGTCTTTTGTGGTACAATGGGCGATATTTTGGTTTTGATGCGTTGCCAACTTGACCGTGCATTTTAGGCAAATGTGCCTGATATTGATGGGCGAGCGCTAAAAAAGCATAAATCGCTTTTGGTTTGGCAAGACTTTAAACGAACACAAAACCAACCATCTAAGGAATTGATATGACGACAATGACACACAATCCGTTTTATGATCAGCTGGCGGATACTTTTCATGCAGCACCGCAAAGCGCACTGGTGCCGATGGTGATTGAGCAATCTGGACGTGGCGAGCGTTCGTTTGATATTTTTTCACGTTTGCTTCGTGAGCGTGTGATTTTCTTGACAGGGCAAGTTGAAGACAACATGGCGAATTTAATCGTGGCGCAGATGTTGTTTTTGGAAGCGGATAACCCTGAAAAAGACATTCACCTGTACATCAACTCCCCGGGCGGCGTGGTTACGGCAGGCATGGCGATTTATGACACCATGAATTTTATCAAACCTGACGTGTCTACCATTTGCCTTGGTCAGGCGTGCAGCATGGGTTCTTTTTTGCTGTCGGCAGGTGAGAAGGGCAAGCGTTATGCCCTTGCTAATTCACGCATCATGATTCATCAGCCGCTGGGCGGTTTTCGTGGTCAAGCAAGCGACATTGAAATCCATGCGCGCGAAATCATTCAACTAAAAGCTAAGCTAAATCAACTACTTGCCGACCACACAGGGCAGCCGTTTGAGCGTTTGGAAAAAGACACCGACCGTGATAATTTTATGAGTGCTGAGCAAGCGCGCGAGTATGGCTTGGTGGATACCGTGCTTGATAAGCGTCCAAAATCGCTATAAAACCGCTAAAAATCGCTAAATTGAGTGAATGAAATGAGCAAAGAAAAAACACCGCATTGCGACTTTTGTGGCAAATCCAAAGAAGATGTGGCAAAGCTGATTGCTGGTGAAAACGCCAGTATTTGCAATGAGTGCATTGAGCTGTGTGGCGATATGATTGATGGCTTGCAAAGCAGCCGTCCAGCACAAGCAGCATCAAAAGCTAAACCTGCCAAATCTGCCAAGTCTGACGACAAAAAATCAAACGCCAAGACGGACGAAGCGGCGCAAAAAAATGACGAAGCCGATTACTGGCTGACGGCAAAATTGCCCACGCCAAAAGAAATTCGTGCGCATTTGGACGAATACGTCATTGGTCAAGACACCGCTAAAAAAGCGTTGTCTGTGGCGGTGTACAACCACTACAAGCGTCTAAAAGTGGACGCAAATGGTGATAAACCAGCCGATGCACCTGAGCTTGCCAAAAGTAACATCATGCTGATTGGCCCGACAGGTTCTGGTAAGACTTTGCTGGCGCAGACGTTGGCAAAAATGCTGGACGTGCCTTTTGCCATGGCGGACGCCACCACCCTGACCGAAGCAGGCTATGTGGGCGAAGATGTGGAAAACATCGTACAAAAACTGCTGCAAGCTGCCGATTATGACATCGAAAAAACGCAGCGTGGCATTATTTACATTGATGAAATTGATAAAATCACACGCAAATCTGAAAATCCGTCCATCACGCGTGATGTGTCTGGCGAAGGCGTGCAGCAGGCGTTGTTAAAACTAATTGAAGGTACGGTGGCGAATATCCCACCGCAAGGCGGACGCAAGCACCCACGCCAAGAGATGATTCAGGTGGACACCAGTAACATCTTGATGATTGTGGGTGGGGCATTTGCTGGGCTGGATAAAATCATTCAGCAGCGCACCGAAAAGACAGGCATTGGCTTTAATGCTGACGTCAAGGCGAAAGAAGAGACCAAAATCAGCGAGCTGTTCCGTGAAGTTGAGCCAGAAGATTTGATTAAATTTGGTATCATTCCAGAGTTTATCGGACGTTTGCCAGTGATTGCTACGCTTGATGAGTTGGACGAAGCGGCACTGGTGCAGATTTTGACCGAGCCAAAAAATGCCTTGGTGAAGCAGTACCAGTATCTGTTTGATATGGAAGGTGCGAAACTTGAATTTGACAAAGATGCGCTGAGCGCCATCGCCGCCCAAGCCATGAAACGCAAAACAGGTGCGCGTGGTTTGCGTTCCATTATTGAAAATGCGCTGCTTGAGACCATGTACGAGCTGCCAAGTAAGAGCGATGTCAGCAAAGTATCGGTTAGTAAAGCGGTGATTGAAGATGGCGAGCCGCCTGTGATGAAATAAGGCGAGCTGATGGGCGTGATTTTGTGAGTTTGATGGTTGTTAAGCCAGTAAAACGCACAATTTCACCGCCGATCAATTGTTCAAACCGCTTTTATCCTAAAGTCGTTTTTATTAAAAAACCATCTGTACGATTGTGTGCAGATGGTTTTTCGTTGCTTGCTTGTGGAGAATTTTTGTTAGGGAATGTGAATTGGAAAATCTCAGTCAGGAAATGTTAATCAGGAAATTCACGCAATTTATCCGCTTCAATCCATGCCTTGACCCAGCCTGTTGGCGGCAGACTAAAATCTGTGATGCCAAGTGCGTCCAGTGCTTGCTTGGTGGGAATGGTTCTGCCTGTTTTGATATTGGTTACGCCTGTGCGCAGCAGGACTTGGGAAGTCGTCTTGCCTTTCGCCATCATTACTTGCTCAATATAAAACCAGCGTTCGTCCACGGCGACTAGGCGGGTTTTGATGGTGATTTTGTCCAGTAGGCGCACGCGTTTGCGATACTGAATGGTGCTGCCTGCCACCACCAAGCCCCAGCGGTTTTTGATGAGCTGTTTGCCAAGTCCTGTGCGAATGGCAAAATCGTTGCGCCCTAAGTCAAACAACGTCAGCACACGTCCGTTATTGAGCTCTAAAAAGTTGTCAATGTCATTGATATTGCACACATAATGCACTTCGCTGGTGTCGGTGATGGCAAGTGTCTTGCCTTGGCGGTTTGACAACATACTTTTGGCGATGGACGTGCCTAGTCTGATAAATGGATACATGACGATTCCTTGTTTTGCGGTGAAATTGGCAATTTTGGCGGCAAGTTCGCCATTTGGTAAGTTTTTAGGTGTGATGAAGAGCTATGATAGCAAAGTTTTTAAGAAAAGCAAAACTGCTGGTGGGGGTTTATCAAATTTATTAAGAATGTTTTTGATTTAAACCTAAAATCTCTTGTAATTGTTCTGCAAGTGCTGAAGTTGGTCGGTAAAGATAATAAACCAAGCGTACATTATTGTTATAACTTATTGAATTTAAGATATTTTTTTAGGGGCTGTAGTAGATAACAAATATGTTATACTACAAAAATGAAGATAACTCGTTGTAAATTATCAAGAAAAACTCAATTAAGACTACTTGAGTTTTTCATTGCAGAAGTTACCGCTAGAACAGCGGCTGATTTGTTAAACATTCAACACAATTCAGCAGTCCTTTTCTACCACAAAATCCGCCTTGTGATAGAATATCACTTAGCTCTTGAAGCCAACACTGTTTTTGACGGTGAAGTAGAGCTTGATGAAAGTTACTTCGGCGGTATTCGTAAAGGCAAACGTGGTCGTGGTGCAGCTGGCAAGACTGCTGTATTTGGTTTATTAAAACGCAATGATAAAGTTTACACTGTTGTTGTTAAAGATACTAAGACAAATACACTAATGCCAATTATCACAAGTAAAATCAAGCCTGATAGCATTGTCTACACAGA
>NZ_MUXU01000057.1 GCF_002014985.1 Moraxella caviae | reverse complement strand
CATTCGTCATTAACGGCAAATACAAACACCTCGCCGTCCTCAAAACGCCAAATATCGCCTGCTTTGGGCTTGTTGTCAGCAGGCTTAAACAGTTCAAAAAACCGCTGTTTGTCATAATGTGCTTTAGTTTGCCCGTATGCTACGGTGACTTTGTCGTCATCATCATGCACGACGGTTACTGTGACGCTGTCATCACGCTTTGGTTGCCATTTGGTGTTAATCATTTAATGCTCCTTTACCATACAATTAAACTCACTGATAAACTCGTCCCAATTTCTCTTGACAGGCATTCCCCCATCAATCTCTACCCACACATCGCCGTTATCATCGGCTTTTTGGCTGTTGACTTTGGCGGTTTGGTTTGTGGTTAGGTTAAGATAGGTTGTCATGGTCTTTGTATTGGTTTTTTGGGTCAGCTTGGATAGCGGCAGCGATACCTACCACCACTACTAAAAATAAAATCAAATATGCTAAAATCATCTAATATGCTCCTTAAATGGAAGACTTGGCTGTAGCTCATCTTGCAGTTTGTTAATTTTGGCAAGTAAAATAGGTTTTAAATGCCTGCCTCCTTTGTTTAAAACATACCCTGCGTTGCTAAGAACACGTTCTAAATGTTCTTTTTCCAGCAATGCTCGCTCAAGCTGCATTCCTATAGATAGAATGTCATCATTTAAACGTTTTTCACACTCGATAAAATAGCGACGTATTTGTCTGCCTTTTTCGGTTTTTTCTACCATCGCTAGCTCTTTTGCCATATCCAAAGTTAGGTGGTAGTCATTGGTAGCCTTGCGGTTACCACCTCGAGTTTTGGTTACTATTTTTTCAGTAACCAAAATATAATCTACATTTTGGATAAAACCATATTCATGAATTCGTATTTTTATCCAATCATTAAAACGGCTTTTAACGCCTAAATTTTTATGCAAATGTCTTGCATTGACTGTTTGCACCATTTCATCTTTGACTTTGTTTTGTTGAATATTTATCATCTAATTTGCCCTCTGATGTGTTTTCTTGCTCGATGAATTGCCATCATAGTCTGTTAGCACACGCTCAACTTTTGCTTTGCTCAAGCTACCTCCCAAATCTTTACAACACACGCACCGCCCTTTTTAATCTCGCCACGCTGCACGTTGATAAAATCTATCTGCTCGTCATCATCAAACACGCCTGCTGTCTGTAGTGCGTCAAACAATGCTTTTAAGCGGTTATCAAGGTCGTATTTGCGCTTAGTGGGTGCGTGTAGGGTGATTGATACCCCTAAGCGCTTATCGCCAAATTTGCCTGCTCTACGGCTCATTACGGCTGCCTTAAATTCTTTGGCTTGTTTTGATAGCACTATGCGGTTGCCGTATTTGCGCCAGTAAGTATTAACCGATGGCGGAAAGGGTAAATCAAGCTCTACCATGTAAGCCCCTTGCGATTTTTCTTTGCATCTCCGCCATCGCCTGCTCGTGGTTTACCGTTTGTGCTTGGCTTGGTCTAGCGATTGCGATTGGCGGTATGTAAATTTCACAAGGTTTGCGCTCGGCTACCAGTTTTGCCACTTGCGCTTCGTAAAAATCCTTGAAAGCCTGCCTTGCGTGGGTTTTATCCGCTTGGCTTGCCATGTTTTGCCACGCTCGGTAACTTGCGTCATAAGCGGTTTTTTCGGCTACCGTGATTTGCGTTTTGCCATCGCTTGCCAGCCATTTTTCGATGTTTTCAAGGGCGGCTGCTTTGCCAACGTAGCTATCGGCGATTGCGTCTGTGTTATCAAAACCTTCTAACCCCTTACACCACTTGGCAAACATCGCAGGGTCAGGGCAATATCCCATCTGTGTGATTTTCTGCAAGCCTGCGTTTAATTCGTTTTGACTAAGCCCACTTGTGCAAAACATAAAACCTGCCACGATTTCGTGAGTGCTAAGCTCGCCAAAGGTTTTTTCAAAACTGCGTGGCACAATGGCTTTGATGATGGCTGTTAGGTGTTCTGGGCTTGTAATTTTGACAAGGTTACTCATGATAAAACCCTACTTGTGGCAAATCATCAACGTAAAAATTCGTTGCGGCATTGCTCGTCATTTGGCGCAATTCTTCCATGCGGTTTTTTGGCTGTGGTGTAAAAGGTTTTTGGCGATTGGCGTACCATTCGGCGTTAAAAGTATCCCAGCCCTTTCCTGTGGTAATACAAACTTCAAGGGCTTGGCAAAGTGTTAAGCCCGCAATGCTTGCCTGTCTTACGGTCATTTTTAAAGCGGTCAAGGTTAATCCCTTGCTTCGCTGTGCTAGGTAATCGCTTGCGATTTGGCTATCCATACCCACAAAAATCCATTCGCCAAGGTTCGGATAATTTCTTAAATCATCGTCTGAAAATTTACAGTCCGACAAAGTAAGATTTACCAAATCATCAGCGGTTAGGTATTTTTTGAATTTTTTATCTGCGTTTGATTTTTTGGCTGATGAAGTTTTACCAGCCTGTTCGTCCGATTGTAAGTCTTTCGGATTTTCAAGATTTTGGTGCGTATGTACATACTCACTCTTGTTTTTTGTATAAGTTGTTTTTGTATTATGTATTTCTGTGTGTTCAATTTTTGAACTAGGTTTTGGTTCAATTTTTGAACCAGCTGGTGCATTTTTTGAACTAGTACAGTTTTTGACTGGTTCAATTTTTGAACCGCTAAAATCGTCGTTCAAACTGTATTCATTGGCAGATTTTTCGCCACCGTGTTTTACCTTGATTAAACCGTGTGCTTCTAACTCGTCAAGTGCGCCTGAAACTGTGGCGCGGGCGATACCTGCCGCTCTTTGAATTTGGCTGTAACTGATACGGTCAGCTTCTTTGTTCCAGCCGCGTGTTTTGCGCACGATGAGCAGGTAAACCTTGCAAGCGTTGCCGCTTATCTTATCCAGCATTTCATCAACGAAGGCATTCGGCACTTGAAAGCTGTTTGGAATAAAATTACTCATAAAAAATACACCTTATAACGGCTTTTCGTCTTTGATGTCGTGTCCACGCTCTCGCAGTTCGCTGATGCGCTTGCGTGGGTCTAGTATCCACATACGCCCAATGATTTGGCGAACAGACAGCCGCTAGCCTTGCTCCAGCCGTTTTAAAATGCGCTCACATTGGCTATTCATCATCGCCCCCGATAAAATACACATAGCCCTCACCGTACAGCTTGGCTTCTGCTGCGTTGGCGTGGCGTTTTACCACTTTGGCGTTAAATACCATCGCCACTTTGTGAATGTTATTTGTCATCACGCATTTGCTGTTACCAATGCCGAAAAGCTTGGGCAGCAGGCTTCGGTGTACGGGTCTTTTGCGCATGTATTCCACCCATTTGAGCAGCTTTTTATCGTGCTGGCTGAGCTTGCGCTCGCTCTTTTTGGGCGGTTTTTTGGCAGGCTTTTCCACACGTTTTGTCGGTTTTTTACGCACATCAGGCGCATCATACACGGTGATTTTACCGCCGCCACGCACAAATTCCGCCAACATGGCGTCTTGGGCGGCGTGGTCGGTGCGTGGGCGGGAAAAGGCGTTGCTTATCTCGCCCTTTTTTGATATGATGGTACGGTTCATTTGTTTTTCCTTGCGAATGAACACTGCCCCCTAGTTTGCGCTAGGGG
>NZ_MUXU01000056.1 GCF_002014985.1 Moraxella caviae | reverse complement strand
GATAAATTTTGTTCGGTGGATTGCACTGCATGGGAAAATTTTATTGCGAGTGATGATAAAAAAGCAAAAATCAGCCAAAAACTTATCGTTATCAGCCGATTTTTGCTTTATTGATGAAAAATTGGTTAAAAAATTGGGTTAAATTTGCGAATCATTCGCTGATGATAGTCATGCCTGCCGCTTTTGCGCCGCGTGTGCCGCCTGTCAGGTGAATGATTTTGCGTGTTGGGTCAAGCGTTTCTAGCAGTGCGCACGCTTTGCCTGCCTTGGTGCCGCCACCGCACAGCACATAGATGTCGCCTGTGGTTTGTGCCAAAAGTTCGGCATTGATACTGTCTAGCGGCTGATTTTGAGCGTGGGCGATGTGTCCTTCTTGGTAACTGCTGGCGTCGCGTACGTCCCAGATGGTCTTATCGGCGCTTGGGGTGAAATCGGTGATATGAAGTTCTTGAATCATGGTCGCTCCAAAGTTGATGTCATTTAATTGTATGGGTAATTTCTTTGCCATCATAACAAAAAGCACGGCAGGGGTAAAGGTGGGGCGTGGTTTTTGAAAGTTGGCGGTGTTTTGTGGCGGTTTTTTGCTTGAAACTCTGGCTTGCTTGAAGCTGTGTTTTGTTTGAAGCTGTGTTTTGCTTGAAATTGCGGCAAGGTTTGATTATTCTTACATTGTGGCAAGTTTTGATTGATAAAAACTGCCATAACTTACCGCAACTTTTAATTTGCCACAATTTACCAATTTCACAATCATTCGGTAAAAACCATGTCAAATCTCACCACTGTTTCGCCTTTTGATAAACCTGTGCGCTGTGCTTGGTGCGGCGATGACCCTTTGTATCAGGCGTATCACGACACCGAGTGGGGCAAGCCTGAATATGACGGCAAGCGACTTTTTGCGCTGCTGTGCCTTGAAAGTATGCAGGCGGGCTTAAGCTGGATTACCATTTTGCGGCGGCGTGAAGCGTATTATCGTGCGTTTGCTGATTTTGAACCGCAAATCATTGCCACGTTTGACGATGAAAAGGTGGCAGAGCTTTTACAAGACGCCAGCATCATTCGCCACCGTGGCAAGATTGAAGCCATCATCAATAACGCCAAGGCGTATCTTGCCATCAGTGCGTGTGAAGATTTTGGTGAGTATTTGTGGAGAGTGGTGCGCACAGCCCAAGGGCGCGCGCCTGTGGATAATTGCCCACCGTCAGAAAAGGATGTGCCTGCGCAAACGCCTGCCAGTGCAGCACTGGCAAAGCAGCTCAAAAAGGACGGCATTAAATTTGTCGGCGCGACAACGTGCTATGCGTTCATGCAGGCGTGCGGCATGGTGAATGACCATGTGGCGCATTGCGATTTTCGTCATTCATCGTGATTTGCGCTGTCCGCTGGCTCGGCTGGATTGACAGAAAGCGGATTGCTGCGTGGTGCGCTGTTGTCAGGGCGAGTGAGCGTAGGCGGTGTGGGCGTGTCAGCTGGGGCTTTTTCTGTGTCCGCACGGCTTTTTAGCTCGTCTTTGAGCTTATGGTCATTTAGGCGGCGCACTTGCTGGATTTGCTCGGATAGGGCTTCATCAATGGCGATGGCTTCTGATTCGGCAGCCAATGCGGCGGCTTGTTCAGCGCTGATGGGCGCAGGCGCAGGTGCGTAAACAGGCGCAGGCGCATGATTGCTTGGCGCAGGCGGTGTGTTTACCGCTGGGCGCTGGCTTATGTTGGGATTTGCGCTGGCGTTTGTACTGGCAGGGGCGGTTTCTCGCTGTAAGACGATGACCGATTGCGCATCTTTATCTGTCTTATCGTCCGCTTTATCGCTTGCTGTGTCGCCATCATCATTCTCACCGCTGGCATTATTGCCTTCAGCGTCTGCCGTTTCGTCTGAATTTTCGGCTCGCTCTGCGCTGTCATCAAGCGTCATCAGCGGCACATTTTCCGGCTGGACGATGGGCTGTACCACAGGTTCAGCGGGTTTGGTGGTATGGTTTGCAGCAGTATTTGAGCTGCTAGATTGACTAAAATAAATGGTAGCAAACACCACAAGGTGCAGTGCAATCGCAAAAATCAAAGCAGTTACCCACCACGGACGGGCAGGTTTTTTGGTGGGTTTTGATGGGGCGTGATAAGACATGAAATCGGTGTTGGTTGTGTGTTTGTGCGTATTGTAGTGCAAATGCATAAGTAGTGCAAATTTCAGGGTTGAATTTGGTTTGGTGTTAAGTTGCATTTATCGTTTGCTGGTCAAATTCAGTTAAGATAAATTTAGCTCAACGAAATTCAATTCAGCCAAATTCAATCAAAGCAGCCATCAACCCATCATTTCCAGCCAATTTAATATTCCAATCATAAATCAGCCAAAAACCGCCAGCCCAAAACAAAAACTCAGCCCCAAAAGAAGCTGAGTTTTGTGTATTTTTAAGCGTATCGCCTAATAATCAGTCATCACGCAACAGATCGTTTAGGCTGGTTTTGGCACGAGTTTGTGCGTCCACTTTTTTCACAATGATGGCAGCGTATAGGCTGTATTTGCCGCATTTTGACGGCAAGTTACCCGGTACAACCACCGAGCCTGCTGGCACGCGGCCGTAGTGGATTTCGCCTGTTTCACGGTCGTAGATTTTGGTAGATTGACCGATGTACACGCCCATTGAGATGACCGAGCCTTCTTCTACAATCACGCCTTCTACGATTTCTGAGCGCGCACCGATAAAGCAGTTGTCTTCAATGATGGTTGGGTTGGCTTGTAGTGGCTCTAGCACGCCACCAATGCCCACGCCGCCTGACAGGTGAACGTTTTTACCGATTTGGGCGCACGAGCCAACGGTCGCCCAAGTGTCCACCATTGTGCCTTCATCAACGTACGCACCGATGTTGGTATAAGATGGCATCAGCACCACGTTTTTGGCGATGAATGAGCCTTTACGAGCAACGGCAGGCGGTACAACACGCACGCCAGCGGCTTTAAAATCTTCTTCAGACCAGCCTGCGAATTTGGTGTCTACTTTGTCAAAGAAGCGTGCGTCTTCACCGCCGTCCATTGGGCGGTTGTCATTGATTTTAAATGACAAAAGTACGGCTTTTTTCACCCATTGATGAACCACCCATTCACCGTCAATTTTTTCGGCAACACGCAATGAGCCGTTGTCAAGACTTGCCAATACTTCTTCAACTGCCGCACGCACATCGCTTGGGCAATCAGCCGCTCCAAAGTTGGCACGGTTGTCAAAGGCTTGTTCAATGATGGTTTGTAAAGACATGAAAATTCCTTAAATTGATGAATGAAATGGGTTGTAAACTTGCCAGCTGCACCAAAGGCAGCGTCAGGCGAAGTTTGCGTAGAATTACGCCATTATACCGCATTTTTGTGCTTTGTGCGTAGTTTGTGCGCATTTGCCGCCAAACTTTATGATTGATAAAACCAAACTAAAGCGAAATTTCATCAGAAAACCAAATCGCAAAACCTAATCACAAAATCGTGAAGGCGTGCAGATTATTTGATGTGCGTACGTTCAATGTGTGCATTGAGCCATTTTAGCACATCGTTAAACACTTGTGCGTGATTGGTTTCTTGCAAAATTTCATGGCGCATATTGACGTACAGATGGCTTTGGATATGGGCTTTAGTTTTGGCGAGCAGTTTGTCGTGCAGGTGTGGAATGTCTTGCCCCATGTTGCCCACAGGGTCGTCTTTACCGCTGATGAGCAGCACGCCAAAGTTTGCTGGAAAGTGCGCAAACCAGCCGTCATCGCAGGCTTTTTTCATCAAAGCACTAAGCGTAAAAAAGCCGTTATTGCTAAAGGTGAAACCGCACAAAGCATCGGCTTCAAAGGCTTTGATGGCGTCAGTATTTTCAGCAAGCCAAGCAAAAGGCGATGGCGAAATAGGCGAGCGCAGTTGCCCAAGCAGGCTGTCGTTTAGTAAAGCAGCGATGGTTTGGTTATGCGCTTTTGGTGATAGGCGATTAAGCAGGCTTAGCGCAGGCGTGGCAAGTTTGCCAAGCAGGTTGGTGCTGTCTGCCGTTCCCATTAAAATTGCGCCATCAAAACGGCTGGCATGGTGCGTCAAAACCGTGCGCACCACAAAAGAGCCCATCGAATGTCCCATGATAAAATGCGGCACGTCTGGCGCAAGCTCTTTGAGTTTATCCGCCATGATGATGACGTCCTTGCACAGCGCTTGCACGGGGTGTTTTTCGTCAATAAAACCCAGCTCGTACTTGTCCTTGACCGTGCGCCCATGCCCCAGCTGATCATAAGTAGCGACCAAAATGCCATTATCCGCCAAAAATTTGGCAAATTTTTCATAACGTCCGCTATGCTCGCACATACCATGCACGATGAGCAGCGTGGCTTTGACGCTGTCTTTTGGCGTATAAAACGTGTGGTGCAGGCGGTGAACGCCATTGCTGGATAGGATTGGTTGGGTCATGGTTTGTGTGTTTGGGCTGGTGGGTTTGTAGGTTGTTAAGTCAAGTGTCTTTTGTGTGAGTATGGCAACATTGACAGAAAAAACCTTTATTTTTGATTGCTATTTATAAATAAAGATAAGGCAAGTTATAAAAACCTGCCTTGCCCAATGCTGTATTAAAAACACCCACCTTTCTCGCCCGCTTCGACTTTGGCAAGTTTTTCTTCGGCAAGCGCTTTTGGTGAGCGGCTTGGCGGTGGGCAATCTTCGCCATAATATTGACGGTCGGCAAAGTAGCTTGAGCGCACCATTGGGTTTGCCCAAATGTTAAAAAAGCCCAATTTTTTGCCGTATTCGGTGTAGCGCGCAAATTCATCAGGGTGAACGTAGCGGTCAATCGGTGCGTGGTTTTTACTTGGCGCAAGGTACTGACCGATGGTTACGATGTCCACGTCGTGCGCTTTTAGGTCGTCCAACAGGGCGTAAACCTCTTCTTCGGTTTCGCCAAGTCCTACCATAAAGCCGCACTTGGTTGCCACGTCTGGGCGGCGCGCTTTGTAGTCTTTGAGCAGCTGTAAAGAGTGCGCATAATCAGAGCCGGGACGGAAAGCCTTGTATAAGCGTGGCACGGTTTCAATGTTGTGGTTGAATACGTCTGGCGCAGTTTCGGTCAATAAATCCAGCGCAATTTGCTCACGCCCACGAAAATCAGGCACCAAAATTTCAATCAAGCAATTTGGGCTAAGTTTTTTAGATTCGTTAATCACTTCCACAAAATGCCCCGCACCGCCGTCTTTTAAATCGTCACGGTCTACCGATGTAATCACGGCATATTTTAGACCCATGCCAAGAATGGTCTCGGCGGTGTGGCGTGGCTCGTCTTTATCCAGCGGATTTGGTCTGCCGTGCGCCACTTCACAAAACGGGCAGCGGCGTGTGCAAATATCGCCCATAATCATAAAAGTTGCCGTGCCATCTGCAAAGCATTGCGGCAAGTTTGGGCAGGCGGCTTCTTCGCACACGGTGTAAAGTTTTTGTTTGCGCAAGGTGGATTTGATGCGCTCAACTTCCGCTGGACTTGACAGCTTGACACGAATCCAGTCAGGTTTTTTTGGAGTTTCTAGCGTTGGAATGACTTTAATAGGAATGCGTGCCACCTTGTCGTAGCCGCGCAATTTCTCGCCTTGTACGGCTTTTTTTGGGGCAGGGCGAGCTTCTGGAGTAAAGGTTTGGACGGTCATTACAATCTCTTATTTTGATTGGGTTTAAATCTGTAAAGCTGCAATTTCACGCCATAATCAGCGCAAATTTGCGATAAAACTTTCACGCATATTGTACGCTAAATTGGGCAAAAAAGGTATGATTTCAAGGCAAAAATGGCGGATTTACGCACAAAAATTCTCACACTAACCCCAAAGCAGTAGCATAAAAGCCGTACGATTGCTGGGATTGGCGATGTAATTGTGAGCGGTTATCATTTACAAAGTTTGATAACATCATTTTTTTAAAAAATATTGACTATCAAGCAGTAAATTTTTGAACTTGGCAAAATTTTAGGGTATGATAGGACTTGCAAGAAGTAACTGTCTAGGCACTTGGATATTTTTAAAGTGAATTTATCAATATATCAAGCACTTACGACCAAATGTCATCACAAAATAAGGAAAATGCTATGTCAGATATGCTAACTGAATACCGCAAACACGTTGCTGAGCGTGAAGCCCTAGGCGTGCCACCACAGCCACTGACCGATGCGCAAACGGCTGAATTGGTGAATTTGCTAAAAAATCCACCAGCAGGCGAAGAAGATTATTTGGTAGATTTGCTTGAAAATCGTGTGCCAGCGGGTGTTGACCAAGCTGCTTATGTAAAAGCTGCATTCCTAAACGCCATCGCCCAAGGCGAAGCAAGCTCACCATTGGTAAGTAAAGAGCGCGCGGTGTACTTGCTTGGCACCATGCTTGGCGGCTATAACGTTGCGCCGCTTATTGAGCTTTTGGACAATGCAGAGCTTGGCGGCTTGGCGGCTGAAGCGCTGAAGAAAACTTTGCTGGTATTTGACGCATTCCACGATGTAGAAGAAAAAGCCAAAGCTGGCAACGAAAACGCTAAAGCAGTTCTACAATCATGGGCAGACGCTGAGTGGTTCACCAGCCGTCCAGACGTACCAGAAGAGATTAAAATCACCGTCTTTAAAGTAACAGGTGAGACTAACACGGACGATTTGTCGCCAGCACAAGACGCATGGAGCCGTCCTGACATTCCACTACACGCCAACGCCATGCTAAAAAATGAGCGTGATGGCATTCGCCCAGAGAAAAATGGCGAAGTTGGCCCGCTAAGCCAAATCAAAGAGCTTATCGCTAAGGGCAATCCAGTTGCCTATGTGGGCGACGTTGTGGGTACAGGTTCTAGCCGTAAATCAGCCACCAACTCAGTGCTGTGGTTCTTTGGTGATGAAATCCCGCACATTCCAAACAAAAAAGACGGCGGCGTGTGTCTAGGCGGTAAAATCGCTCCGATTTTCTTTAACACCATGGAAGACGCAGGCGCATTGCCAGTTGAGATTGATGTGTCTGACATGAATATGGGCGATGAAGTTACCCTAAAAATCGACCATGCAACTGCTACCGTTACCGCATTTAAAAACGGTGCGCAAATCGCAGAATCTAAGCTAAAAACACCAGTATTGCTAGACGAAGTGCGTGCTGGCGGCCGTATCAACCTAATCATTGGCCGCAGCCTAACTGGCAAAGCGCGCGAAGCTCTAGGCTTGCCAGCTTCTGAGTTGTTCCGCAAGCCAGAGCAGCCTGCTGACACTGGCAAGGGCTTTACTTTGGCGCAAAAAATGGTGGGTCGTGCGTGTGGCTTGCCAGAAGGTCAGGGTATCCGTCCGGGTACTTACTGCGAGCCTAAGATGACGACTGTTGGTTCTCAAGACACCACAGGCCCAATGACTCGTGATGAGCTAAAAGACTTGGCGTGCCTAGGTTTCTCATCTGACCTAGTAATGCAGTCGTTCTGCCACACTGCCGCTTATCCAAAGCCAATTGACGTGGTAACGCATCACACCTTGCCTGATTTCATCATGAATCGTGGCGGTGTATCGCTGCGTCCGGGCGATGGCGTAATCCACTCATGGCTAAACCGTATGCTACTGCCTGACACCGTAGGTACTGGCGGCGATTCACACACTCGCTTCCCAATCGGTATCTCATTCCCAGCAGGTTCTGGTCTTGTAGCGTTCGCTGCAGCAACTGGCGTAATGCCGCTTGATATGCCAGAATCGGTGCTTGTGAAATTCAAAGGTAAAATGCAGCCGGGCATCACCTTGCGTGATTTGGTACACGCCATTCCTTACTATGCCATCAAAGAAGGCGATTTGACCGTTGAGAAAAAAGGTAAGAAAAACATTTTCTCAGGTCGTATCCTTGAGATTGATTTGACCGAGATGGAAGATGATTTGACCGTTGAGCAAGCGTTTGAATTGTCTGACGCATCTGCTGAGCGTAGTGCAGCTGGCTGTGCGATTACCGTTTCAGAAGAAAAAGTGGCAGAATACCTGCGTTCAAACATCGTTATGCTTAAGTGGATGATTAGCGAGGGTTATGGCGACGCTCGTACCCTGGCACGCCGCGCCGAAAATATGCAAAAATGGCTGGACAACCCAAGCCTACTAAAAGCAGACGCAGACGCAGAATACACCAAAGTGTATGAGATTGATTTGTCTGAAATTAAAGAGCCAATCCTATGCTGCCCGAACGACCCAGACGATGCCAAGCTATTGTCTGACGTGGCAGGCGATAAGATTGATGAAGTGTTCATTGGTTCTTGTATGACAAACATCGGTCATTTCCGTGCCGCAGGTAAGCTACTTGCAGAAGTACCAGCAGGCAGCTTAACCACTCGTCTATGGATTGCACCACCAACCAAGATGGACGAGCGTCAACTGATGGACGAAGGTTACTACAACACTTATGCCCAAGCAGGCGCGCGTACCGAAATGCCGGGCTGCTCACTGTGCATGGGTAACCAAGCACGCATTGCACCAAAATCTACGGCGGTGTCTACGTCTACGCGTAACTTCCCGAACCGCCTAGGTCAAGGTGCGAACGTATACCTAGCGTCAGCAGAGCTGGCTTCGGTTGCATCAGTGCTTGGTAAGCTGCCAACCGTAGAAGAATATATGCAATACGCTGGCAAGCTGGACAACATGAAGGCTGAAGTTTATAACTACCTAAACTTCGACCAAATGAGCGAATACACCGAAAAATCAGACAAAATCAGCGTGGCACAACTGGCTTAAGCCGCTTGTCCAAGTTTGAATTCTGATTTAAGTATTCAAAAAACACTGCCGTCTTTATGATGGCGGTGTTTTTTATTGGGTTTAAAATTGCCGTGTTTTAAAATTATCAGTTTTTGAAAATTGCTGCATATTTAAATTAAGAGCATTTGCCATCTTATTATTTATCAAAACTTAATAATGATGCGTTTTATTAATCAACCGTGCCAAATTTGCAAAATGCTTGGCGAGCGGATATTGTTAAAGTAAATTGTGTGAAAGCGGGCGATTTTATTGATTTTTTAAATGTGTTTGCTGGTCTTTGGTAAAAAACCGCAAAAAGTCGTGGACAAAATTTCTAAGCGTGTTATAATTTGCCACCTTTTATGGAATGTGGCGGCGCTATTTTGCAAAAGCAAGTTTTGTGATGTAGCTTGGCAGATGATTTTTTAGGCGATTTTCTAAGAATATTTTAAAAAATAATTTTTAGATAAACTTAACTTTTGCCCTTAAAAAATAAGCCATCATGCCCACAACCCCAAAAAGCCTTGCCGTACAAATCATCGCTGATTTTTTAATGATTTGTAAAACTTTCGCACGTTAAACGTGTTTATTTCGCCAAACTTTTCAGAACCTGCGCCAAATCTCAGATTTGCATTCATAAGGTTCGGGTTTTGTGGTTTGTTCTTTCAACCCTTATTTCAAGATGGTAATTGAATATGAGCGTTACTCCTGTTACACCTGCCCAAACTTCAAACGACTACTACCTAAATCGCCAAGACGCGATGGAGTCAAATGTCCGCAGTTATCCGCGCAAACTTCCGCTAGCAATCGCCAAAGCCAATGGCATTTGGGTGACGGACGTTGAAGGTAATCAATATCTGGACTGCTTGGCAGGTGCTGGCACTTTGGCTTTGGGGCATAATCACCCAGCAGTTTTTGAAGCATTGCGTGATGTGCTAGACAGTGGCCTGCCGCTGCACACGCTTGACATCACCACGCCTGTCAAAGACGCATTTACTGAAGCTTTGCTTGGCTTTTTCCCAGAAAATTTCGTACTACAGTTCTGCGGCCCAACTGGCGCAGACGGCACCGAAGCAGCAATCAAACTTGCCAAAACCTACACAGGGCGTGATAATGTGATTGCGTTTTCTGGAGGTTATCACGGCATGACGCACGGCTCGCTTGCGATGACGGGTAACTTGTCCGCCAAAGAAAAAGTGGGCAATCTGATGCCGGGCGTGCAATTTTTGCCATATCCGCACGAATACCGCTGCCCGCTGGGTTTGGGCGGTGAAGCAGGCGTAGATGCGCTGACTTATTATTTTGAAAACTTCATTGAAGACGTAGAAAGCGGCGTGGTGAAGCCTGCTGCTGTGATTCTAGAAGCCATTCAAGGTGAAGGCGGTGTCGTGCCTGCGCCTGCCAAGTGGCTGCAAAAAATCCGTGAAGTAACCGCCAAGCATGACATCGTACTGATTTTGGACGAAGTGCAAGCAGGTTTTGCACGCTCTGGCAAGATGTTCGCCTTTGAACACGCAGGCATCGTTCCTGACGTGGTGGTGATGAGTAAGGCGGTGGGCGGCGGCTTGCCACTGTGCGTACTGGCGATTAACAAGAAATTTGACGCATGGGCACCAGCAGGACACACAGGCACATTCCGTGGCAACCAGCTGGCGATGGCGGCAGGCCTAAAAGTTTTAGAAGAAATCCGTGATAAGAATTTGGAGGAAAACGCACGCGTACAAGGCGAGTTTTTGCGCAGTGAAGTACAAAAACTGCAAGCAGAATTTGGCTGTATCGGTCATGTGCGTGGACGCGGCTTGATGAATGGCATTGAGATTGTGGACGAGCGCAAGCCTGCCGACCACATGGGCTCGTATCCTGCCGACAGCGAGCTTGCTGCCGCCATTCAAACCGCTTGCTTTAATAACAAACTGCTGCTTGAACGTGGCGGACGTGGCGGCACGGTGGTACGCATTCTTTGCCCAATCACCATCACGCATGAAGAGTGTGTGGAAGTGGTGGCACGCTTTAAGCAATCAGTGATTGACGCACTACAAAAAGTACGCGGTTAATCTGACGGCCAAATCACACCAAACTTGGCAAAAGGCTTTGAAATTTTGGTCTTTTGCCAAGCGTGTGATTTGGTTTTGTTTTTATATGATGAAGCGTGCGGTGTTTGGTCTGGCAATTTGTAACAACTTGGTTTGACAACTTGGTTTGACAACTTGGTTTAGCAAATTAATTTGATAATTTGACTTGATGACTTACGCATATGGCGTATGAAATTTGCCAGCCAAAATTTTAAGTTGACGGACAATTTCATTAAACATGCCAATCCAATATGTCAATCGAACACGCCAAATGCCACATTAGCACGCAGCAACTTAATTTTTGATATTTTTGCAAAAGGAAAAATCATGACGGATTTTGCAAAACACAAACAAGCCTTATTGTGTAACGATTCTAACTCCATCACCGACTACGAAAACGCGATGGCAGCAGCAACCAAAGCGGTGTCTGCTTGGCTAAAAAATGAGCATATGTACACAGGCGGCAGCATTCGTGAACTAAAAAGTGCCATCAACTTTTTGCCATCAAAAGAAGGTATGGGGCTGGATAAGTCGCTTGAGCGCATGACCGAGCTGTTTTTGAATAAAAGCCTAAAAGTACACCATCCGCATTCATTGGCGCATTTGCATTGCCCAACGCTTGTAACCAGTCAAATCGCTGAAGTGTACATCAACGCCACCAACCAATCTATGGATTCGTGGGATCAGTCGCCAGCAGGCTCACTGATGGAAGTGCAGCTGATTGATTGGCTGCGTCAAAAGGTCGGCTATGGCGCAGGTACTGCTGGCGTGTTCACATCGGGCGGTACGCAGTCAAACTTGATGGGCGTTTTGCTTGCGCGTGATTGGTGCATTGCCAAGAACTTTAAAGACGCACAAGGCGAGCCGTGGTCGGTACAAAAATTCGGCATTCCAAACGAAGCCATGCAAAAAGTAAAAGTGCTGTGTTCAGAAAACGCCCACTTTAGCGTACAAAAAAACATGGCGATGATGGGCATGGGTTTTGCGTCTGTGATTGCCGTGCCTTGTAATGCCAATGCGCAAATGGACACAGCAGCGCTTGAAACCATCATGGCGGATTTGCACGCACAAGGTAACATCGCAGCGTGCGTGGTGGCAACCGCTGGCACGACTGACGCAGGCGCGATTGACGATCTAAAAACCATTCGTGAAATCACCAATCGCTATGGCGCATGGCTGCACGTTGATGCGGCGTGGGGCGGTGCGCTGCTTTTGTCTAACAAATACCGTGATTTGCTGGACGGCATTGAGCTGACCGATTCGGTAACGCTGGATTTTCATAAGCATTATTTCCAAAGCATTTCGTGCGGTGCGTTCTTGCTTAAAGACGAAGCAAATTATCGCTTTATGCACTATGAAGCCGAGTATCTGAACTCTGCTTATGACGAAGAGCATGGCGTGCCAAATTTGGTGTCAAAATCACTACAAACCACGCGTCGCTTTGACGCGCTAAAACTGTGGTTCACGGTGGAAGCACTGGGCGAGACGCTGTACGGCTCAATGATTGATCATGGCGTGGATTTATCCAAAGAAGTGGCAAGCTACATTGATAACACCGATGCGCTAGAAATGCTGATTCGTCCGCAATTTGCGTCTGTGCTGTTCCGTGTTGTGCCAAAAGGCTATCCAAGCGAGCTGATTGACAGCCTAAACCAAAACGTGGCGGACGAGCTGTTTGCACGTGGTGAAGCGAACATTGGCGTAACGCGTGTGAACAGTCCAGAATATGGCGATGTGCAGTCTTTGAAAATGACGCTGCTTAGCCCTGTGGCAACGCTTGAAAACGTGCAAAACCTTTTGGCGCAAGTATTAAGCGAAGCTGAGCGCATCAAAGACGACATCAAAAACGGCACTTACACACCGCCAATTGATTGATTTCATGATAAAAACCTTGCAATGTGATGTTGCAAGGTTTTTTAATGTTTTGAATTTCGCTTGATATTGAAAATCGTCTTTTATCATAAAGCAAATGATTTGAGTATAAATTTGCGATATGTTGAAAATTCACAAAATTTATTTATCATATTTTATGGGCTTGCCATAAGAAAATCTAATAAATATCCGCTGATTTATCATGATAAACGTAATTGCAATGCTTGAATTTTGTTGGAAATCTTAGTATATTGCGTTTGCTTATGAACATATCAGCATTTATGATATAAATCATCAAAACCGCACCCAGTGCTTTTTAATCACGCTTGCCTTGCCAAGCCCAACGTAGGAGATACGACATGACCATTCAGTCAGCCATTGAAAAAGTTCAACAAAACTACGCACATCAGCCTGAATTCATTCAAGCGGTAGAAGAAGTGGCGATGACCATTGGTAAGGTGTATGCGGACAATCCAAAATACGAAGAATTTAAAGTTTTTGAGCGTCTGTGCGAGCCTGACCGTATCATCTCATTCCGTGTGAACTGGGAAAACGACAAGGGCGAAGTGCAAGTAAACCGCGGCTGGCGTGTACAATTTAGCAACGCCATCGGCCCATACAAAGGCGGTATCCGCTTTCACCCAACCGTAACTGAAGGCACGCTAAAATTTTTGGGTTTTGAGCAAATTTTCAAAAACGCCTTGACTGGCTTGCCGATGGGCGGCGCAAAAGGCGGCTCAGACTTTGATCCAAAAGGCAAATCAGAAGCTGAAATCCGCCGTTTTTGCTATGCGTTCATGCGTGAATTGCACAAAAACGTTGGCAAAGACATGGACGTACCAGCAGGCGACATTGGTGTGGGCGGTCGTGAAGTGAACTATATGTTCGCCATGTACAAAAACCTAACGCGTGAATTTGAAGGCGTTTTGACTGGCAAGGGCGTGGGTCATGGCGGTTCATTGATTCGCACCGAAGCGACTGGCTATGGCTTGGTGTATTTCCTTGACAATATGCTAAAAGTGAATAACGACAGCCTGCAAGGCAAAACCGTACTGGTGTCAGGTGCAGGTAACGTGGCGCAATACGCCGCCGAAAAAGCCATGCAGCTTGGCGGTAAAGTCATCACTTTCTCTGACTCAAAAGGCACGCTGGTGGACAAAGCAGGCTTTACCCAAGAAAAAATCAACTGGGTGAAAAACCATAAAGCAAACGGCAAAGCCTTGGCGGATTATGTGGCGGAATTTGGTGGCGAATGGCTGGCGGGCGAAAAGCCATGGCAGTTTGACGCAGACGTTGCTTTGCCTTGCGCCACTCAAAACGAAGTGGACGCTGAAAACGCCAAAGCATTGGTAAAACATGGCGTAAAATATGTGGCTGAAGGCGCAAATATGCCGCTGACTGCCGAAGCGATTGACGTGGTGCGTGCTGGCGGTGTTGCTTATGCGCCGGGCAAAGCTGCCAACGCAGGCGGCGTTGCGGTGTCTGGTCTTGAAATGAGTCAAAACTCTGTGCGCCAGTACAAGAGCTTTGAAGAGCTTGATGTAAAACTACAAAACATCATGAAAAATATCCACGACAACGCCAAAGCGGCTGGTGAAAAATACGGCACAACCCAAGGCGCGGTGGACTATATGACAGGCGCAAACGTGGCTGGCTTTGTACAAGTGGCGAACGCTTTGGTGTCTTACGGCATCTTGTGATGGCGGCTAAATTTGGGCGTGAAATGGTTTGGTGAAATTATTTGAAAGTAGTTGCCCAAACCGTCTTTAAGCTCAAATTAAAACTATTTTGATAAAAAACGACAACTTTTTAGGTTGTCGTTTTTTTGTTTGGGTGAATGATTTTAAAATGGATTTGGATTTAAAATTTACCAAATTTAATGATGGCTGTGCGTTTCGTTGGTTTGGTTGTGTGCGGCAGAATGATTATGCGCTGGGTGGCTTTGATGGCTTTCGTGTTCCGAACCGTGTTCGCTGTGATTATGTGAGCTGTGTTTATGTTCGCTGTGATTATGTGAGCTGTGTTCGTTGTGCGTATGATGGGCGGTGTGGTCGTGTGAGCTGTGATTGCCGTGATTTCCATGCGAACCACCGTGCAAAGCGTGCATAATGCTGGGCGAAAAAGCCACCGCCAGCCCAGAAACAAGCATTAAAGCACCGCTGAATTTGCGCAAATTAAATTTGGCAATGCGCTGCTGCAGCCACGCCACCATGCTGCTTGTGGCAAGTAACATCGGCAGCGTACCAATGCCAAAAAATACCATAAACAGTGCGCCATTCATGGTGTCAGTGGCGGACAAACTCACCGCCATCACAAGCGCACCATACACCAAACCGCACGGCAAAAATCCCCACAGGACGCCCGCGCCAAAGGCTTTAGCAAGATTGTCAATCGGTAAAACTTTGGCACGCAAAGGTGAGAGTGCTTGCCACAAACGCAAGCCTAATTTTTCAAGGCGATTTAAAAATGGAGCGCCCAGCATGAGCAGTGCTGCAAAAATCAGCGCGCCGCCCAGCAGCAGGCGTGGCAAGGCGTTATTGGTCAAAAATGGCGCTAGAATCTGACTGCCAAAAATGGTGGCAATCAGCCCAAGCACAGCGTAGCTTGTCAGCCTGCCGATGTGATAAGTGGCAATCAGCATTCGCCTTTTGGCAGGGCTTAGGTGCTGCATAGAAATGCCAAAAGCTGCCACGATACCGCCACACATACCCAAGCAATGCGGCGAACCAAAAAATCCCATGCCAAGCGCGGCAAGAATCAAAGCGAACGACATAATGACCTTCTTATTTGTATGTTAGGCGCGAAACTATGAACCAAGGCGGTTCTTACTCATTCTTATAAGAATCAGATTAAAGATGACGGGTGTTGGATTGGTTGTTTGTTTGGTGTGTTGATTGGTTTTTGAGCTGCTCACGGCGTGTTTGGCGGTCATCTAGGATAATTTGGTCAGGTGCATTATCCAAATCTTCAAATTGATTGGATTTCACCGCATACCAAATCGCCCAAATCGCCACCACGAACAACATCAAACTAAGCGGAATCAAAAGATACATACTGTCCATAACACCCCCTTGACGATGGACGGCTGCACAAAAAACGCCCACATTATAGCATGATTTGCGTGCATTCCATCAATGTATCTAAAAATTTCGCCGCAAGGGTGGCATTCTTACTCGGCTGGAATTTGTTTGATTATTTAAGTTTTCTACATAATTTCAATGAAAATTTATTAGCCTAAGACATACAACTGACAGGCGTCATTTCAAGGCGGTGCGTGGGCGTGGTGTCATCAGCGGTGGCGATGTCTTGTACATTAAAGGGCGTGCTAAGCAGCGTAAAAATTCTTTCAAGCTCACTGGTATCGCCATTTTCTAGGGCGATGATGGCATTTTGTGCCATAGGATTTCTTAAAACGTACACAGGATTTGTGCGCTGCATGATGGCAATCGCTTGTGTGGCGTGGGTTTGTAGGTGTTTTTGATAACGAGTGCGCCACGCTTGCCAAGTGCGCTGCTCATGTGCGCCAAAGCGTGCGATTTCTTGTTCTAATGTGGTGAGAAGATTTGTCTCATGCAGATGGGCGGATTTGTCGGTGGAATTGTCCGTGCTGTCATACGCAACGGCAATCAGCGCACGAAAGCTGTTGGTATAATCCAGCTCATAATTTTTTAATAAATCTAAAAAATCATATGCCAAAGCGATGGCGTTATCATCATACGCCAAGCCCAATTTTTGGCAAAGCCCTGCTTCATAATGCGTGCGCAAGGTGCGCTCGTACTCATCTAGGCAGGCTTGCACGGTGTGCGTATGAACACCCAAAGACGTAAAAAGTCGCAGCCAAAGTTGTAAATTCCACGCACCGATTTGCGGCTGATTTTGGTAGGTGTATCTGCCGTAATCGTCCGAATGATTGGCAATCCAGCTGGGGGTGAAGCGCTCCATCATGGCAAAAGGGCCAAAATCCAGCGTGCTGCCTGTGATGTTCAGATTATCGGTGTTCATCACGCCATGAATGAAGCCAACCAGCTGCCAATCGGCAATCATGCGCGCGGTACGTCTGCACACTTGGCGTAAAAACTGCTCGATGGTGGGTGGATTTTGATGCTTGGTGTTTGTTTGATGGCTATCGCTTTGGTGGTTGATTTCGTTTTGGTGGTGTTCGTCTGGGTCAAAATAATGTGCCATACAAAATTGTGTAAATGTCGGCAATAAATCAGGCGCATATGCCATAATCCATTCAAAATGCCCCAAGCGCACATGGCAATCGCTCGTGCGTAGTAGGGCGGCGGCTGGCACGGCTTGATGGCGGCGAATCAGCGTGTCCGACACCACAAGCCCCAAGGCATTAGAACTTGGCACGCCAAGCACATTTAAGGCGTGCGACCCCAGATATTCTCGCACGCTGCTGCCAATCATCGCGCGCCCATCGCCCATGCGCGAAAAAGGCGTCAGACCTGCGCCTTTTAAATGCAAATCCGTCAGTTTGTTATTTTTATCCAAAATCTGCGTCAAGAGTACGCCACGCCCATCGCCCAGCTGACCTGCCCAATGCCCAAACTGATGCCCTGCATACACCATCGCAAGCGGTGTAAATTCAGGCGTAAAGGCGGTAAAATCCGCACCGATGATTGCCTGCCAATCAAGTGTCTTATCGGCAGCGTCAAAGCCAAGTGCGTCCGCCAGCGCATGATTAAAATGCACCAGCCGTGGATTATCAAGCGGCGAAGTCTTTTGATGATGGTACAGTCTGTCATCAAGTTTGGTGTAGATGATGTGATGGCGCATGGTTTTTAAATTGGTGAAATTATTGAGCGATGAATTTGGCAAACTTAGCACGCTTGGGGTAAAAAGTAAAGCGGTGCGAAGTGTTTTAAAATTTGTGCTTTGTTAGTTGGTTTAAGCTGTGCAATTTATAAGCCGTCATTCATAATTTGCACTTGCTGACAAGGCTTGGCATAAATTTGGTGCAAATTCAAATATTTGGCGCAAGTTTGATATAAGAAAAACCCTTTGCGAAAGCGTGCAAAGGGCTTGGAGAAACTACAAAATGCGTTATTTGGCAGTGGCTGCTTTGCCTTTTAGGTGGGCATAAGCCAGCTCAATGCGCTCACTGTGTTCACGGATTTTGGCTTCTACTAGAGAGAATTGCTCTTTTAGACGCTCGTCCGCTTCGTGTAGGCGATTGGCAAATTCGGTGCGTTTTAGTTCTACGGATTTTGCCTTGAGTGTGTGCCATTCTTCCACCGTTTGGCTAAAGGCTTCATATTCGGCGCTGATGCGTTCTTTAAAGGCGGCTAAGCGCTCGTCTAGGCTCATCTCGCCACCATCAATGCGTGCTTGGGCGCGCTTAAATTGCATGATGACTTCGGCGTGTTTGATAGTCAAACCGTCCACACGTTTTAGGTCTTTGGCAAGTCCGATTTTAGATAAGCCCAAAATGAACCATTTGGTTGGGTCGTATTGCCACCATTTTACGCCATTGCGATAGTCGTATTGGAAGTAGTGGTGGTAGTTGTGATAACCTTCACCCCAAGTGAAAATCGCCAAAATTGGGTTGTCGCGCGCGGTGTTTTCATCGGTATAAGGACGCGAGCCAAACATATGGCACAAAGAATTGATAAAAAAGGTGAAATGGTGCGTCAAAACAAGGCGCAATAAGCCCACGATGATGAATGCGCCCAGCATATCGCCAGTGATGAATCCGACAATCGTCAGTGCGATGGCATTACTGGCAACGACACACAAGCCGTAGTGATTGTGCTGGAAAGTGAGCAGCTTGTCTTTTTTAAGGTCGGGAATGTTTTTGTAATCGTATTGACCGCTTGGGAATTTACGCAGCATCCACTGCATATGGCTGAACCAAAAACCACGACGTGATGAGTACGGATCGTCATATTCATCATCAACGTGGCGATGGTGTGAGCGGTGTCCAGAACACCAGTCAAAGACAGAGCTTTGCACGGCAAGCGTTGCGCCAAAAAGCAAGACGTATTTGACAACAGGGTGTGCGTCATAGGCTTTATGCGACCATAGGCGGTGATAGCCTGCGGTGATGGAAAGACCAGTCCACGCCATAAAAATGGCAAAAGCTGTCCAAGTGGCAGGATTTGCACCATGCGACCACAGATACCAAGGCACTAGCACCAATGCCAAAAGCGGCGTGGACAGCAGCACAATGGCAGGAACCCAGTTGATGGGTGCGTTTTCAAAGGCTTCAGGATTTCTCTCAACACTCATAACAATTCTCGTGTGTAGATGGTAAATAGCCAAAACTGGCTTGATAAATCGGTACTATTGTAGCCTAAAACGTTAAAAAAGTGAACAATTATTCACGGATTAAATTGTAAATTTTTTGCGCCAAATGTATTTAATAAATTTACTTAAATCATCTGACAGTGTGATAAAAATACGGGTTTATTGCCTAAAGTGCGTTTATTTTCGTGGCTTTACGCTAATTTTTTGGCTGTGTGTTTGGCGGTCAAGCTCAATGATTTATTTGCGCTTATCTTAAAAAGTTGATAAAACCTTGCGATGTTGCCAGCGTATTTTGGTAAACGTGTGTTTATTTTATGGTTGCACGGCTTAAAAAATCATTCCAAGTCTGCCTAAAAAATTGCACGGATTTCGCAAAGACAAAAACGTTCTGTCAATGTAACAAAAATTGACAGCGTGTTCAAGCCTTGTTGGTTGGTATCGCTAAAAGTGATGAAAGTTGCCAAAACTCAAAGAATTTGGCATGAATGAGAAGGTGTGCTACCAAGCGCAAGCATGACGTCTGGCACATCGCTGATGATGGTGTCAATGCCAAGCGCCATCAGGCGTACCGCTTCTTTGGTATCGTTCACCGTCCATGCGCTGATGGGCAGGCGGTGGCGCTTGGCAAGGGCGGTGATTTCATCGTCAATGAGTGAAAAATGCAGCCCCAAGCGTGCGCAGCCAAGCCGTGCAGCAAGGGTGATGAGTTCGTGTGCGCTGTGTTTGATGGGCGGCTCAATCAGCAGGCCGCGCGCAAAGCGTTGCAGTGCATGATGATGGTGTAATAAACCGTGCAGGCGCACATCAAAACTTGTCAGACTAATGGGCAGCTTTGCAAATTCAGGGCGAGATAGCGTGGTCGCTAGAGTGTGTATCAAGGCGTGATGATGGGTGCGTGCGTGGGTTTTAATCTCAAGCTCAATGTGCGAAAATCCAGCGAGCAAAGGCAGCATCTCGTCCAAAAACAGCAGTTTTTCACAGCGATGATGGCGCGCGTCAAATAGCCGAACGTCTTTTAGTGCGTGGCTTGACACATCGCACAAATGCGCTTGCTTATGTGCCAATCTGTCAAGCGTTGGGTCGTGAAATACCGCAAGTTTGCCGTCTTTGGTGAGCTGTATGTCAAATTCCACACCGCTTAACGTTTTGCAAAATGGTGTGCCAGTCAAAGGCGGTACAGCAAGACTTTGGGCGTATAAAAATCCCGCTTGGCAATTTTCCAAAAACCGCCCACGCGCGCCACGATGACCCAAAATGTGCGTGCGTTTGGAAAGCGTGGCGGTGGTTTGGGCTGGGATTTTTGATGGGGTTTTTGATGGCGGCATAAAAGATGGCATAAATAAACGCTGTATTTGCAAAAAAGGTTTGCTATAATTTGAAAAATTTGTGCAATTTGATAAGAGCAAAACCGCTGGCGTGAGCGATAAACGCTGGCAGATTAAAAAGCAAGCAGGTGCGATTTTAATGCTAAAAACTTAAAATGGCAAAACTGCTCAAATCAAATTCACTCGCCTATTGTAGCATAAATGCTTGGTGTGAATATGCTATCGTACGGACGCTTTGATAAGATTTTGACGACTGGGTTGTTTGCTAAATTTGATGACCGAGCTTATTTGCTAAATTGATTGACTAAATCTTGCGAAATACTTTTATGACCAACAAAAAACAGCAATTCGCCTTACGAGAAAAAAAGATTTTGCAGACCGCAGAGCAGCTGCTTTTGGAGTCTGGCGAAGGCGATTTGACGCTGGACGCTTTGGCGCAGCATTTGGACTTGGCAAAAGGCACGCTGTATAAGCATTTCGTCAGTAAAGATGAGCTGCTTTTGCGGATTTTGATTGAGTATGAGCAGCGGCTGTTTGCCATGAATGCTGTGGACGATGGCGTGTCGGCAGGTGTGGCGCGCATGGTGCTGCAGCAGCTGCGTTTGCCGCAGCGAGCCATGCTGTTTAATCACATGGAAGAGCGGCTGGCGGGTACAGCTTCAGGGCTAAATAAACTGTTTGGCGAGCTGTACCGAGTGCGCCGTGAGCGCATGAAACGGCTGGCGTACTTGGCTGAGCGTTATCTTGCCGAGCAAAACAGCAGCATGACCACAAGAGACTATTTGTCGCACATTTGGGCGGTGGGGCAAGGCGGCGCAGGGCTGCTTAATTCCAGCTTTTATCAGCGCTATTTGGGCAGTCGTAACACGCTAAAATACGCTTTGGTGCTGCATATGCTGCATTTGCCAAAACTGTATCCCCAAGATGGCAACGCCCAAGCGCAAGCCTTGGAAAATCAAGCCTTTGATGAAGAATTGGCGCGCATTCCTGAGTTGGCTGATTTGCCTGAGAGTGGTTAAATTTAAACGTTGGATAGGTTTTTTGGGAATTGCCAAGTAAGGATTATTAAGCAAGGATTGCAAATCAAGGATTAACAGGATTGTCAATGATGGATAAGCGCAAGGGAGCAAGCGGTGTTTGGGCGAATTGCTGATTATATAAAAACAGCAGGACGACCGTCTTTAGGACGGCTGTCAGGACGTTGGGGCAAGCGTGCTGTGGTAGCGGTGGCGTTTGACGATGTGGCGGTGCGGCTGCTGGTGGCGCAGCGTGTGGGGCGTGCGCTGTATGTGCGCCATTATGACAGCGAAGCCGTGGCAAAGGACGTGATTGTTTCTGGTGAAATCGTAGATGTGGCGGCAGCTGGGCGTGCGTGCGCTCGGCTGTTTGCACGTTTGCCGATGGCGACAAAATCTTTGCGCAAGGTGGCGACTTTTGTGCCGTCTGACGCTGTGATGACACGCACGCTTGCTTTTCCTGCGCATTTTCGTGATGCGGACATTGATGACGGCATACGCGCGGATGCTGAGCGTTATATCGCTTTTGCGCTGGATGATGTGAATTATGATTTTGTGGCATTAAGCGCACAGAGCGCAAGCGCACAGCCAGCCGATGAACAGCAGGTGCTGCTTGTCGTTGCCAAGGCGCAGACGGTGCAGCAATGTACGCACGCTTTGGCGTATGCAGACGTGCAAACGGACGTGGTGGACGTGGCAGAATATGCGCTGGCGCAGGCATTTGTGGCGCAGGCGCAGCAGGCGGGATTTGCGGGCAAGAAAGTGGCGCTCATTGACATCGGACGGCAAAAAACGCAGTGCTATGTGGCGGATTTAACCAATGTGGCGGATTTGGCGAATGTTTCTTACGAGCAGGCGTTTACTGGCTTTGTGTATCACCGTGAATATTTGTGCGGTGATACGGATTTGACGCAAGATGATTTTGTAAAAGACGATTTTACGCAAAATAATTCGGCAAAAGATGGTGGAGCGCAAGACGATTTCATGCAAGACAGCCTAGAGAAAAACGCAGTAAATACCGCAAGCGCAAAACCACCAGAAAATGAATGGGCTGATGGTTTTAAAACCAGTGATTTTAAAGCGACTGATTTTAAAGCGACTGATTTTAAAGCGACTGATTTTAAAGAGAATGGCTTTAATGCAAATGGTTTTAAAACGAGCGATTTTGAACTGGGTGATTTTAACGCCAAGGATTTAAATTTTGGCTCAAAAGTTAGTCCAGTCAATGATTTGCAACAAGACAACCAATGGGCGGCACTGTTTTCTGACACCACGACCAATTCCAAAACTTCTACCGCAATTCCAAGCGAGCCAAGCCAAACGTCTTTGTCAGCGCAGCTTGATAAAGCTGGTTTGGGCGATGAATCGAGCGGTGGCAATCATCATGACAGTCATCATGGCAACCACCACGCCAATCACTCATTTACACACCTTGCCTTTGATGATGTGGCTCGTGATGGCATGATGGAGCGCTTGCAAAATGGTGCACAAGCGTCATCAGTGCAGAGCAGTCGTAGTTTTGTCAATCAATTTACCGATAAGTCTATCGAGCAATCCACTGCCAGCACCAGTAAAGCAGATGATGATTATGTGGCGATGATGACCCAGCAAATCGCCACCATGCTCACCCATTGTGCGCAGGCGCAGCAGGCGGTGGACGTGGTGTTGCTGTGCGGCAGTGGGCGCGCGCTTGATGGCTTATGCGCTGGCGTGGCAAAGCAGACGAGCAAGCAAACGCTCATCGCCAATCCCTTGGCTGGCGTGGATTTCATGCAGGCGTGTGCGCAAGTGCAGGCGGACGCACCGCAGTTGATGGCTTTATTTGGTTTGGCAATGCGAGCGTGCGATGATTCCTAAAATTAACCTTTTGCCTTGGCGGCAGACGCTAAAAATGCGCAATCACACGCGCTTTTGGCGGTGTTTTGCGTTGGTATTTGTGGCGAGTGTTTTGCTTGCGGCAGCTGGATTTTGGCACGCTTGGCAGGCAAAAATTTACCAAACGCACATCAACGACACCATCAATGCACGCACGCAGTCTTTGCAAAGCGAGCTTATCGAGCTTGCTCACATTGAAAAGCAGCGCAGCGAGTTGATGGAAAAAGTGCAGACAATCAATGAGCTGCAAGGCGGACGTGTGCAGATGGGGCGGATTTTGGCGCACATTAATCAAGCCTTGCCAAACGGTGTGTTTATCCGCAGTGTGGAGCGCACAGGCGAAAGGCTGGTTTTGACGGGTTTTGCACGCAGCAGCGATGGCGTATCGCAATTTGCCAAGCAGCTGGATGCGCAGGCGGTGCGAGACGTGATGGTGGTGGCGCTGACCGATGCCAGCGATGGGCTTAAGCAGTTTAACATCACGGCTGTGGTTGATGTGGCGCAGTTTGACAATCCAGCTGATAGTCAAGCTGATGCTCAAATTGATGGCGCAACGAGTAGTAAAACTGACAGCGTCAATCCGAGCGACAGCCAAACCGACAACCCAAACTCAAGCCAAAATTTATCTAATCAAGACAGCGCCATTGATACCGTCAATCTAGCCAAACCGATTAGCACAACGCAGGTGTCGCCATGATGTTCGCCAAAAGTAAAACTGCTAAACATAAGCCGCACAAGCCACGTATGAGTATGGCGCAAACGTGGCAAATGCTAAACGCCATCAACCGTGAAAATATTGGTGATGCGCCTTGGTGGGTGCAGGCATTGGTGCTTATTTTGATGGCGTGCGTGATTTTGGCGGCAGCGTGGGCGTTTGCCATTGCACCTGTGCGCAGTGATACGGCGGCGCTTGGGCACGAAGAGCAGATTTTGCTGGACAATTACGCCAGTGCGTTTACGAAAGCGCGCACTTTACCCTTTGTCAAATCGCAATTTGCCGAACAGCAGGCGCAATTTGCTACGCTTACCGCTCAGTTGCCAGAGCGCACCCACACCGCCCAGCTGACCCAAGAAATCCATCTGGCGGCAGTAAGTGCAGGCGTGCGTATCATTGATGTGGCGGTGGGCAGCACAAGCGAGCAGACGCTGTACGTCATGCAGCCTGTGCGCTTGACGGTGGAAGGCGAATACGGGCAAGTGGTACGGCTGCTGCGTGCGTTGTCCGAGTTGCCGCAGCTGGTAACGCTTGATGATTTTACGCTTGCCAATCAAGCTGAAATTTACGCCACGCCTATGCTAAAACTTACCTTGACGCTGCACGCTTATCGCGCCAAAACGGTGAATGCGGACGACAAGACAGCAGATGGAGCGGCTGACAAAGTGGTGCAGTCGTGAATGTTGATGGCGGTTTTGGCGGTGGTTTTAATAGCGGTTTTGATGGCGAATGCGATGGAAAATTTTAACAATCAAGGAACGACAATGCGTGCCAATTTATCAATCAAGCCACAGGTTTTAAAAGAGCGCACGATAACAAGCCTAAAAATTGGTGCGCTGGCGTTTGTGCTTGGTGTGGCGGGCTGTGCGGACAGTACGCATGAGCAGGCGCTGCAAGCTGCCGAGCAAAAACTTGCCGATGTGTCGCTGCTGCCTGCTAAGCCTACCATCATGCCTATGCCAGCTGTCAGTGCGCCAGTCATGCCTGATTTGGGGGCGAAAAATCCGTTTGCGTCTGGCTTAGTGCGTCCTGCGCCCAGTGAGACATTGCCAAGTTCGCCAAATGGCACACCGCCAACCACCACCAGCGTTTTGCCTGCGCCACCGCCACCGCTTGGCAAGCCAGTGCCACCGCCTGCGCCACGCACGCTTGAGCCTTTGGAGCGTTATGAGTTGGCGAGTTTGCGGTATCGTGGGATTTTGAGCGAGCGTGGGGCGCTGACCGCCATTGTCGCTGCGCCTGATGGCACGGCACACCCTGTGAAAGTTGGGCAATATTTGGGGCGTAATCACGGACGCGTGCAGCACATTGATGGCGAGAAAATCACGCTAAGCAAGCTTGTGCAAGCGCCAGATGGGCAATATTATCAAGTTGCGGCATATTTGGGGTTTTCGCCTTGATGGTTTGAAATGGGGTTTGTTGTGTGAAATGTTGGGTTGCGTTTTGCTAACCCGACTTACAAATATCGCCAATCCAACTTACGAACATTGCTAAAACCCAGCTTATATTCTTACTAAAACCCAACCCATAATCTTGCCAAAAATTTAATTTACAATCTTGCCAAAATTTAATTTTAATCCCACCAAAATTCATTTTCAATCCCAGTAAAACCCAATTTTAATTCATCATCATTCAATTCACTGCCACATTACAATCTATAACAATCGTGGAAATTTTGAACAAAAATCCACCAATTTTCAAATTTTATGGAGAAAAAAGACGCAAATGCCGTATAATACGCGCCGATTGCAGCTTTGGCTGTAAATGTGTACTTTTGTTGCCCAGCGGTTTGTGATGGGTGAAGGTTGAGAATTATGTACGAAAATCTGATTTCTTGTGCAGCCAAGCCAAGTTTTACCTAAGGCTTGCACTGTGTGGTGAATACGATTAACACACCACTTTGGGATATTTTGATTTGGATGCTGATTGCGATCGGCTTATTTTTTACACTGATTTCTGGTTTTGCGCAGTTTCGTCTGTTTGGCAGAAGTGTGAAAACCATGCTAACCAGCCGCTCTGGACATAATGCAGATGACGGCATTTCGGCATTTCAGGCGTTTGTAACGGGACTTGCCAGCCGTGTGGGCGTGGGTAACGTGGCAGGCGTGGCGATTGCCATCAGTCTTGGCGGTGCTGGTGCGGTGTTTTGGATGTGGCTGATTGCTTTGATTGGTATGTGTTCGGCATTGGCAGAATCTAGCCTTGCGCAGCTGTTTAAAATCCGCGACCCTTTGACAGGGCGTTTTCGTGGCGGCCCTGCGTATTATATTGAGCAAGGTCTTGGGCAAAAATGGCTGGGCGTGGTATTTGCCATTGCGCTGATTGTGTGTTTTGGCTTTGTATATCAATCGATTCAATCAAATACCATCACTCAATCGCTACAATCAGCGATGGGCTGCGTGTCAGAAAATGATGCGTGCCAAGGCGATTGGCAGATTTATAAGCACGTTGTCGGTGCGATGCTGGTGATTTTGACTGCGCCTATTATTTTTGGTGGTATTCAGCGTGTGTCAAAGATTGCCGAGATGATTGTGCCGTTTATGGCGATGATTTATCTTGCGGTGGCGGCATTTGTCATTGTGCTAAACATCACCGAAGTGCCAGCGGTGATTGGCTTGATTTTCACCAAGGCGTTCACCTTTGAAGCGGCAGGCGGCGGCTTGTTTGGCTCTATGGTGTCAGCGGCGATGATGCAGGGCATTAAGCGTGGCTTGTATTCAAACGAAGCAGGTCAAGGTTCTGCGCCAAACGCAGCGGCAGCAGCCAGCGTGAAGCACCCTGTGGAGCAAGGCACGATTCAGATGCTGGGCGTGTTTGTGGATACGCTGATTGTGTGTTCTTGTACGGCTTTCGTGATTTTGCTTGCCACCATGCCAGAAAACGCAGGCGATTTGACAGGCGTGCAGCTCACCCAAGCGGCGCTAGAGCAGCACGTTGGCGGCTGGGGTCAGTATTTCTTGGCAGGTTTGTTGTTTGTGTTTGCGTTTTCTACCATCATCGGCAATTACGCTTATGCTGAGTCAAATATGCAGTTTTTGAAAAACAACGAAATCGTTTTGACGCTGTTTCGTGTGCTGGTTTTGGCGTTTGTGTATTTTGGTGCGGTAACTAAAGTGGCGGTCGTGTGGGACATGGGCGATTTGACGATGGGAACGATGGCGTTTATTAACTTAATTGCCATTGTGCTTTTGTCAAAATACGTTTTTGCACTGGTCAAAGACTACCAATCGCAAATCCGCGCAGGCGTTGCCGAGCCTGAATTTAAGCTGGAAAATCACCCACAAATGCAAGCCAAAGTGAAATCTGACATTTGGCGTTGATGGGCTGCTTAGCTTAATAATTTAAGTACAAAGATCCGATGTTATCATCGGGTCTTTTTTTATTGCCAATTTTTGCGAACTTTATTACAAATCTGGGCGTGAAGTGTGGTGAAGTTACTGCCAATTTTGGGAGTGTTTCTTAATAAAAACTTGCCCGTGATTGAAAAATATTTCGCAAATATTGCTTGGTTGTAAAGTGTCTTTATAAGCGGCTGTAAATGTGCGAATAAATGCACAAAACGGCAAAATTCCCCAAGAAATTTATCGCCAAAAGGTGTAAAATATGAAGTATTTATGACAACTGGCAAATCTTGAGCGTTTGATTTGCCAGCGTGATTTGATTCGTCATATTTGATTTTTCACAAATTTACTTAACCTAAGAATTTCAACCCAAGAATAACGGTGCGACTTATGGCAGCTTTTGACAAAAATGCGTTTATCCAGCTACTTTTGGATTATCAAGTGCTAAAATTTGGCGAATTCACGCTAAAATCAGGGCGTGTCAGTCCGTACTTTTTTAATGCTGGATTATTATCAAGCGGTCAAGCGCTGGATATGCTGGCGTGCGGTTATGCTGATGTGCTGGCGGATAAATTGGGCGAGCGTCCAAGCATTTTTGGCGCGGCGTACAAAGGCATTCCTTTTGTGGCGGCAACGGCACAAACCTTGTGGCGCAATCACGGCGTGAACACCGAGTGGGGCTATAATCGTAAAGAAGCCAAAACGCATGGCGAAGGCGGTAATCTGGTGGGCGCAAGTTTGCAAGGCAAATCGGTGTGGGTGATTGACGATGTGATGACCGCAGGCACGGCAATCCGTGAAGTGGTGCAGATTTTAAAAGACGCAGGCGCAAACCTTGCTGGCATTGTGATTGCGCTTGACCGTAAAGAAAAAGGGCAAGATGAGCGCAGTGCGGTACAGCAAATCACCGAAGATTTTGGCGTGCCTGTGCATTCTTTGGTGGATATTGACGACATTATCGCATTTTTACAAGCCAAAGGCGAGACAGATGTGCTGGAGCGCATGATGGCATACCGTGCGACTTATGGAGTATAAATCAATGAAAAAACTCAACTTTTTGGTCGTGATGGACGACATTGCCACCATCAATTACAAAAAAGACTCAACCCTTGCGATGATGTGGGCGATTCGTGAGCGTGGGCATGGCTTGTATTATTGCGGCATTCATGATTTGTGGCTAAACTTAGGCGAGCTGTATGTGGACAGTCAGCCTGTGGAAGTTTTTAAAAATCCTGAGAAATTTTATGAATTGGGCGAGAAAAGTACCGTCAAAGTTACTGAATTTGACGTGATTTTGATGCGCAAAGATCCGCCATTTGACATGAATTTCATTTACGCCACTTATCTTTTGGATAAGGCGAAAGCTGCTGGCGTGCTGGTGGTGAATGATCCATCGTCCATTCGCGATTGCAATGAAAAGCTGTTTGCCACTTGGTTTAGCGAAGAGATGAGCGAGACCATCGTTACCGCCAAGCAAGCGCACATTCGTGAGTTCATCAAGCAGCACGGCGATGTGATTGTCAAGCCGCTTGATGGCATGGGCGGCATGGGGATTTTCCGCTTAACGGCGGACAGCCCAAACATCGGCTCAACGCTAGAAATGCTCACGCAAATGCAGACGCTGCCCATTATGGCACAAAAATATTTGCCAGCGATTAAAGAAGGTGATAAGCGTGTGCTGATTGTGGGTGGGCAGGTGGTGCCGTATTGTTTGGCGCGCATTCCGCAAGGCGGTGAGACGCGCGGCAATTTGGCGGCTGGCGGCCGTGGTGTGGCAATGCCACTAAGCGATGCCGAGCGTGCTGTGGCCGAGAAAGTTGCGCCGATTTTGCTAGAAAAAGGTTTGTATTTTGTGGGCTTGGATTTGATTGGTGCAAAAATCACCGAAATCAACGTTACCAGCCCAACGTGCGTGCGTGAGATTGACGACCAATTCGGTACGCAAATCGCGGTAGATTTTATTGGGTTTGTGGAGAGTTTACTTGCCCAGTCATAATAGTCATAAGCCAAGTGATTTGCTGTTTGCCGAACTTGATGCACTTAAGGGGCGATTGGATTGCTTAAGGCCGTTTGACCCTGCGGTGTTGGCAAGCGTGCAAAATGATTTGATGGTGCGCTGGACGTATCATTCTAATGCGATTGAAGGCAATACACTCAGTCTGTTTGAAACCAAAGTGGTGCTAGAGCATGGCATTACGGTGGGCGGCAAGGCGCTGACAGAGCATTTGGAATGTATCAATCACAAAGAAGCAATTTTATATTTGCTTGACGTGGTGGCAAATCATGAGCCTTTTAGCGAATGGCAAATCAAAAACATTCATCAGCTAATTTTAAAAGGCATTGATGATAAGAATGCGGGTCGTTACCGTGCGGTTGATGTGCTGATTAGTGGTGCGAGCCACAAGCCGCCAAGCTCTGTATTGCTTGACGAGAAAATGCTGGCATTGATTGCGTGGCATCATCAAGCTGATTTGCACCCTGTGTACAAGGCTGCTAAATTGCACGCAGATTTTGTCATCATTCATCCTTTTATTGATGGCAATGGTAGAACAGCGCGGCTTTTGATGAATTTGGAATTGATGAAAGCAGGATTTTTGCCATCGGTGATTACTGTGGAAAGCCGTTTGGCGTATTATCAGGCATTGGACAGCTGGGCAAATGGCGATGAAATGCCGTTTGTACAGTTTGTGATTGACAGCCAAATGCAAGCCTTTGAGTGGTATGGCAAGACATTGGGTCTGTAATGATAAGCATTTTAGAGCGACAAATTTTAATTTAAACGTATTATAAACCTTGGAACAACCATGCAAACAAATATTCTAATGATGGCAGCAGGCACAGGCGGACACGTTTTTCCTGCGCTGGCGGTGGCAGATGAGCTGGCGGCTCGTGGCGCGAAAATTCACTGGCTTGGTACGCCAAACGGCATGGAAAATGAGCTGGTGGCAAAGCACGGCTACACTTTTCATGCCATTGACATGAAAGGTTTGCGTGGTAATGGCGTGGCAAGATTGCTTAAATTGCCCGTCATGCTGTTTCGTGCGGTGCTGGCGGCGCGCGCAGTCATTAAAAATGAGCGCATTGATGCGGTGGTGGGCTTTGGCGGTTATGTAACGGCGCCGGGCGGACTTGCGGCAAAGCTGTGTAAAGTGCCGCTCATCATTCACGAGCAAAATGCCATTGTCGGCATGAGTAATAAAAATCTGGCACGTCAAGCCGATAAAGTGCTGCAAGCCTTTGATGGGGCGTTTGATTTTATGGCAAGCTCGCTTGGTAGTAGGCTTGTAACGGTTGGCAATCCTGTGCGTGCCGACATTGAAAATGCGCCTTTGCCAGCAGAGCGTTATCGTACGGACGACACATCGCCTTTAAAAGTGCTGGTGATGGGCGGTTCTTTGGGCGCGCAAGCCATCAATAATGCGGTGGTTGAGCTTTTAAAATCTAGCGCTCAGCCGCTGTCGGTGCGCCATCAGTGCGGCAAGGCAAATCACCAAGACATGCTGGTGGCGTATTCGCAAGCAGGCATTGACACCGCAAAACACACGGTGGAGCTTTTGCCGTTTATTGATGATGTGGCAGCGGCACTGAACTGGGCAGACGTGGTGATTTGCCGAGCGGGTGCTTTGACGGTAACAGAAATCCAAAGCGTGGGCGTGCCTGCGATTTTTGTGCCATTGCCGCACGCTGTGGACGACCACCAAACCGCCAACGCCAAGACCTTGACCGACATCGGCGCGGCGATTTTATTGCCACAAAGCGAGCTGTCTGGCGAAAAACTTGCGCAAACGCTTGCCGCGCTTGATCGCAGCCAATGCCTAAAAATGGCGCAAATCGCACGCACGAAGGCTAAGCCGCACGTTGCTAAGACGGTGGCGGACATCGTGGCGCAAACGATTTGATGGCGATTCAAAATGACGATTGATTTGGTAAAGATTAAATCGTCATCGTTAAAATTTGCCAATACAGCCAATAACAAGATTAAAAACTGGGATAAATCATTTCAGTAAAAATGATTTATTGATAAAATAGTTTAGGAAAACTTACCATGCAAAACGCTCATGATTTGACCGCAAAACAAAAAACACCGCCAACACGCTTGATTGAAATCCCTGAAATGCGCCGCATCAGCACGATTCACTTTGTGGGGATTGGCGGTGCTGGTATGTGCGGCATTGCTGAAGTGCTTGCCAACCAAGGCTATGCAGTAACTGGTTCAGACATCAAAGAAAGCGCAGTAACTAAGCGTCTGGTCAGCCTTGGCGTAGAAGTGTTTATCGGTCATGATTCTGCCAACATCAAAAACGCTGACGTGGTGGTGGTGTCGTCCGCCATTGACAAAACCAACCCAGAAATACAAGCTGCACTACAAGCACGCTTGCCTGTGGTGCGCCGCGCGGATATGCTGGGTGAGCTGATGCGTTATCGTCATAGCATTGCGGTGGCAGGGGCGCACGGCAAGACCACGACCACAAGCCTTCTGACCATGATGCTGACCGAAGCTGGACTTGATCCGACTTACGTCATCGGCGGCAAGCTCAACGCTTCTGGCAAGAACGCAGCGCTTGGGCAATCACGCTATTTGGTGGCAGAAGCTGACGAATCAGACGCATCGTTTTTGTCATTGCGTCCGATGGCAGCAATCGTTACCAACATTGACGAAGACCACATGGACACCTATGAAGGCAGCTTTGAAAAATTAAAGCAAGCCTACATTCAGTTTTTACAAAATATGCCGTTTTATGGCTTAGCAGTGATGTGCGGCGATGATGACGTGTTGCATGGCATGATTGATGACGTGGCACGCCCTGTGCTGACTTTTGGTCTAAAAGAGCATAATGACGTGCGCGCGGTGGATTTGCAAGTAGAAGGCACAAAAACGCACTTTACCGTACTTAGAAAAGATCGTGAACCGCTGCGTCTGACACTCAATATCCCCGGCGAGCATAACGTGTACAATGCGCTGGCGGCAATCACGCTTGCTACCGATGAAGGCGTGGACGATGGGGCGATTATCCGTGCGCTTGAGAAATTTGCAGGCGTGGGCAGACGCTTTGAGAAGCAGGCGCAAGTGGCGCTTGAAGGCGGTGATGTGCTATTGATTGACGACTACGGACACCACCCAACCGAAGTGCTGGCAACCGTGAAAGCCGCACGCCAAAGCTACCCTGAGCGCCGCTTGGTGATGATGTTCCAGCCGCACCGCTACAGCCGTACGCGTGATTGTTTTGATGATTTTGTGGACGTATTGTCGCAGGTGGACGAGTTGCTTTTGCTTGATGTGTATGCCGCAGGTGAAGCGCCAATCGTGGGCGCAGATACCAAGGCATTGGCACGCAGTATTCGTTTGCGTGGGCAAGTTGAGCCGACTTTGGTGGATAAAGACGACCTTGCGCCAACCATGCAGCGTGTACTAAAAGCAGGCGATTTGCTCATCACCCAAGGCGCAGGCAACGTGGGGCAAATCTGCCTTGATTTAAGAGATAACAATTTGTATTTGGGCTGATTTGATTCGCTAATGGCGTGATTTATCAGCGTATGATTTTATTAACACATTGATTTAATTGAGAAAAATTATGACAGATGTAAAAAATTTTGGCAAAGTTGCCGTGGTGTGTGGCGGCTTTAGCAGCGAGCGTGAAGTTTCGCTAAACAGCGGCAAAGCGGTGCTAGAAGCCTTGCTTTCAAAGGGTGTGGACGCACATCATTTTGACCCAAAAGAGACCGACATCAGCAAATTGCGTGAGTTTGACCGTGTGTTCAACGTCTTGCACGGCACATTTGGTGAAGATGGCAGCTTGCAAGGCGTGCTGGACGGTTTTGGCGTGCCTTATACGGGCTGCGGCGTGTTGGCGAGCGCCATTGCGATGGATAAATTTCGTAACCGCTTGATTTGGCAAGGATTAAATCTGCCAAACGTGCCTTATGTGGTGCTGCATGACGACACTGATTTTGATGCGGTGGAGCGTGAATTTGGCTTGCCGCTGTTTGCCAAGCCAGCAGCAGAAGGCTCAAGCGTGGGCGTGATGATGATTGAAAACGCTGGCGATTTGGCGAAAGCCTATCCGACGCTTAAGCAGTACCACGGTGAGATTTTGGCAGAAAAAGCCATCACTGGCGGTGAGTATGCGTGTGCGATTTTGGGCGATGAAGCCTTGCCGAGCATTCGTATCATTCCTAAGGGTAAATTTTACGATTATGAAGCCAAATACCTGCGTGATGACACCACTTATCAATGCCCATCGGATTTGACCGCTGAGCAAGAGCAAGAAATGCACGCCATCGCCAAGCGTGCCTTTGCGGCGGTAGACGGCAAGGGCTGGGCGCGTGTGGATTTTCTAAAAGACGAAAACGGCAAGCTGTATTTGCTGGAGCTAAACACCGTGCCGGGCATGACCGATCACAGCCTTGTGCCGATGGCAGCTAAAGTCAAAGGCGTGGAATTTGCCGATTTGTGCTTAAAAATCTTGGCGCAAACGCTGTAAATTTTGGATAAAAAACCAAGCTGTGATGGCTTGGTTTTTTGTTTTGGGGCGGGTTGCGGCTTTGGATTGAATGGTGGTTTTGGGTTGTAGCCAGTAAGTTGGGTGAGTAAAGCGAAAACCCAACATCTAAAATTCGCTTAAAAAAACATTGGGTTATGCTACCGCTAACCCAACTTACGAACTTCATAAAACCGATTTTAAGACTTACAAATTTGACCACCACACCTTAATTTGCCACACTGCCTTTGAAAAACCCTGATACGGCTCGGGCTATGATTCCTGAATAACCAATATCAGGGTTTTCTTTTATTCAAAACTTGCGATTTAGTCCATCACACCTTTTGCACTTGCCATTGTTGTCCTTCTAGGATTTCTAGGCGTATTTCGTGGTGCGCAAGCAAAGTGGAGCGGTGTCCCACGCTGATGATGGTGGTGTTTGGCAAAGCGTCCGCAAGCAAGCGATACATCGCATCTTCCAAGCCTTCATCAAGGCTCGCGCTGGCTTCGTCCAAAAACGCCACCGTAGGGCGGTGCAGCAAAAGCCGCGCAAATGCCAGACGCTGCTGCTCACCCAAGGACAGCACACGAGTCCAATCGTTCGGCTCATGCAGGCGTGCCGCCAAATGCCCAAGCTGCACACGCTCAAGCAAATCCTGCGCCTGCTTTGTGGCGGCAGCGTCATTTTCATCTGGCGCGATTTGCGGATAATACAGTGCATCAGACAGCCGACCTTGCGGCAAATACGGTTTTTGTGATAAAAACAGCGCATCATCAGGGCGAGAAATCGCACCATCAGAATACGACCAAAGACCTGCCGCCGTGCGCAGCAGCGTGGTCTTACCAAGTCCTGATTTGCCTTGAATCAGCAGGCGGCTGCCTTGGGGTAGGGTGAGATTTAGATTGCTAATCAGCGTTTTGCCAGCAGGGGATTTGACGGTTAAGTCATGAAAAATCACATCGCTGTCATGATGGCGTACTTGCGTAACGTTTGCGGCAGCGCTTTGTTTGATGGCGTTTTCAAAGCCTGTCAGGCGGTTGAGCGTGGCTTGATATTCGGCAAAGGTGTCGTAAACGTTACGAAAATAGGACAAATTGCCATGCAAACGACTAAAAACTTGCATGGTTTGCATCAAATCGCCCAGATTGATTTGCTTGTTAAAATAGCGTCCCACTTGGATAATCAGCGGAAACACCACCGAAATTTGCGTGATGATTAAGTTGAACCCTGAAAATTTGAGCGTACGAAACACAATCGCCCACATATTGCCGATGACGTGATTGAACTGGCGGTACAAAAGGTTTTTCTCCGCCTTTTCGCCTGCATAAAAAGCGATGCTTTCGGCATATTCCTTGACACGAATTAGGGAATAGCGGTAGTTGGCGTTGAGTTTTTCGTTGGCGAAATTTAGGTTAATCAGCGGACGACCCAGCCAAAACGCAATCACGGTGGCAAAAAGCACATAAATAAAGACCAAAAACACCATCATGTGCGGAATTTCCACGCCCAAAAGCGTCATCGGCCCAGACAGCGTCCACAAAAGCAGCGTGAACGAAATGATGGACGTTACCGCGCTAATCACGCCAGTGGCAAGCGATAAAGACGTGCGCACATAGGCTTGTACGTCTTGCTGAATGCGCTGGTCGGGGTTGTCCACTTCGTTGAAAATTTGCTGAGTTTTGTAGTAGGCGCGGTTGGCAAGCCACTTATCCAAAAGATTTTTATTCAGCCATTCAATCCAGTTAATGCTAAAACGCTGCTCAGCATAATAGGTCAAAAGCGCATTGGTAACTGCCGCCGCTGCGATGAAGCAAAAAATCAGCATTTGCTGCCAAAAAACCTGCTGGTCAAAGGCTTCCAAAGACGCGTACATGGCATTATACCAATTTGAATGAATTAGGCTAATGCGCACTTCCAGCAGTGTTAACGTTACGATAAAAACGAAAAATAACAACGGTTTGATGCTGCGTTTTGGCGACAAAAACCCAGCCGCCATTGACCAAAACTGCTGCCCCCAAGTGGTGCTTTTGATGAGGGCAAACATGGCTGCGCCAAAGACCACGGCGGTGATGGCAAGGCATTTTAAAATCCACCAAAGGGATGCAACGATTTCTGCTGACCAATCCATACAAAATCTCAATAACAAAGGTGCTGTATTTTAGCACATTTGCAGTGGAAAAAATCATCAAATGAGAAAACTTTGCAATAAGAATGTCGGCAAGCGTGGCAAGAAAGGGTGAATGGTTTAAAAGAGAAAACGGCTAAAAAGAGAAAATGGCTAAAAGCAAAATGCCAAAAAGAAAAGACCAGAAATAAAAAAGCCTTCCGAAAATGGAAGGCTTTTTAGAATATGGCTCCCCAACCTGGGCTCGAACCAGGGACACACGGATTAACAGTCCGATGCTCTACCGACTGAGCTATTGGGGAATCGGTGGTGGGTCGTGCAGGATTCGAACCTGCGACCAATTGATTAAAAGTCAACTGCTCTACCAACTGAGCTAACGACCCGATTTGAGTTGCGTATTATACACGATAATCACAACATTGCAAGCATTTTTTTAAAAATTTTTAAATTTTTTCAAATTTGCTTGCCGTTATAAATGATGGTGGGTCGTGCAGGATTCGAACCTGCGACCAATTGATTAAAAGTCAACTGCTCTACCAACTGAGCTAACGACCCTTATCTATAACGTGGTGCGTATTATACAGCATAATTGAATAAATGCAAGGGGTTTTTGTGAAAGTTTATAAAAAATTGCAAAAATTTTGCGCATTTTATAAAACGTGCCAAAAAATTAGCCCAAAACCGCCATAAATCGTATGTGGTTGCAATAAAAAACGCCAGCATAAGCTGACGTTTGTGGCGGTGAAAACGATGTTTGGCAAGGTTGGTTTTGGTAAATTGATAAACCCTAATTCCTTGCCAGTGCTTCCACAGGGTCAAGACGTGCGGCATTGCGCGCGGGCAAAAAGCCGAAAATCACGCCAATCAGCGTGGAGCAGACGAACGCTGCCACGATGGAGACAGGCGAATAAATAACGGCAAAATCACCGCCACCAAAGCGGTTAATTGCTTCGCCGATGGCAAATGCGCCCAAAATCCCCAGCACGCCGCCCAAAATACACACCAAAATCGCTTCAATCAAAAACTGCTGCAAAATATCACTTTGGCGTGCGCCCACCGCCATGCGTACGCCGATTTCATTGGTGCGCTCAGTTACTGAGACGAGCATGATGTTCATCACGCCAATGCCGCCGACAATCAGCGAAATGATGGCGATGGACGAAATCAAAAGCGTCATCGTATTGGTGGTGGATTGGACGGTTGCTTTGATGGAATCGGTGTTCATGATGTTAAAATCGTCCGTGCCGTGCCGCGATAAAATCAAATCGCTGATGGCTTTTTCGGCAATGTCCGATGGCGTGTCGTCATCAATCAGCACCACGAAGCGGTCAATATGGCTGGTGCCAAGCATACGGTGCATGACGGTGGTGTAGGGCATGTACAGATTTGGCGAGTTGCTGGTGCGCCCAAAACTTGAATTTTTGGCGGACAACACGCCCACCACTTGCCCCGGCACATTGCCCACGAGCAGCACTTGTCCGATGGGGTTGCCTTGCCCATTAAAAAAGGTTTTGTAGGCATTTTGGTCGATGATGATGTCTTGGGCAAGGGTGCTGATGCTTTGTTCGCTAAAGCCTTGACCCATATCAAGTTTTTCGCCAGTTACAGACAGATAGTCCTTGCCCACGCCATTAACAGCACCGCTGGCTTCTACGTTTTTATAGCGCACGGTAACGCTTTTATCCACCTGCGGACTCACGGATTTGGCGTAGGGCTGTGCTGCCACCGCTTCGGCATCGGCAACGGTGAGATTGTCATAGCCGTAGCGCCGTCTTGGGTCGCCAAATGGATAGCCATCAATGACGGTGATGGTATTAGTGCCAAGTGCGCTGATGCCTTCTAGGATTTTGGCCTGCGAGCCTTGTCCAAGTCCCACGACCGACACCACAGACGCAATGCCGATGATGATACCCAGCATGGTTAAAAGCGTTCGCATTTTGTGCGCGCGCATGGCGTAGATGGACATTTTAAAGGCTTCTTTAAGCCTGTCAAAAAACCCGAAAAAGGCGTTTTTGCGCTGATGATTTTGCTGTGAGCTGGCAAGTGGCTGCGTGCTTTTGGCGTGCGAATGTGGCGCAGCGTGATTGGCAGGCGTAGAATTTTTCGCCTTGTCCATATCGTTTGCGCCATTTGCACTGTCTGCATTGTGTGCACAATTTTGCGCGCTGTCTTGCGTACTGTCTTGCGTATAATAATCAGCGATGATGTGTCCGTCTTTGAGTTCAATCACACGCTCAGCTTGTTTGGCAAGATTTGGGTCGTGTGTAACCATGATGATGGTGTGTCCTGCGTCTTTTAGACGGTGCAAAATCGCCATCACTTCCTTGCCAGAGCCGCTGTCTAATGCGCCTGTGGGTTCGTCCGCTAGGATAATATCGCCGCCATTCATCAAAGCGCGCGCGATGGAAACACGCTGCTGCTGACCGCCTGACAGCTGATTTGGGCGATTGCCAAGTTTTTCGCCCAGCCCAAGCTGCGTTAAAAGCTCTTTGGCGCGCGTCTTTCGCAGCGCATTATCCATGCCAGCATAGACGGCAGGCACGGTAACGTTATCCAGCGCATTGATGTCGCCCAGCAGGTGATAACGCTGAAAAATAAAGCCGAAATGCTCACGCCGCAGCTGCGCCAGCTCTTCAGAATTCATGTCGTCCACCGAACGCCCATAAATGCGATAGTGGCCGCTCGTGGCTTTATCAAGGCAGCCCAAGATATTCATCAAGGTGGATTTGCCAGAGCCTGATTGACCAATGATGGCGACCATCTCGCCTTGATGCAGCGTCAGATTTAGCCCGTGCAGCACACGAATGCTGCTTTCGCCAGCAGCAAACTCTCTCACCAGATTTTTGATTTCAATGAGCGGTTGTTTGCCGTGCGCTGAATTTTGACTTGACGAGCTGCTTAGCAAATCGTTTTTTGGCATGATGTGATTAGGCTGTGATGAAATTTTACTCATAGCACACCCTTACATCATCGGTGGGCGATTGCCACCACCACCAGCAGGGGTGTCGCCGCCAGATTCGCCAATCACTACGTTTGCACCTGCTTCAAGGCCGCTTGTGATTTCTACGTTTACACGGTTGTTTAGCCCTGTGCTGACTTCCACAGGCTTGGCAAAGCCGTCTTCACCCACGACACGCACCACCGTTTTGCCGTCTTGTTCGCTTAGGGCGGCAGATGGTACGGTGAGTACGTTGTGCGCAGATTTGACGATGATGTTTACTTGTGCGGTCATGTCAATGCGAAATTTGCCTTCGGTATTATCCACGTCCAGATAGCCAATATAATACACTGCAGAGTCGGTGGTGCTTGTGCTGCTGATGGTTTCAGGGGCAGGCTCTACGCCAGCGACAACGGCATCGTACTGCTGCTCAGGATTGCCAAGAATGTTAAAGCGTGCTGGCAAGCCTTTGGTGATGTTAATCACGTCCGCTTCTGAGATTTGGGCATTGATGCGCACACGACTAAGGTCGGCAAGCGTAACGATGGTCGGTGCTGATTGGTTGGCGTTCACTGTCGTGCCTTGTTTTTGGGTGATGGACACCACCGTACCGCTGATTGGCGCACGAATGATGGTGTGGCTTAGGTCTTCTTCGGCAGTGTTTAAGTCGTTTTGCGCTTTAACGATGGCGGCCTTTTGGGTGGCGATGGCGGCTTGGGCGTTCACCACGTCGTTTTCGGCATTGCGCAGGCTTGCTTTGGCGGCAGCTAGGCTTGCTTTGGCGACTTGTACATTAGCAAGTGCGTCATCATATTCTTGGCGGCTGATGGCGTCCGCTTCTACCAAGCCGTGCAGGCGGTCAAAATTGCGCTGGGCTTTGTTCAGCTCGGCTTGGCGAGTGATGACGGTTGCGTGTGCGCTATCGACGTTGCCACGGCTGCTTTGTAGGCTGCTTTGAGCTTGTACGAGTGCGGCTTTGGCTTGGTCAAGCGACACTTGTGCATTTGCCAGCGTGTTTTTTTGCTCCACTTGGCTGATTTGCGCAATCAAATCACCTTGACGCACTTCATCGCCAATTTGCACATACAGCTTGACAATCTCACCTGACACCTGCGCGCCCACGTCCACGCTTTCAAGCGGTTTTACCTTGCCAGACGCCATCACCGTATCTTCAATATCGCCCATCACCGCAGGCGCAGTCAGGTAGTTTGGCGCGGCTTGTTTGGGTTTGAAAAACTGATACGCACCCAAAGCGACAGCCACAAGCACAAGGGCGGCAAGCGTGTATTTGATGTATTTGGCAGGGCGAGTTTTGGTGGGTTTGTTGATTGTCATAAATTATCCAAAAGTTCTAAAGCTTTCTTAAAATCGTTTGGTTTGTGCAGTTTGATGCGTGCGATTTGCGCTTTTTATATCGTTGATGGTTGTAAAAATAAGTCATGCAAATTTGGCAAAAACTGACAACGAAAATAAGCAATGAAATTTACAGCTTGTGCGATTGCGCTAAATTTGAGCAGTTTTAAATTTAAGCGGTGCTACACCTGAGCGATTGAAAATGCGCTTTATGATAGCAAGTTTATCTGTGGCAAATGTGCGTGATGGCGCAGCTTTTGTGTGCTTTGGTGGTGAAATTGTAAAATTTTGTAAATTTCATCGTGGGGCAAGCTGGCGGCTTTTGCTATTTGGCGGTCGGCAGTTTTTCGCCGCTGGCGATGGACAGCACCAAATCATGAAGTAATTGCCATGCGTCAAGTCCACTTACGCCTTTGATGGCTTTATCTATGGCGAAAATCTGCGCCGCCCAAGCATGGCTGACGGCGTGCGTGCGCCTGGCGGCGGCTGTGTAGAGTGATTGCTTGCTGCGCCAAATGCCAAGCGAATCAGGGCTTTTGCCTGCTTGTAATTGCAAAATGTGCCGTGCGTCTGTCGCCACCGTCCACAGTACACGGCTGGGCGCAGTGTCGCTTTGGCGCAGCTGGTGCAAAATTTGCAAGGATTTGTTAGGGTTGCCACCAAGCATAGCGTCAGATAAATCAAAACTGCTAAACGCCGCGCCTTCCACCAAGCCAGCTTGCAGTATCTCGCCATCAATCGTGGCATTAGGGTATAAAAATGAGAGTCGCCACAGCGTCTGATAAGCGGTGAGCAGATTATGCTCGGTGTGTGTCAAAAGCAGCGACCACGCTTCATTGGTGAGCGTCAGCCCAAATTCTTGGGCTTTGACTTGCAAAAGCTCACGTCTGGCACGCTCGTTTGGCAGGCTGGCTTCAATCATCATGCCACGCTCGGCAAAAAGCCTAAGCGCTTTGGTGGCTTGGGATTTTTTATCCTGCTTTGGTAAGCACCACAGCAGATGATGACCGTGCGCACCTTGGTTGGCTTCATCGGCAAATTGAGCAAGCGTGGCAATCATCGCAGCGTCTGGCTTGTGATTGCCTGTGATGATTAGGGCGTTATTATCATCAAATAGGCTAAGACTGGCAAGTTCACTTTCGGCAGTCAGCCAGCTTTTGGCGCTCGTCAGTTCAAGGCGACTGACGTGCTGGCGGTGCGCTTGCCAAATCGGACGGCAAGCGTCAATCAGCCACTGCACCATCAAAGGCTCATCGCCATGCACAAGCCACAAGCCCATCAAAGGCGGCGGCTCGTGGCTTGTGGCGGCTTGGCACAGGCGTTGATACAGTGGTAAAAATTGCATGGCTGGCTAAGGGGTGTTTGGCGCAGTGCTATCAGCCGCAGTGTCTTTGGCAAGCGCGTGGTATTGCTCGGCAATGCGCTCGGCAAGATTGTCATACAGCCAAGCGTGGGCTTTGTTGCCTTGAGAATCCACCGTGGTTACGCTGGCTTCGTTGTATTGATAGCTGCGTTCTACTTGGATTGGCTGCGTGATGGATTTGCCGCCAATTTGATAGCGCACATCAGCAAACAGCACCACACGCACTTCGGTCAAAACACCAATCAGCTCATAACGGCGAAAACGCAAATTATTCACCGTAATGCTGTTTTTGGCGGTGTTTGCCAAATTGGCGTTATCGCTTGCCATATCATGCGCTTGCACGCCCAGCATTTGCAGGCGTGTGGTCAAAGGACGCTTGAGTGCGTGCGCGGCTTGATTATTTTCTAGCGACAGCCCAACTTGCGTGGCAGACGCAGCAATGGGCGCAACCGTATCACTTGGCGTACCACGTAGCGCAAAGCCGCACGCACTTAAGCTCAGCGCACCAAAAAGCACGCCAAAGATGAGCAGGGCTTTGGGTTTGATGATTGAAATTGTCATAATTCACCTAAATCATGCAAGGCTTATACCACAAAGCTGACCAGTTTGTTTGGCACAACGATTTGTTTTTTAATCTCGCCAGTCAAAAACTTATCCACGCCATCTACTGCCTTGGCAAGTGCAATCAGCGTGTCGTTATCAAGACCAGTTGCCACGTCCATCTTGCCACGCACTTTGCCGTTTACTTGCACGACCATGGTGATGGTGTCATTGGCAAGCGCAGCGTCATCAAGTTGTGGGAAAGTCAGATTTGCCGAATCAAAGCCCAAACACTCCAGCAAATGCTCGCCTGCGTGCGGTGCGTACAATGCCAGCATAGACAGCAGGGCGATGATGGCTTCGTGCTTGATGGCAAGCGCGGTGGTGTCCATGCCATCAAAGCCTGTGATTTCGTTGGCAAGCTCCATCAGGCTTGAAACTGGGGTGTTCAGCGCCAAATACTCGCCAAGGCTGGTATCGATTTTGGCGATGGTTTCGTGCGTTTTACGGCGCAAATCTTTGGCAGGTTTTGGCAGATTTGCTAAGTCAATTTTAGCGATGTCAAGTGCTGCTGCGTCTGTGGTTTTAAGCGCATCAATATGCTCATTTGCCAAACGCCACACTTTTTTGATGAAATTGTGCGGGCCTTTTAAGCCATTGTCCGACCACTCCAGCGTCTGATCGGCAGGGGCGGTAAATAGCGTGTACAGGCGCACCGTGTCTGCACCATAGCGAGTGATGATTTCGTGCGGATCGACGCCATTGTTTTTAGATTTACTCATTTTTTCAATCTTGCCAATGGTAACAGGCTTGCCATCAGCAATCAGCACCGCTTCGCCATTTTCCACCGCCACTTCGTGTGGGAAATAGTAGGTGGTTGAGCCGTCTGCGTTGCTGCGATAGAAAGTGCCAGCCAGCACCATGCCTTGTGCGAGCAGATTGGCAAATGGCTCATCACCGCCCACTAAGCCTTCATCACGCATGACTTTATGGAAAAAGCGCGCATACAATAAGTGCAGCACAGCGTGTTCTACACCGCCCACATATTGATCCACCGCAAGCCATTTATCAGCGGCGGCACGGTTCACCATTTGGGTGTCATCGTGCGGTGATGTGAAACGCTGCGCATACCAGCTGGATTCTACGAAAGTATCAAAGGTGTCAGTTTCACGCTCGGCAGCCTGTCCGCATTTTGGACAAGTGCAGTTGATGAATTCTGGCATATTTTTAAGTGGATTGCCGCGGCCGTCTGGCACGACATCGGTTGGCAATACCACAGGCAAATCAGCTTCGTCCACAGGTACAGTGCCGCAGTATTCGCAGTTAATCATCGGAATTGGGCAGCCCCAATAACGCTGACGAGACACGCCCCAATCACGCAGGCGGTATTGGGTGGTGGTTTTGCCAAGTCCTTTTTCGCCCACGATTTCAGCCACCTTGTCAATCGCTGCTTGGTAGCCAAGACCGTCCAGCACGCCAGAATTGATGCACACGCCATCGCCTTTGTTGCCATACCATTCTTGCCAAGTGGTCGTGTCATAAGCGGGCATACCTTTGACATCAATCACTTGGGTGATTGACAGGCGATATTTATTGGCAAATTCAAAATCACGCTCATCATGCGCAGGCACACCCATCACCGCACCAGAGCCGTAGCTCATCAGTACATAGTTGGCAACCCACACAGGCACAGGCTCGCCTGTGATAGGGTGCGCAGCGGTCAGACCTGTCGCCATGCCCACTTTTTCGGCTTTAGCAAGGTCAGCTTCTGCCACTGAGCCTTGCTTGCATTCGTGGCAAAATTGCGCGATGGCTTCATTGTGCTTGGCGGCATATTGTGCCAACGGGTGTTCTGCTGCCACCGCCAAATAGCTTACGCCCATCACGGTATCAGGGCGTGTGGTAAAGACACGCAGCACGTCCGCTTGACCGTCAATTTCGTAAGTGAAATCCAGCTCCATGCCGTAGCTTTTGCCAATCCAGTTGTGCTGCATAGAAAGCACTTGTTTTGGCCATTTGCCTTCAAGCGTTTTTAAATCTTCAAGCAGCTCATCGGCATAGTCGGTGATTTTAAAATAATACATCGGAATGTCGCGCTTTTCTACCAGCGCACCAGAACGCCAGCCACGACCGTCCACGACTTGCTCATTGGCAAGCACGGTGTTATCCACAGGGTCCCAGTTTACGGTGGATAGCTTTTTATAGACCAAGCCTTTTTTGTAAAGTTGTAAAAACAGCCACTGCTCCCAGCGGTAATATTCAGGCGTACAAGTGGCAAATTCGCGCGACCAATCAATAGACAAGCCCAGCGCTTTAAGCTGCGTGCGCATATTGTCAATGTTGGCAAATGTCCAAGCGTGCGGCGCAACGCCATTGTCAATCGCAGCGTTTTCGGCAGGCAAACCAAAAGCGTCCCAGCCCATCGGCTGCATGACGTCATAGCCTTTTTGGCGATAGTAGCGGCTTAGTACGTCCGTGATGGCGTAGTTGCGAACGTGTCCCATGTGCAGCTTGCCGCTAGGATATGGAAACATAGACAGCATATAGCGTGTCGGTTTGTCGGTTTTTTCGTTGGTGGTTTGATAGCGGTTGTCGGCTTGCCATTTGGCTTGCTGGGCGCTTTCAATGGCGTGAAAATCGTATTCTTGGGCGTTATTGTCTTGGCTCATGAGTTGCTCTTGGTAAAAACGTGAGAAATGATAAAAATTGTGGTTTTTTAGTCTTTTCAATGTCGCTTAGTTGGTCTTGACACAGTATTAGGGATACATCATCAAAGACGCTTGTCAGGCTAAATTGATTGACCGCAGTGTTCGGATTGGCAGGCGTGTGCGCAAAATTTGTCAGCCATCACACCTGCGCTAATAAAAATGAGAATTAACGCTCCATTATACCTAAATTTTTTGTGCTTTTGTAGCGATTGGGCGCAAAAATCTGCGTGCTTTTTGGCTTTTGTCTGTCTGCGTTTTACTTTTTAAAAGTGGCGTGCATTTGTAAAGCGGCTGGACAAGTGGTTCGCTGGGCGTGCATTTTGCACAGCTTAGCGATATAATGGGCGTGATTTTGATAATTTTTTGATAAATTTAGTGGCTAATTTAGTAACCAATTTGGTGAAATTTACGCAAGTTTTTGGCATAAGTTTTCACCCATAAGGAGTCATCATGCTGACGATTTACGGCATTAAAAATTGTAATACCATGAAAAAAGCGTTTGATTTTTTGGCAAATAAAGGCGTGGCGCATGAGTTTTTTGATTATAAAAAATCGGTGCTTGACGTACAAACCTTTGCACAAATGGCGCAAGAATTTGGCTTGGATAAGGTGATTAACAAAAAAGGCACAACTTACCGCGCCTTTGATGACGCTGCCAAAGCCGTGCTTACGGGTACAGATGTGCAGGCGATTTATGAGATTGTCAAAGACAAGCAAAGCGTACTCAAGCGTCCGATGCTCATCGGTGAAAAAGACGGCAAAAAGATTGCGTTGATTGGCTTTGATGAAAGTGAATGGGCGGCTGCGTTGGCGTGATTGTGATGATTTGCGCATGATAAAATCAGCTTGCAATAAAGCAAATCAAATAAACCAAAAAGCCTGCTTTAATCACAGCAGGCTTTTATCATGGGTAAATTTTAGGTATAAATCATGCACCGTCTCGCAAAATTTGCGTACCCACGCCTTCGTTGGTGAATACTTCCAACAAGCAAGCGTGCGGCACACGTCCGTCCACGATGGTAGCACTGCGCAGACCTGCCTTGACGGCATTGAGCGCGCCTTCAATTTTTGGAATCATGCCGCCAGAAATCGTGCCATCGGCAATCAAATTATCCACATCGGTGGGCGATAGGCTGGTGAGTACGTTGCCGTCTTTATCCAGCACGCCTTTGATGTTGGTAAGCAGCAGCAGGCGTTCAGCGTTCAAAAATTCTGCCACACGGCTTGCCACAAGGTCGGCGTTGATGTTATAAGTTTCGCCATTTTCGTCCACGCCAAGCGGTGCGATGACAGGGATAAAATCCGCCGCAATCAGCATATCCACCACGTCTTTATTGACGTGCGCCACTTCGCCCACATAGCCAAGGTCAATCGGCGTGCCATCGCTTGCTTTCATGGCAAGTTTGCTTGCGGTGATGAGATTGGCGTCTTTGCCCGTCAAGCCAATCGCGCGGCCGCCGTGCTTGTTAATCAGATTGACGATGGATTTATTCACCTGTCCGCCCAGCACCATCTCCACCACTTCCATCGTGGCTTTGTCGGTTACACGCATACCGTCAATGCGGTCAGATTCACGCCCCAGCTCTTTTAGCAGGCTGTCTACCTGCGGGCCGCCGCCATGCACCACTACAGGGTGTACGCCCACGGTTTTTAGCAGTACGATGTCGCGCGCAAACGAGCTTTCAAGTTCAGGGTCGGTCATGGCATTGCCGCCGTATTTGACGACAATCAGCTTATCTTTATAACGCTGAATGTACGGCAAGGCAGTGGTGATGACTTCGGCGGTGTGCTTGGCTTCGGCTAGGGATAATGACATAAAATTTCCTTTGATGGTTTTGGTGTTAAAGGGCGATTTGGTGTAATTTTGGTTTGTGTTGGTTTAAATGTGGCTATTTAATGCGTACCAGAGCTGCCAAAACCGCCTGCGCCACGTTCGCTGATGTCGCTAAATTCGTCCACAATGGCGAATTCTGGACGCACAACAGGCACAACCATATATTGCGCCATGCGTTCGGCAGGATTGAGCGTAAAATCGGTGTCGCTTCGGTTCCACGCGCTCACCATCAGCTCGCCTTGATAATCGGCATCAATCAAGCCCACCAAATTGCCCAGCACAATGCCGTGCTTATGCCCAAGTCCTGAGCGCGGCAAAATCAGCCCTGCAAAATTTGGATCGGCAATGTACACCGCAAGCCCTGTGCCAATGAGCTTGGTTTCGCCTGCTTTGATGGTGATTGGCGCATCAATGCACGCGCGCAAATCAATGCCAGCCGAGCCGTCTGTGGCGCGCGTTGGCAAAGGGAAATTTGGGTCGTTGCCGATTTTTGGATTGAGGATTTTTACTTGGACGCTGTTCATAAGATTTTAGATGGTTGAGTTTGTTTGGATTGAGTTGGCTTATAAAACGGCTTTTGCGTTATGCGCAATCAGTCGTTTTTGTTCAATTTATCATTATACAGCGAAATTGTTCGCGCGCAAATCAAAAATGCGAAATCGCGCTTGACTTGCTTTATCAATGATTGCCGATACTTAAAATTGCCAAGTCAATCACAAGCTACTCGCCATTTATTGCCAGTGATAAGTGAAAGTTTCGCCCGCCATGCGATCAACGTGATCAGCCACAACTTTTTGTAGGTGTGCTTCATCAAATGCGTCATCGCTTGTGGTTTTGGTAATGCTGATGTGTAGGGCGTTTTCGTGGGGCGTGAGCGTAATGGTGGCGTTGGGAAAATGAATGTGCTGTACGCCTGCGCTTTCGCTGACGGTGAATTTGTGCCGCCAATGATTCGCTAGACGTTTGGCGATGCGTGCGGCTTGGTCGGTGGTGATGGTGGTATAAGACATAGATTGCTCCAAAGTTTGGTTGGGTTTGTTTAAATTTGTCTGAAAAATCGATACAAATAATAATAAGAATTATTTTTATTTATTCAAGAGTGCAGGGCAAAATATCGTCAATTTTTAAGAAAAATATGCGTAAATTGGCATAAGAAATGGGAAAATTGCACGGATTTTGCATAAAAAGGTGCAAAGATGGCGGCTTTAGAGTACAATCTAGCTTTTATGACGTCTAAATAATTTAACAACCTAGCAACATTTGTGATGGATTAACGATGATTTTAAAGGCATTTTTGGTGGTGTTTGCTTGCCTATTTTTGGGCGAGATATTCATTTGGCTGACGGATTTGCCGCTGCCGCCCAGCGTGATTGGTTTGTTGATTTTATTTGCGCTTTTGCAGACGGGCGTTGTACCGCTGGCAACGGTGCAGCAGCTGGCACGCACGATGCTTGATTATTTGGTGTTGATTATCGTACCAGTTTGTATTTCTTTAATGCAATATTTAGATATTATTAAAAGTGATGCGTGGATTTTGATTGTGGCAACCAGCCTGTCAACGCTTTTGGTGCTGATTGTTACAGGTAAAGTGTACGCTGTGCTGCGTGCGTGGCAAAAATCTCGCCATGCGCTGACAAATCGCCACAAGTCATAAGGAGCGGTCATGAAAGATGTGCAAACCTTGACAACGAGTCCTGTGTTTTTGCTGCTGCTGCTCGTGGCGGTATTTCATGCGACCGTGTGGCTGCGTGGGCGTACGGGCTGGCAGCTTGTCAATCCCACGCTGGTTACAACCGTGGTGATGATTGCGCTTTTATTGACGCTTGGCGTGGAGTGGCAAGCGTTTGAAAAGGCGAGCGGTTACATTACGTTTTGGCTGCAGCCTGCGGTGGTGTGCTTAGCGGTGCCTTTGTATTTGCAATGGCAAAAAATTCGCACGCAGTGGCTGCCAATCATTGTATCGCAAGTGGTTGGCTCGGTGGTGGGCATCGTCTCTGGTGTGTGGCTGGTGCAGCTTTTGGGCGGTCAGCCGCAGACGGCGGTGGCGATAGCTGCCAAGTCTGTTACCATGCCGATTGCGGTGGAAGTTGCCGAGCAGCTTGGCGGTGTGGTCGGCATGACGGCGGCAACCGTGCTGATTGCGGGCGTGGTGGGGCAGGTGATCGGCATTGGCGTGCTGTATTATGCTCGGCTGCGCCGTCCGATGGCGCAAGGCTTGGCGATGGGTACGGCTTCGCACGCGCTGGGTACGGCGCGCGTCATGCAGATGGGGCAGCGTTTTGTGGCGTATGCGACTGTCGGCATGATTTTAAATGGTGTTTTGACGGCATTTTTAGCGCCACTGATTGTGCCGTGGTTGGTGTAGGTTGGTTGGGGAGTGGTTGGGTTGATTTTACGGGTTTGATTTATAGTACAGCTATAGATTTTTGGAGGGTGTGATGACTTGGACAACCGTTTTGCAATCCCATGATTTTGAGCAAGGTGGCGGCGTGGTTGTTTCTTCCAGCTTTATCACTATGGAAGATGTTAAAACCAAAAAGTTTCATTCATACAGCATTAAAAACGACCTTGAAGCCGTTGAAATTAAAGAAGCTAATGAAGTAGCAACTTTGCTAAACGGCATTAAAAATCTTGGTGTTGTGGCAACTGCTGGCGTTGTAGGCACGGCTGGTTTAGGGGTGGCTCTAGGCGCAGTGGCGGTAGGCGCAGCATTGCCAAAACACACCAAACTTGAATTGATTGTGTCTTTGCTATTCAAAGATGGTAAATCTGCCATCTTGCGCATGAGCCAAAAAACCTATGACAAAATCATGAAAAAACATCGTTAATTATTTAAGAATTTTGGAAAACCCATTTGCTTTGCAGGTGGGTTTTTTGATGTGGCTTATGGATTGATTAAGTAGCTTGGCGGGGTAGGTTGAAAATCAGTAGTAATCAGCTATAATACAAACATCAACCACCGTTTAGGGGATTGTGATGTTTGGTGTTAGTGTTTTACAGTCTGATTACTTTACTAAAGACATGGGTTCGTTTGGCAGCATTTTTGTGTTTGGCGATAAGCAAACAGGCAAGAATCAACAATACAATCTTGAAAAAGACGTGCAATCATTTCAATGTGTGGACGTTCAAGAAGTTGAAACGCTGATGGGTGATGTGCAAACAGGTGTGATAGGATTAACTGCCGGCACAGCCTTTTTTGGTGCTGGCTTATTACCTGCCTTGGGGGTGTTATGGCTGGGTGGATTATTGCCTGATCGCATGACAAACAACTATGTTTTGCAAATCATATTTAAAGATGGTAAATCCGCCATTTTAAGAGCCAGTGAAAGAAAATATCGCAAGCTCAAACCTTATTTTACCAAATAATAAAAGCTCTGCCATCGCAGGGCTTTTTTGATGTCTTTTACCCGCCTGATGGTGGGTTTTTATTTTCGCAAAAAGACCGATAATGAATTGCAGCTTTACCGTGTGCTGCATGATGTACAAACCTTCAAATTGGTGAGCATTGAAGAGTTAAGCGCATTGATGGACGGCATTTAAACTGGTGTTATTGGCGCAGGCGTTGTTTCAAGTTTTGCGCTTTTTGGTGCTGTGCCTGCATTAGCAGCCCTTTGCTTGGGTGGTATGTTGCCAGATCGTGTGAAAAACGAGTATATCTTACAAATAGAATTTACCGATGGGACTTCCGCTGTTTTAAAAGCCAATGAGTGAAAGTTTCAGCAAGTGAAAAAACATTTCACCTAGGTTCAATCACAAACAAGCTTAAAAAACTCTTATAAAGAGTGGTTTTTTACGATAAATTATTGGATTTATTGGGTTTTAATTTAATCTAACTTACGAGTGATGAATAGCAAAAACCCACCCAAAAAACATAAGTAGAAGTGGTGGCGTTGATGATGGGTGTTTAACGGCGCTTGACAAAGCGATGGGGCTTTAGTACTTTAAATGGCAGTAAGCCTATGTTGGGGGAGTTTATGTTGTTTTTGGTTGCCATGCTGTTTGCGATAGGTTTGGCAATTTTATTTATGCTGCCATTTTTGGTGGTTTTGATTGTCTTTTTACTATTCTTGGTTGTCTTTTTGTTTACTTATATCAAAAGCTTTATGATTGAGATGTGTAAAAATTTTGAGTAAGTTTTTGTTAACAAACCCTGCCAATGTGCAGGGTTTTTTGTGGGTAGCAAGCTGGTTGGTAAGTACAATTTAATATTTTAAAGTCAAATTATGATTTTAAAAACAACAATCTTTTTAAAACACTAAATCTTCACAAACCACCCATCACCCACCAAAAAACCGCCCATCCAGTGAGCGGTTTTGTAGGTTTATGAATTGCTGGCAATTTGCCGATAGCTTAATTGGCAGGCAGTTTTTGCAAAGATGCAATGCGATCGTCCAGCGTTGGGTGTGAGCGGAACAGATTGGCAATGCTAAAGCCTTGCGATTGACCTGACGAGATGGCGAAAGCCTTCATCGCTTCTGGCATATGGTCAGGACGTTGCGCCGCTGGGCGTAGGGCATTTAGCGCGGCAATCATATGATCACGACCCGCCAGACGTGCACCCATTTCGTCCGCACGATATTCACGCAAGCGAGAGAACCACATCACGATGGCGCTGGCAAGCATACCAAGCAAAATGTCCATCACAATGCTGGTAACAAAATAAGCAATGCCCGGGCTGTCGCTGTCGTTTTTGAAAATCGCACGGTCTACGAAGTTGCCGATGATGCGTGCAAAGAACATCACAAAAGCGTTCACCACGCCTTGAATCAGCGCCAAAGTTACCATGTCGCCATTGGCAACGTGTCCGATTTCGTGCGCCAAAACGGCTTCCACTTCTTCGGCGGTCATGGTGTGCAAAAGCCCTGTAGACACCGCAACTAGGGCGTTGTTTTTGTTCCAGCCAGTGGCAAAGGCGTTTGGTTCTGGATTGTCAAAAATCCCCACTTCAGGCATACCAATGCCCACAGCTTTGGCTTGCTTGGCGACAGTGTCAATAAGCCACTGCTCAGTGCCGTTTGTTGGGTTTTCAATCACCACAGTGCCAGTGGATTTTTTCGCCATCCATTTTGATAAAAATAGAGAAATTGCCGAGCCAATCATGCCGTACACAAAGCACATGATGGCAAGCCCTACATAATTTAGACCGCCTGCGCTATGCACGCCGCCGATACCAAAGAATTTAAATAGTACTGTCATCACGATGCTGGCGACAATCACGACAGCAAGGTTGGTGAGCAAAAATAACCCGATTCGCATCATGGGCGTAAGTTCCTTAAAATGTCTAAAAGTGATTAACTTGTGAAGTTTTGATGAATGAATTTAGCCAGCGATGATGAATTTTAAAACATGAATTTCCCGTATATGTTTTGTAAAATCAAGCAGTTAGCTGGCATCGTTTAACCAATATCCTTATTATAAGGATAATTGCCAAAAATAAAAGACGCTACGCCCATTTTTCTGCGCCAATTCACAAAATTTAACAGTTGCGAACCACTGGCGTTGGACGTGCGTCTTTTAGCGATGGCTTGTAAATAGCCTGAGTGGCTTATTTATAAACTTGCAAATTCGCAAACAAGCGGTTAGTTGCCGCCTTGAATGCTAACCATGTTGCCAGATTTTGACAGATTTGGGTTTTGTGGTGTGGCGTAGTTGGTCGCCGAGCCATTTACCGCACGAGTGGTTACGCCGCCAGTTACGCCGCCTGTCAAGCCGCTGCGTGTGGTGTTCATCGCCAAGTGATAGCCGTTTGTCAAGGCTGCGTCATGGCGGTACAGTGAGTTGTAGCGTTCATTGACTTTGCGCACATAGTTGCGTGTCTCACGAAATGGCGGAATGCCGCCGTATTTTCTGACGTTGCCATGACCTGCGTTATAAGCGGCGATGATGTGATCGCGGTCGCTAAAGCGTTCTTGTAAGAATGCCAAATATTTTACGCCACCTTCGATGTTTTGCGCTGGATCCCAAGCGTTCACCACGCCCATGTGTCTTGCGGTGCCCGGCATCAGCTGCATTAAGCCCATCGCGCCTACTCGTGAACGCGCGTAGCTGTTAAAGCCTGATTCGGTGTGCATGATGGCTTTTACCAGTGCAGGGTCTACGCCATGGCGTGCCGCTGAGGCGATGATCATGTGGTCGTAGGTAGAGTTGCCGCTGCTAAAACCAGAATTTAGGCTAGATGCTGCAAAGTTTGAAGGCGTGCTGGTGGTTTGCGTGCCGCTCAGTTTGCTGCTTGGGTATTGTGTCATGCTGATTTGCGTGAACTTTTTAGAGCCGCTGGTGTTTTGCTCGATGTTGGTCAGTAGTTTTTGTTCGCCATCGTCATACACATACACTTGTGCAGCAAGGCTTGCGCTACTGGCGCTCAGAGCAATCAAAGCAGGGATAAAACGTTTCATCATAATAAGTACAACATTGTTAAGCCTAGACGTAAACGTCTGTGGCTTGGTGGGTTTAATCAACGAAAATACCGTAAAAAACTGTATTTTTTGTGTTAATGCTTTATGGGGTTGGCAGCTGATTTTTCAACGCCGCAAAATTATTCCATTATATCAAAGATTTAGCATTTGTATGTTGGCAAACTGTTAATATACGCCGTTTTGGGGCGGATTTGGCAAGACTTGAAAAACAACTTTGCGTTATTGTTTCTATAAAATTGCTAAAAAGTTGCTATCAATTCATGATTTGCTCGCCATTTTCAGCCGTTGTTTTAATGAAAATGCAGTCATTGGTAAATCTGCTCAAATTTTACAGCATTGCTGAAACTTTGATACTGATTCAAAAAGATGGCAATCAAAAAGACGGTCATCAAAAACAACAGCACCGCCAAAATTGACGGTGCGTTGGATTGGTGTTTGGCGATGAATTAGCCAAAGATTTTTAGGCGGTCTGTCACAGGCGCGAAGGTTTTTTCGCCTGCTGGTGCGGCAATGCCGCCAAATACCAGCTGCGCGCGCAGTTTCCAGTTGGCTGGGATATTCCACTCAGCCGCCACGGCGTCATCAATCACAGGGTTATAATGCTGCAAGTTTGCACCCACATCACGGCTGGCAAGCGTTGTCCAGATGGCGTATTGAGTCATGGCGTTGGCGTGGTCTGCCCAGATTGGGAAGTTGTCGGCATAGGTGGCAAACTGCTCTTGCAAGCCTTTTACCACGTCTTGATCTTCAAAAAACAGCACCGTGCCAGCTGCGGCTTTAAAGCCTGCTAATTTGGCTTTGGTTGGCGCAAAGTTTTCTGCAGGAACGATGGCACGCAAGGCTTCGGTGGTGATGTCCCACAGTTTGTCATGCGCTGCGCCATGCAAAACCACTAGACGAGTAGACTGTGAGTTAAAAGACGATGGCGTGTGCAGCAAAGCGTGCTCTACGATTTGATCCACGTCTTTGGTGCTGATTGGCAACTCTTTATTTAGCGCATAGATTGAACGGCGCAGTTCGGCAACGTTTTGTAAAGTGGTGTGCGACATAAAATTCCCCTTAAGGTGTTTGTGAGTTTGTTTTTTGGCAAGTGGCGGACGTTTGCCTTGATGGCAAAGGTGATTTGCCGTGCGACTTGCCAAAACTTATCAACCATTATAAGCAAATTTTTTAAGAAAACAACCAGCATTTGATTAACGCATTATTTCTTTTTAGGAAACTTTGTTTTTGGGTGGATTTCAATGCGTGGAAATTTTTATGATGGAAAAATAAAAGTTAATGGCTTGGTTTGGTGGTTTGACTTTGAACTTTCATTTTAAAAAAAAGTGCGTCGATGATTGTGCGATTTTTCTTTTCAAGGCGTATGATATTTGTTAAAATAGCGTAATTTTGTGTTTTATTTTAAATTGATGAATTGACGCACGGTTTGTGTCGGTTTTTGGTTTGTGTCGGTTTTTTAGGTTGTGCGCTAAAATTATCAAGAATTACCAAGTTTTGGCACGCTTTAAAATAAAATTACAAACGCACATTTTGGTGCAAATTTGCATAAATTTGGGCGAATGATAAATCACGGCAATCGGCAAGCAATCAGTAAATCGCAGCGAGTGGACAATGTATAAAAAAGCCAAAGACAACAATCAAGCACCGCATTGGTATCAGCGTGCGGCATCTGTGCTGGCGGTGGGTTTGTTTGCGCTTTTGACAGGCTGTCAGCCGAACACTGCGTCAAATCAAACCGTGCAAGCCGACACCGCCCAAGCCGACACCGCACCGATTCAAATCCACACCATTAAAGGCACACGCACGGCTACGTCTGCCGAATCGGTGGCAAAATGCCATAATGCGCTGATTTTTGACAGCTTTGCCAAATCACGCTCAGACGTACAAGTGGCAGGCTGTGGCACGGTGGTGGCGGTTTTAAAAGACGACACCAAAGGCAGCAAGCACCAGCGTTTTATCGTGCGCCTAGACGACAGCGAGCAGACGGTACTGGTGGCGCATAATATTGACCTTGCGCCGCGCGTGGCGAATTTACAAAAGCACGACCATGTTTTGATGTATGGCGAGTACGAATACACCGACAAAGGCGGCGTGATTCATTGGACGCACCACGACCCAGCAGGCAGACACCAAGGCGGCTACATCGTACATGATGGCGTGCGCTATGAGTGATGATTGGCGGATAGTTGGGCGATAGAAAGTTTAATTTTAACGTTGTATTGATAAATTTTCATGTGTAAATTTTAACGTGTAAGTTTTGATGTGCAAACTTTAACGTGCAAGTTTTAACGTATAAATTTCCATGTGTAAAATTGCCATGATGGCAGGCTGATTTTTACAAGCGGTTTGGTTTGATTGTCCAGCATAAAGGCATAAAAGACAGTTTGTAAAAACGGCAAGTTTTCGTGGCGATAAACGCATTTAACATCGGTAACACACCATGACACAGATATTTTCACATACAGCATTTTTTCAAGCAGTGAATTTTAACGCACCAAAGGCGCTCTTGCTGTCTTTGGCGGTGGGCGCAGCGATGACAGCGCAAGCGAACGAAACTGTCCTTGAAATTGCACCTGAAACTGCGCACGCTGACTTAGCAAGCAGCGAAGCGGCAGCGCACATGGCAAGTGCAATCAGCGACAGCGAAAAGCATGAAGCGATGTTTTATGAGTGTGCCACCATCACCGAAGCCGCCACACGTTTGGCGTGCTTTGACACTTTGGCGCAGGGCGATACACCAACGGTTATCGCCCAAAAACGCCCGATTGCGCTTGGCGATTCTATCAAGCCTTTATTTAAAGGCGATGTGCAAGTGGTGCGTGTAGACCCAAATGCGCCAAAGAGTGATGACAGCCTGTCTGACACACCAGCCCAAGACGTGCGCCAGTATTCACCGCTGAGTCTTGCCTTTGATTTGGATAAAAACAGCGATCGCGGCTTGTGGACAGCACGTCCGCACAACCCAACTTATATGTTGCCGCTATTTATCAACGGTAAGCCAAACCGCTATCCAAGCACGCCAAGCCAAGAAACGCCGCCGTACAAAGCAGGGCAAATGCGTGAAAATGAGCTGAAATTCCAAATCTCGCTAAAAATGAAAGCGGCGGAAGATTTATTCGGTACGGACGCAGATTTGTGGCTGGGCTACACGCAGCAGTCGCATTGGCAGGTGTTTAATGCCAAATATTCTCGTCCTTTCCGCGCGCACGATTATCAGCCAGAGCTGTTCGTAACGCAGCCTGTGGTGGCGGATTTGCCGTTTGGCGGTAAATTGCGTATGCTGGGCGCAGGCGTGATGCACCACTCAAATGGCGAAGACGATCCGTGGTCTCGTTCGTGGAACCGCGCCTACGTCATGGGCGGCATGGAGTGGGATAAGCTGACCATCATGCCACGCTTATGGGGGCGTATCCTAAAAGAAAATCCAGACGACAACCCAGACATCACCGATTATTACGGCTATGGCGATGTGCGCTTCTTGTACCAAATGAACGACAAAGACAATCTGGCGGGTACGGTGCGCTTTAATCCCGCCACAGGCAAAGGCGCGCTGCAAGTGGATTATACTCGCCAGCTTGGCAAGGGCATCAGCGGCTATGTGCAATTTTTCCAAGGCTATGGGCAATCCATCGTGGATTATAACCACGAAACCACCGCAGTGGGCGTGGGCGTAATGCTTGATGGCTTTATGGGATTGTGATTGGCGGTTTTCAGGCAAAATTTTCTAAGAAAATCAAAGATTTAATGAGAAATCTTGGTTAAATAAAAGGGAGGCGGTAATGCGAACAACGACAGTGCGCTTACCGCCTTGTGCGTTATCTGTGGGGCTGCGGCGGCTTTTGGGTGCGCTGCCTGTGGATATGCGCCAATGCGTGCTGTGTCAGCAGCGATTTGGTGATGGTTATCGGCAAGCGGATTTGCGTTATCTAAAGGCGCAGGCTTTTTTGTGCGCACCGTGCCATCGCTCTCTAGCTTGGCGCAATCAGCCTGTGCGCTTGCCTTTGACTTTGGTGGACGCTGCTTTGTCAGCGCAAATCAATCCGCCATCTCAAACCAATTTATCGTCTCAAACCCATCTGCCGCCAAAAAGCATTCCTGTATTTGCGGCAACTTTCTACCAATATCCCATCAACCGACTTTTTCATCTGTTCAAGGACGAAGAAGACGTGCCTGCGTTTTTGGCGCTGGCGCATATTTTACAAACCTTACCAAAACCAGACGGCACAAACCGCCACAACACCGTGATTTTACCCGTACCAAGCACCAAGCCGCGCCTGCGTGAGCGGGGGTTTGACCCTGCGCTGATGTTGGCGAAATTTTTGGCGTATCATTGGCGATTGCCGCTGTGGCAAGGCGTGAAGCGTGTGGACAGCGCAGCGCACCAGCGTGGGCTTGATCGCAGCGCACGGCTTGAAAATTTGGCGAATGCGTTTGTGCTTACTAAGTCGCCACCTGTGCGTCAAGTGGTGCTGTTTGACGATGTGCTGACCACAGGCGCGACCATGTCAGCTTTGGCAAAAGCGGTGCTAAACGCCATGCCAGACGCTCGGTTGCTGGCGGTGTGCGTGGCGCACGGCAGGGCGGATTTTTCGCTGGGCGAATGATTTTTGCTTAAAGTGGTTTGCCAAAACCAGCAAAACTTCACCAATATTTTACTAAAAGTTTCACTAAAAGTTTCCCCAAAACCTACCAAAACGGATTTTAACGTCTTTAGTTTTATCGCTTTTGGGTGTTTGTGCGCATTTTTGGCTTTTCAAGTGCGCAAAAATCCGCTATCATCGTCAGTAAATTTTATCGCCTGCAAGGGAGTGCGGCTTGTCTTGTCATTTGACCCACCAAATTTCATCACCCAAACGCTGTGCGCACTTGGGCAAAGAGTACTGCGCCCAAAGTTTGCACACGCAACGTTTTTATAAGCAAAGTTTTTCTAGCCAAAGTTTTCCTAACCAAAACTTCTTTATCCAAAATTTTTATGCCACAAGTTTTTACCTTAAAAATTTGTGCGTCAAATTTTCACACCATTCATTTTCTCAATCTTTTATCAAGCCACGAGCCAAACGATTTAAAAAACCACAAGCCAAGCCACAAGCCAAGCAAGCAGGGTTTAGCCTGCTGGAAGTTTTGGTGGCGCTTTTGGTGTTTTCGTTTGCGGCGCTTGGCATGATGGCGCTGTATTTGCGTGCTGGGCAAACCACGCATCATGCAGCAACTTATGCGCACATGGCAAGTCTTATCGCTGCGCAAAACGAAGCGGTGCGACTGATGACGGACGAGCAAAAACGCCATTATGCCAATTTATTATCCGCAGTAAATCAGCAAGCTGCGTCTGATTTGAGCGCTTATCGTGCGGCAGCGTCAGCATTAAAAGCACAGGATTGTCAGGCGAGCTGTGCGCCCAATGAGCTTGTGGCTGCCTATGCTTATCAAGCGGCGCACACGGCTTTGGCGCATGACGCGCGGTTTAATGCGGTGTTTTGTGCAGACAATCCAAAGCAGCTGTGCTTGATTGCGGCATGGGGGCAAACTCAAGCCATCATCAGCGATACGGTGCGCACAGATGTGCAAGATGGCGCAGGCGTGGCGTGCGCTTTTGGCGATGGGCGGTATCATCAAGGTGCGCAGTGCATTGTGGTAAAAAGTTATTAGTATGAAAAATTTTCAGCCAAGCGCAAATGGTTTAATTTGGACAAATTCAGCCAAGTCGCCATACCAAAACCGCAGCTCAAAAAGTGAGCGTGGGCTTAGCTTGCTTGAGCTTGTGGTGGTGCTTGCCATTGGTGCGATGATTGTACTTGCGCTGACTCAGGTGCTTTTGATGGGCGTGCGCAGCCTTGCGGTGCAAGAAAGTAGCGTCCATGCCATTGATACCGAAAGTTTTGCGCTGCAAAGCATGGCGGCAAACATTCGCTTGGCGGGATTTGGCATGGGTGATGATGTGCTGGCGGTAAAGCCTGCGTCAATTTTGCTGGATTTGGCGCAGCTTTCGTGGCAAAGCGTGGCGGACGATGCGTCTGTGGCGATGTATTTGAGCGATTCATCAGCTAAGACATCGTACGCAAATACCACAGATGGCGCGTCCGATCAGCTGACGATTATTTACCGCGCGCCACAAACCATGTGGGATTGCGAAGGTAAATTGGCACTGGGTGCAAGGCGTGTGCGCTTGGCGAGTGGTGAGATGGCGGACGTGGCAGGACAAGTGGTGATTGAGCGTTATTTTGTGGAGCAAGCACCCAGCCTAAGCGCACAAAACGCCACGCAAAACGCACAAGACAGCGCACGCACGCTAAATTTGCGCTGCGATTCGGCACGTTTCGTTCCTGAGCGCATTGAGCGTGATGGCGTGCGTGATGTGGAGCGCAGCAGCAGTTATCTAAACGCCATCATCGATGCGCAGGCTAAAACCAAGCAGGCGAACCGCATTTATGGGCTTGGTGTGGAAAGTGAAATCGTGGCAAGTGGCGTAGAAGGGTTTTGGGTTGAGCTTGGTGTGCAGCTGGCGGACGGTGTGCGTTTTGTGTCGGCTGATGAATACCGCGCGCTGGCAGGTGGTTATTGGGCGCAGGCACGGCAGGCTGATGGTGCGCAAAATGCGGCAGGTGATTTTTCTGATGACTTTTCTGATGATTTGAACGACAATTCACCGCCACCCATCGTGTCGGTGCGACTTGCGCTGATTAGCCGTGCGCCTTTGTCATTGCCCAGCGGACAGCAGGCGCAGACGGTTTTTGAAGTGTTTGGCAAGCGTAAAACCATCGCCGATGACGCACCAAACCACAAGCGCACCTTGCACCAAACGCACATCACGCTAAGAAATGCACTGGCGGATTGATGGGTGTGATGAGTAATAAGCGCAAGTGATGGTTAAAGATAATTTTTCAAACTTAAAAACTCATGAAATTTCAGCGGTTTAATCAGTCTTATGCCAAAAGCACACGCCAAGAGCGTGGCTTTGTGCTGGCAGCGGTACTTGTGGCGGTGCTGGTGATGATTGTGCTTGCGGCACTTGCCATTCGCCAAAGTCTGCACGATGTGCGTGTGGCGCAGGCTGGCACGGCAGCAAATGAGTTGTTTGTGCAGGCGGATTTGCCGTTTTATGCGCTTGATCATGGTGGTGCGCAGATTGCACTGTCCGAGCGTGGGGTTTTTGGGCGATTGGTGCGCGCGCTTGCCCAAAAGCAAGCCGAAAAGCAGATTTTTACTAATGCGTCAGACGCTGAAAATGGCGCAAATTTAAGAAAAAATGACAAATCGTTGCAGGCATTCACCACGTTTTGTTATGAGCCAGCACTTGCTGGGCAAAATTTTTATGCCGATGGCGCACTACAAACGCACGCCACTTGTCAGCCAGCGGCAGATTTGGCTGCGCACAAGGCTGTAGTCATTCAGCTGTGGGTGGCAGCGAGCGCAGAAGAAGCAGCGCAGGATTTTTCGGCAGTTGCCACTGGTGTGTCGGCAGATGTGCAGGATTTGGCAAGGCTGGCGGATTTATTGGCAGATGGTACTGATGGCGGTGCGTTGCCTGCGCTTGGGGTGCAATTTAACGTGTATTCGCTGGCGGCTTTGGTGGCGGATAAATCAGCTTGGCAAGGTGCGCAGGCGTGCTTTGCTGCGGTGGGTTTTGATGAACCAAGCCTTGATTTGTCTGGCGTGCTGACCGATTGTCTCGCCAAGTATGACATCGCCCATCAGCTTTTGGTGCAAGCCTATGAGTATCATTGATAAAAGTGGACAGCGTGAATTTTTGGCAGCTGATTTGCCAAGGCTGGGCGTGTTTGCGCTTATCAAAATCAGAGCTTTTCAAAGCGTGCGCACGGCTGTTTTGCTAAGTTTGTTGCTAAGTTTTACGGTATTTGGCGTGATGCAAGTCAGCCATGCACAGATGACGGGCGGCAGTTTGGCGGTGTATCGTGCGCCACAATCGCTGGGCGTGCTTGAAGTGGATTTTGGGCGTACGGCAGGCGCACCTTCCATCACGCAGGCGCAAACGCTGTGTGATGTCAAGGTTTTGGCAGGTGTGGACGGTGCGCACACGCAGATTGTGCGTACTAATTACACACAAAACTTTACGGTGATGATTGGTGATGAGCGTATCACTTATGCCATGCACGGCTGTGCAGCTGGCGGGCGTGTGGTGTATGACGCAGCTTCAGTGGCACGCATGGCGCTGCTTTTGGCGTTATCGCAGATGGCGGATTTACCGAATGCAACGTTACAAATCAATAGCGCAAATCAGCAGTTATTCCAAGAGTCGCTAAGCGAGTCAGGGCGGCAAACGCTTGCTCGGCAGCTTGCCAGTTTACCCATTGGCGATGGGGCGATTGCTTTTAATGAAAGTGTAAAATCATCAGTGGCTGCGTGCAGTTTTGCGCTGCATTTAAACGCTCAAGCCAGCGAGCAGAATGATTTGGCGCAGACGGTCAGTGCGTTTGCCGAGCGGATTTTGGCGATGTTTGCGCATGAAAATCGCTATGCTTGGGCGAATTTTACGGTGCGTGGGCGTTTTGGCTATGTGGGAGCGGTGGCGCGCACGTCAGCTGGTTGGCAGGGTAATGTGCTTAAATTTGCCACGCACGCCGCCCAAAAAAGCACGCTGGTGGATACAAGGCTGCAGGCGTTATACCAAACCGCCAAGCCATCGGCAGGTTTGACTGCTGCGCCAAGTCCAGTCGCCATGCCTAATGCCAATGTGCAGGATTTATGGGCGGCAGATGGGCGCAGTGGGGCGAATGCTTGGCTAAGGCGCAGGGCAAATCAGCCAAATGCCAATGATTATAGCCATGACACGCCTAATCATCTGTATGTGCGTCAAAATCGGCACGATGGCGAGCTTGTGCGCTTGGCGGTGTCTCATCAAGGTGCGGCTGGCTTTGAGCGGCTGGGTGCAGAGTACACGCCTGATGACATCAAGGCATTGCTGCAGATTTTGGGAGTGCCTTCGGTGCGCACGCAGGCGGTGCTGCAGGCGAATGGTTTTTCTGATAATGCGCTTGATCATGCGTCTAGCAATTTGTCCGACAACTTGTCCAATAATTCATCTGCGCCAGACAACCAAACGACAAATTCAGTCAATTCGCACTCAGTCAGCACTGAGCAGCTTATCAATCAATTATCGGTAAATCCGCCCAAGTTTTTATTTGATAATCTTACGCCAAGCATGGGTGCGCTTGGTTTTGCGCCAGCGGTTGCGCCAAGTGTGAAGTATTTGGCAGCAGCTGGCACAGCAGATGGCTTTGTGGCGTTTGCCGATGGTTTTGGCGTGCTGCGTGTGCTAAAGCGTACGACTGGCGAGCAAATCACAGCGCTGCTTTTGACGCCATCGCCAGTATTGCAGCAGGTGTTTGCGGCAGATTGGCGCATTGCGTGGGTGGCTGATCAAGGTGCGCATAAGCTGATTGCGGTGGGCGGCTTTGGCAGAGCGGGCAAGGGCTTGATGGCGGTGGACATCACGCCTGCGCTGACAGGCGGTGCGCCGCGTATTTTATGGCAAATCAATCCAGCCACGCACCCGCGCATCAGCCACATTCACCAAGCGGTCAGTATCAGCCGTGTGCTGGTGGGCGGTGTGAGCGTGCCTGCGGTGCTGACGGGCGGCGGTGCGGATTGTTTTGGGCGTGTGGCGTGCGCCGAGCCGACTGCTGGCAATGCCATTTATATTTTGCACGCTTTGACGGGCAACGTGCTTGGTGTGTGGAGCGGTGCGCATGGGCAAGCGGACGATGATGAAAAGCATTTGCGCCACGCCATCATTGCCACGCCAGCGGTGCTTGATCGCAATCAAGACGGCAACGCTGACCATCTGTATGTGGCGGATTTGGGCGGACAGCTGCTGCGTGTGGATTTGACGGACAATGCAGCAAATCAAAAACTTGACGCACGCATTGTGCGAATTTTTGTGGCGGATACGAACACGGATGGGCAAAACCCAAGTTTTAACGAAAGCCTAGACCTAAATCCAGCGCCAAATCATGCCATTCAATTTCACCACAGACCGCTTGTCAGTTTTTATGACTATCACGCCAATCCCAGCCGTCAGCAGGCGAAAATCAGCGCCAAAAGCAAATCAAGGCGTTTTGCGCTGATAAGTTTAATAAGTGGCGGATTGGCGAGCGATGGCTTACATGATAAGTCAAATGACAATTTGGCAAAATCACAGCCGTCTTTGGTGTTTGGCATTTTTGATGATGGCTTGATGAGTAAGGCTGCGCCTTTTGCCACGCGTGATGTGCGCTTGGCGGATTTGGTGCGATTAAGCGAGCTTGGCAGCGTGGCGGATATGCGAAAAGTTGCCAGAAGTGGCGGCTGGTATCGTGCGCTAAATGTGAATGGTGCGCCTGCGGTGGGCGTGGACAGTGGTATGATTGTGCCTGTGTCTGCGAGCGGACGTGTGGGCGTGCAGGCGATTCATTATTTGACGGCATATAGCCCAAAATTTAGCGTCAAGCCTGCGGACGCTTGTCAGGCGTATCTTGCTGGCGTGTCGCAAACGCAAGGCTTTTGTTTGCCATTTGGTGTGTGTAAAAATGCCCGCAATCATCAGCCGCTGTTTGCGCTTGGTGAGTCGGATTTTGGCGTGATGGGTGATTTGGTGCAGGGGCTTTGGCAGGCGAATTTGACGACAAGCAATGATGGCGCACAGCTTGATGTGCTGTCTGCGACAGGGCTTGACGCACAAAATAGCACGCCAAGCACCGCACCAGACACTGCGCCAAGCGACACACAGCCGCTGGCAAATGACGCACGGCTTAGAAAGTTGTATTGGTATGACGTGCGTGCGTTGCGTGATTGAATTGTGCTTGATTGGGCGGTGTTGAACTAAGCTGTACTAAATTGCATCGCCAGTATAGTGTGCATAACAAAACGAAAGATTTAGCTAATTTGGTGAAAATGATGAAAATACGCTCAAAACCATTTTTAAAGCTGGGCGTTTTAAAACCCCAAGCAGGCATCAGTATGCTTGAGCTGTTGGCGGTGCTTGTTATCATTGCCGTGCTTGCGCTGATTGCCGTGCCACGCTATCAGGCACACATGGCGAAGGCTTGGCAGCTGACGCTCATGAGCCAAATGCAGGCTTTGGCAGGGCAGGTCAATGAAGCGGCGATGATTGGCGGCGTGTCGTCCTTGCGTGTGGCGGACTTTCGTAAAACTTATGACGGCTACACCTTGACGCTGCATTTGCCGTCAAATTTAGAGCAAAATGCCGAACAAAACGCAGTGCAAAACCCAGTACTATCTTTACCAAAAGCCATGCTTGGCGGTGCTTGGCAAATCATCGCCACGCCAGATGAGAAAGACAAGCCAATTTTTAGCGTCAATCATCAGGGTGTAAAATGCTCGCTGGTGCCAAATTCGCCCACGACACAAGCAAAGTGTGGCACTGACGAATCTTGGCTGGTGCGCTGATGGGCGTAAAAAGGTGCGATTTTACGAAAAATGACCGTATCGGTCATAAAAATTTTGTTACAAATTCAAAAAGAATGGGCAAATCGGTGTAAAAATATGCTAAAATAGCAACTTGACTTGAAAATTTGAGATGTTATCCCTATCAATGTTTCAAATGGACAAATAAGATTGGCAAGCGATTTGATTCGTTTGTGTGATTTTTGTAAATAATATTGCTGAAATTTCATATTTCGCCATAATGTTTACATAAAGTTACACAAAGCCATCAAAAACTACGGTGAAGAAGCGGCTAAAATCGTTTTTAATAGAAACCGTAAAACGACTACGCTCAACGTGTAGCAAATTCCCTTGAGTAAAGTCTCAATCCTTAGGAGAAAGCAATGAAAGCTGTAAAACTATCTGCAATCGCTGCAGCAGCTCTACTATCTACTGGCGCAATGGCAAACGTTGTAACTGACGCTGGCAATGCCGTTGTAAAAGGCGCAAAAACTGCTGGTACTGCAGTTGTTGACGGTGTAAAAAACACTGGCGGCGCTGTTGTTGATGGCGGCAAAACTCTTTTCAAAACCGCAGTAAACCCAGCGGCAGTTAGCCTAGAAGTTGGTTCGCTAGGTTATGGTGCAAACGTTGCATGGTCTGTAAACCCTACCACTGAACTACAAGCTGGTTGGGCTGGTGGCGACGTAACCGACCTATTTGGTGTTGACGATCTAAAAATCGGCGACTACAAATACGACGTTCGTGAAAGCGATTTTTCTAACCCATACCTAGGCGTTCAAATGCGTCCAGCGTCAAACTGGCTAACTGTGGGTGCTGGTGTGATCGTTCCTGATTGGGAAATCAAAGCAACTCCAGTTGAAAACCGCAAAACTGGCGAAAAAACTGGTCTTACCGCGAAAGACGTTGAAGCGACCATCGAAAACGGTAACGATCTAGCGCCTTACTTGACTGTTGGCTTCCGTCCAAACCTAAACAAAAACTGGGGTGTGTTCGGTGAAGTTGGTGCAGCTTACATGGGCAAACCAGACGTAACTTTCACCACTAACGAAGCTAACGTAAGCACTGCAACTCAAAGCAAAATCCGTGCGGACATCCGTAACGAAGACCTACTTCGTTGGTTCCCAATCGCTAAAGTTGGTGTAACTTACCGCTTCTAATACCTTTGGGTATTCGCTGCATTTGCAGTAAAAAACAGCCTTTCGGGGCTGTTTTTTTGTGCGTAATTTTTGCCTTATTGCTCTTATCATTGTCAAAACGGCATTAAAAAACGCCCAATTTAGGACGTTTTTGTATTGGGGTGCTTATGATTGTGCGGTCTTAATCATTGGCTGGCTCATGCAAACGAGCGTTCAGCTCATCAATGGTGAGCGACCATACTGCGTCTAGCTTCCATTCTTCTTGGATAAAGGTGCGTTGTTGCTCGTTTAGAAATGGCGCATCTTTTAGGCTGACGTTTTCAGGCAGTTGGTTGTTTTTGATAAACTCTTCAATCGCCGCGTCTGAGCATTCCAGACCCAGCTGCTTAAAAAGTTCGTTCATGGTGTATTCAATCTCGCCCAGCATGGTTTTCTCCCTGTGGTTTGGTTGGTGATGGTTTGATTGTAGCACATTTGCTTATGGGTTTGTTGCTTGATTGTCAATGCTTGGTTGTGCTTGTGTATGTTTGGGGCTTGCAAAGCAAAAAGCCGAGACAAAACGCAAGCCATAAAGACTTGCGTTTTTTGGTTTGGCATACTTTTTGGACGACCATCTTAAATCTAGCCCAAAACCTCCACCAATTCACCTTCCACCAAGTGCATACTGATGGCATTGGTGATGTTCACCAGCACAAATTTACCAAGCAGTGCTTCATCGCCTTTAAAAATCACCGAACGGGTGTTGTCCGCGGTGCCGTGCAAATAGCCTTCACGGCGGTTAGCTTTTTCTTCCACCAGCACACGCACCACTTGCCCAACCATCGCGCGCGTCTTGGCGAAAGTGGATTCTTTGATGACGTCTTGGAAGGTGGCAAGGCGTGCTTTTTTGGTCTCAAAGCTGACGTTGTCAGGCAGCTCAGACGCAGGCGTGCCGGGGCGTTTTGAGTAAATAAAGCTGTACGAATGGTCAAAGTCTAGCTCTTTGGCAAGCGTGAGCGTGTCGTTGAAATCTTCGTCCGTTTCGTTTGGAAAGCCGATGATAAAATCGCTGGACAAGTGCAAATCAGGGCGAATGGCACGCAATTTTTTGATTTGATTGATGTACACATCTACGGTGTGATTGCGCTTCATGGCGGCAAGAATGTTATTTGAACCGCTTTGGATTGGCAAATGCAGGTGCGATACCAGCTTATCAATGCTCTTATAAGCGTCAATGATGTCATCGGTAAACTCAAGCGGGTGGCTTGTGGTGTAGCGAATGCGCTCAATGCCGTCAATGTGCGATACATAATGTAGAAGTTCGCTAAAGCGGCAAATCGTGCCATCGTCTTTTTCGCCGCGGTAGCCGTTTACGTTTTGACCGAGTAGGTTAATCTCACGCACGCCTTGTTCGGCAAGGCTTGCCACTTCTGCCAGTACGTCGTCCAAAGGGCGAGACAGCTCTTCGCCGCGTGTGTAAGGCACGACGCAAAATGAGCAGTATTTGGAGCAGCCTTCCATGATAGATACGAAAGCCTTAAAGCCTTCTACGCGCGGCTCTGGCAAAAAGTCAAATTTTTCAATGCTTGGAAAGGATACGTCCACCACGCCAATGCGGTTTTTTGGCAATGCGCCGCCATCTGTGTGGGCTTGCTTGGTGGTGCTGTCGTACAGCTCTGGCAAGCGGTGCAAGGTTTGCGGCCCAAAAACCATATCCACATAAGGCGCGCGTTTTTGGATATTATCGCCTTCTTGGGAAGCCACGCAGCCGCCCACGCCAATCACTAAATCAGGATTTTTTTCTTTGAGTTTGCGCCATCTGCCAAGTTCACTGAACACTTTTTCTTGGGCTTTTTCACGGATTGAGCAGGTGTTCATTAGTAGCACGTCTGCGTCATTGATGTCATCAGTAACAATCATGCCGTGGCTGTCGCCCAGCACATCGCCCATTTTTTGGCTGTCATATTCGTTCATTTGGCAGCCTTGAGTAACGATGTAGACTTTTTTGGGTGCTTGATTTGCTGGTGAATTGGAGTTTGATGAATTGGTGCTTGGTTCGCTAAGCGTGTGCAAGCTGGCGCTGGTTTTGGCGGTGTCGGTTTTTGGATTAAAGGTAGCAACGGTCATGGTTTTCTCCAAGGGTTTGCCGAATTTGGATTTGGTGAATGAACGAAAGTGGGTGCGATGCGTTTAAAATTGCTTAATGGCTTAAAATTAACTTAAAAAATTTGGCTTTATTCGCTTCATTAAATAAAGTTTCACTCATCTGATGAACTTATAAGCTGTAAAATTTTTAAGACAAACGTATATTATAGCACGCTTTGGCGTGTGGGTGCGCGTGCTTTGTGCGTAGGCGTGATATTTTGCGATAAAATTTGGCTAAATTTACAACTTTAATACACGCTCACACAAGACGGCAACCAAAAACGTGCGCAAACTTGATAGACTATGAAAATTTGCGTAAGCGTGTTTTGGCTTGACAAATGGCTTTGATGAGCGGTTTTGATTGGTTTTTAAATCAAATTTGGTTAAATTTGCTTAAATTCAGCGAAGTTTTGCTAAATTCAATCAAGCGATTTTAATTTCACGCTTATTTTTAACAATAATTATCATCTAAAAGTATCAAATTATGACAAATCGTGCTACTCGTTTTTCATCTTGGCGTTCGGCAAATAAGCGTGCTTCTGGCAAGTCTGTTTTGCATTTGGGGCTGGTGTCGGCATTGTGCGCAGGTGTGCTAAGCCAAGTGGCGTGTGCGCAGGGCAATGCTAATGACGGCAGTATTTATCAGTTCATTGACGCTGAGCGCCAAAAATCCAGCCCCAGCGCCATGCGTGATTATGAATACAGCATGGCAGGCTCGCTGTTTGCGGTGTATCCGACTTATTGGCGTTTGAATTATAATCTGTCCAGTCAATCACCGCAGACGGTCAATGACTTTGTGCGTCAATATCCAAGCAACGTGATGAGCGAGAAGCTGGCGGCGGATTATGCCGAAACCAAAGCACGAGAAGGCGACTACTACAGCGTGCGTGAAGTGGCAGGCTCTATTGAAAATGCCGATGCGTCCGAAGCGTGTGCCATCGCGCTTGGCTTTAATGGTGCAGGCGATGCGCGTGCATTAAGCCAAAAACCTGAAGTGTGGCTAAATACCCAAGTGCGCCAATCTTTGTGCGACAAACTTGCGCACGAAATGGCGGACAATCCACGCATTAGCCGCACCGACCAGCACGAGCAGCTGATTCGCATGATGCGCATTGACCGCCGCCAGCTTTCTAGCCGCCAAGCACCGCTGGATAAGTCGGAAAATATCCTAAAATTGGCAGGCAAATTAGGCTTACCAATCAGCTTTGACACGCTGCGCAGCATTCGCAACGACCCAAATTCATTCATCACACGCTTTAACACCGAGCCTTTTAGCGAAGTGAATCAGTATTTGTACGTTTATGCCATCAGCCAGCTGGCGCACCGTTCTTATGGTGAAGCCGCCATGCAGCTTAATTATGACATCAATCAAGACAACCACCGTCATCAGCGTCTTTTGACCGACATGGCACGCCGCTATGCGTGGCGCAGCATTGCGGTGAAGCGCATGAACATGAACACCGATGACGGCTTTAATATGGAGGCGGTAACGTGGTTTCGTAACAGCTTAGGCGAGCCATTTAACTACGAAGAAGCCGAAGATTATGCGCAAGTGGCGATTCATTTTAGCCAGTGGGCGGACGTGGTGAACGCCATCAGTGCCATGACTGCCGTGCAGCAAGAGCAGCGTGTGTGGCAGTACTGGCTGGCGCGCGGCTATGAGCAAACAGGCAAGCAGTCGCAAGCACGCCGCATTTATAATAATTTGGCAAAAGGTGTGGATTATTATGGTCTGCTTGCCAAAGACCGCATTGGGCAGCGTCTGACGCTAAACGATATCGGCGGTAATGCCATGCCAAACATCAGCCATAAAGACGAAGCGCGCGTCATGCAAGATCAGTACTTTGCACGAGCGTTTTTGATGATGCAAAACAGCGTCTCAGCCGAACACACAGGGCGCGAGTGGAATTGGGCGGTGCGTAAGGCACGCTTAAATAATGACAACGCACTTGCGCTGGCTGCTGCCAAAAAAGCGCATGACATGGGCGAATATCATCGCAGCATTTATGCGGTGGATAATATGCCAAACCTAAAAGCGGCTGCGTTGTCGCACCCCATGCCGTACCAAAACAGCGTGATGACGTACAGCCGCCTAGTGGGCATTGACCCTGCTTGGGCTTATGGCATCATGCGCCAAGAAAGCCGCTTTCAGCCGAGCGCGCGTTCGCACGTTGGTGCTGGCGGCTTGATGCAAATCATGCCGGGTACTGCCAATCAGATTGCGCGTGGCATGGGTGAAAGCACGGGCAGCATGAACGACCCTGACACCAACATCCGCTACGGCACTTGGTTCTTAAATGACCTTGCCAATCGTGCAGGCGGACAAATTGCCGTTGCCACTGCAGGCTATAACGCAGGGCCGGGTGCTGCTCGCCGCTGGCTGCCAACTTACGGCACAATCAGTGCTGACCAATATGTAGAAGCCATTCCGTATGGTGAAACTCGTGAATACGTCAAGCACGTCATGGAAAACGCCACGATTTATAGTGCGCTGATGGGCGCAAATGTGCCAATCAGCCAGCGCATGGGAGTGGTATCGCCACGCTATTAAACGCTGGTAATTTTAAGCGTTTGCAATTTACCAACTCAAAACAGTCAGGCCAAGTGTTTGGCTGTTTTTTGTTATGATTTGCCAAAATAAAAAAGGCGGATTTTGCTGTGTTATGCGCTAAAAACTGGACAAAACTTATTGAACGTTTGGCAAAAATTTTAACAAACGTTCGGCAAAAAGTTGATAAAAGTCTGGCAAAACCTCGTCAAAAGGACGCATGGTAAAAATTGATTTTTCAAATTGCACTTTGGTTACAAAAGTGCTACACTAGGGGACGTTGCGTTTTTGAATGCTGCTGAAACTAGCAAAAAGCAATTGGCATAAAAACGCAAATAAAAGTTTCATTGGCGCACCGTGTTTGTGCTGATAACCATCGTGCTTGGGCGATTTTTGCGCTTAGCAGTGCCAAAATCGGCAGGCATTTACTACAAACAAAACGTCTTTAAACGTTGTCATGAAGGATTATATTATGAAACAACCCGTTCGTGTTGCTGTAACTGGCGCAGCAGGTCAAATCGGCTACAGCCTATTGTTCCGCATCGCTTCAGGCGAAATGCTTGGCAAGGATCAGCCTGTGATTTTGCAACTGCTTGAAATTCCTGTGGAAAAAGCACAGCAAGCACTTCAAGGCGTTATCATGGAGCTGGACGACTGCGCATTCCCGCTGCTTGTAGATGTGATTGGCACAGACGATCCAAATGTGGCGTTCAAAGACGCTGATTATGCGCTGCTTGTGGGTGCGCGTCCTCGTGGCCCGGGCATGGAGCGTGCCGACTTGCTACAAGAAAACGCAAAAATTTTCACCGTTCAAGGCAAGGCGCTTAATGATGTGGCAAGCCGTGATGTTAAAGTTTTGGTGGTGGGCAACCCAGCCAACACCAACGCTTACATCGCGATGAAATCAGCGCCTGATTTGCCAGCGAAAAACTTCACCGCCATGCTGCGCCTAGACCACAACCGCGCGCTTACCCAAGTGGCGAAGAAAACTGGCAAAGCTGTAAAAGACATCAAAAACCTAACCGTATGGGGCAACCACAGCCCAACCATGTACGCTGATTATCGCTTCGCAACCATCAACGGCGAGAGCGTAAAAGACATGATCAACGACCAAGAATGGAACGCCAACGTATTCCTACCAACTGTTGGTAAGCGTGGCGCAGCCATCATTGAAGCGCGTGGCTTGTCATCAGCAGCTTCAGCGGCAAACGCAGCAATCGACCACATGCGTGATTGGGCGCTTGGCACAAATGGCGAATGGGTAACCATGGGTATTCCATCTGACGGCTCATACGGCATTCCAGAAGGTGTGATGTTCGGCTTCCCTGTAACCACCGAAAACGGCGAATACAAAATCGTTCAAGGTCTTGAGATTGATGAGTTCAGCCAAGAGCGCATCAACATCACGCTAAACGAGCTTGAAGAAGAGCGTGCGGCGATTGATCATCTGTTCAACTGATTTGGTGATTTGCCAATTTGAACAAGGCGCATTGACGCATTGACAGTCAAGCGTACCATCGGCTGAAATTTGATGAGTTGATGGTTGCTTGATTGTCGGTAAAATTGCCATTAAAAAGCACTCCGTTTTTGGAGTGCTTTTTGTTTTGGTGAATTTATTTAATAGATTGATTTATGGGCTTAAGGCTGTGGATTTGCCGCTGGTTGCGCTGATTGTGGAGCGATGGGCTGCGGCAGGTTTTTGCCTTGCTTGCGCATTTCGTGTTTTTCGGATTGCTTATGTTTGGCTGGTTTTTTGTGCTGAGCCAAGTTTGCGCTTGAGCATTGCAAGCTGTGCTGTTTGCCATCGGCAGTGCTTACTGACAAAATGCCGTCTGCGCCTTTGGTGTGCCATTCGTATTTGGCGGCCGGGTTGCTGTCATTTACAAAGCGCATACCAGAGCCCGTTACGTCAGCGTTCATGGTGATTTGGGCGTTGTCAAGTTGCCAGCTGGGTGCGCTGATGGCAAATTTGGCGTTGTTGGTTTTTGGCTGATAATGCGCATGAACAACCGCGCCATTTTCGCAGCGGTAGGTTTGGGTCAGTTTGTCGTGTTTGTGGTGCGTGTGTTTGCCGCCTTTTTTGCTGTCGTGGCGCATTTGGCTTTTGCTGTCTTGATGGGCGTGCGCTGCGTAGTGGCCGGTGGCACAGCCTGTGGCAAGCACCGCTGCCAAAACACTGCCAGTCAATAGTAATTTTTTCATGCGATTTCTCCTTGATTGATGAAAATGTGTTGAGAAACAAAAATGTCGGTGAAAAATTGGCAAAATGCCTTAAAATCCACCGAATGCCCAAAATTATAACGCAAATTATTCTCAGTAATGTAACGGAAAATTAGCAAAATGTAGATGAAAGTGTGTCGGTAAATTTGCTTGGGTGTGCTGTGCGAATTGGCATGAACTGGGCAAAATTTAGCGGAAGTTTGGCAAGCGTAAATCGGCGGTTGTGTTTTTTGTGCGTTGTGTTATCATTAAATTTGGCTGATTTTGCCAAGAGCTTTACGCCAAACTACCAACCATCACGCACGGAAAAAAAGAAAATGCCAAATATTTTAATGAACAAACTTGGACTGCGCACGCCTATTGTACAAGCGCCGATGGCAGGGGCGAGTAATGCGGATTTTGTCGTGGCGGCGTGTCAGGCAGGCGCACTGGGGTCGCTTGGCGCAGGCATGATGTCGCCAGATGCCATCGCTGATGAAATCGCTAAAATTAAAGCGCAAACAAAGCAAGCCTTTGCGGTGAATTTAATGGTGCTTGATGATGAGCAGACGAGCAAATTGGCAGGTGAGATGCCTGAATGGCTTGCCAAAAAGTACGCCGAGCTTGGCATTACGCCTACACTGGACGAAAAACCTGCGCACGATTTTAAGGCGCAATTTGCAGCCGTGCTTGACAATCCTGCGCCTGTGGTCAGTTTTACTTTTGGGATTATTGACAAAAATGCAGTGCAAGCACTCAAGGATAAAGGCTGCATTATCATCGGTACGGCAAATTATGTGGACGAAGTGCTGGCGTGGCAAGCGGTGGGCGCAGATGCGGTGGTGGTGCAGGGCGCGCAGGCTGGCGGACATCAAGGCGGCTGGCTGCATGAAGCGGACGAGAAATTAGACACACTGACGCTTGTGGAGCAAGCCAAAGCGGCAAGCGACATACCGCTGATTGCCGCTGGTGGTATCGCCACTGCTGAGCAAGTGGCGGCGGCTTTGGCGGCTGGTGCGGATTTGGTGGCGGTAGGAACGGCATTTTTAACCACGCATGAAAGCGTGATTTCTACAGCTTGGCAAGAAAGATTGCTTGCGGCAAGTGGTGCGGATACGCAGTTCACACGGCTGTTTTCAGGCAAGGTGGCGCGCGGCATCACCAATGATTTTTTGCGTGAATTTGCCCAATTTGATGGCTTATCATCACACAGTGAAGTGCGCAGCTATCCCACGCAAAATGCTATGACAAAGGCATTGCGAGCTTATGCAGGCAAGGCGGCAGACAGCGAGCTGATGAGTTTGTGGGCAGGTACGGCAGTGGCGCATTGCCAGCGTGAATCCATCGCTCATCTGGTGGCAAGGCTGTGTGCGGATTTGCCTGCGTGAACATTTTAAACGCTAAAAGGTTTTAGGCTATAAATAAAAGGCGGCTACTGTCGCCTTTTGTGCTTTTTAAACTTAGCAAGCCATTAGGTAGATTGATTGAACTGTGCTTTATGGGAAATTTGCAAGAATTGCCATTTAGACAAAAGGTTATTAAAAAGATTGTATTTTATAACTTATTGTTTTTAATGCGGTTATTGGCTTGGTTACAAAACGCATTTGTATCATGGCGCATTTTGTGTAATTATATGTTACTTGTATTCATAAAATTTGTGTTTTAAACTGTATTTTACGCAATTTTATACTGATAAATTGTACTGATTTAACTTGGTTTGCCCATCGTGGGTGGGCGTGCAAGTCCCGTTTTGCTGCATGAATGGCTTGCCAAGCGGTAAATATTCATGCCCCAATCAAAGGACGGCTTATGTTTCAAAAGCTCAAAGCATTTTTCGCATTAGAAGCGGCAGGCGGTATCGTGCTGGCGCTGGCGGCAATTTTGGCGATGATCGTTGCCAATTCGCCGCTGTCTTGGCTGTATAGCGATTTTATTCATGCGCCTGTGGTGCTGCAGATTGGCAATTTTGTGATTGACAAAGACGCGCACCACTGGGTGAATGATGGCTTGATGGCGATATTTTTCTTTTTGGTGGGGCTTGAGCTAAAGCGTGAAGCGCTGGTGGGTGAGCTGTCTGATGTCAAGCAAATTTTACTGCCTGCGCTGGCAGCGGTGGGCGGTATGATTGCGCCTGCGCTGGTGTATGCAGCGTTTAATATGAATAACCCTGAATATCTGCAAGGCTGGGCGATTCCTGCGGCAACGGACATCGCCTTTGCCATTGGCGTGCTGAGTCTTTTGGGCAGCCGTGTGCCAAATGCGCTGAAGATTTTTTTGGTGTCTATTGCGATTTTTGACGACTTGGGTGCGATTATCATCATTGCGCTGTTTTATACGTCTGATTTGTCGCTGTTTTCGCTGGGCGTGGCGGCGGTGTGCTTGCCGATTTTGTATTTGTTCAACCGCATGAACATCACACGCCTAACGCCTTATTTGTTTGTGGGGCTGATTATGTGGGCAGCGATGCTCAAATCAGGCGTACACGCGACACTGGCTGGCGTACTGTTGGCGTTTTTTATTCCGCTGGTGAATAAAAAAGACCCTGAGCATTCGCCACTAGAAGAGCTTGAGCATGACTTGCATAATACGGTGGCGTTTGGTATTTTGCCGCTGTTTGCGTTTTTTAATTCTGGCATTTCGCTGGCAGGCGCTGGTCTGGATACGCTGCTGCATTCTGTGCCGCTGGGCATTGCCGCTGGGCTGTTTTTGGGCAAGCAAATTGGCATTATGGCGGCGGTGCTTTTTGCCGTCAAACTGGGTCTTGCCAGTGTTCCAAAGGGCTGCACCATGCGCCAAGTGTATGGTACGGCATTGCTGTGCGGTATTGGCTTTACGATGTCGCTGTTTATTGGCGGCTTGGCGTTTGGCGGTCAGCCAGATGGCTTTGATCCGCGCTTAGGCATTATTTTGGGCTCGATCATTTCTGGCGTGGTGGGCTATTTGGTGCTGCGTAAAGCGATTCCAGATGGCGATCACCCAAAACTTGCTGTCAGCGAAGAGGCGGGATATTTATCCAATCATCGATGATAAGCCAAACCAAAAAACCCATCGCATGACGGTGGGTTTTTATGCTTTATCTGATTTATATGTCGCTAGTTGTTTTAATATATAATTGGATCGGTTGTAGGTTGGGCTGGTAAAGCGCAATCCATATTCGTATAAAACGCCTTTTGAAACGTTGGGTTTTCGCAGGTTTAACCCAACTTCAAACCACCATTCAACCCAATCCACATATCGTGATTTAATTCAACTTCAATCAAATCCCTAAACCACGCCCAAAACAAAGCCGCCCAAAAGGACGGCTTTGTTTGCGTTTAAGACTGTAAAATCAGTGTCTAAAATGACGCATGCCTGTGAACACCATGGCAATGCCGTGTTCGTTGGCGGCAGCGATGGTTTCGTCATCACGCATTGAGCCACCCGGTTGAATGATGCACTTGATGCCTGCTTTGGCGGCATTGTCAATGCCATCACGGAATGGGAAAAATGCGTCTGACGCCATCACTGCGCCTTCTACCGCAAGTCCTGCGTGTTCGGCTTTGATGGCGGCAATGCGTGCTGAATTGACACGGCTCATCTGACCTGCGCCCACGCCTACGGTTTGGCGATTTTTGGCGTAAACGATGGCGTTTGATTTGACGTATTTTGCCACTTTCCAAGCAAACAGCAAATCTTCAAGCTCGGCTTCGCTTGGCGCACGCTCTGTCACCACACGCAAATCACTCACATCAATCATGCCAAGATCTTGGTCTTGTACCAAAAGACCGCCATTCACACGCTTATAATCCAGCTGAGTGGCACGCTCGCTTGGGTTTGGCAATTCGCCACACACCAGTACACGCACGTTTTTCTTAGCGCCTGTGATTTCTAGTACGCCATCAGCCACGCTTGGGGCGATGATGACTTCCACGAATTGACGCTCCACAATCGCTGCTGCGGTGGCGGTGTCTAGCTCACGGTTGAAGGCGATGATACCGCCAAAGGCTGATTCTGGGTCGGTTTGGTATGCCAAATCATAGGCGCTCAAGATGTCATCGGCAACCGCCACGCCGCATGGGTTGGCGTGCTTCACGATAACGCACGCAGGCTCTACAAAAGATTTTACACATTCTAGCGCAGCGTCTGTATCGGCGATGTTGTTATAAGACAGCTCTTTGCCTTGCAGCTGCTGGGCGGTAGAAACGGACGCTTCTTTTGCGCCATTTTCTACATAAAATGCCGCCTTTTGGTGTGGGTTTTCGCCATAGCGCAGCTCTTGGGTTTTGTGCAGTTGTACGTTGAACGTGCGCGCAAAATCCGTGGTTGGCGTGCTGTCTTCGCTTGGGGCGGTGGCGTTTTCGTTCAGGCGCGCGCCAAAGAATGACGCAATCATGCCGTCATAGCCTGCGGTGTGTTCAAAGGCTTTTACCGCCAAATCAAAGCGTGTGGCGTAGCTGATTTCGCCTGTGCTGCGGATTTCGCCAAGTACGCGCTCGTAGTCGGCCGGGCTTGTGATGATGCCAACGTGGGCGTGGTTTTTGGCGGCTGAGCGCACCATGGCAGGGCCGCCGATGTCAATGTTTTCAATGGCGTCAGACATTGAGACGTTTGGCTTGGCGACGGTCGCAGCAAATGGGTATAGGTTTACCGCCACGATGTCAATGCGGTCAATGCCATGCTCATTCATGACGGCGTCATCGGTGCCACGGCGACCCAAAATACCGCCATGGATTTTTGGGTGCAGCGTCTTGACACGGCCGTCCATCATTTCGCTAAAGCCAGTGTGTGCCGATACTTCGGTAGCGTCCACGCCAGACTCGCGCAAAAGTTTGAAAGTACCGCCAGTGGACAAAATGCCAAAGCCAGCTTCTACCAAGCCTTTAGCAAACTCAACGATGCCCGCTTTGTCCGACACCGACAATAGTGCAAATTTTTTCATAACAACCCTTTGATTAACGAAAAAACAACAAAAATTTTCAACCCTTAATGATAGCAGTTATTTGCTTTTTTATAAAGTAAATTCTCAAGGAAATTTGCAAAAGGGCAAACAAAGGATAAGTAAAGGGCGAAAAATCGCTGATGGGCGTTGTTTTGGGTGGTTGCTAGGTTTTGGGTTTGAAAAGGTGAGAGAATTTGGCAGATTGGGAAAACAAAAGGGCGGTTGTAAGGTTTTTGGTGGTGGGTGGTTTAAAAGTTATGGTTTAAAGATGGTGATTCAAAGACGGCGGATTGGCGGCGTTTTACCGCCTTGCCTTGCTTGACTAAGCGTTGATTGGTGTTGAATTGAACATCAAATCAAGCCATGAAATTTTAGCTTTGTGCGCAGCGTGCCACGATTCATGCCAAGCAATTCGGCAGTTTTGGACTGATTGCCATTGGTGTGGCGCAAGGTGGCGGCAAAGAGTGATTGTTCTAAATCATGCAAAAACACTTCGTACAGCCTGCCTGCGTGTTCGGTGTCGGCATTTTCAAAAAACTTCTGAACAGCGTGCTCAACGTACACGCTCAAAGGCTGGTCGGGAGTTTTGGTATAGTCAATCATTACATTTTGCTCAATTGGTGAATGGTATAACAAGCCCTTTAAAATGATACAACTGACAGTGCTGGGCATGAACAAGCCATCTTAGCAAACTTTGTGTGCGCTTGCTGTAACGTTTGTGTGGCATTATGTAAGCTGATTATAATGTTTTGTTAATAAATTTTCAAATTATATAACTGATTGTTTTTATTTAAAAAACTCAACGTTGCCATCGTACATTGATATTTGCCAAGCCAAATCTTTTAAAATCAAGCCTTTCGCCCAATAAAAAACACCGCCATTGACGATGTTTTTAAAATTGCACGAAATCAAATCACGCACGCACGCCAGACAGTCTGTGCCAGTGATGGTCTTGTTCGTTGGCATAATTAAACGGCTTATCCATCGTAAAATGCGGACGATAAGCGTCCAGCACGTCTGCTACCTGATTTTCAATCAAACCTGCCAGCACAATCGTACCGCCTGTCTTAATCAGCGTGGCAAAATAAGGCGCAAAGCCAATCAGCGGCTTGGCTAGAATGTTGGCGGTGATGGTGTCGGCAAGCACTGGCGTGTTTTCTTGGAATTTGGCAAATTCTTCTGGCAAGAATACTTGCAAGCGATCTTCCACACCGTTTAGCTTGGCGTTTTGTTGAGTGGCGAGAATGGCTTGTGGGTCAATGTCTACCGCCAGCACTTGTTTTGCGCCCAAAAGCAGTGCCGCCACGCCCAAAATGCCCGAGCCGCAGCCGTAGTCAATCACGGTTTTGCCTGCCAAATCCTGCTCAGACAGCCAGTCTAGGCACAGGCGCGTGGTGGCGTGATAGCCTGTACCAAAGGCAAGACCGGGATCTAAGATAAGATTGGTGGCGTGTGGGTCGGGTGCGTCCAGCCATTCAGGCACAATCCACAAATCGCCTGTGCATTTGACGGGCTGATAATAGCGCATCCACTCGCGCGACCAGTCTTTGTCGTCTAGGCGAGTTGTCCAAAAACGGCTTGCGCCCACTTCGGCGGCGATTTCGTTGGCAAGCGCTTCAAAATCTGTGCCAGCAAATCTGTCATCGCTGTTGGTGTCAAAAATTGCCGTCATCACCACTTCGTCCCACAAAGGCTCTTCGCCCGGCAGCGGCTCAAACAGCGGCTCATCGCCAGCGTCTTCTAGCAGGATGGAAACTGCTTCGGCTTCATAAAATAAGGCTTCGGCAAATTCCACTTGAGATTTTGCGCATTGTAGATGTAGTTGTTGCCAAGACATAAATGTACCGTTTTGAGTGAAAATTTGGTTGTAAAGAAATCAGGTTGTAAGAAAATTGGGTTATAAATTTATCGCCATCGTTTGGCTTGCCAAGTTTAATCAAGTCAAAACTTCATCAAACTTAACAAAAGCAAATTTTACGATGGCAAGCGTTTTTTGCCATTATAGCAAATTTGCCGAGAAATTTGGCGAAAAGCGAGTAAGGTTTTAAAAAGTGAATGAATTTAAATAGTTGTATCAAAAAGTTGGGTTACGCTGTCGCTAACCCAACTTACAATCAGCTTAATCCAGCCTACGACCAATCCAACCCAAAGCTGTATTATGCTTGACAAACTCAATTTTACGGATAAAACGGATCGTCCGTGTCTGGCGTGTCGTTTGGGTGGTTGGCTGGCGGATTGGGCGCAAAATTCTCATCATCGCTGTATTCGTATTCTTCATAAAACACCACGCCATCACCAAAATCTTCGCCCGTGTCCACCAGCTGCTCACCAAGCAAAACCGCACGCTCATCTAGGCTTTGGGCGTAGGCAGTGTAGGCGGCGCAATCATCTTGGCTGCGTGGCGCAAAACGTGTGATGACAGGCAGCCAGCGTGCATTTGGGCAGCCATCGGCAGACGCTTGCCCTGTGCTGGCGTTTAGCCATGTCCACGTTACGCCTTCTGGGGTTGGCAGCTGCACGGCTGAGAGCGTCAGACGGCGCATATAGTTTGTCCAAATGGGCAATGCGCCAGAGCCGCCTGTCAAGCCGATGGGTGCGTTATCATCTCGTCCAAGCCACACCACCGAGACGTAATTACCAGAAAATCCTGCAAACCATGCGTCTTTGTTGTCGTTGGTTGTGCCTGTTTTGCCTGCCAAATGTAAATCAGGGTCAAAATTTGCCGAGCGTGCCGTGCCATAGGCAATCACACTTTGCAAGGCGTAATTGGTCAGATAAGCCGCTTCTGGTGATAAGCGAGTTTGGGTGCGTGGTTCGCTGCGTTGTACGACTTTGCCTTTTTCGTCAATCACACGCTTAATGCTGTGAATCGGCGTGTGCTTGCCGCCTGTGGCAAACAGCTGATACATACCCAGCACGTCCATGGGCGATAAATCCACCGCCCCCAAAAGCACCGATGGATAAGGCGTGATGTCATCTTTAATGCCAAAGGTGCGCAGCTGATGAGCAAAGGTGTCCAGCCCAAATTCCATGCCGACATTGACCGCTGCTTGGTTGTACGAATTGGCAAGCGCATTGATGAGCGGCACATCACCATGAGAGATGCCATTATAATTTTTGGGCGTCCAAGTATTTGCGCCCACTTGATAAGTGGTGGGGCTGTCGTCCACAGGCGTGGTGAGTTGATAGCGTCCTGATTGCAGTGCAGTCAGATAAATCACAGGCTTTAGCAGTGAGCCGACTTGGCGTTTGGCGTCCACCGCACGGTTAAAGCCAGTAAAATCACCGCCACTGCCAACAATCGCCACCAGCTCGCCAGTGTGCGGGTCGGCACTCACCAGCGCACTTTCCAGCTTGGTTTTGCGCCCACGATTGAGCTTGCCAAGCTCGACTTCCACCGCTTTATCGGCAGCCGTTTGCGCCAAAGGGTCTAGCGTTGAGATGATGCGCAGCCCAGCATTTTGTAGGTCTTCGGTGCGGTAGTAGCTTTTAAGTTCACGGTGCAGCACGTCCATAAAATCAGGAAAGCGTGGCTTGGCGATGGTGGGCGTTTTTACCACATCAAGCGGCATACTGATGGCTTTTTCGTAGTCGCTTTGGCTGATTTTGCCCGTAACAAGCATATTGTGCAGCACGGTATCACGGCGATTTTTGGCACGTTCGGCGTGCTTTCTTGGGTTGTAATAACTTGGGCCTTTGGCAATGCCGACAAGCAGTGCGTGCTGGTCTAGGCGCAATTCTGACAAAGGTTTATTAAAATAAAACTGCGCTGCAATGCCAAAGCCATTGACCGAGCGGTTGCCGTTTTGCCCCAGATTGATTTCGTTTAAATAAGCAAGCAAAATGTCGTTTTTGCTGTATCTTTGCTCCAAAAGTATCGCCATCACCGCTTCGTTTGCCTTGCGCTTGAGCGTGCGTTCTTGGCTTAGGTAGAAATTTTTAATAAGCTGCTGGGTGATGGTTGAGCCGCCTTGCGTGGATTTGCCTGTGGCGTTGGCAAGCAGCGCGCGTGCCGTTCCACGGATTGATACGCCAAAATGCTCATAAAAGGCACGGTCTTCGGTGGCGATGAGTGCGTCAACGAGCGGTCTTGGGACGTTGCCAGCGGTCAAAAGCAGACGATCTTCGTTATTTTCAGGATAAATGCCGCCAATTTTCACAGGCTCAAGGCGCACAATGCCGCTGGTGTTTGGCTCGCTGCTTTGTAGGCGTGCGATGTGATTGTCGGTGAAATGCACTTTGATGATTTGGCGTGCTTCGTTGTCGCCATCGCCATAATTAAAGCCGCGTGTGTAGATGGTGAAAGTATCGCCCGATTGATAATAGCTGCCTTGCTTGATGGATTTTTGCGCCTTATTTGCGCTGATTTTGTCGTAATTGAGCAAATTAAGCCATGCCGTCAAATCATTGGCGTCAATCGGTGCGCCAACCGACATGGTAAGCGGGCGTGAATAGACGGTCGCAGGAATGTCCCATTTGCGATTTTCAAATTTATTGATGATGGTGTTGTTCAAAAAATACACATACAACGCCGCCAGCACCAAAAGCGTGATGACAACAATCCACAGAATAAACGCCACAACAAAGCCACGTTGGTGCGCATGACGGCGATGAATTGGGTTCATGATGAATACTTCTTAAAAACAGATGAAAATAAATTTAAAAACAGTTTAAAAATGGCTGAAAAACGCTTCAAAAACTTGATAAACCACAAAAGTGTGATGAAAGTTGCAAGATTTATCAAGTTTAAAACACTTTTGCCAAATGCCTAAGCAAATACCTAATAATGAACGAATTTTCATCGCTTGGCAAGTGATAAAGCACGCACAATTTTACCCAAGTTTTGCGCCTTGGTTGGTTTATGGTTGGCGTGTTGGCGGATTTGGTGTTTTGCGGGGTTTGTCTTTATGTGATTTGTCTGGTAAAAGTGATTTGATGGTGAGTAGGGTGTGTCGTGCGCAAGTTTATTATAAGCATGATTTATGATGGGCGTGCTTTCGTGGTACAATAAGGCGATTTGATGACGCTTTATCATTTGATGACAGTTTGTTTGATTTGCCGTTTGATTTTGTCAGTTTTAGCCTAAGCCACCGCCATGACTACACCGATTTCTCCCGACCACACGTCCACCGCCGACCACGCACCCCTTGATGGTACGCTTGGCGAGCTTTTTGTCGTACCGCCACAAGGCGCGTGCTTTCATTGTGGTGAAGTGCTGCCAAAAGCGCCTTTTGTTACCACTGTGCTGGGCGCGCCGCGCGAGATGTGTTGTCTTGGCTGTCAGCTGGCGGCGCAAAGCATTGTGGAAGCGAACCTTGAGCAATATTATCTTGACCGCAGGGAAATCAGCCCAACGGCAAGTTTGCCAGACGCCATCAATTTTAACGCCTACAATCATGACGACATCAAAGCGCAATTTGTGTATCAAGAAGATGGCGGCAGTACAGCTGAACTGTCGGTGGCGAATTTGCGCTGTACGGCTTGCACTTGGCTGATTGAGACACGGCTTGGCAAGCTGGACGGTGTCATGCTTTGCCAAGTGAACTTGACCCAGCAAAGAATGCGTGTGCGCTGGGACGAAACCAAAATCGGCATTGGTGAGATTTTATCAGCGGTGCATTCGGTGGGCTATGACGCTAAGCCATACCGCCAAGACACGCACGAAGCCATGCTAAAACGCCAAAACAAACGTATGCTTATTCGTCTTGGCGTGGCGGCGCTGGGCGCAATGCAGGCGATGATGTTTTCCATCGGTATGTATTTTGGCGATTATTCAGGAATGCTTGCCGAACACAGGGATTTTCTGCGCTATGTGGCGTTATTTGTTACCATACCTGTGATGTTTTATTCAGGCGTGCCGTTTTTCTTGTCGGCTTATAATGCCATCAAGGCGCGCCAAGTCAATATGGACGTGCCTGTGTCTATTGCGCTCATCACCACGTTTGTGGCAAGCGTGTACGCCACGCTCACGCAATCAGGCGAGACGTATTTTGATTCGGTGTCCATGTTTATTTTCTTTTTGCTGGCTGGGCGCTACATTGAGCAAAATGCCAGACTTCGTGCGTCAAATATGGCGTCTGATTTGGTGGTGATTGAGCCGACTTTGGTGGCAAAACTTGCCAAGGCTGATACGCTTATTGCCCAGCATGACAGCGGTACGCTTGATGCAGCGAGCATTTTGGCGTGGCGCAAGGCGAATTTGGCGGATTGGGCAAGCACGCAAAATTTTACCAATCATTCCGTTAATCAAACTTCAACCAATCAAAATGCAACCAACCAAAACTTAGCCACTCAAGAAAAAATCCTAGCGCAATCGGTGCAAGTGGGCGATGTGATTGCCATTGACGCAGGCAGTCAAATCGTGGCGGACGGCATTTTATTGTCAGACACTGCCACCGTGTCGCAAAGTCTTTTGACAGGCGAGAGTGATTTAATCGTCAAAAACTGTGGTGATATGGTGGTGGGCGGCAGTCAAAATGACGCACAGCCATTTGTCATGCTGGTAACGGCAAAAGTGGACGACAGCCAGATTGCGCTGATTGACCGCTTGATGAATCGTGCGCTCAGCGAGAAGCCGAAAATCGCCCAAGACGCTGACCGCATGGCAAGATGGTTTGTGGCGCGCGTGCTGGTGCTGGCGTGCTTGGTGTTTGCGGTGTGGTGGTTTATTGATTCGCATGAAGCGCTGTGGGCAACGGTGGCGGTGCTGGTGGCGACGTGTCCTTGTGCGCTGAGCCTTGCCACGCCAATTGCTTTGACGGTTGCGACCAATCGCTTGGCACGCTTTGGCTTTTTGGCAACGCGTGGGCATACGGTGCAGACGCTTGAGCAGGTCTCGCACGCTTGTTTTGATAAGACAGGCACGCTGACCATCGGGCAGGCAAATTTACTCACCACAGCAGTGCATGACATCAGCGCAGATGACGCCTTAAAAATCGCCGCCGCCTTAGAAATCGGCTCACGCCACCCTGTTGCGCGTGCGATATTGACGGCGGCGCACGGACTGCATTTGCCAGCGGTGAAAGACGCTTATCATCACACGGCAGGCGGTGTGGCAGGCGTGATTGATGGTGTGGCATATCGCATTGGGCATACTGATTTTGTGCTTGACAGAGCGCAAGGCGAGCAAGCGCAAAACGCTGACGATTTGCCAGACGCTTTGGCGGAAAATCTAGCCGCCCATCAAGCCAACACTTCTGTGCTGTTATCACGCCAGACGCCAGCAGGTTGGCAAGCGGTGGCACGCTTTTATTTTAATGACGCTGTGCGTAAAGACGCAGCGCAGACGATTGCGACACTAAAATCGCTTGGCGTTACGCCCGTCATGCTCACAGGCGACCCAAACCCAGCTGCCTTAAAAGTAGCGGCGGATTTGGGCATTGACACTGCGCATTTTGGGCTGACGCCAGAAGATAAAGTGGCGCATTTGCGAGCATTGCAAGAAAAAGGCGGCACGGTGCTGATGGTGGGTGATGGCATCAATGACGCACCAGTCTTGGCGGCAGCAAATGTCTCAACAGCGATGGCAGGCGCGGCAGATTTGGCGCAAGTGTCATCAGACAGCGTGCTACTGGGTGGGCAGCTGCAAGCCATCAGCCACGCCATCACCACCGCCAAAAAAACCCAAAAAATCATTCGCCAAAACTTACGCTGGGCAATCACTTATAACACGCTGGTGCTGTTTCCTGCGGCATTGGGCTATGTACCGCCTTGGCTTGCGGCAATCGGTATGTCTTTATCCAGTCTTGCAGTGGTGGCAAACGCCATGCGTATTCGCCGCTAAATTTTAAGGCTAAGCGGCAAGATAAATTGCTTGACAAATCTTGGCAAGTTTTGAATAATTGGGCGAAAGTTTGAAAAATCATTGAAAAATACGATTATTATCATTATTTTAAAGATTGTTTTTTGGAAATTATTTAAGGAAAAATTATGGCAAATCCTATCGTAAGCCGCACAGAACTTGCGGTTGGTAGTGCACCGATGAGCGCACAAGGCGTGGTGAAAAAGACGGCGTTTTTGCTGGCATTGGCTGGCGTGTCTGGCTTTGGTGTGTTCTTTTATGCGCTGTTTGGTGGCATTGCGCCAAATCTTTTGTACCCAATGGCTTTGGTGGCTTTGTTTGTGGGTATGGGTTTGGGTTTGGCGAGCGCCTTTAAGCCGCACCTTGCCAAATCGCTTGCCGTGCCGTATGCTTTGGTGGAAGGCGTGCTGATTGGTGCGTTTAGTGCCATCATGTTTCGTATGTATCCAAACGTGCCGCTGTCTGCGCTGTCGGCTACCTTCATCACGGCAGCGGTCATGCTGACTTTGTATGTAACAGGCGTGGTAAAAGTTACCGATAAATTCCGCTCTATTCTCACGTCAGCCATCATCGCCATTGGTATTTTGTATTTGGTGCAGCTGGGTTTTCGTCTGTTTGGTTCAAGTTTGCCGCTGCTTTTTGATGGCGGTATGATTGCCATCGGCTTTAGCGTTTTTGTGGTGCTGATTGCGTCTTTTAGCTTGCTGCTGGATTTTGACAACGTAGAAAAAGGCGCACGATACGGCGTGGCGCGTGAGTTTGAGTGGGTTTATAGCATTGGTATTTTGTCCACTTTGGTGTGGATGTACATTGAGTTTTTGCGCCTGATTGGTTATTTACAAGACGACTGATACTCGCTTTTTTGACAAAGATCGCTGTGGCGGTCTTTTGTCGTTTGTTTGTGTGGCTTAAGATTGTGCTTTGGCGAAAATTTCGGTATGATAGCCTTGCTTTCATGTAAGCGGTCGTTTGGCTGATGGCAAGGTGTATGCGGTGAAAACTTTAGCCAGCGTACATTTATAAAACCGCATTTATAAAAACCTAGAAAAACCTAATAAAATCATTATTTTATGTCAAATTTCATCAACAATCACCCAAAACGTGAAAAGTTCCAGCGCATTGGCTTGATGGGGCGTGCGGGCAAAAGTAGCGTTACCGACACGCTCAATCAGCTGATTGCGCTTTTGATGGCGCGTGGGCTGTCGGTGGTGATTGACACCGAGACGGCGGCGATTGATGGGATTTTGATTGATTTTGATGAAGTGGACGGCAACCAGCTAAAAATCGTGCCACGTCATCGCATTGGCGAGCATTGTGATTTTGCGGTGGTGGTTGGCGGTGATGGCTCAATGCTACAAGCCGCCAGCGTTTTGGCAGGGACAAACGTACCTGTGCTTGGCATTAACCGTGGGCGTTTGGGCTTTTTGGCGGACGTCAATCCTGATGAGCTGGAAGAAAAAATCTCTCAGGTGCTGGACGGCGATTATTGGCTTGCCGAGCGTTTTTTGGTGAAGTTTCAAATCGTGCAAAATGACGAACAGGGCAATCTGACCGACCAAGTGCTGCATGAAGATGTGGCGCTTAATGACGTGGTGCTGCACGCAGGCAAATCGGTGCATACCATTGATTTTACTTTAAGAATCAATGACATGGACGTGTATCGCTTGCACGCAGATGGCTTGATTATCGCCACACCCACAGGCTCAACTGCCTATTCTTTGTCTGCTGGTGGGCCGATTATCCACCCAACGATTGACGCCATCAGCCTTGTGCCAATGCACCCGCACACGCTTTCTAGTCGCCCTTTGGTGGTGGCAGGCTCTAGCCGCATTGCCATCAATGTACACAAGGACAACCGCACGCAGCCGATGGTGGGCGCAGACGGCAAGGCGAGCGCACCGCTGGATAACGACCATACGCTGATTGTTACCAAGCACGACAAGACTTTGCTGCTTTTGCACCCGCCAAGTTTTAATTTTTATAAGGCGTGCCGCACCAAATTGCACTGGAGTGCGTTTAGCGAAGAATTTGCACTAGAAGGCGATAAAGACAAATAAGCCGTACAATTTTTTAACACAGCCTTTTAAAGTGCGAAATTTTGAAAACGTGGCGGTTTTTGTGGTTTTAAATTTCTATGGTTTAAAAGTTTCGCAACCCATTTTCGCAGTTTTTCACAGCTTGGCAGTTTTTAAGGTTTGCTAATTGATAGCACGCCAACTCTGACAAACATCAAAGACAATTTACGAGCAAATACCATGAATAAAAATGACGTATTAAACAGCCTAAATCCTGAAATTGTGGCAAAATTTCGCACCGCCATTGAGATTGGCAAATGGGAAAATGGCGAGCGTCTGACGGACGAGCAGCGCCAAACGTGTATGCAGGCGGTGATGATTTGGGAGCATGAATATTTACCGGTACACGAGCGCACAGGCTATATTGAAAAACCCAAAGATGATAAGGGCAACACCGTGGGCGCAGAGTGCGATGTGGAGCATGAGCATCACTATCCAAACGTGCGTGATGAGGGCGTGGTGAAATTCCGCTGATGTATTGATAAAAAGCCATCGTGGGTGCGATGGCTTTTGTTTTTGTGATGTGGTGGTTTTGTAAATCTAGATTTGGAGCGGATAGTAGGTTGAGCGGAGTAAAAACTCAACAAATTCAAGCGCTTATCTTAAAAAATTGGGTTGTTCTTCGCTAACTTAACTTGCAAAATGACTTCACCAACCGAGCCTACGGATTTGCCAAAATCCAACTTGCGAAATTGTAAAAAGCTAATACGGATTTAAAGTTGGGATTGTAAGTTGGGTTGAGCAAGGCGAAAACCCAATGTTTAAAATGCGATTTTCTCTTGGAATGTTGCGCTGTCGCTAATCCAACTTACAGATTTACCAAAAAACCAAATTTCAAAATCACATTAAAAACCAAACTAAAGTAAGACTGACATGGATTTACAACTCACCTATGAAATCATCGCGCTGCTTGTGGGTGTGGCGCTCGTGGCAGGATTTATTGACGCGATGGCAGGCGGCGGCGGACTGCTCACCATTCCTGCGCTGCTTTTGGCGGGCGTACCGCCTGTAGCGACGCTTGGCACCAATAAACTGCAAGCGGTGGCAGGCTCGTTTTCTGCGTCCGTTACCATGGTTAAAAAGGACATTATCCACCCAAAGCACATCGTTTTTGCGCTGGTGATGGCGTTTGTCGGTTCGGCGCTGGGGACGCTTGCGGTGCAGCAAATGCCGCCTGATGCGCTGATAAAAATCCTGCCTGTGCTGATTGGTGCGATTGGACTTTATACGCTGTTTGCACCCAATCTTGGCGAAGTGGCACGCACGCCGCGCATTTCTGATAAGCTGTATCAGCGGTTGGTTGTGCCGGTGATTGGCTTTTATGACGGCTATTTTGGGCCAGCGACTGGGACGTTTTTTAGCCTATCTAACGTGGTGCTGCGTGGTGCGGATTTGGTGCGTGCCACAGGCATGGCGAAGTTGTGCAATTTTGCGACCAATTTAGCGTCCGTGCTGTTTTTTGCGTGGGGCGGGCAGATTTTGTGGAAAGTTGGGCTGTTTATGATGATTGGGCAGGCGGTTGGCGCATATTTTGGTAGCCGTATGGTGATTAAAGGCGGCGCGCGTTTTGTGCGTCCTGTCATTGTGCTGATGTGCTTTGCAATGGTGATAAAATTTGTTTGGGGTTGATTTGCGGCTGGCGGTGATTTGCCAAAATCATTACACAATAAACCAACTTAACACCCATGTTCAATCCGTTTAAACCGCTCAATCAGGCAAGCAAAAACGTTAATTTTTAAAAAAATTATCAAAAATTTACCATTGATAAGAATTTTCAATCTTGATATTGTGGCGGCTTGTGCGATTTGCCATACCTTTGCGGTGAAATTGCGTTATAATAGGCGCTTTGATTGGCATAAAGCATGAAAACGGATGTTTAAAAAACGCTTTAAACAAGCCTTTGCACGCTTATTTTTACCAATTAAAAACGCACTCATTTTAACAACGCTCATTTAACACACGCATTAAATACGATGAACTCAACAACTTCAAGCCATACGCCGCATTGCCAACCCAACGATACGGCAAATTCACCCAAATCAAAAGTACTGCTTGGCATTACAGGCGGTATCGCAGCTTATAAATCTGCCGTGCTGGCAAGGCTGCTCATCAAGGCAGGCTGTGATGTGCGTGTGGTGATGACCCGTGCGGCGTGCGAGTTTATCACGCCTTTGACCTTGCAGGCGCTGACCGGCAACGAAGTGCATACCGAGCTTTTGGACGCTGAAGCTGAGCGTGGCATGGGGCATATTGAGCTTGCCAAATGGGCGGACGTGATGGTGATTGCGCCTGCTTCGGCAAATACGCTGGCAAAGCTGGCGGCTGGCATGGCAGATAATTTGCTGACAACCATTTGCCTTGCCACGAGTGCCAAAGTACTGCTTGCACCTGCGATGAATCAAGCCATGTACGCCCACGCCATCACGCAAGATAATTTAGCAAAACTTCACAATTTCGGCTATCACATCATCACACCAGACGCAGGCGAGCAAGCGTGCGGCGATGTGGGTGCAGGCAGATTGCCAGAGCCTGAAGATTTGTGCGAGCAGATTTTGGCGGTGATAAAAAAACGCAGCACGCCGCAAGTTTTGGCGGGCAAAAGCGTCATTATTACCGCAGGCGCGACCACTGAGCCCATTGACCCTGTGCGCTTTTTGTCCAATCATTCCACAGGCAAGATGGGCTTTGCGCTGGCGGCGGCGTGCCGTGATGCAGGCGCAGACGTGGTGCTGGTGAGCGGCAAGCGTGTGAGTTTGCCTACGCCAGCAGGTGTTATGCGCATCAATGTCGGCACGGCTGATGAAATGCTGGCGGCTTGTCAAGCAAAAATGAGCGAACTTTTGGCAAGCACCGATCAAAATCAAACCGCCAAAAACCAAGTGATTTTCATTGGTACGGCAGCGGTGGCAGATTATAAAACCGCCAACGTCGCCACCCAAAAAATCAAAAAAACCGCCAATGAAGGCGGCTTGTCTTTACAATTAGTGCGCAACCCTGACATCTTGGCATTGATGAGCAAAACTTACCCAGACGCACTGATGGTGGGCTTTGCCGCTGAGACGCAAGACACCGAAAATTACGCCAAAGGCAAACTTGCCGCCAAAAATTTAGACATGATTGCGTGTAATGATGTGTCCAATCAAGCCATCGGCTTTGGCAGTGATGACAATGCGATGACGGTGTTTTTTGCTGAGCGTTATCAAAAAGCGCGCACCGTTTTACCGCAAGCCAGTAAGGCGCAAATCGCTGCGTCTTTGGTGGCGTGCATGGGTGAGATTTTGGCGCAGTCTTGATGGATTGGGCGATATTATCAAGCAGTTTTTCGTTTGATATTTTGCTAAAAGGGCAAGGCGTGATGATAAATTGTCGGTTTTATAATTTAGAAAAATTTAATAATTGACGAGAAAATTTGCCAAAAAGATGGCACTAGCGATTGGCAAAGTTTATCAAAAAACGAAAATTCATCAATATAATAAAACTTAAGCAATACAAGGAAAGATGATGAAAGCGGTTGGGCTTGATGTGTGGATTGTGCTTTTGTTTGCCGTGGCGGCGATTTTGCATGGCGTGGCAGGCATGGGTTTTCCGCTGATTACCATCGGTGCGCTCAGTGCGCCTTATGGTTTGACCGAAGCCATCATCATCGTGCTTGTGCCGACTGCCATGCTTAATCTGATTGCGTGGCTGGGCGGTGCTGGCGGTATGGGTTATAATTTTCGCCATTATTTGAAAAAATACTGGGCGCTGGTTCTGGTGTCCATCATCGGCAGTGCGCTTGGTGCGTATTTGTTGCTGATTGTCAATACAGCGTATTTGCTTTTGGCGTTGGCGGTGGTGGTGCTGTGGTACGCCATCACAAGCCTTTTGGGTAAGAAAATCGTACTGCCAGACACTGTGCCGTCTTTGATTGGCATTGGATTTATTGCTGGAGTGATTGGCGGTGCGACCAACGCCATGTCGTCCGTGCTTTTGATGTATCTTTTGTCCTTGAGCGATGATAAAAACGTCATCATCAAGGTGGGCAATCTGTGCTATTTTGTCAATAAACTGGTGCAAGTCATCGTGCTAAAAGACGTGATTGCGACCGTGTCAGCGACAACGTGGGGCGTGATTGGGCTTTTGACTGTCATTTCGGTGGCAGGCATCATGCTTGGGGCGAAATTTAGCAAACGCTTGCCGTCTGATAAGTTTCGCTTGCTGATTTTGTGGGTGCTGATTGGGCTTGGGCTGAAAGTCGGCTGGCAAGGCGTGCAGATGTTGATGGTGTGATTTGCCAAACTGCAGTTTATAATTTGAGCAAATCACAAATTAAGTAAACATTCGTAACGTTTTTATACAGTATTTGAGTGGCGAATGGTGTAAAATTTGCCACGTTTTAAATGAGTGTAAATCAAACACCATTGCTTATTATTTTGCCATAATTTCATAAAAGCACGCTTGGCGTTACAATTATTTTAGGGGCTGTACTAGAATAACAACCATGTTATACTAGTTTTATGAAGATAACCCATTGTAAACTAAGTAAAAAAGTTCAAAAAAGACTGCTTGAATTTTTTGTACTCGAAGTTACTGCTAGAAGTGCAGCTGATTTACTGGGTATTCACCCTAATTCAGCAGCCCTTTTTTACCACAAAATCCGCCTTGTGATAGAATATCACTTAGCTCTTGAAGCCAACACTGTTTTTGACGGTGAAGTAGAGCTTGATGAAAGTTACTTCGGCGGTATTCGTAAAGGCAAACGTGGTCGTGGTGCAGCTGGTAAAACTGCTGTATTTGGTTTATTAAAACGCAATGATAAAGTTTACACTGTTGTTGTTAAAGATACTAAGACAAATACACTAATGCCAATTATCACAAGTAAAATCAAGCCTGATAGCATTGTCTACACAGA
>NZ_MUXU01000055.1 GCF_002014985.1 Moraxella caviae | reverse complement strand
CCCATTATTCGTGAGCAAGTGAAGCCTGATAGTATTGTTTACACTGATTTCTACAAAAGTTATGATGTGCTAGATGTCAGTGAATTTAGTCATTTTCGCATCAATCACAGCACACACTTTGCAGAAAAACACAATCATATTAACGGAATTGAGAACTTTTGGAGTCAAGCAAAACGTCATTTACGCAAGTTTAATGGCATTCCCAAAGAGCATTTTGAGCTTTATTTAAAGGAATGCGAATGGCGTTTTAATCACAGTGACTTAAAAACTCAAATTTCCATTTTAAAACAATTAGTTAGGGAGCGTTTGTTCTAGTTATCTAGGACAGCCCCTTATTTTAAGTCTTTAAAATGTTTTAAAATTATTGGCGATCACCAAATCAAACCACGGTCAAACCGACAAGCCAAACTCTCAAATGGCAACACCAAACGGCTTTGTGGCATTGATGATTTCTAGCAACCAATCGGTTTGTTTGGCAGCTTATTTAGCACCTTGAGCGATGTCATTAAGCAAGCTACGCGCGTGCGCACGCGTGGCGTCCGTGATATGCACGCCGCCAGACATACGCGCCAGCTCGTCCACGCGCGCTTCATCAGTGATGATGGTCAAAGAACTTGTGGTCTGCTCGCCATGTTCTTTATGCACCAAAATATGGCGGTGCGCAGCGGCTGCCACTTGCGCTTGGTGCGTGATGGCAAGCAACTGCTGATGTTCGCCAAGATTTCGCAAAAGCTCACCCACCACTTGCGCTGTGCCACCAGAAATCCCCACGTCCACTTCGTCAAACACCAAAGTTGGGCGTGCTTGCTGCTTATTGTTGGTCGTCATCACTTGCATCACCAGCGCAATGCGTGAAAGCTCACCACCAGACGCCACCTTGTGCAGCGGTTGCGCTGGCATGCCCACGTTTGCACTAAACAGCAACGCCACGTCGTGCAAGCCGTGCTGATTGTACTGCTCGCTCATTTTTTGGCTGAATGTAAACTCGCAGCGTGCGTTTGGCAATGCCAATGGCGACAACAAAAGCTCCAGCGTCTCACAAATTTTGGGAGCGGCACGCTTACGAGCAGCGTCAAGCTCACGCGCAGCATTCAAATACTGCTCATAACTTTCGGCAACTTTCGCTTCTAACACGTCATCATCAGGCAAAGCCAGCAGCTCGTCAAGCTCACTTTGCCAGTGCTTGGCTTCCAGCAGCATTTCGCCAATCGGCGTGTGATATTTGCCCGACAAACGATGCGCAAGGCTGATAAGTTCGTTCAATTCATTAAGCCTTGCTTCGTCTGGCAAAGACTGCTCGGCATAGTCCGCCAAAAGCCCCGCCGCTTCGTTAATCTGCTCGCTTGCCACCGCCAAAAGATTGGCACATTCACCAAAAACTTTACTTTTATCGCTGTGGCTGTCGCACGCCTTGATAGCACGCGCCAAAAGGCTTGACACGCTTGGCGCATCGCCATCGCTGTCTAAATAAGTACAAGCCTGCACCGCTTCGGTCATCAGGCTTTCAAGGTTTGACAGCTCGTCATATTCGCTTTCCACATCGTCAAAATTCACCGCAAGCAGCGGCTGAATGTCGGCAACTTTCGCACTCAATAACGCAATACGATCAGCACGTTTGGTGGCTTGATTTTTGGCGTCTAAGGCTTGTTTTTTCAGCGTTTGCCATGTGTGGTGCGCTTGCTTGGTGGCGGTTTTTAGTGCGCCAAGATTGCCCACGGTGTCCAGCCAATCCACGACAAATTGCGGCTTTAATAGCTCAAGCCCTGAGTGCTGCGAATGGATATTCACCAAAATCGCACCCAAAGATTTTAGCTCGCTGATACTGGCTGGCACGCCGTTAATCCACGATTTCGAGCGCCCTTGCTGGCTGATTTTGCGGCGAATGAGCAGCGTATCTTCGTCCAATTCTCTATCATGCTCGGCAAACCACGCCGCCACCGCTTCGTTGCCTGCGATGTCAAATTCACCAAAAACGCTGGCTTCATCGGTGCCGTGGCGCACAATGCCAGAATCGGCTCGCTCGCCTGTGCATAAAGATAATGCGTCTAAAATCAATGACTTACCTGCGCCAGTTTCGCCCGTGATGACATTAAAACGAGCATCAAAGCCCACTTCATAATGGTCAATCAGCGCAAGATTGTTTAAAGTTAAAGACACAAGCATAGGCATTTTCCAAGACTTTTATCAATAAAATCATCGCTCAAAGTGCACAAACGCAAAACGATGAATAAACCTACCATCATAATGAATTTACCAACTTTTCGCAATATTTTTCACCGCTTTGGCAATAATGGGGGCGTGTGCGGCGATTTTCTAGAGTGAATATTTGCGCCTACCGCCAAAACGATGATTTGGTATAAAACCTTATCATACACCATCACAAACGACTGTCAGCCCTTGATTTTAAAGCCATTCGCCCCAAAATACACCTAAACGCTCATCAATCCGCCCAATCATGATTTTTGGTTTGTTGCCGCCGCTAAAATTACCTTGGTTTATTAAGAAATTCTTAAAAAATAAACCGACCATTCGCCATTTGACCGCAGGCGAAATCACGCTTGCTCGCTCGGTTTTTGGTGTGCTGATGAATTATGAAAAAGTGCGCATCGTCAATTATCCTTATCTGCCGTGGCAAACGGACGATGTGCTGATTGCGCCAAACGGCTGGGTTTTTGTGAGTGATAAGCACTACCAAGACGACTTTAGCCAGTGCGGCGCACGCTATGCGCAGGTTTTTATTCATGAGATGACGCACGTTTTTCAATACCAACAAGGCATCAATGTGCTGTGGCGTGGTGCGTGGTTGCAAAGTTTGCATTATTTAAGTTTTCTTAAATATAATCCGTATCATTACCGCCTTGATGAAACGAAAAATTTTTGGGAATATAACATTGAACAACAAGGCAAAATCTGCGAAGATATTTATCTAGGCAAAATCAAAAACATCGTCTGCGCACACCGCAAACAGTCGCCCAAAACCCACCAATCATAACGGACACACCATGACCCACACTCCCCTTGCCGAACGTATGCGCCCAGCCAAATTAAGCGATGTCATTGGGCAGACGCACCTGCTTGGGCAAAACGCACCGCTTGCCAATATGATTGCGCATGGGCAACTGCCAAGCCTGATTTTACATGGCGAAGCGGGCATCGGCAAGACCACCATCGCGCGGCTTTTGGCAGACGCTGTGGGACGAGAATTTCACCTATTATCTGCGCTGAATTTGACGGTCAAAGAACTGCGCGAACTCATTGATGGCGGTGCGACTGACGGCTTAAATTTTGGCGCGCCTGTGCTGTTCATTGACGAAATTCACCGTTTTAATAAAGCCCAGCAAGACGCACTGCTTGGCGCGGTGGAAGCAGGGCAAATTACCCTGATTGGCGCAACCACCGAAAATCCATCGTTCAGCGTGAATAATGCACTGCTCTCACGCTGTCAAGTGTACCGCTTACAGCCGCTCAGCGATGACGAAATCGTACAAGTTTTAATGCGTGCGCTGCGCCAAGATGGCGAACTTGCACGGCAAAACATCACACTGACCGAGCCGCTTGCCATCGCCAAGCTGGTTAATGGAGATGCTCGTAAGGCATTGAATTTATTAGAAATTGCCGCTCAAAACGCCAAAACAGACGGCACGCAGCGCATCATTGACACAGACGTCATTGAAAACATCGCCCAGACGCTGCTGCCACGCTACGACAAAGATGGCGATATGCACTACGACATCATCTCAGCGATGATTAAATCCATTCGTGGCTCGGACGCAGACGCCGCTTTGTACTGGATGGCACGCATGTTGGTGGCTGGCGAACCGCCTGAATTCATCGCCAGACGCCTTGTAATTGCCGCCAGCGAAGACATCGGACTTGCCAATCCAAATGCGCTGCTGCTTGCGGACGCCGCCTTGCGCTCAGTCAAGCTCATCGGTATGCCAGAAGCACGCATTATCCTTGGGCAAGTGGTGGTGTATTTGGCAAATTCCCCCAAATCAAACACCGCTTATAACGCCATCAATCAAGCCATGGCAGCCGCCAAAGCCGACCACGCCGCCGTGCCGCTGCACCTGCGCAATGGCGTAACCAAGCTCATGAAGCAAGACGGCTACGGCGCAGGCTACATCTATCCGCACGACTATCCAAACCACTACCACCCGCAGCAATACTTGCCAGACAGCCTAATGGGCGTGCAGTTTTACCATTATGGCGACAATCAAAAAGAGCAAGCCAGCAAAGCCTACATGGGTTGGCTTAAAGGTAATGTTTCACATGAAACATCATGAAACGGTTTTTTAACTCCATGACAAACACTCATCAATGCCAATTTACCACTGCAATTTAACCGACCGATTTAACCGACTAATTTGTCCGACTTATTATTAAGAAAAACTAAAAAATTATCCAGAATTTAAACCCATCGCCATGCTAAAATCCGCCCACGCCACCACGCTCATCAAGCCTTATTCACAAATCAAAGATTTAAAGCTGCACCACGCTGAGCAGCTTGACGACATCAAAGAAAGTCATCGCCACATTTGGCAGATTTTCAAGGCTTTTAATGCGGCTGTACTTCAAAAACTGCCTGCCGACTTTGCCAAACCGCACGTCCAAAATTGGTGTAACGGCTGGGAAATTCGCCGCCATTTGTTCGCCTATTATAAGTACGACAAATACCTTGGCAATGCGCCCATCATCAGCGTGATTTTAAACCGCCAGCGCCTTATCATCGCGCTGACATGGCACCGCTACAAAGCAAAAATCTCACAAACACCGCTGTCCGCCTTTAACGAATGGCTGAACGAAATTGATTTGGACGATTTTTCGGACTTTTATTTTTGGCACAGCAGCATCAATGAATACCAAGATTTTACGCCTATAAACGCCCTAGATTATGACAAACTTTCGCTGGCGGACGGTGAATTTTATCGCTTGGGCAAGTTTATTGACAAGGCGGATTTAGACGCATTTACCGATGATGATTTGGTGGATTGGGCGGCACAAACCATTTGCCAGCTTGCCAAGGCGTATGAATTTTGTCATGGCAAGGGCGCAAATAACAGTTAAATACAAACCACAGCCAACAAAACTGTGGTTAATTTAGAATTACCAAATGCAAACACCAGCTTTATAGCAAGTTTTATCATCGGTTTTGTGGTAAAATTTCTTTATAATTGACAAACCAACCCCATATAAAGAGCAATGCTTGCTCAATAACACTTTAGCAATCAATAAAATTTTAAAATTCTGCATTAAAATCAAATACTTAAACTTATCCTGATAATTAGGAATTCTCATGGCACTAAATACCGCCCAAGAAATTATTGACGACATTAAAGCTGGCAAAATGGTCATTTTGATGGACGATGAAGACCGCGAAAACGAAGGCGACATCGTCATGGCAGCAACGCACGTTACGCCTGCCGCCATCAATTTTATGATTACCCACGCACGCGGTCTTGTGTGCCTGACGCTGTCAGAAGCTCGCTGTAAGCAGCTTGAGCTGCCGCTGATGAGCGATAAAAATGGCGCAAAATTCAGCACCAATTTCACGCTGTCCATTGAAGCTGCCGAAGGCGTAACCACAGGTATTTCAGCGGCGGATCGTGCGCGCACCGTGCAGGCGGCAGTTGCGCCATTTGCCAAGCCGTCCGACATCGTACAGCCGGGGCATATTTTCCCCATCATGGCAAAAAAAGGTGGCGTGCTGCACCGCGCAGGGCATACCGAAGCAGGCTGCGACTTGGCACGCCTAGCTGGGCTTGAGCCTGCGGCGGTGATTTGCGAAATCATCAAGCCTGATGGAGAGATGGCAAGACGTGATGACTTGGAAATTTTCGCCAAAGAACACGGACTAAAAATTGGTACAATCGCCGATTTGATTCATTATCGCATGACCAATGAGCAAACTGTAGAGCTGATTGACAGCAGCGAATTTGAAAGCGAATTTGGCACATTCGCCCTGCACCGCTTTAAAGAATATGGCGCAAACGAAACGCACATCGCACTGGTAAAAGGCGAGCCAAAAAATGGCGTGGCAACCGTGCGTGTACACAGCCTAAACCCACTAAAAGATTTGTTCGCCGCCACCGAAAACGAGACAGGCAAAGGTGGCTGGAATGTGCGCTCTGCTTTGCAAGAAATCGCCAAAAGCGAGCAGGGTGTGTTTGTGTGGATTGACAATGGCCGTGCAGTAGACGTCTCAGCCGCGCTGGATAAAAGCAAAAAATCTGGCAGCATTCACGAGACAAGCGAGCCGTATCGCAGCATTGGCGTGGGTGCACAAATCCTAAAACAGCTTGGCGTGACGGATATGCGCCTACTGTCCAGCCCTGCCAAATTTAACGTGTCTGGCTTTGATTTGAACATCGTAGAATCAGTTGCCGCACCAAAATCAGCATGATTTGTTAAGACTTTAGGTAAGCAAACTTAAATAAATCATCAAATAAAGCAACCAGTTACCATTATTGGAAACTGGTTGCTTTTTTATTTTATGATTGATGATGAGTTGTCAATAAGTTGTCAAAATCAAAACGCTTATTCGTAAAACCATTTGAATAAATCAAAAGAGCTCTACATTTTACTTACACAGCTGTTACACTGATAACGTTTTTGGCATGGAAAGCCTTGCGTACAGTCTTTATAACGAAATCAGTTTTTAAGATTTTAGACATCAATTTGTACAATATGGAGAGTATTATGATTTCAGCAATCGTGATTGGCTTGCTTGTTGGTTTGGTTGCGCGCGCCATTAAGCCCGGTGCCGACAGCATGGGCTGGATTATGACCATCATTTTAGGCATTGTTGGTTCATTTGTGGGCGGGTTTTTATTCGGCGCAGACAAGACAGGATTTTGGGGTTTTGCCACATCGGTGATTGGCACAATCATCGTGCTGTTTGTTTACGAATTTATCAGAAGCCGCAGCCGTTGATTGCATGGCGGCAATCCTGATTTAAGTTTGGTGGAATTGACAACTGATTGTCATACTTTTTAAAGATGACAACTTATTGTCAAATATTCTCATCAGCTCGCTAAAATCAACCCACTAAAAATCGCTCATTTTGGGCGATTTCTTGTTTCATGTGGAACTTATCCAAAGAAATCTCGCTATTTATCAGATGATATTTTAACATTCACCGTAAAACTTCATCAGTTAAAAGATTGACGATTTGACTGGGTTTGTCAAAGCCTAAATTTTGCGCCAACAAATAGCCCACGTCATCATAAAAATAGCTTGCTGCCTGCTCAAAGTTCATTGCTGGCTCACAGCCTGACGGATTGCAGCTGGTAGAAACCAAAAATCCATAAGGATTATGCGCACTTTTTAAGCCTTCGCACAGTTTTTGTAATATGGGGTGCGGTGTGATTCTCACCGCCAAGCTGTCAAATTGTCCCGTCAGCCAAGACGGAATGCCAGCTGCAGCCGCCACAGGCACAAGCCACGTCTTAGCCTGCACCGCCTGCCCATCATGGCGCACGACATTATCAGCCGCTCGAGCAATCAGCTGCTGCTGCTCATCGTCTGGCAAATCAGCAAGCAAGGGTTTTAGCACATCAGCATGGTTTGCCAGCACGATGACGCCTTTTTCTTCTGGACGGTTTTTAATGCGCAAAATTTCTCGCACCGCCTGCTCACAAAAAGCATCGCAGCCCAAGCCCCACACGCTCTCGCTTGGGTAAGCCAGCACACCGCCTGATTGTAAATATTGCACCGCTTTATCAAGTTGTTCCACATGAAACATATGTGAAAACTGCCGCTCATCGCTCAAGCTGCCTGCCTTGTCAGCGCTTGCACTGGTGCTCATATCAGCGGTGTTTTCATTGACAGTATTTTGCCCATTTTTTGGCATATTATAAGCGCACATAACGACCCCCTTGCTGAGCAATCACACCCAAAATCTCAAGCTCTATCAGCTGCGCCAGCAAACTGCCTGTATCCAAGCCTGTCATTTCCACCAAAGTATCCAAATCCACCGCCGTTTGATTCACGCATCCAAACACCGCCAGCAAATGCTCTGGTACGGTTTGCGGTGATACAGATGAAATTTCAGAATTGATATTAACTTGTTGATTTTTAATGGTATTTTTATCAAAATTGCTTGATAGCTTAGTTTGCGTAGCAGTAAACCCCTCATCACCATAAGCCGACACACCTTGAGAAAAGGTTTTTGGCAAGGCGTTAAAAGTGTGCGCCGAAGCAATCTCATCAATGATGTGATTTGGGTGATAAATCAGCGTTGCGCCTTCACGAATCAGATGATGACAGCCTTCAGCGTTGGCGTTATCAATGCGGCTTGGCACAGCAAACACCTGCTTGCCTTGCTCAGCTGCCAGACGTGCGGTGATGAGCGAGCCGCTTTGTAGTGCCGCTTCGGTTACAACGGTCGCAAGCGATAAGCCTGCGACAAGGCGATTGCGGCGTGGAAAAGTGTGCTTACTCGCTGGCGTACCCGGCAAAAGCTCGCTGACAATGCAGCCACCATCATTGATGATTTGCGCAAATAATGCGTGATGATTTTTAGGATAGCACACATCAATGCCCGTGCCAGCCACGCCCACTGTGCGCCCAGCCAGTGCGGCACTTTGCGCCAGCGCGCCCAAATGCGCACTTTTATCCACGCCCTGCGCCAAGCCACTGGTGATGGTGTAGCCTGATTGCACCAAATATTGCGCCAAATCAAAGGTGATTTTCTCGGCATATTCGCTTGGCTTACGACTACCGACAATCGCAATCTGCCGCTCACTTAGGCGCGCCACATTGCCACGATAAAACAGCACAGGCGGCGGATCGTAAATCTCATCAAGCGCATCAGGATAAGCCGCATCGCCTTGATACAGCGCACCATATGCACCGCGCGCCACGTCATTTTGCACCTTATCCACAAACGCCAGCACATCTTGCGCATCCTGATAACGCCCAATGTGTGCCTTATGCAAAGACAGTGCCTGCCATGCCGACACGTCCGCCTCCAATGCCTGCTCAGCACCGCCAAACGATTCTATCAGCTTATAATACGACTGCAAAGACGTATTGACAATGTACCACAGCGCCAGCGTTTTTGTGTGTGCGTCCAAAGTTTGATAAGACATAACTCAATCCAAAAATCACCAATTCGCCAAGCCGATTTTTAAATCAACTTGCCAAACCAAGTGATTTACAATCATTCCATTTAACAACCATTCCATTTAACAATCAATCCACTCAAAGCGATTTAAACCACCAAAAATCATCATAGCCCACGCCAAAATCCGCCAAAAATAAGACTAACCACCAAAAAACAAGACGCACTCATTGGCGCGTCTTATTCATCATAAATTTCAAGCGGTTGGCTGTTTTGTCAATCTTATAAATGACAATAAAACAGCGCAACGCATGATAAACGCCAATCAAGCCGCGCGGACGTGCTTGGCAATCAAATCCGCCACCAATTTTGCGTCATTGTCAAGCACGGTAACGAACTGCGGCTTATCTTCAATGCCAACGGTATGGGCAGGGCGCGGCAAATCCATCTCGCCCACTGCTTCGGTGATGGTGTCTTTGAATTTAATCGGCAAGGCAGTTTCCGCCACGACAATAATTTCGCCTGCTTGCTGTACATCGCGCGCCACTTTCACGCCATCAGCGGTGTGCGGGTCAATCAGACGCTTGGTCTCGTCATGCACTTTTTTGATGGTGGCAAGGCGGTCGGCGTGCGTGGATTTGCCAGCGACAAACCCGTATTTTTCATGAATGTCCGCCAATTTATCCGACAAATCAAAGCCAGCACCAGCTTTTACTTGATTGAAAAGCTCGCTCACTTTCTCGCCATCACGCTCAAGCAATGTGAAAATAAAACGCTCAAAGTTGGACGCTTTTGAGATGTCCATAGACGGGCTTGACGTTACATAAGTGTTTGCTGATGTGCGTGGGGCGTAGTTGCCTGTGGCAAAAAATTCGTTCAGCACGTCGTTTTCGTTGGTCGCCACAATCAAGCGATTGAGCGGCAAGCCCATCATGCGTGCGATGTGCGCCGCACAGACGTTGCCGAAGTTGCCAGATGGCACGCACACGCTTACTTTTTCGTCATTGCTGCTGGTGGCGGCAAAATAGCCTTTAAAATAGTACACGATTTGCGCCAAAATGCGCCCCCAGTTGATGGAGTTCACCGTACCTAGGCTGTATTTTTGCTTGAATGCCTTATCTTCTTGCAAGGCTTTGACGATGTCTTGGCAGTCGTCAAACATGCCTTCAATGGCGATGTTATGAATGTTTTTGTCGTCCAAGCTGTACATTTGCGCACGCTGAAACTCACTCATCTTGCCGTGTGGCGACATCATAAACACTTCAATATTCGCCTTGCCACGCAGCGCATATTCCGCCGCAGAGCCTGTGTCGCCAGACGTTGCACCGATGATGGTCAGGCGCTCGCCTTTTTTGGCAAGTACATATTCAAAGGCATTGCCCAAAAATTGCATCGCCATGTCTTTAAAGGCAAGTGTCGGGCCGTTTGACAGCTCAAGTAAGTACAAATCGTCATAAATCTTGCTTACAGGCGTGATTTCATCGCTGTTAAAAGTCGCCTTGGTGTAAGTCTTGTCAATCAGCGCGCGCAAATCATCGGCAGGAATGTCGGTGGCAAACAAGCTTATGATGGCAAAAGCAAGCTCGGTGTAGCTCAGTGTGCGCCAGTGATCCAGCGTGGCACGGTCAATCACAGGATAAACTTCTGGCAACATAAGACCGCCATCAGGCGCAAGCCCCATCAAAAGAACGTCGCTAAATTGCATTTTTGGCGTATTGCCACGAGTGCTGATGTAGTGCATAAATTTCCTAAAATTATCAATAAAACCATCAAGTTACCGCGCTCAAATTCTTATAATCCAACGAATCAAAACCGAGCGCTCATTCATCAAATTAGTCGTATCATACCAAAATATGAGCAATTTGGCACGTTACAATTCATCTTTTTGCGCCATTTTTAACCATTTTTAGCGGTATCTTTGGCAGTGTCTTTGGTAATGTCTTTAGCGGTGAATGTTACGAGCGCTTGTGCAGCAGCGCATAATAAAAGCCATCACCGCCATTAAGCACAGGCAAAATCTGCCGTCCGATGGTTTGCGCAATACCCCAATCTCCGTCCAATTTAATTTCGGCAGCGTCAGCGTGTTTTGCCAAAAACTTTTCAAGCTGCGCTTCATTTTCCTGCTTTAAAATCGAGCAAGTAATGTATAAAAGATAGCCGCCATCTGCCACGCTTTGCCATAGATTTTCCAAGATTTTTTCTTGCAAATCAGCGGTTTGTATCACATCAAGCTCACTGCGCAGTAAGGCGATGTCAGGGTGGCGGCGAATCACACCAGTGGCAGTACAAGGCGCGTCCAAAACCACAACATCAAAAGGTTTATCGCTGGTAAAAGTGGTGGCATCAGCCGTCTTGATGGTAAGATTTTTGCCCAGCAATTCACCAAAACCCAGTCGCTCCACATTGTCAAACACACGCACCAAGCGCTTTTCATCGCTGTCAATGGCGGTCATCTGATAATCGCCATGTTTCACGTGAAACGCCTGCAAATGCGCCAGCCAATGCGTTAATTTGCCTGCAGGTGCAGTACAAGCATCCAAAAGCTGTAGAGAATTTTTACTAAGCCTTGCCATCACGCCATCAATGATTGCCGCAGAAATCTGCGCATGCAAATCCTGCACCGCCACAAAACCATCATCAAATTTGGGTAGATTTTGCACATTGCCTTGATGGATTTTGAAGGCTTGCGTGGTGTATTCTTTATCAAAAACTTGCGTGTCAATCGCCACTTCATCAAACTCAAATCCTTGATTTATCAAAAGATTTTTATATTCATCGTGGCTGATTTTACTGACATTAGCACGCACAAAAATCGGCGCAGATGTGCGCAGCGTTTGCCCAAGCGCATCATAATACTCCGCCCAGTCTTGCTTGAGCGTTTTGGCAAGCCAATTTGGCAAGCTGTGATTTTTCTGCACTTTTTTGGCAAATTTGGCAGGTGTTTTGGCAACTTTACGCAAAATCGCATTCACCAAACCCCCTGCGCGTGGCTCGCCCAGCTCTTTGAGCGCTTCTACAGTGGCAAAAATTGTCGCATAATCAGGCGTTTGCAAATACAAAAGCTGATACAGACCAACATTTAACGCCGACAGCACCACATCGTCAATCTCGCCTTCCACCAAACTTTCGCTCACACGGCACAGCGCCCACCACTGGCGCAGCGTGCCAAGGGTCAGCTCGTGCGCAAAACCTTTATCCTGCGCAGGCACCGCCGACAGCAAGCCATCAAGCAATGCCGACAGCGACTGCCCAGACTGCACCAGCGTCAGCACAGCGATGATTTTAGCGCGCGTACTGATGTTTTGGCGCAGACGCTCTTGATACGTCATCACGCACCACCTTCATTGGTGAAATAATCGCCATCGCTGACTTTGTTGCTGTTTGCGATTTGCTCGGCGTTGAATGGCTTGCCGCCTGCCCATTGCAAACCCGTAATGTTGATCAAATGCTGCACGCCTTGCTCGTCTGCACCGCACGCCGCCAGCAGCGCATTTTTGCCAACGCTCACCACCTTGCCTGCGCTTTCGTGCGTGATTTGCTCGATTTTAATCGGCATGGCGGACAGCACCTTCACACGCTCACCATTTAAAAAGCTGTAAGCATTGAGCGCGCGGATTTGTCGCTGAATGGCGAAAGCATTCTCTTGCCAGTTGATTTGTCCGTCAATGGCGGCGATTTTTTCGGCATAATTTGCCAAATTTTCATCTTGCGCTTCGGCATTTTTTTGATAATTTACCAAATCCGCCAGCACTGCTGTAATCGCCGCACCACCAAGCGCAGCCAGCTTGTCATGTAAACTTTGCGTGGTATCCGTCTGCTCAATCGGACATTCAGCCTTGTACAGCATATCGCCTGTGTCCAGCCCCTGCGCCATCTGCATGATGGTAACGCCAGTGGTGGTGTCGCCTGCCAAAATCGCGCGCTGAATCGGTGCTGCGCCACGCCATCTTGGCAGCAAAGACGCGTGGATATTTAAGCAGCCGAAGGTCGGTGTGTTTAGCACGCCCAGCGGCAAAATCAAGCCATAAGCAGCCACCACCATCACATCAGGGCGGTAATTTGCCAATGTTTCACGTGAAACTTGACCGCTGATACCATCATCAGGCGCATACTTTAGACTAAAACTGACGGGCTGCTCGACCGCAATGCCGTGCGCCAAAGCCAATTCTTTGACAGGCGAAGCGGTGAGTTTCTGCCCACGTCCCGCCTTGCGGTCGGGCTGGGTATAGACAGCAGCAATCTCAATATTAAGCTCGTCTTGCTTATCGATGAGTGTCTGCAAGGCAACCTTGGCAAACTCTGGCGTGCCTGCGAAAATTACTCGGGTTTTGCTCATGAATTTTCTCTTTTTATCGTCTTGGCGCATCTAAAACACTGGCTTAAACTCACCTTGACGAGTAAACTATCTTATAAATAAAAGCCGTTTTGCGCTAAAAATTGCTCAGAAATGGTGTTTTTTGGTGCAGTTTGTTCATCATTGACACGAGATAAAAGCAGTCTTTCTAAATATCTTGCCACCAAATCCACTTCAATATTCACCGCCTTGCCCACTTGCCAATGGCGCGCGATGTTCGTCATCTCAGCAGTGTGCGGAATGATGTTCAGACAGACGATATTTTCATCAGGCTTAATGGCGTTGGTCGTCAAGGAAATGCCGTCCACCGTGATGGAGCCTTTATCCGCCGTGTACTTCATCAGCTCACTTGGGATTTGCACTTCAATGTACACCGAGCGCGCGTCTTTGGCAATTTTGGCGATTTTACCCACGCCGTCCACATGACCTGCCACGATATGCCCGCCAAATCGCGTGGTGGGCAGCATGGCTTTTTCCAAATTGAGCGTATCGCCCACTTGCCAGCCTTGCAGGGCGGTTTTTGATAAAGTTTCACGTGAAACATCGACCGCATAGCTGTCGCCATCAATCGCCACCACCGTCAAGCAAATGCCGTTAGAAGCGATGCTGTCGCCAAGTTTTACATCACTAAAATCCATTTTCGGCGCATGAATGGTTAAGCGCACATCACCACCAATCTGGCTGATGGCTTGCAATCGCCCTGTGTTTTCAATAATACCTGTAAACATTTTTCTCTCTTATGATTTTTCAGCCGTCTTTATTTGACTGCGCACTCATTTTTCAAATTTTTTTCAATTCGAACACTTGTGTTAAACTTGCCATTTTTATGTTTAATTTTTTAAATTATTAAGTGATTTTAAAATCTTTTTATAATTGAAAAAATTAAACATAAAAAGCCATGAAAAACACACTCATTTTATTACAAAATACTACTGTGGATAACTAAGAAAATTATCTTATTCTTTGTAAAGTCTTTGTCTGTACATAAAAAGTTTTCCACAGATAAATTTTCGCAAATAGGTATTGATAAAACGATTAAATTTTACGATAAAATATTTTATATATCAATGACTTAAAAATTTACGATTCTTGCAAACCGATGATTATATGACAAGTTATCCACAATCTGAAAAATTTGTATTTTTCGCAAATTAAATTTAAAAATTTATCCTGTGGATAACTTTCATGTGCTTTGCGGCTTTGGTGCGAATGTCATTTTTAAATCTTCGCCGATTTGTTCAGTTTTCATCAGTGTGAAATTCAGCTTTTGATTTAGTTTGTCAAACTTACCAGCAAACATCGCACGCGCTGAATCGCCAAGCAGGCAAGGCGCTTGATAAACAATCAATTCATCTACCAAACCCAGCTGCAAAAATGTCGTGCTAAGCGTGCTGCCAGCTTCCACCAGCACGTCATAACATTGGTATTCGCTCACCAAAGTTTTTAGCAGTTCTGGTAAATTCTCACGCCAAATCAGCGTGTCGGTTTTTTTAAAAACTTGATAATTATCAGTATGTTGTAAGCGAGCGCTTCTATCCACCACGACAATTTTTGGCTGTGTGATGTTATCCAAATCAAGGCTTGGCAAACGCACATTCAACGCAGGATTGTCCGCAATAATCGTACCTGAACCTGTGATGATTGCACCACTTTTGGCACGCAGTTTTTGCACATCTTGGCGCGCCGCAGAGCCTGTGATCCACTTGGATTCACCATCAGCCATCGCTGTACGTCCATCAAGGCTTGCGGCGATTTTCACACGCACAGAAGGCAAGCCTGTCGCCATCGCTTTTAAAAAACCTGCATTGATGGCTTTTGCTTCTTGCTCGCACACACCAACACGCACCTCAATGCCAGCTTCTTGCAGCATCGCCACGCCACGCCCAGACACTTGCGGATTTGGGTCAAGTGTCGCCACCACCACTTGTTTTACGCCACTTTCCACCAATGCCTTGGCGCAAGGTGGCGTGCGTCCATAATGGCTGCATGGCTCAAGCGTTACATAAGCACTCGCTCCTGCCACATCAAACCCATGATTTTTAGCGTCTTGCAGCGCATAAACTTCAGCATGGGGCAAGCCTGCTTTTGGGTGAAATCCCTTGCCAATTATTAAGCCATTCTTTACAATGACGCAGCCCACTGCAGGATTTGGTCTTGTAGTAAAACTTCCTAATTGCGCCTGCTCTAATGCCAAACGCATAAACTTTTCATCATCAGACGAAAAAGAATTTTTATCCATCATTAAGACCTACTCAGATTTTGATTTGACTATAAAAGCCTGCTGGTAAAAATAAACTCACTTAATTTGCAAGCCTTGCTTTTAATCCTTAGACTTACTTAGTGGCTGAAAATTAGCAAGCTCCGCCTGAAATGCCGCAATGTCCTGAAAATCACGATACACGCTGGCAAAACGCACATACGCCACGTCATCTACCGCTTTTAGCTCACTCATCACAATCTCGCCCAGCATTTTTGAGCTGATTTCTCGCTCGCCTGTGTGGCGCAATTTTTGCTCAATGCGGCTAATCATCGCTTCCATTTCATCAAGGCTGACAGGGCGTTTTTGCAGCGGCAGGGCGATGGAGCGCTTGAGTTTGGCGTGGTCATAAGGCTCAATGCGGCCGTTTACCTTGATGATGCGCGGCATGACCACTTCCACCACTTCAAAGGTGGTAAAACGCTCGCCACACTCCACGCATTGACGGCGGCGACGCACCTGCGAACCTTCGGCCGCCAAGCGTGAATCAATCACCTTAGCGTCCATTGCATTACAATAAGGGCAGTGCATAATTTGATTTCCGTGATGTTATGGCGAAGCTACAATCGCAAACTAAATCATAAATTTAAACCATCGCCACAAAGCTATTTACCGATACAAAAACTTGAAAAAATCTTACCCAGCAGCTCATCGGCACTGACTTGACCTGTGATTTCTCCCAAGGATTGCTGTGCGCTGCGCAGACTTTCCGCCACCAGCTCACCTGCATAAAACACCGTCAGTTGCTCGTGCGCTTCTAGCACATACTGGCGTGTGCGTCTTAACGCATCAATGTGGCGCGTGCGTGCAATCAGGCTGTTTTCTGGCGGATGAAAACCAACTTTCTCTTTGAGCATCGCCACCAAATCGGCAATGCCATCGCCTGTTTCACATGAAACATGGATAACATCTGCTGAATTTTTTAGATTTTTGCTCAACCTCTCATCGCTTGACCGAACATTCAAGGTTTCACATGAAACATCGAGCAAATCCGACTTATTCGCCACCATCAAAAGACGTGTGGCGATGTTTTGGCAATCATCGTCAAAGAGCGTCTTGGCAAGGGTTTCTGGGTCTGTTTCACGTGAAACATCATAAACCATCAGTAAAATATCTGCCTGTCTGATGGCGGTTTTGGCACGATCAATGCCAATTTGCTCCACTTTATCTGCCGTCTCACGCAGTCCAGCAGTGTCTGTCAAATGCACCGTCAAGCCGTCAAGCACCAAGGTTTCTTCAAGCGTGTCTCTGGTTGTGCCTGCCACATCAGTAACAATGGCGCGCTCCGTGCCTGCCAAGCGATTAAGCAGGCTGGATTTACCTGCATTTGGCTTGCCCGCCAGTACGACGTGCACACCATCACGCAGCAGCTGTCCTTGTTTGGCAGTTGCTAAAATCTCATCGATGCCTGCGAGCAGCTTTTGTAAGCGAGAATCAATCACGCCATCTGACAAAAAATCCACATCTTCTTCGTCAGGAAAATCTATGCTGGCTTCCACATACAGGCGCAAGTTGGTGAGATTATCAAATAACTCATTGATTTTATTAGAAAATTCACCAGACAACGAACGAATCGCACTGGCTGCCTGCGCCTTTGATGTGGCACTGATTGCATCGGCAATGGCTTCGGCTTGCACCAAATCAATCTTATCATTTTCAAAAGCACGCAGCGAAAATTCGCCTGCAGTCGCTTGGCGCGCACCCAGCTCAAAACAGCGTGTCAAAAGCATATTTTGCAGCACCATGCCGCCATGCCCTTGCAGCTCCACCACGTCTTCGCCAGTGAATGAATGTGGCGCTTTAAAATAAATCACCACCCCTTCGTCAATCGTATCGCCCTTGGCGTCCGTGAATTTGGCGAAATGCGCATGGCGTGGCGTCAGGCTTTTTTTGCCAGTAATCTGACAGCCCAGCTCATAAGCGCTGCGCCCAGACAGGCGAATCACACCCACACCACCTTGACCGATGGGCGTGGCGATGGCGGCAATGGTGGGATTTTGACTGGGTGTTTGCTCAAACGTGTTCAAAATACGGCTCTTGATTGGTGGATTTGTATGAATTTAAGAAAATCGGCTTGGTTTTATCCATTTGGCGCAAAACAAGCAAGACAAATGGCAAGTCTGGCAATGCACTTGCCCAAATTAAAACCATAACCTTTTATTGTATCATCTTTTTATCAAGTTTTGGCGGATTTTGGCGACAAATCCCAAAGCCAGCCTGCAAATCGCCTACCAAACCCCAAAAAAAAGCCCGTCCATAACGAACGGGCTTTTTGGTTTGGGATTTAGGCTGCGTCTCTTGCCGCCATTTCACGCTCCACACGCTTATTTACAAAGTGCTGGTGCGTCATGCTAAATAGGTTGTTCACCGTCCAATACAGCACAAGACCTGCCGGGAAAAACAGCATGAATGCCGCAAAAATCAATGGCATGATTTTCATCATTTTTGCTTGCATTGGGTCGGTTGGCTGTGGGTTTAGCAGCTGCTGAATAAACATGGTTGCGCCCATAAAAATCGGCAACACAAACCAAGGATCCATCGCTGACAAATCCTTAATCCACAAAATCCACGGTGCATGGCGCAGCTCAACACTCTCCACCAACACCCAGTACAGCGCAAGGAAAATCGGCATTTGTAGCAAAATCGGCAAACAGCCCGCCATCGGATTAACCTTTTCATCACGATAAAGCTGCATCATTTCTTGGCTCATTGCCATGCGGTCATCGCCGTGCTTGTCTTTAAGCGCTTGCAATTTTGGCGCAATGGCACGCATTTTCGCCATAGACACATAGCTTTTGTTTGACAGCCAAAACAGCGCCAACTTCACCAAAATCGTCAGCACAATAATTGACCAACCCCAGTTGCCAATCACCTTGTGAATGCCATCAAGAATGGCAAAAAGCACCTTAGAAATCGGCCACAAGAAGCCATAATCCACCGTCTGATTCAGACCCGGTGCGACTTTCGCCAAATCTTCTTGGATTTTTGGCCCTGCGTACAGCGTGGCGTCAAGCGTGATTTGCTTGCCTGCTGGCACGTTTACCGCTGGGCTATTAAAGCCGATGAAATTATCATTACCGCTGGCACGGCTATAAAATTGACCTTCAAAATCGCCCGGAGTCCATGCCGACACAAAATAGTGCTGTACAACGCCCACCCAGCCGTCTTTGCTCACCGCGCGCAATTCGCCATCGTTAAACTCTTTGAATTTTAGCTTATTATACGGATCGTCAGGCGTACCCCAAGCACCGCCCAAGTAAGTCGCCATCTGCATGAAGCCTTTGTTGTCCATGCCCGGATCATTGCTGTTGTCGCGTTTTAGCTGGGCGTACATTTGCCCTTGCCAGTTGGTTTGCGATGCGTTATTGATGTTGTAGCTTAGCTGAATTGGGTATTCGCCTGCGTTAAAGGTGTAAGTTTTGGTGATGGTTACGCCATCTTTTTGGTAGACAAGCGGCACTTGCAATGTACCTGCATTACCTTCTAGCGTGTAGCTGTTTTTTGGGCTGGTGTATTGCGCACGCCCTGCAGCGGTGTCAATGCCATTTTGCCCAATCAAGCCAGACTGCGCCACATAAGTGCGTGCGCTGTCGTTTTGTAAAAGCACGAACAACTCATCGCCATCCAGCGATTCTGTGTACTGCTTAAGCGCTGCGTACACGATGTCGCCGCCCACAGGATTGATGCGAATGTCATAGCGATCGGTGGACACGCTGATGAGTTCGCCTGCGCTCGCTTCGCTGCTGGCAGCAGTCGCCGCTTGCAGAGTGTTGCTTGCCACAGGTACATCGCCGCCAGCATTCACCACAGGCACGTCTGCGCTGGTTTGTGTCGCCACAGGCACGCTGCTTGCAGGCTGGTTGGCATAATCATCACGCCACGCCAGCACCAGCAAATATGCCGTAATCAGCATGGCAATAATAATCAAAATCCGAAGAATTTTTTGCATGAAAATCTATCCTAAGTTGGGTTTGGGCAGCAAATAAGCACCATCGCCAAACGTACAAGCGTTCAATTCGCTAAGCACATTCGCCAAATCATTATAAGCAAATGCAACATTGCGCAAACAAACGCTAAAACAAAAAGATAAATCGCCCATTTTACTAAAATTTACACAAAAATCCTAGAAAATATTTGTAATGGCGCAAGGTTTTGGTATAGACAGCCTAAACACCAAGCGTATTTTGCTTAAAATTCAGCAAAAGATGGCAGGCTTATAAGATAGGGGAATTTAAAATCAGCGAAATGCGATTTACCAAAGGGTAAAAACAAGGTGAAATAAAAGTCAATAAAATCAAAAAGATAACTAACATACAGTGCGCTTATGATATGGCTGGCTTTTTTAGCTCATTTTTAATAAATGCGCAAGCCTTGCTTTGTAGCTTGCATAATCTACCAGACACGCACGGTGCGTGATGCTCGCAGGAATGAAACGCTCACGGTATAATGCCAGCGGCACAAAATCCACGCCAGAGCCGCCAAAAGGCTGACAGCGCATGATCCGCCACGCCGCCAAACGCCCACCACGCCAAACGCCATGCCAAAGCAGTGCGTGCTTGGCGTACTGCGAGCAAGTCGGATAATAGCGACAGCGCGCCGACATCATAGGGCTGATGGCACGCTGATACACCTTAATTAAAAACAGCAGCACCTTTTTTAGCATGGCGTGCGCTCTTGTGCGTTATTTTGCTGGTTTGTTGTTAAATTTTCGCTTGGTATTAAATTTTTGTTTGGCGTGGTTTTTGGATAAGAATTTTTTATTTTTTCAAAAATCTTAACAATCTCAGCATACATATCCCAATCTTTTGTGTAGTTTTTCTTAATAATTAGCACCACATCCACCGCACCCATTTCCACGCTGGCATGACGAAAAGCTTCTCTGGTGATGCGCTTAATGTAATTTCTATCCACTGCACGTTTCAGCTTTTTTTTGGTAATGGCAAGCCCTAATCGTGCATGGCTGGTGTTATTTTTTTGTACAAACACAAGCAGATGCTCGCCATGCACTTTTTTGAGCGGTGCATCAAATACTTGGCGAAATTCGTCAGGCTTGAGCAATCTTTGTGATTTGCCAAAATGATAATTGGTCATATTTTATTATCCAAAATAAACTCGTCGCTCATTAGTATAGCACAAGCCCGATATTTACTCATGCGCCTTGTTAATATTGTGTATTGGCGCACGCTTTTTAAGCCTAAACAACCGTCCAACGAACTTAAAAAAATACCGACAAAAAAGATTTGGGCAACAAAAAAGCACCAACAATGTGGTGCTTTTTGTGCGCTTAGGCTTATACGGTCAAACGATGACGACCTTTAGCACGGCGGCGTGCCAAAACTTGGCGGCCTTTTTTAGTTGCCATGCGAGCACGGAAACCGTGAGTGCGCTTGCGTTTTAGAACGCTTGGTTGAAATGTACGTTTCATAAGGTTACCTTAAGGTTGGGTTGGCATCGCTGGGCTCTGCAGAAACCCGTCTGCGACGACTTTGGACTGACAAATCTAAAAAGATTTTATCAGCAAAAATATCACAAAGGTTTTACTCACCATAAGTAAAACTTGACAAGTCTATCAAAATTTACCTATTAGGTCAAGAATTATTTTGGTGAGCGTTTTTTGTGGTTCTTTGATTTATTGCTATTGATAAAAACATTTCACTGAATGTTAGGTTTTGTCGTTAAAATTTTCATGATTTTATTTTGAATGCTTGAGTGATTTTGAGTTATCATAGCATCAAACCTTTTGCCTGAAAGCCTTGAAAATCATAGGATTTAAAACTTATCCACAGATTTTAAAATCGCTTTTTATTTAATTTATATATAAAAATAATGATAATAAAGAGTGATATTTTCTGTGGAAAATCACAAAAATTGATTAAAAATCATTAGTTTAGTTTGTGGAAAAATTTGTTATAAGATTGTTTGTAAGTTGTGGATAACTTGTATTTTGAGTTATCCACAGACTTTTACAGAAACTTATCCACAGATTTGTAAATGGCACTTTTAAAAATTTGGCAAGTGTGATAATATGCGCAGCACTTGGCAAGGAAGGTGGATTTGCCCAAATATTGAATGATAGATTAAAAGATTGGGTAAATTTACTTAATAGTTGTTTTTGTGAGAATTACGCAAAAATAAGTTTAAAAATATTTTTAAATAAGATTTAAAACCTTGCCAAAATAAAATTTTTAAAGTTGTGAGCATGAAAGGTGTGGGCGGAGAGCAAAATGACATCGCTGTTTGATTATGACGAAGATTTTTTAGAAGAAGGGGTGAGTACCACTTCGTCAAGTCCTGCGCCTGCGTCAGTGGATTTTTGGCAAGACTGTGCTGCCGCGCTCAAAGAAGAAGTGGGCGAGCAGGAATTTGTGCAGTATTTTACAAGCCTTGAGCCAAGCATGGTAGGCAATAAGCTGGTGTTGCTTGCCATCAATGAATTTTTCTTAAAGCACATCAAGCAAAATCATTTTGATAAAATCGAGCGTCTGGTGGCAAAGCACGCCCCTTTTGTGTCTGGTGTGGACGTGCAAATCGCCCAGATGACAGCCGCGCCGCCAAAAGACGATAAACCAAGCGTCAGCAAAAAACAAAAAACAACATCACGCATTGCTGAAAGCGATACCGTGATGGATTATTTTACGTTTTCGTCTTTTGTGAAGGGTAAGTCCAATGAGCAAGCCTACAAAGCCTGCTATGACTTGGTGAAAAGCGATAAGCAAGCAGATTATCCGTTTTTGTTCATTTATGGTTCATCAGGGCTTGGTAAGACGCATTTAATTCATGCCGTGGCGAACAGCTGCTCAAAGGCAGGTCTGAGTTATTGTTATTTTGAAAAAGACGGTTTTAAGCGGTTTTTTGAAGGTGTGTTTGCTGACAATCGCAGCGGCAAAAGCAGTGTGAATAGCGTCATTAAGCGCATCATGAAAGCGGATATTTTGATGGTTGATGACGTGCATTTGATCACATCGCCGCACACATCACAGGTGCTGTTGTCGCTGTTTGATGAATTTAACAAAGGCGGCAGACGGCGTATCATTTTGGCTTCGGACAGGCACCCCATTAAAATGGAAGGCTTTAGTTCGCAGTTTTTGTCGCGGTTTTCAGGCGGTTTGGCGTTGTCCATTGAGCCGCCAGACATTGAAACGCGCGTGCAAATTTTGGAGAAAAAAGCAAAAGCGGTGGGTTTGGATTTGCCAAAAGACTGTGCGCTTTTTATTGCGCAAAACATTTTTTCTGACGTGCGCGCACTAGAAGGGGCGCTAAACAGAGTCTGCCACAGCGCAACGTTTACAGGCGAGCCAATCACGCTGCCGCTGGTGCGCAGCGCCATGCGTGATTTGATTGAAGCGCGCGCAAGAGCCATCAATGCTGATAACATTCGTGAAGTGGTGGCGGAGTATTATGGCGTGTCATCGCGTGATTTGATCGGCAAAAAACGCGCGCGCAACATCGCTCGTCCACGTCAAATGGCGATGGCGCTTACCCGTGAGCTGACGCGCGACAGCTTTCCCGAAATTGGGCAGGCGTTTGGCGGACGAGACCACACCACGGTCATGCACGCGTGCGAAAAAGTGCAAGAATTGTGCGAGACTGACCCTTTATTTTATAAGGATTACACCGCCTTAAAAGCGACATTGCAGCTGTGATTTTAAGGTGTATTTGAAACCATGTTTTAAAGCGTAATTTAAATGCGGCTTGATACGCCGCCTTAAAAGCGCGCAGACATCGCTTTAAAATTTGCCCTGCTTTATTACTGACGTGTGCGCATTGGCGTGCTACAATAGGCAAAATTGACAAAAATTTTAAGATTTTTAACCTAAGCAAAAGTACAGACACAAGCAAAAACAACGGAACGCTCATGAAACTATCCATTGACAAAGAACTTCTAATTAAAGCGATTAACATGGTGGTGAAAATTGCCGATAAGCATCACCGTGTGGCGATTTTGGGCAACATCAAACTTGAGCTTAGCGAAGAAAGTTTGGTGCTGACTGCTTCGGATTTAGAAGTAGAGCTGACTACGGCACTTGCTTTGCCGCAGGGCGCGTGCGTACAAGCTGGCACGACTACCTTGCCTGCTGAGAAATTTTTTAGCGTGTGTAAGGCGGTGGCAGGCGATGTGCTGCATTTGGACGCAACAGGCAGTCGCTGTGTGATTGGCGGCGAGAAGGGTAAATACACCCTAAAAGCCTTGCCAGCCGAAGATTTCCCAAGCATTGGCGCACCAAGCCAAACCACCACGCTAAACGTCAATCGCCATGCTTTGTTTGATTTGATTAACCACACACGTTTTGCGATGGCAACCCAAGATGTGCGCCATTATTTGACAGGCATGCTGTTTGAAATCATTGGCGACAAACTGACTGCCGTGGCGACAGACGGACACCGTTTGGCGGTGGCGCACCGTGCGCTTGATGAAAGTTATGATGAAAAGCGCATCATTATCCCCGGCAAGGCGGTGGGCGAGCTTGAGCGACTTTTAACTGAGCTTGTGCGTGATGGCAGCGAGCATGACGTGGTGTCGCTTGGCTTTGATGATGAAATGTTGCAAGTGTCGCTAAATTTTGGTGCAGACAGCGAATATCATGGTATGAGTGCGCTTTTGACCGCGCGTTTGATTGAAGGCAAATTCCCTGATTATCGCCGTGTGATTCCTAACAACATTGAGCGTGTGGCATTGTTTGATAAAGAAGAAGCGGTGGACGTACTGCGCCGCTTGTCTGTACTAAACAGCAAAGAAGCCCCGGGTGTGCTGCTGGATTTCGCCAAAGAAGACAGCGTTACCATCAGCGTGCGCAACCGTGAACAAGACGAAGCCGAAGAAGTGATGTCGGTGCAGTATACAGGCGAGCCACTTGAGCTGTCGTTCAACGAAGCCTATCTGCGTGCGGTGCTGCGTGTGCTTGATGGTGAAATTTACCTTGGCATGACTCAAGCCACCAGCCCAACACTGATTTATCAAGTGGGCGATGAGATGAATCATCAGTATGTAGTGATGCCAATGCGAGTGTGATATGCTAAGCACGCTTCGTGTTCATCAGCTGCGCAACATCGCCCAAGCCGATTTGGCGTTGTCGCAGTACAATCTGATCACAGGTGCTAATGGCAGCGGCAAAACATCGCTTTTAGAGGCGGTGTTTTTGCTTTCTCGTGGCAAGACTTTTCGTCATCATGAGCCTAAGCGCTACATCACGCACCACACCAATGCTTGCACCGTTTGGGCAAAAACCCAAGACGGCACGGCTTTAGCAATCCAAAAACAGCTGGACGCTGCCAATCTTGCCACCACCATTTTACGCCTAAACGACACACCGCTCACCGCCCAAAGCGAGCTTGCCAAAAGATTGCCCGTGCTTTTGATTGACCCTGCTGGCATGACGGTGCTAGAAGAAGGCAGCGGCGCAAGGCGGCAACTTTTGGACTGGCTGGCGTTTCACGTGAAACCTACTTTTCATAATGAGTGGCTGGCGTATCAGCGCCTGCTCAAGCAGCGCAACGCCTTATTAAAATCCGCACGCTGTGCCAGAGAGCTTGCTGCGTGGGATCAGCAGCTATCACAGCACGCCGCACGCTTGCACGAAGCACGCCAAGCGGTATTTGCTGCGTGGCATCCGCTGTTTTTGGCGATGGTGGCGCAGCTTTTGCCAGCTTATGCCGACAGAATTAAGCTGAGCTATTCGGCAGGGTTTGACGTATCGGCAGGGCTGTTTGCGGTGCTGCAAAGCAGGATTGATGGCGATGTGGAGCTGGGTTACACACGCGTGGGCGCGCACCGTGCTGATGTATCGGTAACGATGGGCGGTACGGCACAGCAAAGAGAGCAAGCGAGCAACGTGCTGTCGCGTGGCGAGAAAAAACTGCTCATCACCGCCTTAAAACTCTCACAATTACAGCTGATTTGTCAATACCGCACCAGCCAAGCTGCAGCCTTTGATGGCGCTTTACCGATGGTGCTGATTGATGACATAGACGCTGAGCTTGATGAGCGCGCGGTGGAGGTGTTTTTGGACGTGGCACTTGCCTTGCCGTGTCAGCTGTTTATCAGCAGTTTGCAAGCTGGCATCGCCAAAACCATCATCGCTAAATTAAAAGTCAAACACGCTCAAGGTACCTCTTTTCAAAACCAGCCTTCTCAAGAGCAAATTTCTCAAAACCCACCTTCTCAAGACAGTACCGCACAAGATGCGCCGCCTTTATCGCAAAGTTTTGATGGACAGGCGCAGGATTTGCTTAAAGTTTTCACTGTGCATCAAGGTGCGGTGAGCGCTGTGCAAATGATGAACGATGAGTAAATTTTCACAAATTACAAACCTGTCAGCTTTTGCCAAAAACACCGACAAATCCCCCTAAAATCGCCAAAATGTGCTATAATAAACAGTATTTTAACAAAATTATAGTCTTTGCAATTTGGTTTGATGTTTCGCTGGCTTGTCTTATAAGTGCCGCTTGTGCTGTCCATGGCTTGCCGCCTTGTTTTAAACGATGTTGAATTGACTATATCGCTGTGCTGTTTTTGCTTGGTTTTGCCAGTGGATTTGCAGCGCACGGCAAAATAACACAGTTAAGGAAATTGTATGAGCAGTCCAAGCGAGCAAAACGATTACAGCTCAAAAAATATCCGAGTCCTGCGCGGTCTGGAGGCGGTGCGTGTGCGCCCCGGTATGTACATTGGTGACACTGATGACGGTACAGGCTTGCACCACATGGTGTTTGAGGTGGTGGATAATTCCATTGACGAAGCGCTTGCTGGGCATTGCGATGAGATTAACATCATCATTCATGCGGACGAATCCATCTCTGTGGCGGATAACGGCCGGGGCATTCCTGTGGACATTCACCCAGAAGAAGGCGTGTCGGCGGCGCAGGTCATCATGACGGTGCTGCACGCTGGTGGTAAGTTTGACGACAACTCTTATAAGGTGTCTGGCGGTCTGCATGGCGTGGGCGTGTCAGTGGTGAATGCCTTGTCCAAAAAACTGACGCTCACCATTTGGCGTGATGGTTTTATTCATACCCAAGATTATACCGATGGCGTGCCAGATTTTGAGCTTAAAAAAGGCGAAACCACGAGCAAAACAGGCACACAGGTGCGTTTTTATCCATCTGCTGAGATTTTTAGCGGCACGATTTTTGATTATGACATTCTTGCCAAGCGTTTGCGTGAATTGTCATTCCTAAATTCTGGCGTGCGCATTGTGCTGACGGACGAGCGCAGCGACAAATCACAAGTTTTTGAGCATAAAGGCGGCTTGCTAGAATTTGTGCAATACATCAATGACGGCAAGCAAACGCTCAATGACGTGTTTCATTTCACCGCACAAGGCACGGACGGCATTGGCGTGGAAGTCGCCTTGCAATGGTCGGACAGCTACAACGAAAAAGTGCTGTGCTTTACCAATAATATCCCACAAAAAGACGGTGGTACGCACTTGTCGGGCTTTCGTTCGGCGCTCACTCGCTGCCTAAACGCTTACATGGACAGCGAAAACATCGGCAAAAAAGAAAAAGTGCAAGTAACGGGCGATGACGCACGTGAAGGCTTGGTGGCGATTGTGTCGGTGAAAGTGCCTGACCCTAAATTCAGCAGCCAAACCAAAGACAAACTTGTCTCAAGCGAAGTAAAAAGCGCGGTGGAAACCACCATGCACGAACGCTTGAGTGAATATTTGCTGGAAAATCCTAACGCCGCCAAAGCCATTGCAGGCAAGATTTTGGACGCAGCGCGCGCCAGAGAAGCGGCTCGCAAAGCGCGTGAAATGACCCGCCGCAAGACCAGTCTTGACATCGCAGGCTTGCCGGGTAAACTTGCCGACTGCCAAGAAAAAGACCCAGCGTTGTCTGAATTGTATCTGGTGGAGGGTGATTCGGCAGGCGGTAGTGCCAAGCAGGGGCGCAGCCGCAAAACCCAAGCCATCTTACCGCTAAAAGGTAAAATCCTAAACGTGGAGCGTGCGCGCTTTGATAAAATGCTGTCAAGCGCGGAAGTTGGCACGCTCATCACTGCGCTTGGCACAGGCATTGGCAAGGACGAATACAATCCTGACAAGCTGCGCTATCACAAAATCATCATCATGACCGATGCGGACGTGGACGGTAGCCACATTCGCACGCTGCTTTTGACCTTCTTTTTCCGTCAAACGCCAGAGCTGATTGAGCGTGGACATATTTACATTGCGCAGCCGCCTTTGTACAAGGTGAAAAAAGGCAAGCAAGAGCTGTATTTAAAAGACAATGACGCACTAAAATCTTATCTTTTGTCGTCCACGATTGATGATAATCAGCTGTATCTCACCAAAGACACGCCAGCCATCACAGGGCAGGCGTTAGAAGGCTTGATGAATGATTACAGCCAAGCCCAAAACGTCAAAAATCGCTTGGCGCAAAAATACCCAGAAGTGCTGATTAACGCACTCACCTTTGTGCCAAAACTTGAGCTTGCCGACACCCAAGACGAAGCTGCGATGACGACATGGGTGCAAAATTTACAAACCGTGCTGAATGAGACCGCAGGCGAGCTGAATCCAAAAGTGGTGCTTGAGCCGATTGGCGGTGCGGACACAGACGCTGATCTTGCCCAAAGTGGTAGCAGCACACCGAAGGCATTTTTGCCAAAAATCACCATTTATGTGCATCAGTTGCCGCAGCATTACACACTTGATCCGCTGTTCATCGGCTCTGGCGAATATGCGCGTCTTTTGAAACTGAGTTCCACATGGAACACGATTTTGACCGAAGACAGCTTTATCCGCCGTGGCGAAAAAGACTTTGCGGTTAAAGATTTTGACCATCTGTGGGAGCTGATGATGACGGAAGCACGCCGTGGCTTGTCTATCCAGCGTTATAAGGGTTTGGGTGAAATGAATGCCGACCAGCTGTGGGAAACCACCATGGACCCTGAAAACCGCAATATGCTCAAAATCACCATTGAAGATGCCATCGCTGCCGACCATCTGTTCAGCTGCTTGATGGGCGATGAAGTTGAGCCGCGCCGTGTATTCATTGAAGAAAACGCCTTGAATGCGGACATTGATGCTTAAATTTTCCGATAAGTATTTGATTTATAAGCGTTTAAATTATTGCAATAACAAACCACGCAGCATTGCGCCAATGAGTGTTTGACGGCTTTGGTGTTTTGCTTGAGTGGTTTGAATTTATCAGTCAATTTGTATTTGGAACTATCATGACCCAAAACATCACCACCGATCGTATCCTAATCCTAGATTTTGGTTCGCAGTACAGCCAGCTTATCGCGCGCCGTGTGCGTGAAGCTGGCGTGTATTCTGAGATGTATGCCTACGACCATGACGAAGACGACATCCGTGCTTTCAACCCAAAAGGCATTATCCTATCTGGCGGCCCTGAAAGCGTGTACGCAGAAGGCAGTCCACGCGCGCCGCAGGTGGTGTTTGAGCTGGGCGTGCCTGTGCTGGGTATTTGCTATGGCTTTCAGACCATGACCGCACAGCTTGGCGGCGAAGTGGTGGCAGGCAGTGTCAAAGAATTTGGCTATGCCAAGATTGACGTGCAAGTAGAAGATGGTTTGCTCGCTGGCGTAAAAGATGCCAACAACCAAACCCAAGTGTGGATGAGTCATGGTGATAAAGTGGCAAAATTGGCAGACGGTTTTACAACCACGTCCAGCACGCCAAGCTGTCCTTTTGCTTCTGCCAGCGATGAAGCACGCAAATTGTATGGCGTGCAGTTCCACCCAGAAGTTACTCACACCGAAAAAGGCGTGGAGCTGATTGCCAATTTCGTGCATAACATCTGCGGCTGCGGCAGTGAGTGGAATTCTGAAAACATCATTGAAATGCGTGTGGCGCAGCTGCGTGAGCAAATCGGCAATGAAAAAGTGCTACTTGGCTTGTCTGGTGGCGTGGACAGCTCGGTGGTGGCGGCACTTTTGCACCGTGCGATTGGCGATCAGCTGACTTGCGTGTTTGTGGATAATGGACTTTTGCGCCTAAACGAAGGCGACCAAGTCATGCAGATGTTTGCCGAGAATATGGGTATTCGTGTAATTCGTGCGGACGCCGAAAATCGCTTTTTGTCGGCATTGGCAGGCGTAACCGATCCAGAAGCCAAGCGCAAAATCATCGGCCGTGAATTTATTGAAGTGTTTGCCGAAGAAGCACGTAAGCTGGACGGTGTGAAATTCTTGGCGCAAGGCACGATTTACCCTGATGTGATTGAATCTGCCGCCAGCAAGCACGGCAAGGCGCACGTCATTAAGTCGCACCATAATGTGGGCGGTTTGCCTGACGATTTGGCATTTGAGCTGGTTGAGCCTTTGCGTGATTTGTTTAAAGATGAAGTGCGTAAACTTGGCGTGGCGCTGGGCTTGCCGCACCACATGATTTACCGCCATCCATTCCCGGGGCCGGGTCTTGGCGTGCGTATTTTGGGCGAAATTAAAAAAGAGTATGCCGACATCTTGCGCTTGGCGGACGATATTTTCATGCAAGAACTGCGTGAATCTGGCTGGTACGATAAGACGGCGCAAGCCTTTGCGGTATTCCAGCCTGTCAAATCGGTGGGCGTGGTCGGTGATGGCAGACGCTATGCGTGGGTGATTGCCCTGCGTGCGGTGGAAACGGTGGACTTTATGACTGCGCGTTTTGCGCATTTGCCGTACGATTTGGTGGATAAAATTTCCACACGCATCATGAACGAAATCGCGGACGTGTCGCGCGTGGTGTATGACGTGTCTAGCAAACCGCCTGCGACCATTGAGTGGGAATGATGGATTTGGTGTGATGTCGTTTTGATTTATTTTATAAATAGATTTGACGACACACCAACACGCCCGATGGCGCAGGCTGTCGGGCGATTTTGTAAGTACGTCATTGGGCGAGCAAATGGTTTCGTGTGGAACATTGTGCAGATTTTGCTGTGAAATTGGTGATTTGTAATCATGACAGCCAGCCAAAACCACAAGCCAAGCAATTTTGCGCATAAAACGGAGTAAAACGAATGCAATTTTCAGTATTTGGACAAAAATTCACCAAAAACAGCGGCATTTTGCAGTTGATGGACGATTTAGGAAATGCGCTGGCAAGCGATAAACCCGTCAATATGCTTGGTGGCGGCAATCCTGCGAGCATTGCCAAGGTGAATGAAGCATTTGCACGCACATTGCAAGACATCGCCAAAGACGGCAGTGCGCTTGAAAGCGTGAGCAATTATTCCACACCGCAAGGCGATGCGAAATTTTTGGACACTTTGGTGGCGTTTTTTAATCGTCATTACGATTGGCAGCTTACCAAGGAAAATATTGTCTTGACCAACGGCTCGCAAAACGCCTTTTTCTATTTGTTCAACTTATTTTCTGGCAAGTTTGCCGATGGCGACAAGTCTATTTTATTGCCGCTTGCGCCTGAGTACGTTGGCTATGCCGATGCGCACATTGATGGCTCGCATTTTGTGGCGGTGCCGCCAAAAATCGTGGAAACCACGCACGCAGGTAAGGCAGGGTTTTTTAAATATCAAGTGGATTTTGCGGCATTGGAAGCCTTGCCAGAGCTTGAAAATGGTAAGATTGGGGCGATTTGCTGCTCACGTCCGACCAACCCTACAGGTAATGTGCTGACCGATGATGAGATGGCACGCCTTGATGCGCTTGCCAAAAAGCACGGCATTCCGCTGATTATTGACAATGCGTACGGCACACCATTTCCAAACATCATTCACACGAATGCGACGCTGAGCTGGAATGAAAATACGGTGCTGTGTTTTAGCCTGTCAAAGATTGGGCTGCCGGGCGTGCGCACAGGCATCATCGTGGCAAATCCACAGATTGTGCGCGCGGTGAGTGCGATGAATGCGATTGTCAATTTATCGCCAGTGCGTTTTGGGGCGACCATCGCTGCGCCGCTGTTTGCTAATGATGAGATTAAGACGCTTGCTGATACCGCCATTCGTCCGTTTTATCAGGCGCAGGCGGACAAGGCGATTGCACTTTTGCAGAGTGAGTTTGCCGATTTGCCAGTGAAAATTCACAAGCCAGAAGGTGCGATTTTCTTGTGGGTGTGGTTCAAGGATTTGCCAATTTCCACCACCGAGCTGTACGAAAAGCTCAAGGCAGCTGGCACGCTGATTATCCCAAGCGAGCATTTCTTTGTGGGGATTGACACCAAAGCGTATCCGCACGCGCACGAGTGCATTCGCCTAAGCATTGCCCAGCCTGATGACACGCTGCAAAAGGGTATCGCCACGATTGGACAAATCGTGCGTAAACTGTATACCGATTCTTAATTGACGGTAAATTTGATAAGCAAGACAAAACCCCAACAATGCGTTTGTTGGGGTTTGTTTTTGATGGTTTGGCCGAGTTTGGCTGGTTTGACTTAAGTTTACACCGCAGCGATGACCATCACTTCCACAAGCCACTTTGGATTGACCAAGTCTGCCTTGATGGTGGCGCGCGCAGGCGGTACGCAGCCTGCCAGCCACGCTTTCCATTCGGCATTAAAAGCGTCAAATTGCGCCAAATCTTTGATGAAAACTTGCGCAGATAATAGCTTGCTTTTATCCGTGCCAGCCGCCGCCAGCGCTTTGTCAATATTGGCAAGCACTTGTTTGCTTTGTCCTGTGATGTCTAGGTTGTCATCGTCAGGTACTTGCCCAGCCAAGTATACCACGCCATTATGCACCACCACTTCGGTGATGGCGTCGTTGCTGTCGTATTTTTGAATGTCAGTCATAAAATTTCCTAAATAAAATCAATGAGTTGGTGGGATTTATTAAGCTATCAAGCCAATCAATCATAACGAGTCAGCGCCAAGCCTTCTAGTGAAATTTCGGTTGGTGTGCCTGTGATGATGTCGCTGATGAGCTTGCCAGAGCCGCACGACATCGTCCAGCCGAGCGTGCCATGCCCTGTGTTGGTGTACAGATTGGTGAATTTAGTAGCGCCAATGATGGGCGTGCCGTCTGGCGTCATGGGGCGCAGACCTGTCCAGAAGCTGGCATTTGGTAAATCGCCGCCTGTGAATAAATCGCTGGTTACCATCTCAAGCGTGGCACGGCGGCTTGGATTTAGCCCCAAATTAAACCCTGATAATTCTGCCATGCCGCCCACACGAATGCGATTATCAAAGCGAGTGATGGCAACTTTAAACGTCTCATCAAGCACGGTGGAGACAGGCGCATTGGCAGGGTCAATGATTGGCACGGTGAGTGAGTAGCCTTTGACAGGGTAGACAGGCAAAGACAGCCCCAGCGATTTTGCCATGCCGCGTGAGTAGCTGCCCAGCGCCAGCACATAATTATCAGCGGTGAGCGTCTCACCATCGACCACCACGCCTGAAATTTTATCGCCATCGGTGGTGAAGCGCTCAATATTGGCATTAAACATAAAGCGCACGCCCAGACGCTCAGCGTGGCGTGCCAGCGATTTGGTGAACAGATTGCAGTCGCCAGTTTCGTCATTAGGCAAGCGCAGACCGCCCACCAGCTTATCTTTGGCATGGGCAAGCGCAGGCTCAACGCGTGCCAAGCCATCACGGTCTAGTAGCTCGTACGCCACGCCGCACTCTTTAAGCACTTCAATATCACGTCCCACCACGTCAAGCTGCGCCTGCTTTCTAAAAAGCTGTAACGTGCCGCCTGTGCGGTGTTCGTAATTGATGTCAATCTCATCACGCAGCGCACGCAAGCAATCACGGCTGTATTCAGACACACGCATCATGCGTTCTTTGTTGATGGCGTAGCGCTCTTGGGTGCAGTTTTTGAACATCTGCGCCATCCATGCCAGCTGCCACGTCGAGCCATCGGCACGCACGGCAAAAGGTGCGTGTTTTTGTACCAGCCATTTGGCCGCTTTTAAAGGGATGCCGGGGGCTGCCCAAGGCGTTGAGTAGCCGGGGGAGATTTGCCCTGCGTTGCCAAAGCTGGTCTCTTCAGCGACGTCGCTTTGGCGATCGATGACGGTAACTTGACAGCCGTGTTTGGCAAGATAATAAGCGGACGTAACGCCAATCACGCCGCCGCCCAAGACGATGATATTCACAAGAAATCCTACTAAATTATTTGATGATAAGAAGCTAAAAAGAAATGAGAAGGGCAAAATGCCACGAAAATATCATAACAAGAAGCGCCAAACTCTACAAGGGATAATCGTGCATTGGGGTGAATTTTTCTTGGGTGGTTTTGCTTTGATGAAGGCGTGCTAAATCAGCGGTTAATAAGGCGTTAATACAATCTTTGCAATCTGCTTTTGCACTGATTTTAAGCCGTGATGAAAATCGGCATTGGGCAGATTTGCTTAAAATTTAACCAAATAAAGGTTGCTTGCCACAAGAAAACGCTTTACAATAATCTTAAGGTCAGCCGTGCAAGCAAAAAACTTGCGCAGGCTGGCATTTGCTTGACGGAGTGCGGTTTGAGACCGCTGAGATTGCGTCTTTGGTGGGTGCGCCATTGGTGTTCCACATGAAACTTATAACGCAAAATCCGTTGAACCTGAACAGGTTAGTCCCTGCGTAGGAATCAAGCACGTCCGCCATCTGCAGTCTTGTATGCCAAGGCGTATCGGCAAGTGTTCATACGACTAAAATTATCCAGTATCGTCTGAGCTGTGTCAGATGTGCGGTTTGCTTGGTTCATGTTTTTTAAGGAAAATTTCATGACCCAACACAACACCATTCCAAACCCAGCTGCTTTAAATCCAAGTGCTTTAAGCACAACCACCAAAATCCAAACCACCCATCACACGCCTAACGACAAGCGCTACACCGATGAAGCGCGTGATTTGACTCGTGCATTGCCTGCTTCTAAAAAGGTGTATGTGCAAGGTTCTCGCCCAGACATTCGTGTGCCAATGCGTGAAATTATGCTCACCGACACGCCCATTGAAGGCGGCAGCGAGCATAATCCACCATTTTATGTGTACGACACATCAGGGGTGTATACCGATCCAACTGTTAAGATAGACTTAACAAAAGGACTGCCAAAATTGCGTGAAAATTGGATCGAAGAGCGTGGCGACAGCGAAGTTTTGCCGTGCTTGAGTAGTCGTTATGGGCAAGAGCGCGCCAAAGACATCACCACCGCTAATTTGCGTTTTGCTCACATTGACAAGCCACGCCGCGCCAAGATGGGCAGAAACGTAACGCAAATGCACTACGCCAAGCAAGGCATCATCACCCCTGAGATGGAATACATTGCCATTCGTGAAACTCAAAAGCAGCACGAGCTGACAGATATGCGCCAGCACGCAGGCGAGAGTTTCGGAGCAAATATCCCACGCGTGATCACGCCTGAGTTTGTGCGGCAAGAAGTGGCGGCTGGGCGTGCGATTATCCCTTGTAATATCAACCACCCAGAAAGCGAGCCGATGATTATTGGGCGAAATTTTTTGGTGAAAATTAACGCCAACATCGGCAATTCTGCGCTTGGTTCAAACATTGATGAAGAAGTTGCCAAGATGACGTGGGCAACACGCTGGGGTGCGGACACCATCATGGATTTATCCACAGGCAAGCACATTCATGAGACGCGCGAGTGGATTATCAGAAATTCACCAGTGCCAATCGGTACAGTGCCGATTTATCAGGCTTTGGAAAAAGTGGACGGCATTGCTGAGAATTTGACGTGGGAGATTTTTAAGGATACCTTAATAGAACAAGCCGAGCAAGGCGTGGATTATTTCACCATTCATGCAGGCGTGCTGCTGCGTTATGTGCCGATGACGGCAAATCGCTTGACGGGCATTGTCAGTCGTGGCGGCTCAATCATGGCGCAGTGGTGTCTGGCGCACCATCAAGAGAATTTCTTGCACACGCATTTTGATGAAATTTGTGAAATTATGAAAGCCTATGACGTGGCGTTTAGTCTTGGCGATGGCTTGCGTCCCGGCTGCATTCAAGACGCCAATGACGAAGCGCAGTTTAGCGAGCTTATCACGCTTGGCGAGCTGACAAAGCGTGCGTGGGCGCATGATGTGCAAGTGATGGTGGAAGGACCCGGACACGTTCCGATGCATAAGATTCAAGAAAATATGCAAATGCAGCTCGCTCATTGCCACGAAGCGCCATTTTATACGCTTGGGCCGCTCACCACGGACATCGCTCCCGGTTATGACCACATCACCAGTGCGATTGGGGCGGCGATGATTGGCTGGTATGGCACGGCAATGCTGTGTTATGTTACGCCAAAAGAGCATTTGGGCTTGCCAAATAAAAAGGACGTAAAAGACGGCATCATCACTTATAAGATTGCCGCACACGCTGCCGATTTGGCAAAAGGACACCCAGCTGCCCAAGCCAGAGACAATGCGCTGTCTAAGGCGCGCTTTGAATTTCGCTGGGAAGATCAGTTTAATCTTGCGTTAGACCCAGACACCGCACGAGAATTTCACGATGAAACCTTGCCAAAACAAGCGCACAAATCGGCGCATTTTTGCTCAATGTGCGGCCCGAAATTTTGTTCGATGAAAATCACCCAAAACGTCAGAGAATACGCCAAGGGCTTACAAATCGAGCAAGGCTTACAAAGCATGAAAGAAAAATTTCACCGTGAAGGCGCACGGCTGTACCATGAAGTTTGATGGTATGATTTGACAAATCATCGTCAGTCAAGTGCTGATAAGCTGATGAATTTAAAAAGGCGTGTTTTGGCACGTCTTTTTTGTGCCTGATGGTGTGCCTAGGCTGTGTGCTTGGCTGGGTAAGAGTCATTCGCCTGTTGTCTTGCGCCAAAGACAAATTTAATTACAAAACCACTCAATTCTTGACGGGGTAAAATCTGCTATAATAAGCGGTTTGCTGCACATAAAGAATAACCTAAAGAATAAAGCCATGAAATCCCTATTTGATTATTTTGAGCGCCGTTTGGACGCTTATCCTGACAGTCCCATGCCCACGCCAGAAAAAGGCAAATTGCTTGCGTTTTTGTGGGCGTGTACCGAAGGCGCGCGGACGTGGATTTTTGTGCGTGTGCTGCTGTCGGTGTTGCTTGGCGTGTTTGGCTCGCTGCTGTTTGCGTGGGTGGGCGATGTCGTGGATTGGCTCACCACTTACACGCCAGATACGCTGTGGGCAGAAAAAGGCAGCCTGATTACGCTGATTTTGGGCTTGTGTGTGCTGTCAATTTTCGGCGAGTTTTTTGGCAACTTGGTGCGCTTTCAAGTGCTGCAAGGCGTGCTGCCCATGCGCCTGCGTTGGTGGTTTCATAAGCACATGCTTGGGCAATCCATGCAGTTTTATCACGATGAATTTTCTGGGCGAGTGTCTGCCAAAGTCATGCAAACGGCGCTGGCGGTGCGTGATACCATCATGACGGTCGCTGAGATGGTGTCGTTTGTGTCGGCATATCTGATTACCAGTGGCGTGATTTTGCTGGGGCTGGATTTTTGGCTGTTTTTGCCGTTCATCGGCTGGCTTGTGGCGGTGGCTGCCATCATGCGCTTTTTCTTGCCAAGGCTGCGTGAGACTGCGAGCAACCAAGCAGATGCACGCGCCTTGATGACAGGGCGAGTAACGGACGCCTACGCCAACATCGGTGCGGTAAAGCTGTTTAGCCATTCAAATCGTGAGCTCAATTACGCCAAATCCGCCATGCGTGAATTTATGCACACCGTCCACGCACAAATGCGCTGGGTATCGGTGCTAAATACCACAACTGAGAGCTTGTCTTTGCTGATGATTGTCGGCAGTACGGCGATTGGCGTGTATTTGTGGAGCATTGGGCAAGTAACCGTGGGTGCGATTGCGGTGGCAAGCGGCATTGCGCTGCGCCTAAAAGGCATGGTGCAGTGGATTATGTGGGAGATGGCAAGCCTGTTTGAACACATCGGCACGGTACAAGACGGCATGAAAACGCTGAACACGCCACACGCCATCACCGATAAGCCAAACGCAGGCACTTTGCAAGTGTCGGCAGGGCAGATTGATTTTAGTCATGTGGATTTTAATTATGGGCGTGGCGATAAAATTGACAAGCTGTTTGATGATTTTAATTTGCACATCAAAGCAGGCGAGAAAGTGGGCTTGGTGGGGCGTTCTGGCGCAGGCAAATCCACGCTGGTGAATCTTTTGCTGCGTTTTTATGACGTTGATGGCGGTCAAGTGCGCATTGACGGGCAAGACATCAGCGCCGTTACCCAAAACTCTTTGCGCGCACAAATCGGCATGGTTACCCAAGACACCGCACTGCTGCACCGCACCGTCCGAGAAAACATCGCTTATGGCAAGCCTGACGCCACAGACGATGAAATCATCGCCGCTGCTAAACTTGCGCACGCGTGGGATTTTATCCAAACCTTGCAAGACAAGCATGGTAACACAGGGCTTGACACACAAGTGGGCGAGCGTGGCGTGAAGCTGTCTGGCGGTCAGCGTCAGCGCATTGCCATCGCGCGTGTCATGTTAAAAAATGCGCCAATTTTACTGCTGGACGAAGCCACCAGTGCGCTTGATAGTGAAGTGGAATTTGCCATCACCCAAAGCCTTGATGACATGATGGCAGGCAAGACAGTGATTGCCATTGCGCACCGTTTATCCACCATCGCAAGCCTTGATAAACTTGTGGTGATGGACAAAGGGCGCATCATTGAGATGGGCAGCCACGATGAGCTAATCGCCCAAGGCGGCGTGTATGCCAATCTGTGGGCAAGACAATCTGGCGGATTTTTGGGTGAGATGGATGGTGAAATGCACGAATAATTGGTGAGTTTGCTAAATTTATTAAAACTTGCCAAAAACAGCCGAAAATAAAAATAGCTTGGTGGATTGCCAAGCTATTTTTTTTTGTAGGATTTGCAGGATTTGATAAGGCTTGCAAGGTTTTGCCAAGCAGTCAATTTGGCGATTATTTGCCTTTTTTGGCGATGACTTTGCGCACTTTATTGATGGCGCGGTCTTGTTTTAGGCGTGATAAATAATCCACAAAAACAATGCCTTTTAGGTGGTCTAGCTCATGCTGAATGCACACCGCCAGCAGTTCGTCTGCTTCCACGCTAAAAGGCTTGCCTTCGCCATCCAGTGCTTCAATGCGTACACGGCTAGGGCGCATGATTTCATCGTACACTTCAGGAATGGATAGACAGCCTTCAGTATAAGGCGACAGCTCTTCGGTCAAAGGCGTAACCACAGGATTGATGTACACTTTTGGCTGCGGCTCTTCGCCTTCTTTTGCCAAATCCATCACCACCACCTGTACATGACGATCCACCTGCGTGGCAGCCAGCCCAATGCCGCGCGCATCATACATGGTTTCAAACATATCGGCAATCAGCGTTTTAATCTCGTCATCTACGCTCGCCACAGGTGCAGCCACCGTGCGCAGGCGTGGGTCAGGGTAGTGTAAAATTGGTAAAATCATAAAATTCTCAGTTCGTCATTTTGATGGGTTGGGAGTTGTGTTTTATCAATGGGGATAAAATCTGACATTCAAACGCCCAATTATCCAATTATATGGTGTCAATTATAGTTTATAAATCAGTTATTGTAAAATCTGCCAGCAATGCGCCCAAATTTAGCACGATTTTCACGCCAAACCAGCCCATTTGTTACAAAAAATCGCCACAATGGCAGTGATTTTGTGTACAATGGGGTGTTTGGTTGTTCGTTGAAACCACACAAGCCGTGATTTGCTTGGTTTGTTGAATTTGATTTTAGAATTGATTTTATGCCATTTTGGTGGCGAATAAGGAAAATTATGACTGCTCGCAGCGCACACATCACTCGTAATACTGCCGAAACTCAAATCAGCGTTTCTTTGAATATTGACGGTACAGGTCAAGGTAAGCTGGATACAGGCGTGCCGTTTTTGGATCATATGCTTGAGCAAATCACACGCCACGGTTTGTTTGATTTGGACGTAAAATGCGTGGGCGATACGCACATTGACGACCATCACAGCGTAGAAGATGTGGGCATTGCCATCGGTCAGGCACTGCGTGAAGCGCTGGGCGATAAAAAGGGCATTCGCCGTTATGGGCATTTTTATGCGCCGCTTGATGAAAGTCTTAGCCGTGTGGTGGTGGACATTTCTGGCCGTCCGGGGCTGCACATGGACGTGCCGTTTACACGCGCTTATGTGGGCAAATTGGACGTGGATTTGTTTTCAGAATTTTTCTTTGGGCTGGTTAATCACGCACAAATCACGCTGCACATTGACAATCTAAAAGGCAAAAACAGCCATCATCAGATTGAAAGCGTGTTTAAGGCGTTGGCGCGTGCGCTGCGCCAAGCGTGCGAGATTGACGAGCGTGCCAATGGCGCATTACCTTCCACCAAAAATCTGCTATAAGAGGCTGTCATGACAACGATTGCGCTTTTGGATTATGGCGTGGGCAATCTGTATTCGGTGGCAAATGCGCTGACGACTGCAGGTGCGGACGTCATCACCACTAATAAGCCAGACGACATCAAGCGTGCTGATAAAATTCTGCTGCCGGGCGTGGGCGCAATGCGTGATGCGATGGCACATATGCAGGCGTGCGGCATTGATGTGGCGGTCAAGCAGGCACTTAATGAAAAGCCTGTGATGGCGATTTGCGTGGGTATGCAGGCGATGTTTGATTATTCCACTGAAGGCGGCCGTGTGGAATGTCTTGGTGTAATTGGCGGCAGTGTGGAGCGTTTTGATGATGCGTGGGTGGAAGCAGGCGCACCGATTAAAATTCCGCACGTTGGCTGGAATAAAGTGCGTGCCGAGACCGACCATATTTTGTGGCAAGGCTGCAATGACGAGCATTTTTATTTTACGCACAGTTATTATTGCAAGCCAGATTTTACAGACGCGCGCAACGAAAACATCATCGCTGCGTACAGTGATTATGGGCAAAAATTTTGCGCCAGTATTATCAAGGACAATCTGTTCATCACGCAATTTCACCCAGAAAAAAGCCACAATGCAGGGCTAAGATTGCTGAGCAATTTTATCAACTGGAAACCGTAATTTGTTGTTTTTATGGATTTTTAGTTGGTTTTTTGATTGAAAGTTGGTTTGTTTTTAAGCGTGATTTAAACGATTTAAAAATGTTCCATGTGAAACACTTGCCAGAGATTGTGCTGGCAAGTGTTTTTGTTTTCTTTAAGATGGCGTAATTTAAAAAGTGTGTTTGTGTGATTATCCGCTCGCCAAGCCATCAAAAAACCGCCCATGAAATCTATCATGAGCGGTTTTTGGTTTTTAAGTGCTTTGCCAGTATAAGAATTTTGGCAGTGGTTTTGACGATTAAGCATCTTGCCAGCGTGCAAAAGCAAGGCTGCCGTTCGTACCGCCAAAGCCAAAGCTGTTGCTGATGGCGTAGTTTAGATTTTCTACCGCGCGTGCTTGGTGGGCGATGTAATCTAAAGTGCAGCGCTCGTCTGGATTGTCTAGGTTGATGGTGGGTGGCAGCAGCTGATTTTGCAGTGCCAAGACGGTGAAAATCGCTTCAATCGCCCCTGCTGCGCCCAAAAGATGCCCCGTCATGGATTTGGTTGAGCTGACTAAAATATCATCGCCAAACAGCGTTTGAATCGCGCGGCTTTCAGCAACGTCGCCAGCAGGCGTGCTTGTGCCGTGGGCGTTGATGTAGCCGACATCGCTTGGCGTGATGCCTGCGTCATCTAGGGTGTTTTGCATGGCTCGGCGTGCGCCATTGCCGTCTTCTGGTGGGGCGGTGATGTGGCTTGCGTCATCGCTCATGCCAAAGCCCACAAGTTCTGCCAAGATGGTTGCGCCGCGTGCTTTGGCGTGGGCAAGGCTTTCTAGCACCAATGCGCCTGCGCCATCGCCCAGCACGAAGCCGTCTCTGTCTTTGTCAAAAGGGCGGCTGGCTTTGGTGGGTTCGTCATTTCTGGTAGACAGCGCGTGCATTGCGCCAAAGCCGGACATACCAAGCGGCGTGGAAGCCTTCTCGCTACCACCCACCAGTACAGCGTCCAAATCACCGTAAGCAATCAGCCGCGCACCCAAGCCAATGGCGTGCGTGGATGTGGTGCAGGCGGTGGACGTGGCAAGGTTTGCGCCCTTTAGGTTGTGGCGAATGGCAATCAGTCCAGCAGGCATATTGACAATCGTCCCGGGAATAATAAAAGGCGACGTCTTTTTGGCACCGCCATCACGCAGCGCATCACGGCTGTTTTCAATGGTTTGAATGCCGCCAATGCCAGAACCCATCACTACACCAAAACGCTCGTTCGGTACATTCACAGGCAGGCTGTCGCCCACCACGTCATCAATCAGCCCAGCGTGGCGCAAGGCGTTCGCACTTGCCACTTGTGCATAGTGCATAAATTCATCGTAGCGGCGCACTTCTTTGGGGTTTAAAAACTCTTTGGCGTTAAAATCTTTCACCAATCCTGCGATTTGCGAGCGAAATTCACTGATTTGCAAGTCTTTAAAGCTGTCAATTTTGACAATGCCGCTCACTCCAGCGGTCAAATTTTGCCAAATCGTTGTAAGGTCGTTGCCCACTGGGGTGATTGCGCCCATGCCAGTAATCACCACTCTTTGGTGGTCTGGGCGGCTTTGGTGGTGGGTTTTTTTCATGAAATTATCCTTATTTGCGTCAATTTAATAAATTTTCATTGAAATTGGGTAAATTTTGCCTATCTTAGCATGAATTTTTTGCAATTTGTAGTTTTATAGTTTACAAGTGTTTTTATTTATCGGTTGAGTGATTGGTTTGGCGGTTTATTTTGCTTGTTTTTCCTTAAATTGTCTTGTTTAAACGGTCAATTTGCCGCAGTTCATCTAAGTTTCACCCAAAACCCACCCAAAATAAAACCGCCCACAACATTCGCTGGGGCGGTTAAACTATGTAAATTGTTAAAGGTGGTCTGAGATCCGCTAAGCGAAGCACACCATGCCCAGCACCACGCCATGCGCCGCACCTGTAACGGCTGGCAAATTGCCCGTTTGCATGAGAATATTTTGTCGTGCCAACCACGCAAAGGCGCAGGCTTCCACCCACGTTGGCGAAAGTCCCAGTGCTGCTGTCGTGTCAATGTGCCAGTTTGGCAAATAATGCGCAAAACGTGTGGCAAGGTGCGTATTATAAGCACCACCACCGCACAGATATAAAGTGGGCGCATCGTCCGCTTGGGCGAATTTGACGATTTGTTCGGCGGCAGTTTTGGCGGTAAATTCGCACAAAGTGGCTTGCACGTCCGCAGGGGCGATGGGCGCAAGCGTTGCCAGTACGTCGTCTAGCCATGCCAGATTAAAATCTTCACGCCCTGTGGATTTGGGAGCGGTTTGCGCCAAAAATGGATGCGCGCACAGCTTAGCCAAGAGTGCTTCGTGGACGGTGCCGCTTTTTGCCCATGCGCCATCTTTATCAAAGTTTTTTTGCTCGTGGCGATGAATCCAGCCGTCCATCAAAAGGTTCGCCACGCCAGTGTCGTAGCCCATCACGGTATCTGTGCTGTCTTTGGGCGGTAGGACGGTGATGTTGGCAATACCGCCAAGGTTTAGCACCACTTGCGTGTGCGCTTGCCGTCCAAATATCGCCTGATGAAAGGCTGGCACCAGCGGCGCGCCTTGTCCGTTCGCTGCCATATCGCGGCGGCGAAAATCGCTCACCACTGTAATGCCCGTGCGCTCGGCGATGACGTTCGGGTCAATCAGCTGCAAACTAAAACCCTGCTCAGGGCGATGGCGCACCGTTTGCCCATGACAGCCGATGGCGATGATGTCGTCTGCGCCAAGCGTGGTTTTGGCAAGCAATTCGCCCACCAGTTCGCTAATCAGCTCGCCATATTCACGGCTGGCACGCCCAAACCAGTCCAGCTCGCTCATGCTCGGAGTCAGTGCGTCCGTGCCGTTTGGCATGCATAACGCCAGTAAAGTTTGGCGCAGCGCAGGCGTAAAATCAAGGCTATGCGTGGCGATAAGCTCAATTTTCTTGCCATGGCTGGACGGTGCGGTTTCATCATTATAAATAGAAGCGTCTTTTTTGTGAGAAGCGGCTTGTTTATAAGAAGTAGTTTGCTCGGTGAAATCGTTTGGCAAATCCGTAAAAAAACGGCACAGCGCCGCGTCCACGCCATCAAGGCTTGTGCCGCTCATGATGCCGATGTAATAGCCGTCTTGATAATCAAGCTCAGGCTCGCCAAGCGTTGCTAAAAAATCGTCTGCGTTCATAAAAGTTGTCTTTTGTTGGTTTAGTTGTGCGTTTGACTTATATATAGAAATAATTTGCGATTATTTTGGCGAAAGCTGCGCCAAATCTGGCTATATTGTACATGAAATTTGCTTATAAGTTCACGGCAAATGATGTGGATAGCTTGTCAACAGGATAAGACGATAAAACAAGTAAAAAATTTCATATAAAATAATCAATAAAAACAATAAGTTATAAACTTTTTGCATTATTTATAAAAATAATGCTTTACAAAGGGTGAATCACCCCCTATAATACGCACCACTCAAGCGATACAGCGTAATAAAAAACGTTGAAAAAACAAGAAGTTAGCTTGATTTTTTAGGCTGAACTTAGAGCAGTCAAAAAAATTAAAAAACTTTGAAAAAAACGCTTGACACCCTAAAAAATC